>NZ_JBIARX010000004.1:0-477650 GCF_042890265.1 Streptomyces sp. NPDC002209 | reverse complement strand
GCCTGACCCGCGCCGCCCGGCACCGCACCTCGCCGCGTTGTCGGGGCGCCCGAGTACGTCCAGTACTCGGGCGCCCCTCCGCCTTGCGATGCACGGCGCCAGACGGCGCGGGCTTGACCGGCAAGATCCGAAAGAGACGACCTAGGCGGAGGCGTCGAGGAGCGTCTCGGCGGCCGCGGTACGGGCGTAGAGCACCGAGCGGCCCGCCCGGTGCGCGCTGACGAGGCCCGCGTCGCGCAGCGCGGTCAGGTTCTGGGACACCCCGGCCGCCGAGAGCCCCGTACGCCGGGCCAGCTCGGTGGTGGAGGCGGGCGCCTCGAGCTCCGTCAGCAGCAGGGTCCGCGAACGGCCCAGCACGGCGGCCAGGGCCTCGGCCTTCCCGGTCGGCGGCCGCGACGCCCAGAGCGAGCCCACCCCGCGCGCCGGATAGGCGAGCTGCGGCGGATCCGGCGGCGTCATCCGGGTCAGCAGGCCCGGCCCGAGGAAGGCCGAGGGCACCAGCAGCAGCCCCCTGCCCGCCGTCTCCCGGGACAGGGGCCGGGTCCGGCGCACCAGCCTCAGGGCGTTCTCGTCCCACTGCACCGCGCTGTGCAGCTCGTTGATGACGTGGCCGGCGCCCTGCTCGGCCGCCTGCCGGGCCCGGTGGAAGACATCGGCCTCCAGCACCGAGCGGATCCGGGCCCAGTACGGGGCGAGCGCGAGCTTCCAGTACGCCTCGATCTCCTCCGCGAGCCGGGGCAGCCGGGCCGGCGGGTCCGCGTGCAGGGCCCGTGCCCGGGGGCCGAGCGGGCCCTGGTGATGGCGCAGGTGGTCGAGGTTGCGGCGGACCGGGCCGGCGGGAGCGGCCAGGACCCCGGCCAGCTCCGCCGCCAGGGCGGGGGCCGGTCCGGCGGGCGCGGGGTTGAGGAAATGGGGTACGTACCCCTTGGGCGGGACCAGCTCGGCGAGCCAGCCCCGGTCCAGCCCGGCGGCCGCCAGCCGGGGCCGTACCTGCTCGGCCCACGGCCGGTACACGGGCGAGACGGCGCCGTCGTTCAGCAGCCGCCGGAAGCTGGTCACCACCTCCCACAAAGGCGAGACGGCGAACCGCATCTGCGCCAGATCGCCCGCCGAGAACGCCAACTCCGCCAGGAGGACCACCCCTTGGATTCACCCATGCCCGAATCAATGGCCCCGAGCCTACTGCGCGGAGATCATTCCGGCATGACCACTCAGACGATCACCGCGGCCGCCTCGGGCACCTGGACACTCGGCGACCTCGAAGTGAACCGCATCGGCTTCGGCGCGATGCGACTGACCCAGAACGGCCCGGCGTTCGCCCCCGGCGCCGCGCCCAGCGACCGCGGCCGGGCGATCGGCGTGCTGCGCCGGGCCGTCGAGCTCGGCGTCAACCACATCGACACCGCCGCCTTCTACTTCTCCCCGCTGCGCTCCGCCAACGAGCTGATCAACCAGGCCCTGGCGCCGTACCCGGACGACCTCGTCATCACCACCAAGGTCGGCCCCGGCCGGGGCCCGTCGGGGCAGTGGCTGGCGCACGCCACCCCGGAGCAGCTGCGCGGCCAGGTCGAGGAGAACCTGCGCCAGCTCGGCCGCGACCACCTCGACGTGGTGAACCTGCGCATCGTCGGGACCGATTCGATCGCCGAGCGCTTCGGCGCCCTGGCCGACCTGCGCGAGGCGGGACTCATCCGCCACCTCGGCCTGTCCAACGTGCAGCCCGAACACCTCGCCGAGGCCCGGGCCATCGCGCCGGTGGTCTGCGTACAGAACCTGTACGGGCTCGGTGCCCGGCCCGAGCAGGAGGCGTTCCTGCGCAGCTGCGGCGAGCAGGGCGTGGCGTTCGTGCCGTTCTACTCGATCGCCGGTACGGGACGCGAAGCGGGCGCGAGCGGCGCCGAGCACCCGCAGGTGCTCGACGTGGCCCGCGCCCACGGGGTGGGCCCCGCCGAGATCCGGCTGGCCTGGACCCTGCACCGCGGGGCGCACGTCCTGGCCATCCCCGGAACCGGCAACCCGGACCACCTCACCGCCAACGTGGCCGCGGGCGCCCTGCGCCTGTCCGCCGAGGACCTCGCCGTCCTGGACTCCGTCGGTCCGTCCGTCTGACGGACCGGGGTACGGCCGTCCGCCCCGCCGGGGCGGAACGGACGGCCGGGTGTCCGGTCAGCGGGGACCGAGCGGTCCCTTCCCGGCAACGGTGTTGCCCGTGACCGTGCCGTCGGCGCCGGCCAGGGTCACGGCGTGCCGGACCCCGTCGGGACCGAGGACCACGGCCAGCCAGGCGCTGCCGCCGCCCTGCTGCGCGACGGCGCGCAGCGCTTCGAGCTTGCCGCCCTCCACGGCTGCCGTCGCCTTCTCGACGGCCTGGGCCGCCGGCAGCGCGGGCAGCGGCGCCGGGGCGCCCTTGGCGGATCCGTCCGCCCGGGCTCCCGGCCCGCGGCCGCCCGGTTCCCGGCCCGGGAAGCCGCGGTCGCCGTCGACGACCTCGGGCTCGCCGCCCTTGCGCAGCTTCGGGCCCATCGGTCCCGTCGGACCGTCCGCCCGCTTCTGATCACGGCCGTGCTCACGGACCTTGGCGACGAAGCCGTCCCGCATGTGCTCCCGGTGGCCGTGCTCGGCCGCCGCCACCGCTGCCGCCCCGCCGCCGATCAGGACGACCAGCCCGAGGGCGACCCATCGCGTACGCCCCTCACGGGCCAGCCGGGCCAGCCGACCGCGGCGACCCGCCGTCGTTGCGGCCGCGGTCGCGCCGGCCTTGGCCTCGCCCGGGCCCGCGGGCGGCTCGGGGGGCTGGGGACTGGACTGAGTCATCGACATGCTCCTCGCGTTCTCCGAGCACCCTGCCCGGCTCGGCAGATCCTGCGCGCCGGATGCTGAAGCCCCGCTGAAGCCACCTGAAGACCTCTTCAGCAAGCCGCCGGCGCGACCTGAGAACCTTGTCCCCATGCGCGTACTGGTGGTCGAGGACGAACGGCGGCTCGCCGCGGCCCTGCAGCGGGGTCTGCAGGCCGAGGGCTTCTCCGTGGACGTCGCCCACGACGGCCCGCAGGGCCTGTGGCTGGCCGGCGAGCACGACTACGACGCCATCGTGCTCGACATCATGCTGCCCGGGCTCAACGGCTACCGGGTCTGCGCCCGGCTGCGTGCGAGCGGCTGCGAGTCGGGGATCCTGATGCTCACCGCCAAGGACGGAGAGTACGACGAGGCCGAGGCCCTCGACACCGGCGCAGACGACTTCCTCGCCAAGCCGTTCTCCTACGTGGTCCTGGTCGCCCGGCTGCGCGCCCTCATCCGGCGCACCGGCCGCCGCAGCCCGCAGGTCATGGAGTTCGGCGACCTGGTGATCGACCCGGCCGGGCAGCGGTGCACGCGCGGCGGGACGGAGGCCCGGCTGACCTCGCGCGAGTTCGCGGTCCTCGTGTACCTGGCCCGGCGGGCCGGGGAGGTCGTACCCAAGCGGGAGATACTGGAGCACGTCTGGGACGCCGCCTACGAGGGCGATCTGAACGTCGTCGAGGTGCACGTCAGCGCCCTGCGCCGGAAGATCGACGCTCCGTTCGGCCGGGCCGCCGTGGAGACCGTCCGCGGCGCGGGCTACCGGCTGGCGGCCGACGGTGGCTGAACCGGAGTCCGGCGCCGCCGCCCGGGCCCCCGGCGGTGTCCGCATGAGCGCGCTGCGGCGCATCCGCCACACCGCGCGGCGCCTGCGCCCCCGGTCCGTCCGCGCGCGGGCCACGCTCGGCGCCTCCACCGTGGTGGCCCTCGCCCTCGGCGCCGCCTCCTTCGCCCTGCTCGGGATGCTGGACGGCAACCTGATGCGCAGCGCCCAGGCCGATGCGGAACGGCAGGCCCTCTCCACCGCCGGGCTCGCGGCCGCGGGCCGGCTCGACACCGTACTGACACCCGGGCGCGACACCGACTTCCTGCAGGTCGTCGACGCCGACGGCCGGGTCCTGGCGGCGAGCCCCAACCTCGCCGGCCGCCCCGCCCTCTCCCCGGGCCGCCCGGGCAAACCCGGCACGGTCCGCCGCACGTGGGAGGGCCCGGCCCGCGGCGACCGCCGCCATCGCGTCGTGCAGGTCACCACCGTCACCGGGGAGGGACTGGTCACCGTCTACGCGGGGACCTCGCTGCGGCAGGCCGACGCCGCCGACGACGTCATCACGGGCGCGCTGGCCGTCGGAGTGCCGCTGCTCGTGCTCACCGTCGCGCTGGTCACCTGGCGGGTGACCGGCTGGGCGCTGCGCCCCGTCGAGGCGATCCGCGCCGAGGTCGCCGAGATCAGCGACCGTGACCTGCACCGCCGGGTGCCGGTACCGCGCAGCCAGGACGAGATCGCCCGGCTCGCCG
This sequence comes from Streptomyces sp. NPDC002209, assembly GCF_042890265.1. Classification (NCBI taxonomy): domain Bacteria; kingdom Bacillati; phylum Actinomycetota; class Actinomycetes; order Kitasatosporales; family Streptomycetaceae; genus Streptomyces; species Streptomyces sp. NPDC002209. The sequence continues at coordinate 473,297 of NZ_JBIARX010000004.1, read as the reverse complement.
TCACCATGAACACCACCCTGGACCGGCTGGAAGCCGCCGGGATCCGCCAGCGCCGGTTCATCGCCGACGCCTCGCACGAGCTGCGCAGCCCGATCACGGTGCTCCGCACCCAGCTGGAGGTCGCCCAGGCCCACCCCGATCCGGCGCTGTGGGGCGAACTGGTCAGCGGGGCCCTGGAGGACACCGTACGACTCCAGGACCTCGCCGCCGACCTGCTCCTGCTGGCCCGCCTGGACACCGGGGAACCGCCTCCGGCGGCAGCCGTGGACCTCGCGGACGTCGCCCGCGAGGCGGCCCGCTCGCGCAGGCAGGACCGGATCCCCGTCGACATGGAGATCGCCCCCGAGGCCGTCGTGCGCGGCAGCACGCTGTGGCTCTCCCGGCTCGTCACCAACCTGCTGGACAACGCCCAGCGCCACGCCGACCGGCGGGTCCGGCTCCTCCTGCGGATCGACGCCGCCCGGCGCACCGCCGTGCTGGAGGTACGGGACGACGGGCCGGGCATCCCGGCGGCCGACCGGGAGCGGGTCTTCGAGCGGTTCACCCGCCTCGACGACGCCCGCAGCCGCGACGAGGGGGGCACGGGCCTGGGCCTGGCCATAGCCCGCGACATCGCCACCCGGCTCGGCGGCTCCCTCGCGGTCGAGGACGCCCCGGCCGGCGCACGTCTGGTGGCCCGCCTCCCGCTGGACTCCGCCTGAGGCGGGCGGACATCCGGTTCTGATTGTTCCCCGTTCTGGTTTTTTCGCACCTGTCCAACTCTGTTCACTCCATGCTTGCCTCGGCTCTCGAAGGGGGGCGTCGGCAACGCCGGAGCCGCATCCCGAACAGACATCAACCATGGCGCACACAGCCAGAGGACGGCGCGATGAAGAACAACCGGATGATCGTCACCGTGGTGGCGCTCTTAGCGATCTTCGCATTCAGTGTGGTGATGGTGGTGGCGGGACAGCCCGTCGCAGCCGTCACCGCACTCATCCCGTCGGTCGCGCTGGGCGTGCAGCAGATCGTCCAGGCGGGAACGGGACTCGCGGAGGGCCGCCGCGAGCGGCCCTCCGTGCAGGTGCCCGACCGGGACGAGGAGCCGCGGGGATGAACCTCCACTCGGCACCCCAGGACGTCCCCCAGGGCCGGCGCGGCAAACCGGGCCGCCGGCTGGGGCCCATCGCCGAGGGCACCGGAGCGGCGCACCGCGCCTGGCTGGAGCCGCTGCGCGACGCCATCCACGGCAGGGGAGTGACCCTGGACGAGCTCCAGGCGCGCACCGGCCGGCCCAAGGGGCACATATCCGAGCTGCTGCGGGCCGTCGGCCGCTATCCCCGCTGGGTCTTCGTCCGGACGGTGCTCCTGGCGCTGGACCGGCCCGGCGTGCCGTACGACACGATGCGGCTGCGGTGGGTGCTGGCCGCGCGGGACCTCGGCAAGCGCACCTCGTGGATCAAGGACTGCCTCCACGAGGGCGGCGCCCGCCACCGCACCCGGGCCACCTCGGTCCCCCTGGACTACCTGGCCTTCCGGCAGATGCACCACCCGCACTACACCAGCTACGCCTCGGCCTTCCTGCGCCGCCCCGGCCTCGTCCGGCAGGCCGTCGACGACGTCTTCACCCTGCTGCTGATGCTGTGGCACGACGCACTCGCCAGCGAGAACCCCGAGCGGTTCGCGTGGCCGATCCTGCGCCAGACCGTGCTCGAACGCGCGCCGAAGGACAACGGCCGCCCCTCCCTCGTCGAAGCCGCCTTCGACACGGTGGCCCTGGACCTCGCCCCGGACCCGATCGGCCAGGTCGAAGAGTCCATGGCCCTGTTCCGGGCCGTCGCAGACCTGGCGCCGCTCCAGCGGGACGTCATCGTCCTGCTGTACCTGTGCGGGCTGGACGACGCCCGGGCGGCGGACGAACTGGGCGCCTCCCTCGCCGCCGTTCGGTCCACCGCACGGCACGCCAAGCGCCACCTGCACGCCGCCCTGCACCCGGACACCACCACCGAGGAGGAGGTCCCCGGTGACCTCGAGCATTGACCAACTGCTGGCCCGCGCCCGCCTCCACGACACCTCGTACGCGCCCCCCGACATCGCCGACACCCGCGGCGCACCGCACCACGAGCCGGGCGCACGGCCCTGCGGCGCGGCGCCGGGCGAACCGCACAAGGACATGCGGTCGGCCGCGCGCGACCTCCGGGCACTGTGCGAAACGGCCGTCACCGCAGCCGCCGTCGCCGCGCTGGGCGACTTCCTCACGAACAAGCTGCCCCAGCCCTCCGGCGCGCGCGTCCTGGGCTGCATCCTGCTGCTCACGGACGCCGAGGACTCGGCCCGCTTCTGGTGGCAGTACGCCGCCGGCGCCGGAGACTCGATCGCCTCGTACTGCCTGTACCTCCACCACCTCGCGCTCGGCGAGAACCACGAAGCGCTCTGGTGGCGGCGCCAGACGACCCCGTCCGCCGCCCGGCACCCCGCGGATCCCCCGAAGGCTCCGGATGCGCGGGGCGTGGCGGACGCGCCCGGCGCACCGGACGCGGCCACCGTGCTCTTCGACGGGGCGGAGCGGAACCTCGCGGCCGATGCGAGCCTGCCCACCACCCTGCGCGTCCTGCGGGCGCTCCGGCCCGGCGGAGGCGGGTCGAAACGCGGCTCGAGCACGGTCAAGGCCGTCATGGAGTACGTCTCGGCCGCCGTCAGCTACGTCGACGACGACCTCGAACTCCCGCTGCCCGACCCGGACTTCACCGACCGGATCCGCGACCTCACCGCCGCGCCCGCCCGCACCCAGAAGGCGGGCGCCCGCACTGCGCCCACGCTCCCGGCCCGGCTGCGGACCACTTGACCGGGCGGCGGCCGACGCCGCCGTGCAGGGCGAGGATTTGACGGACCGTGATCCTGCGCCACATCATTCCACTAAGGCATTAGTGGAATGAGGCAGCAGATGATCGAGTTTCAGGTGGACCGGCACAGCGGTGTCGCCACGTACCTGCAGCTCGTGAACCAGGTGAAGCAGGCGCTCCGACTGGGCGTACTGGAACCGGGGGACCGGCTGCCGACCGCCAGGGCCGTGGTGGAAGCCACCGCGATCAACCCCAACACCGTGCTCAAGGCCTATCGCGAGCTGGAGCGCGAGGGACTCGTCGAACCGCGCCCGGGACAGGGCACGTTCGTCACCCGATCGCTCTCCCGCCCCGAGGCGGCGGCCGATTCGCCGCTGCGCGCGGACCTCGTCGACTGGGTGACCCGCGCGCACGCCGCCGGGCTGGGGCGCGAGGACGTCATGGCGCTCGTCGAGGCGGCGCTCACCGAGGCGGCGGCGCGGCTGCGGGGAGCGGCGCGGTCCACGCGGGCCGGCACGCAACGACCGTCACGAGAGGACACCACGTGAACGACCCGACCGCCGAACCGGCGCTCCGGGCAACCGCGATAGGGCAGCGGTTCCGGGGGAACCGCGCCCTGCACGACTGCGATTTCGAACTGCCGGCGGGCCGGATCGCCGCGCTCGTCGGCCCCAACGGGGCCGGAAAGAGCACGCTGTTCCACCTCGCGACCGGCCTGCTGCGGCCCACCACCGGAGAGATACGGGTCTTCGGCGCCCTCCCGGGCACCCGGGACGCCCGCACCCGGACGGCCTTCGTCAGCCAGGACAAGCCGCTCTACCCGCAGTTCACCGTCGCCGAGATGCTGGCCGTCGGCCGCAGGCTCAGCCCGCGCCGCTGGAACCAGGCGAAGGCCGAGCGCATCGTCGGCGAGGGCGGGATCTCGCCGAAGACCCGGATCGGCACCCTCTCCGGAGGCAAGCGCACCCGCGTCGCCCTCGCCCTGGCCCTCGGCAAGCAGGCCGACCTGCTCCTGCTGGACGAGCCGCTCGCCGACCTCGACCCGCTGGTGCGCCACGAGGTGACGGGCCTGCTCATGGCCGAGGTCGCCGACCGCGGGACCACCGTCGTGATCTCCTCGCACGTCCTTCCCGAGCTGGAGAACGTCTGCGACCACGTCCTGCTCCTGCAGGGCGGACTGATCCGGCTCGGCGGCGACACCCAGGACCTGCGGGAGGAGTACACCCTGCTCACCGGCCGCGCCGAACCCGGCACCCCGGACGGCCTGCCGAACGGCGCCGACCGCGCAGCCGTCGTCCACGCCACCACGACCGGCCGCCAGCTGTCCGCGCTCGTGCGCAACGCCCCCGGCAGCGCCCTCCCGTCGGGGGTCGACGAGCGCTGGGTCACCAGGGCTCCCTCCCTCGAAGAGCTCCTGCTCGCCCACCTGCGTTCCGATCCCCGGAGCGCCGCACGTACGACGGAGGCCGCGGCATGACGGGCACCCTGTGGCTCGCCTGGCGCCAGCAGCGCCTGCTCATCATCACCGGAGCCCTGCTCGTCACCGCCCTCGCGGTCTGGGTCGCCCTGCAACGGGCCGATCTGATCGAGGCCATCAGCGGCCACGACCTCTCGCAGTGCAAGGGCTGGAACGGCGAATGCCCGCCCGAGCCCTACGAGGCCATGTCCGAGAGCAACGCGGGGATCCGCATCCTGGGAGCCATCGGCCTCGTCCTCCCGGCGGCCATCGGCATGTTCTGGGGAGCCCCGCTCATCGGCCGCGAGCTGGAGAGCGGCACGATCAAGGTCGTCCTCACCCAGGACGCCGGCGTCCGCGGCTGGTTCGCGGCCCGCTTCGGCCTCGCGGCGCTCTGCGCCGCCGCCCTGTCCACCGCCGTCGCCGGGCTCATCGCCTGGTGGTGGGCGCCGATCGCCAACATGGGCGACGGCGTCTACTGGTTCGACCCGTACGTCCTGAGCGCGTCCGGCCCCTCGGCCGTGGCAGGCGCCCTGTTCGCCCTGGCCGCCGGCACCGCGATCGGCCTGCTGGTCCGCCGTACGCTCCCCGCGATGGGCGCGACCCTCGCCGTGGTGCTCGGCGCCGCCGCCGTACTGACCTTCGTCCGCCGGGACTTCGTCACCCCGGTCGACCGGATCACCCCCGGGATGCAGCCCAAGCAGCTCATCGGCAGCGCCTGGTCGGCGGGATACCGCTACCTCACCCCCGACGGGGCCCAGCACCCGCTGGAGAACTGCCTGTTCTCCGGCGAGCAGCTGCGCCGGTGCATGGACGAGCACGGCTTCGTGGGCCGGGTCCACAAGGTGTACCCCAGCTCCGACTTCTGGACCTTCCAGGGGATCGACACCACGGTCTACCTGCTGCTCGCCCTGGCGCTCGTCACGCTGACGGCCGCCCGGCTGCGCGGCCGCCGCCTCGGCTGAGCGCGACGGCCCGGCCCTTTCGACCGCTTCTTCCGGAGGAACCTCCCATGGCAACCAAGAAGAACCTCGTCGCCAACCGCACCACCCTCACCCACAAGGTCCGCTACGCGGCCCGCAACCCCGCGCGCATCGGCCCGTACGTCCGCCGGGCCGCCCGGGACAGCTGGCTGCGGCTCAAGCACCCCGACCACGTGGGCTACTACCGGGCGGTCATGGCCTCCGACACCGCCCGCAACCCGGAGGCCGCCGTCGGCAGCCAGACCCACGACCGGTGGCTGGCCCTCGGCAAGATGCAGTTCGACTACCTCGTGGAGCACGGCCTCGCCCCGCACCACACGATGCTGGACATCGGCTGCGGCAACCTGCGCGCCGGCTGGCGGTTCATCGAGCACCTCGACCCCGGCCACTACTACGGGATCGACATCTCGCCCGACATCCTCATATCGGCCAAGCAGACGCTGGCCGGCCAGGAGCTCCAGGGCAAGCTGCCGCACCTCACGCTCACCCAGGACCTCACGCTGGACTTCCTGCCCGACGCGTACTTCGACGTCGTGCACGCCCACAGCGTGTTCTCCCACTCGCCGATCGAGATCATCGAGGAGTGCTTCGCCCACGTCGGACGCATCCTCGCCCCGGGCGGCTTCTTCGACTTCACCTTCGACCGCACCGAGGCCGCCGAGCACCAGGTCCTGCGGGAGGACTTCTACTACCGCACCCAGACCCTCGTCGACCTCGCGTCCCGGCACGGGCTCAAGGCCCGGTTCATGGAGGACTGGGAGCGCTTCGGCCACGGCCAGTCCAAGATCCGCGTCACCGCCTGAACCGCGGCGGCGCCCGGGTCACGGCCCGTGCCGCCCGGTGGAGAACCACCGGGCGGCACGGGCCGGCGGCATCAGCGCGAGCCGTGCTCCGGCAGGTCCTGCTCGGCCGGGGCCGCGGTCAGCGCCGGGAGCAGTGCGAAGCCGCGCTGGGCGGGAGCCGCCGCGGGGGCCGCCGCCGGCGCCTTCTTCCCGCAGAACGCGCCCTCGAGCGTGCCGCCCAGGGCCGTGTTCGCCTCACCCTTGTTCGAGGTGTTCGCCACCGCCGCCAGGCTGCGCTTGCCGTCGCGGGTGGCGAAGGCGTACGTGTAGAAGCCCTGGACCGTGCCCGTGTGCCCGTACACCGAGGTGCCGCACGACAGGTCGTAGCGGCGCAGGCCCAGCCCGTAGAACCGGGTGTTCGTGGCGTCCGTCGGGGTCATGGTGAGCATGGCGTCGAGCATGCGCGGCGCCAGCAGCTTGCCGCCGAGCAGCGCCGACATGAAGGTGTTCAGATCGGCGGCGTTCGAGATCATCGCACCCGCGGACTGCGCCCAGGACACCGTCTGCTCGGTGGAGTCGACCAGCGGGGCCCCGGCCTCGTCCGGGTGGAGGTAGCCGTGCAGGTGCGCACCCTTGATCTCGGTCGAGGGGTGCACGTACGAGGTGTTCTTCAGCTTCAGCGGCTTGATGATGCGGCGCTCGTACTCCTTGGCCACGCCGTGCCCGGTGGCCTTCTCGATGAGCATGCCGACGACCACGAAGTTGGTGTTGGAGTACTTGTACGAGACGCCCGGCTCGGTCGTGCGCGGTTCGCGCAGCGAGAGCGCGACCAGCTCCTGGTAGGTGAAGACCTTGTTCCGGACGGCCTCGAAGCCGGGCACCGTCTGGTCGAACATGGCGTTCGTGTAGTCGGCCAGCCCGCTGCGGTGGGTGAGCAGATGGCGCACCGTGATCCGGTCGTCGGGCAGCAGGCCGGGAAGGTACTGGTTGACCGGGGCGTCCAGACTCAGCTTCCCCTCGTCCACCAGCTGGAGCAGGACGACGCTGGAGAACGACTTGGTGACGCTGCCGATGCGGAAGCGGCCCTTGAGGTCCATGGCCGCACCCGTGGTCCGGTCCTGCACCCCCACCGCGCTGGTCAGCGGCGCACCGGAACCGGTGATGCGGACCATGGCGCCGGGCGCACCGACCGCGGTGGTGTTCTTCAACGCCTGCGTCACGGCCTCGAGGTCGGGCGTCGGCGCGGGCGCGGCGGTCTGTGCCGCCCGTGCGGAGAACGGGGCCGCCGCTGCCTCGGCGGCGGTCGCGGGCACCACACCGGCGAGCACGGCGAGCAGGGTGGCACTGAGAGTCAGACGTCGGTCGAGAGGCAGGCGCACGTTGTTCCTCAACTGCAGAGTTACGGGAAGGGTTTCGCGTTCGTGGACTCGCCGCCGCGGGGCGGTGATCAAGGCCGCGGCCTGCGATCGTACGTGCCGGACGGGTGTGGACCGCGTACGTGCCGCCTCAGAACGTGCAGGTAGGGACGTTTTCCAGCCATGCCGGCCCCTGGATGTAGATGTTGGTGACCCACGCCTTGTAGTCGGGCAGATAGGACCAGGCGTCGTTGGTGTAGCCGTCGGAGGTGACCTTCTCCGCGTGCTTCTGGCACTCGACGCGGATCGTCGTCGGCCCGGGGAAGGCGTAGACGCGCGCGGCCGCGGTGGACGGCCGGTCCTTGGTCCAGACACCGGTGCCCCAGGTCCGGAACACGTGCCCGGTCACCGGACCCGGGTCGATCCGCACCGCCCCGTAGTAACCGCCGTTCAGCCGGACGTCGCTGACCATCAGTTTGGTACCGGACTGCCGGGCCTCCGCCATCTTGCCGGCGCCCAGGTAGATCGCGATGTGGTGCAGGTCCTGGGAGGTGCCCCACACCAGCAGATCGCCCGGGAGCAGCGGGGCCAGGCCGTCGGCCGCGGTGAAGCGGCCGGCCGCGTGGTGCGTGTAGTACTGGGCGCCGGCGACCCCGTTCAGGATGTCCGACCCGGTGGCCTCGGCGTAGGCGTGGCGGACCAGTCCCGAGCAGTCGAAGCCGAGCCGCTCGGGATCGTGCTCGCTGGCCGGATCCGTAGGGTCCACCTGCCCGTACGTGGCCCCGGGCTGCGGACCGTGGCCGCCGCCCCACGTGTACCAGACGTCGGCGGCGACCTGTGCGCAGGCGGCGCCGACGGCCCGCTCGGCGGCGGCGGACGCACCCGGGGCCAGGACCCGGCACGAGCTGTCGGCGGCCGCCGCCGACGCGGGGGGCCACAGGAGGCAGACCAGGAGTGCGATGAGTGTGCCGATGAGACCGGACCGGCGAAGCATGCGGGTTCCTCGATTCTCGTTGCCGCGGGGACGGGCCGCGGGGAGGGGCCGTCGGAAGGGGCCGTCGGGAGGGTCGTGGCGAAGTCGTGGGGAAGCACCGTGGCGGGGGCGGCCGTTGGCGAGTGCCGCCGCCGGAACGAGCCTGCGCGCCGCGGCCTCCCCGCGTCGAGGACCCGGCGGCGCCCCACCCGGACGGGCAACGGGAAACCCCTGGGAAACCCCCGCCGGTCAGGGCTCTTCGGCGCACCGCGCACCGCCGTCGCCCGCGTGCAGCCGGCAGATCTCCGCCAGCCGGGCGGGCAGGTCCGGGTTCCACAGCCGCACCGTGCCGTCGTTGCTGCTGCTGGCCACCGTCCGCCCGTCGGGTGAGAAGACCACGCCCCACACCGCGCTGGTGTGGCCCGTCAGGGCGGCCCACAGCCGCCGCCCGGCCACGTCCCACAGCCGCACCGTACGGTCGTTGCCGCTACTGGCGAGCGTCCGGCCGTCGGGGGAGAACGCGACGGCGCGGGCGGAGCCGGTGTGGCCGGCCAGCACGGCCCCGGCCTCGAACCTCCGGGCGTCCCACAGCCGTACGGTGCCGTCGTTGCCGCTGCTCGCCAGCGTCCGCCCGTCCGGGCTGAACGCAACGGCCCGGACCGCGCCCGCGTGACCGGTGAGCGTGGCCAGCGGCCGCCGCCCGGGAACGTCCCACAGACGTACCGTCAGATCGTCACCGGCGCTCGCCAGGGTGTGGCCGTCCGGGCTGAACACCACGTCGTTCGCGAAGTCGGTGTGGCCCGCGAGCGTGCCCAGGGCCGTACGGGAGGCCACGTCCCACAGCCGCACGGTACGGTCGGAACCGGCCGACGCCAGCAGCTTCCCGTCCGGGGAGAAGGCCACCGAGAACACCGTCCCGCCGTGACCGGCCAGCGTGCCCAGGGCGGCATGCGAGACCACGTCCCACAGCCGGACCGTCCCGTCGGAGCCCGCCGAGGCCAGCAGCCGCCCGTCGGGGGAGAAGGCCACCGAGAACACCGTCTCGGTGTGGCCCGCGAACGTCGCGACCACCCGCCGCCCGGCCACGTCCCACAGCAGCACCGTGTGATCGGCGTCCGCCGTGGCCAGCAGCTTCCCGTCCGGGCTGTACGCGGCGTGCCAGATCTCCGTGAACGGTCGCGAGGTCAGGACCGGACCGCGCAGGTCCCAGAGCACCACCGACTGGTCGAAGGCCGCGGTGGCCAGCATCGTGCCCCCCGGGTCCACCGCGACCGCGAGCACGTAGTCGGTGTGCCCGGCCAGCGTCGAGGTCAGGCGGCCGCTGCGCACGTCCCACAGCCGGGTGGTGCCGTCGCCGCTCGCGCTGACGACCGTGGCGCCGTCCGGGGTGTAGGCGACCGCGTTGATGTCGTCGTTGTGGCCCGTCAGCGTCGCGGTCGTACGGCCTTCGGCCACGTCCCACAGCCGTACGGTCCGGTCGACGCCCCCGGAGGCCACCGTCCGCCCGTCCGGAGCGAACGCCACGCCCAGCACCTCACCGGTGTGCCCTTCGAGGACGGCGAGCTGACGGGCCGCCACCGGGTCCCACAGCCGTACGGTCTGGTCGGCGCCCGCCGACACCAGGGCTCTGCCGTCCGGCGCGTAGGCCAGGGCGTTGACCCTCCCGGTGTGGCCGCTCAGCACGGTCACCGCCGCGCCGCCGCCCGCGGGATCCCACAGCCGGACCGTCCCGTCGGCGCAGGCCACGGCGAGCGTGTGCCCGTCGGGAGCGAAGGCCACGGCGCGGGCGTCCGCCGTCTGCGCGGGGAGCACCGCGAGCCCGTGGCCCTCCGTGTCCCACAGCCGTACCGGACCGTCCGTGGACGTCGCCGCGAGGGTGCGGCCGTCGGGGCCGAAGGCGACCGCACGCACCCGTCCGGGCAGGGTCAGGGTCACCGTCGTCCGCCGGTCCGCGACCCGCCGCAGGAGCACCTTGCCGTCGGAACCTGCGCTCGCCAGCAGCCGGTTGCCCGGGGCGAACGCCACTGCGTTGACCGGGCCGCTGTGCCCGCCGAGGCGGGCGAGGAACGGCTGGGCCTGCGTGCTCAGCAGCGCCCCCCGCGCCTGGGGCGTCGCCTCGGTGCGGTACGCCTCCTCGGCGAGCCGCATCGAGGCCTCGGGCTGACCGGCCGCCAGGGAGGTGGACTGCACGGCGAGGGCCTGCGAACGGGCGATGCGCTCCTGGCCGAGCGCGCCCGCCCGCTGCTGGTAGGCCAGCGCGCCGGCCGTCAGGGCCACCGCCAGCAGGCCGACGAGCATGGCCAGCATCCGCTGCTGGAGCCGGACCTGGCGCCTGGCCTGCGTCCGCCGGGCGTCCTCCGCGGCCTGGCTCGAGCGCAGGAAGGCCGCCTCCCGGGGGCCGAGCCGGCTCCTGCCGTCGAGCTCGTCGGCCCAGGTGCGGGCGCTCTCCAGCCGGGTGCCGCGGTACAGGACGGACGGATCGCGCCCCTCGCGCTCCCACTCCTCGGCGGCGCGGGCCAGCTGCCGGTGGATCAGCAGCCCGTCGCGGTCGGCGTGGATCCAGCCGCGCAGCCGCGGCCACGCGTGCAGCAGGGCCTCGTGGGTGATCTCCACGGTGTCGCTGTCCATCGTGATCAGCCGGGCCCGGACGAACGCGTCCAGGGCCGCCGCGGCCCGGTCCGCATCGGCCAGTTGCTCCATCAGCGCGGTCCGGTCCGTCCGCCGCCGCGTCGCCCCTGCGCCGTCGGCGACGTGGACCAGCGCCACCAGGATGCTGCGGATCGTCCGCTGCTCGGCCGGGTACAGGCGGGCGAACGCGTTCTCGGCCGTGTGCGCGACCGCGCCCCGGATCCCGCCCGTGTCCTCGTAGCCCGCGACGGTCAGCGTGGCCCCCTCGCGCCGCTGCCAGGTGGCCATCAGCGCGTGGGACACCAGCGGCAGCGCACCGGACGGCGTGTCCCCCGGCCCGCCCGCCGGGGCCGGTGTCCCGGGCTCCTCGCGCAGTCCCGCGTCCCGCAGCAACAGGGGGACCAGGCCCGCCTCGAGGGTGAGCCCGGCGCGCTCCGCCGGGCGCGTGATCGACTCGCGCAGCTCGGTCACGGACATCGGGGGGAGGACGAACAGCCCGTCGGTGAAGACCGAGGCCAGTTCGGGAAGGTCCAGGCAGCTCCCGGAGAAGTCGGCCCGGACGCCGAGCACCACGACGGCCGGGTCGTACGCGGCCGGCTCCGGCCCCGATGCGGCCAGGGCGCACAGGACGTGGACGAAGCCGCGCCGTTCGTCCTCGTCGGAGCAGAGGGTGAAAAGTTCCTCGAACTGGTCGACGAGCAATACCGGCCGGACGGTGGGCAGTCGGTGCTCCCCGGAGCCTGCCGGGGTGTCGCCCGCCAGGTCGTGGACGGCCTCGAGCAGTCGCTGCGGCCGGTCCCGCAGCTCCCGTACGGTGAGGCCGAGATCGCCGCCGAGCACCTTCGCGGTGCAGTCCAGCAGTTCCTGGAGCGGATGTGCGGTCGGTGTGAACCGTACGACCGGCCAGCCGTCGGCGCCCGCCATCGGGAATCCGCCGGCGCGTCGCAGGGCCGGTACGAGACCCGCGCTGAGCAGGGACGACTTGCCGGCGCCCGACCGGCCGACGAGCATCAGCGGGCCGCTGCCGATCCGTTCGAAGACCCGCTCGACCAAGGCGGCGGTCACCCGGTCGCGGCCGAAGAACCAGCCAGCGTCCCGCGCGGTGAAGGCGGCGAGGCCGCGGTAGGGGCACTCGCCCGCCGACTGCGGCCCGGCCGCGCCGTCGGAACCCCCGCCCGTGCCCGACCCCGACCCCGCCCGGGCCCTGGGGACTTCCGCCTCCGGGACCAGCCGTAACAGGGCGCCCCCGGCCTCCAGTACCTGGTCGCAGCGCAGCGCGACATCGCGGGTGACCCGCTTGGCGCCGGTCTCGATCTTGCTCAGGTAGCCCTTGCTGTAGTGCGTCCTGCGGGCCAGGTCGGCCAGCGACAGGCCGCGCTGCACCCGCAGCTGCCTCAACCGGGCGGGAAAGGACGTGCCGGAGTCGTCGGTGGCCGGGACGGCCTCGGTGGCTTCAGGTGAATCGTGCTGGTGATCGGTGTTCCGTCCGCGGTCCGGATCCCCCACGGCATCCCCCATGGCACAGCGCGCCCAGGTTGTGAGATGGAAGGTCCCAGGCTACCGCGGGGGTCGGACGGCGGAGCACGCGTTCTGCCCGGCGTGGCGCAAAAACGCGCAGCACAGCGGCCCTCCGGAGCCGCCGCGGCCGGCGGATCCGGAAGGCCGTGCGAACGGCTGCTCGGTTACGGCCGGTTGAGGGTGATGGAGTTGATCGGCCCGAGGTCGGCGTAGACGCCCGTCCCCTCGGCGATGCGGGACCCGCAGCCGGCTCCGTTGTAGCCGGTGCACAGGCTGGCGGTGGCCCCGCCGTACTGGTTGTTGAGGACCCAGTGGTTGCCGAACTGGTTGCTCAGGTTGTGGGCTCCGTAGCTGTAGAAGATCTGGCTCGGCCTGACGGCCGGGTTCTGGTTCTGCGGGTAGATGCAGACCGCCCCGTACGGACAACCGGCCCAGTCGTCGGCGGGCTTGGCGTCGGCCGCGCCGCCCAGTGCCACGACGGCCGCGGCGGCGGTGGCGAGCGCGGCGGCGCCGCGGATCATCTTGCGCATCTTGTCCCCCTGTTGGGTTGCCTCGGTGCTGACGTGCTGACGCCATCAGCCTTGCCCGGCTGCCCGCGGGCGTCGACGGGTTGCCTGTTGCCCATCGCCGGCCCGGCCGGGAAACCGCCCGTGACCTGCCCGGTCGCGAGCCGGTGGTCAACTCGGGAGAGGTGGCGAGAAGCGCCGGCGGGCCCGGCCCGCCCGCACCTGCGCACGCCCGCGGCGCTGCGCCGGACGTCACCGTGGGTCACCGGACCGCTCCCGTGCGGCGCCGTGATGTCCTCCTCCCCGATGGCGGGCAGAATTGAGGGGCAGCCCGTGTCCGCCACGCGGGCTCCGGTCAGCCGCGCGCGCGAGCCGTGCGCAGAAGGGGGCCTGCCGATGCCATCGGACCGGCTGGGGGGCGCGGTGGATCCCGGCCCGATCCGGTCCGAACCGGGGTCCTTGCTGGAACACGTGGTGGTGGCCGTCTTCGGCATCGACGACGAGGACAGGGTCTGCTACTGGGGCCCCGGCGCGCAGAGCCTCTTCGGCCACGAGGCCCGGTCGGTGCTGTCGCGGCCCGCGGCGGTCCTCTTCCCCGAGCCCGCCCCCGGTGCGGGTCCCGGCGGGGCCGCACACCTCGTGGAGCGCGCCCGCGCCCTCGGCTACTGGCGCGTGCGGCTGCCCGCACTGCACCGGGACGGCACGGTGTTCGACTGCGGCTTCCGGGTCTTCCCGCTGACCGGTCCCACGGGCCGCTCCGTGGTCATGGGGCTGGCGAGCCGGGGCGACGAGCTGGACCGGGTGAAGACCAACCTGTCCTTCCTCGACGCCCTCTTCGAGACCTGCCCGATCGGCTTGGTCATGCTGGACGAGGAGCTGCGCTACGTCCACCTCAACCAGGCCCTGGCCGACATGGACGGGATCCCGCTCGACGCGCACCTGGGCCGCCGGATGGCGGACATCATGATCACATCGGACGGCGGGGAGTACCAGCGCATGCTGCGGTCCGTGGCCGACGGAGGCCGGACGGTGATCGGCACCCTCGTCGGGCTGCGCACACGGGGCCATCCCGACCGCGACCAGGTGCGCTCGGTCAGCTTCTTCCCGCTCAGCGGCGCGGGCGACACGCGCCGCGGGGTGGGCGGACTGCTGCTGGACGTCACCGACCGCGAGCAGGCCATCCTGGAGGCGACGGCAGCACGGCAGCGCCTGGCCCTGCTCGACCGGGCCGCGGCGAGCATCGGCACCACCCTGGACCTGAACACCACCGCGCGTGAGCTGGTCGGCGCGGTGATCCCGGAGTTCTGCGACGCCTCCGTCGTCGAACTCGTGGAGTGGATGGACGAGAACGAGGCGTTCGACCCGGCGCTGCCGGTGGCCACCCGCCGGATCGCCTCCGGCACCATCCTCCCCGAGCCCGCCGTCGAGCTCGTGAGCGGCCTGGAGGAGGTCACGTACCCGCCGGGGTCCAACACCCACCAGATGCTGAGCACGGGCCGCCCGCTCTGCTTCACGGTCGACGAGGACTTCGCGACCCGGACCGTCGTGCACCAGCAGCGCGCGCAGCTGCTGCTCGACAGCGGGCTGACCTGCATCCTCATGGCACCGCTCATCGCCCGCGGAACGGTGCAGGGCATTGCCATGTTCGGCCGCTCCGCCGCCCGCCCGGCCTTCGCCGAGGAGGACCTCGGCCTCGCGGGCGAACTGGCCTCCCGGGCCGCGCTGTGCCTGGACAACGCCCGGCTCTACGGCAGGGTCCAGGACATCGCCCTCACCCTCCAGCGGGCCCTGCTGCCCAGCGCCCCCGCCGCCGGCCCGTACGTGGACATCAGCCACCGCTACCTGCCCGGCAGCAAGGTCACCGAGGTCGGCGGCGACTGGTACGACGCGATCGCCCTGTCCGGCGACCGGGTCGCCCTCGTCGTCGGCGACGTGATGGGACACGGCGTGCCCGCCGCCGCGGCCATGGGCCGGCTGCGGATCACCGCGAAGACGCTGGCCCGGCACACCGCGGAGCCCGCGGCCCTGCTCGAAGAACTCGACGTCTGCGCCCAAGAGGCCGGCATCGAGTGGGCGACCTGCCTGTACCTGCTCTACGACCCGCACACCGGCCGCGCCCGCATCGCCAACGCTGGCCACCCCCCACCCCTGGTGCGCCACCGGGACGGGACGGTGCACACCATCGGCGACGTGCTCGGGGTGCCGCTCGGGGTGGGCGGCGTACCGTACCGGTCGGTCGAGGTCGAGCTTCCCGAGGGCGCCACCGTGGCCCTGTACACCGACGGCCTCGTCGAGGCCCGCGGCCAGGACATCGACACCGGCGTGGACGCCCTGCGCGAGCAGCTGCGCGCGCCGCTCGGCTCGCTGGAGGAGGCGGCCGACCGGATCCTCGCGAACCTGCTGCCGGACGCGGCGACCGACGACACGGTCCTCGTCCTGGCCCGTGTCAGCGCGGTTCCCGGCCGCCCGCCGGCGGGGTGAACGGCCCGTTCCGTGCAGGCCCGGGGGGTGACGGCGCTCCGGCTCCGGGCGGGCCGCGGGAACCGGATCACCGCGCGCGGCGTCGTCGTACCGTGCGGCGTCGTGCGAGTGGCCACGATGCGGGGGACGGCGAGCCGATCGGGAGCAGGGCGCGTGGGCAAGCAGGGGTCATGGCGGCGGCCGTGGCAGGGGCAGGGGTCGTGGCGCGGGCAGGGGCGGGTGCTCGCCGGGCTCGCCTTCCTCGTCGCCTGCCTGCTGCTCTTCCACGGCGCGGTGCCCGACACGGCGGGCCGTCCCGGCAGTCTCCTGGAGACGTTCCTGCCCTGGCTCGGCCTGGCCGTGCCGGTCCTGCTGGCCTTGGCGCTGCTGCGCCGCTCGGCCGTGGCCGCCTGTGCGGTGCTGCTGCCCGCAGCCGCCTGGCTCGGCCTCTTCGGCGGCTTCCTGCTCCCCGGCGACGACCGGGCCCCCGACCTCCTCGCGGTCCAGCACAACGTCAGCGACGAGAACCCCGATCCGGCGGGCACCGCGCGCGCCCTGGCCGGGACCGGGGCCGATCTCATCGCCCTGGAGGAGCTGACGCCCGCCGCCGCGCCGGCGTTCGAGGCGGTGCTCGCGCCGGAGTATCCGTACCACGCGGTGGAGGGCACGGTCGGACTCTGGTCGAGGCACCCGCTGGCGCAGGTGCGGCCGGTGGACATCCGGCCGACCGGCGTGGGGGAGGGCTGGAACCGCGGACTGCGGGCCACCGCCCGTACGCCGAACGGCGAAGTCGCCGTGTACGTGGCACACCTGCCCTCGGTGCGCCTCGGCCCGGTGCACGGTTTCGGCTCCGCACGGCGGGACGAGAGCGCCGCACTGCTCGGCGCCGCGATCGCCGCGGAGCGGACGGACCCGCTGATCCTGCTCGGGGACCTCAACGGCACCGTGGACGACCGCGGGCTGGATCCGGTCGCCGCGCAGATGGAACCGCCCGGCCCGGACTTCGCGTTCAGCTGGCCCGCGGCGCTGCCGGTCGCCCGGATCGACCAGGTCATGACCCGCGCGGCGACCGTCACCCGGGTCCGTGCGCTGCCCGCGACGGGAAGCGATCACCTGCCCGTCGCCGCGCACATCAGGTGGCACGGCTCCGGGACGGACTCCCGCTCGCGTCAGTGACCGGCTGCCGCGCGCTCGTGGACGAGGTCCGCGAAGCGCCGTAGCCCGTGCTCGTTGCGGGCCGTGAAGAGGTTGGGCTCCACGAGCTCCAGCTCCATCAGGACGGGCGTGCCGTCGTCCGCCGTCGCGATGTCGACCCGCGCGAACAGCAGGTCCTGCGTACCGGGAACGGCCGCCATCGCCGCCCCGGCCAGCGCCAGTTCGGCCGGCGACGGCCGGTACGGCACCAGATCCGGATGCGGCACGCGCTCGTTGTCGACGACCCCGACATCGGTCAGCACCGGGCCCTTGCGCATCGCGTGGCTGAAGACGCCGCCGAGGAAGACGAGCGCCCGCTCGCCCTCGTCGATCCGGGACAGGTAGGGCTGCACCATCGCGGTGGACCCGGCGGCGTGCAGCGCCGCGACGTGCCCGGCCGCCAGTTCGTGATGGTGTTCCGCGTACCGCGCGGTGTCGCGCGAGCCGGCCGAGACGGCCGGCTTGACGACGAACTGCCCGTGCCCGGGCAGGACGAGGGCTTCGCCGGGTGCGATGAAGCGGGTCGGCACCACGGGCACGCCACGGCTGGCGAGCTCCCCGAGGTAGCGCTTGTCGGTGTTCCAGCGCACGAGCCCGGCCGGATTGTCGAGCCGCGTCGCACGCTGTACCGCGTCGGCCCAGGCCAGGTACTCCGGCCACCGCTCGGCGTAGTCCCAGGTGGACCGGATGACCACGGCGGCGCACTGCGACCAGTCGAAGTCCCCGGCGTCCCAGGGCGCCGCCACGGCGTCGACGCCGCGGGCGCGCAGCGCTTCGAGCATCAGCGGCAGGTCGGCGTCGTAGGCCAGGCCCATGGCCGAGGTGGCCAGTGCCACCCGCGGGGTGGCGGTCATCGCCGACTCCTCGCCTCTTCGGCCGCTGCGCCCGGGGCCTCGATGCGGTGCAGGACGCCCCGCTCGTCCCGGACGTAGACGCGGTCGCGGTTCTTGGCGAGCTTCCGCTCCACCTCGGACTCCAGGTCGATCCCGTTCATCTCGGCGAGCGCCGCGACGTACAGGACCACGTCCGCGAGCTCCTCCCCGAAGTCGGGCAGTTTCTTGCGCCAGGCGGTGAACGCCTCCCCGACCTCGGCCGTCAGCAGCCCGAACTCCAGCGCCACGTCTGTGGTGTTGAAGCCCTTCGCGAGCTTGTTGTCCCAGGCGAGCTGCTGGGCCGAGCGGATGTCCACCGGTTCCTCCGGGCGTGTGTACGGGAGTTGGCTGCCCGGCGAGCCTAGCGCTGTGACCGGGAAGGTTCACCGGGCCACGACGCCCGGCACGGCACCTCGCCGCGTTGTCGGACCACGCAAGTACTCCCGTACGAGCCGCGGCCCTCCGCCTTGCGATGCACCGCGCCAGACGCCGCGACCCGGCAAACCTTCCCGGTCACAGCACTAGCGAGTGGGCGTCCCTTCGGCCGGGGCCGGGGCCAGGCCGTCGGCGACCAGCCCGGCGAGCACCGCCTCGCCCAGGGCGTGCACCGCCGACTGGGGCCTCACCATCACGGTGAACTCCTTGATCCGGCCGTCGTCGGCGTAGTGCAGCAGGTCGATGCCGTGGATCGCCTTGCCGTTCACCGTCGCGCGGAAGAGCAACACCTCCGACGGGGACACCGTGCCGTCCACGCTCGTCTCGGCGGCGCCGGCGTACTGCCCGACGTAGCGGAAGTCCTCGAAGGTGCGCAGGAGTACCCCGAAGAGCCCCAGCACCATCGGCCGGCCCTCGAACGGCGTGAACTTCACGGGGCTGTACAGGCGGACGTCCTCGGTGAACAGGGCCTCCAGAGCGGCGGCGTCACTGCTCTCGACGGCGGCGCGGAAGCGGTCTGCTGCGGTCACGGCTTCTCCCTGGTGCTCGGCTACGGCTGGTCATCAATGTGATTAGTCAGTTTCTTGAGTATCATGCCGAGGGTGTCCATGGACAGGGGCCACAGGGGAAACAGGGGCGAGAAGGAGGCGATCCGATGGCTTTGCGCCACGCCGTGCTGGCGGCGCTGCTGGACGAGGAGCTGAGCGGGTACCAACTGGCCAAGGCGTTCGACCTCGGTGTGGCCAACTTCTGGCACGCGCTCCCGCAGCAGCTCTACGCGGAGCTGACCCGGCTGGAGAAGGACGGGCTGATCACGGGCCGGGAAGTGGTCCAGGACACCCGGCCCAACAAGCGCCTGTTCACCGTCACCGGCGCCGGCCTCGCCGAGCTGGAGCAGTTCACCGCCTCCGCCGCCAAGCCCTCCTCCATCCGCGACGACCTGGTCGTCAAGGTCCAGGCCGCCGACCACGTCGACACCGCGACGCTCATCGCGCAGCTCACCGAGCGCGCCGCCTTCGCCGAGGCCAAGGTCGACCTGTTCACCGGTCTGCTGCGCACGATGCGCGGAGATCGCACCGAGGAGGACTTCCTGCGGTACGGCGACCGCATCGGCCCCTATCTGACCTGCCTGCGCGGCCTCGCCTTCGAGCGGGGCAACCGCGACTGGTGCGCGCGTACGATCGCGGTCCTGCGCGAGCGGGAGGCGTCCCGTGCCGGGCGCTGAGCAGCAGTACCTGCGCTACGTGGCCCTGGGCGACAGCCAGACCGAGGGCATCGGCGACGGCGACGACACGACCGGCCTGCGCGGGCTGGCCGACCGCCTCGCCGAGCACCTCGCGCTCCACAGCCCGGGTCTGCGGTACGCCAACCTGGCCGTCCGCGGGCGCCTGGCGGGGCAGGTCCGCGCAGAGCAGCTCGCACCGGCCCTCGCCCTGCGCCCGGACCTGGCCACCGTGGTCGCCGGGGTCAACGACGTGCTGCGGCCGCGGTTCGACGCCGACGAGGTCGCCGGCCACCTCGAGGCGATGTTCGGCGCGCTCACCGCCCAGGGCGCCCGCGTCGCCACGGTGACCTTCCCCGACCTCGCACGGATCACCCCGCTCGCCCGCCCGCTCACCGCGCGGGTCAGCGCCCTCAACGACCGGATCCGGGGCGCCGCCGGCCGCCACGGTGTGGTCGTCGTCGAGACGGGACACCATCCCGTGGTCACCGACCCCCGTCTGTGGAGCGCGGACCGGCTGCACGCCAGTCCGCTCGGCCACGAGCGGATCGCCGCCTCGCTGGCGCACGCCCTCGGCCTGCCGGGCAGCGACGACTCCTGGACGCACCCGCTGCCCCCGGCCCGGGCGGCCTCGCCCACGGTCCTCGCCGAACTGCGCTGGGCCACCGCGTTCCTGGGGCCCTGGCTGGGCCGGCGCCTGCGCGGCCGCTCCTCCGGGGACGCCCGTACGGCCAAGCGCCCCGACCTCCTGCCGGTGAGGCCGGTGACCGGCCGGGCGTAGCGCGTTACGGCGGGGGCCACTGCGTGGGGACGGCCGCCGCCGCGAGGCGGTGGCGCAGCATCTTGCGCGCGTACAGCAGGTGCACGATCGCCTCGGCGGCCAGGAGCAGGACGACCAGCCACGGCGCGAGGTGACCGGCGCCCCGGACGACGAGCAGCGGGATGCAGATGCCCGGAACGGCCCAGACGGCGACGGAGGCCGGCCGGCGGCCGTAGCGCAGCGCGATGCAGGCGTGGGCCGCGTGGTAGAGCGCCAGGCCGCCGGCCAGGGCCCACACCGCCCCGGTCGGCAGATGGGCGTGGCCGGCCTCCTCGACGGCGGTGGCCAGGCCCGCGGCCATGCACAGGACACCCGCGGTCACGAAGAAGTGCAGGAAGCCGCCGATGTCCCGGGCGAGGAGGTAGGCCCGGCGGTCGTCGGCCTTGGCGAGCATCAGTTCGGCCGAGGTCGAGCCGAAGTCGAAGTACGACCACCAGAGCGCGGCGAGCAGCACGAAGCCGAGGATGCCCACGACTCCGGCCTGCAGGGTCCAGGTGTGGTCGGCGGAGGTCACCAGCGCGATCACGGATTCGCCGAGCACGATGATGACGAACAGCCCGACCCGCTCGACGATGTGCCCGGTGTCCAGGCGGCCGGGCACCCCGCGGCCGCGTGCGGTCAGGAGCAGCGCCATCTCGGCGGCGATGAGCACGGCCCAGACCACGTACTGCCAGGGTGCGGGTACCGCGGCGGAGGCGGCCCACAGCAGGCCCGACGCCAGGCAGTAGCTCAGGGGGCGCCAGCGCGGAACGCGCAGGGGCTCGGGGTACTTGGTGGCCGGCCACCACAGCCCGAGCAGCACCAGCCGGGTGCCGGCGTACCCGAGCGCGTAGACGGACCCGCGGTCCGTGTCGGCCTCGGGCACGGATGCGGCCATGACGGCGATGCAGAGCATGGCGGACAGCATGAGCAGCCGGCGGCGGGGGTTGTTGTCCACGAAGATGTTCGCCGAGACCGTGAGGTTGATCCACAGCCACCAGGGCGGGAAGTAGAGCGCCAGGAACACGGCGAAGTCGCGCAGGCCGGGATCGCCGTGCAGCTGGTGCGAGAGCTGGGCGGCGAGCGCGACGAAGACGAGGTCGAAGAAGAGTTCCAGCCAGTCGGCGTGGCGCCCTTCGGACGCGTGGCCGTCCGGGTCCGCGTTCGCGCCCGTCTGAGGTGTGCCCACGGGTCCGCCCGGGTCCGTGACGCCGCTCTCGCAGCCTGCTTCCTCGTATGAGATCACGGTATGACCGGTCGAGGGCGCGTGGTCGACAGCGCCGCCTCGACGGCGGCTTCGGCGTGGATCCGTGCAGTGGGGAAGACCGGTACGGGGCTGTCCTCGGCGCCGATGAGCAGCTCGATCTCGGTGCAGCCCAGGATGATCCCCTGGGCGCCGCGGGCCACGAGGTCCTTGATGACCTGCTGGTACGCGGCCCGCGACGCCTCGCGGACGAGGCCGCGGCACAGCTCCTCGTAGATCACCCGGTGTACGAGCGCACGCCCGTCGGCGTCGGGGACGCACACCTCGAGTCCGCCCGCCGCGAGCCGGCCACGGTAGAAGTCCTGCTCCATCGTGAAGGCGGTCCCCAGCAGGCCGACCCGGGTCAGGCCCGCCGCCTTCACGGCGTCGGCGGTCGCGTCGGCGAGGTGCAGCAGGGGCACCGAGATGCCCGCCTGGACGCGGTCGGCGACCTTGTGCATGGTGTTGGTGCAGATGAGCACCAGGTCCGCACCGGCGGCTTCCAGCCGCCGGGCCGCCGCCGCCAGCACCTCGCCGGCCTCCGCCCACCGCCCCTCGGCCTGCAGCTGCTCGATCTCCGCGAAGTCCACCGAATACAGCACGCAGCGGGCCGAATGCAGCCCACCGAGGCGGTCGCGGGTGAGCTCGTTCAACAACCGGTAGTACTCGGCCGTCGATTCCCAGCTCATTCCTCCGAGCAGTCCGATCGTCTTCATGGCGGCACCCCTGAGCGGCTCGGGCGGCCCGCCCCTGCTGCGGCGCCGCCATATCCATAAGCGGATACCGTAGCAGGCGCGCACATCCATAAGGATTGCTTTGGGTAAATGCCTCCGCCGCCTGCGTGCGGACCTTCCATCGGTCCGGGCGCCGGCGGCGGAGGCGTGGTGTTCGGTGGTTGGTCACCCCCACTGTCAGGACTCGGCGGAGCCTTCCCGCATGACGTTTTGGAAGGCCGTCATGCACGGCCCGCAGTGGTGGTCCGTTTCGGCGTTGCCGCCCGGCTGGAGGGGGCGGCCGCAGAGGGTGGCCCGGCGGTCGCGGGCGACGACGTGCCATACGAGGCCAGGCCCTGTGGCCGCCTCACCGACCTGCATTTCATACATGAGAGTGCTCCATGTGGTGGACAGCTCTTGTGTCCACCAAAGCAGTGCGCGGCGCCGGAAGCCTGACGAGTGAGCCGTCCGGGTGACGTGCGGCCGCCCGCCGGGGCCGGGACGCCCCCACCCGGCGCCGGCGGTGTCCCGCAAAACGAAAAATACCCCGGGACCAATTGACGGTCGGGGTATTCGTCTGCGTATATTTGATGTTTCACGCCCTGATGGAAGCAGTGCGTGAAGAAGCTTTACGAGGACATCATATCGGGTCGGGAGTGGAATTGTCAACCGTGGAATTCCGTAATGAGCAGCAATTCGTCGACGAGCTCTATGCGCGCCTCGACGACCTGCGTGACCAGGCGGAACATGCCGTACAGCGGGCTTTGGCCGCGACGGGGAGCGGGCTTCAGGCGCGCTTGGAGCGGGATGTCCTCGTCGCCGAGCAGTCCGGTCTGCTTTCCGCGCTGAACGCGGGCGAGAACGGTCTGTGTTTCGGCCGGCTCGAGTTCTCCGACGGAGAGGACCACCACATCGGCCGAATCGGAATCAGGCAGGACGACGCGGACCGCGCCCCCCTCGTCCTCGACTGGCGGGCCGAGGTCGCACGCCCCTTCTACCTCGCCACCGGGCACTTCCCCATGGGCCTGCGCCGGCGCCGCCACATCACCACCCTCGGACGGGAGGTCACGGCCCTCCACGACGAGATCCTCGACCTCGCCGACACCGAGCGCACGGGCCACGAGGGGGCCGACGCGGACGCCGTCCTGCTCGCCGCGCTCGACGCCGCCCGCACGGGCCGCATGCACGACATCGTGCAGACCATCCAGGCCGAGCAGGACCACATCATCCGCTCGCCCCACCGCGGGGTGCTCGTGGTGGAGGGCGGCCCGGGAACCGGCAAGACGGCCGTCGCCCTGCACCGCGCCGCCTACCTCCTCTACGAGCACCGGGAGCTGCTCGCCAAGCGCGGCGTGCTGATCGTCGGCCCCAACCCGGCGTTCCTCGGCTACATCGGCGAGGTGCTCCCCGCCCTCGGCGAGACCGGAGTCCTGCTCTCCACCCTCGGCGAGCTGTTCCCCGGCGTCCGGGCGACCGGAGCCGACCGGCCCGGCGCCGCCGCCGTGAAGGGCCGCGCGGAGATGGCCGAGACCCTCGCGCGCGTCGTACGCGACCGGCAGGCACTGCCGGAGACCGTACCCGCGGACAGCGGCGAGGACAGCGCGGTGCTCCCGGAACCGGCCGTGGAGATCGACCACGACGACTACGGCACCCTGCTGCTGGACCGGACCATGGCGCACGAGGCCCGGGACCGGGCGCGCGCCACCGGGCTGCCCCACAACCTCGCCCGCCCGTACTTCGCGTTCCGCGTCATCGACGCCCTCACGGAGCAGCTCGCCGACCGGCTCGGCGCGGATCCGTACGGCGGCCCCAACCTGCTGGGACCCGACGACATCGCACAGCTCGGCAAGGAGATCGCCACCAGCGCCGAGGTGCACGCCGCGATCGACAGCCTCTGGCCGCCCCTCACGCCCCGGCAGCTGATCGCCGACTTCCTCGCCGATCCCACCCATCTCCCTGCCCACGAAGCCGAGTTGATCCGGCGCACGACGGACGACTGGACGCCCGCCGACATCCCGCTGCTCGACGAGGCCGCCGAGCTGCTCGGCGTGGACGACAGCGCGCAGCGCGCCGCCGAGGAGCGGGAGCGGCAGGAGCGCATCGCGTACGCGCAGGGCGTCCTGGACCTGTCCCAGGGGTCGGAGAGTTACGAATTCGAGGACATGGAGAACGAGTTCCTCGCCGCGCACGACATCATCGACGCCGAGCGGATGGCGGAACGGCACGAGGAGGCCGACCACCGCAGCGCGGCCGAGCGGGCCGCCGCCGACCGCACCTGGGCCTTCGGGCACGTCATCGTCGACGAGGCGCAGGAACTGTCGGAGATGGCCTGGCGGTTGCTGATGCGGCGCTGTCCCACCCGGTCCATGACGCTGGTGGGCGACCCGGCACAGACCGGTGACGAGGCCGGGTGCGGATCGTGGAAGCGGATCCTGGACCCGTACGTCGGGGACCGCTTCGAGCTGGTGCGCCTCGGCGTCAACTACCGCACGCCCGCGGAGATCATGGACGTCGCGGCCGCCGTGCTCCGGGCCCGCCACCCCGGATTCGAGCCGCCGAGCTCGGTGCGGTCCACGGGGCGGCGGCCCTGGGTACGGGCGACGGACGACCTCGCCCGCACGGTCGCGGAGGCGGTGCGCGGCGCCGCCCCGGCCGAGGGCCGGGGCGGGCGGCTGGCGGTGATCGCCCCGCGTCCCCTCCACGAGGCGCTGGCGGCCGGGCTGCCCGGCGTACGGGCGGGGGACGAGCCGGACCTCACCCGTACGGTCGTCCTGCTGGATCCGCGCCAGGCCAAGGGGCTGGAGTTCGACTCGGTGATCGTCGTGGAGCCGGCGGACCACGAGCCGAGCGACCTCTACGTCGCACTCACCCGGGCCACCCAGACCCTCGGGGTGGTCCACACGGGCCGGCTGCCGCAGGGGCTGGCCGAACAGCCGTAGCCGCGGGCGCGGGGCGGCCGGGGGAGCGGCGGGGCCGGGGGAGCGGCGGGGCCGGGTGCGTCAGACGGTGGCGGGCTCGAGGTGTTCCAGCCGCTCCAGCCGCTCGAGCCGCTCCAGGCGGGCGCGGCTCTCCTCGTCGACCGGCACCATCGTCACGAGGCGCGGGCCCGCCGCCGGCCCGAGCCACAGATTGGTGTGCTCCAGGTGCAGCAGGCCGACGTGCGCATTGCGGATGTACTTGGTCTTGGCGCCCAGGCCGAGCACCTCGTGCCGTGCCCACAGCTCGCGGAACTCCGGCGACCGGGCCTCCAGCCGCGTCAGCAGGGCCTTCCAGGCAGGCTCGGCGAGGTGCTCCGCCATCGCCGCCCGGAACTTGGCCACGATGGTGCGGTTCACCTCGGCGACGTCGGCCATCGACGCCCGCCAGTCCGCGTTGGTGAAGGCCAGCCACAGGCAGTTGCGGTCCTCGGGCGCCAGCGCGTCCAGGTCGCACAGCAGCCGTCCGTACGTGGCGTTGTAGGCGAGGATGTCGTACCGGCTGTTCTGGATGCAGGCCGGGATCGGCCCGAGCCGGTCGAGCATCGCCCGCAGCGCCGGGGTCACGCTCGGGCACGGTGCGTGCGGGGCCGGATCGAGGCTGCCGGCCAGCGCGAACAGATGGGTGCGCTCACTGGAGTCCAGCAGCAGGGCGCGCGCCAGCGCGTCCAGGACCTGCGGGGAGACCTGGATCTCGCGCGCCTGCTCCAGCCAGGTGTACCAGGTGACACCGACGGCGGAGAGCTGGGCGACCTCCTCGCGGCGCAGCCCCGGGGTGCGCCGCCGGCGGCCGCGCGGCAGCCCCACCTGCTCGGGGGTGATCCGCTCCCTGCGGCTGCGCAGGAATTCGGCCAGCTCGTGCCGGCGTACGTCGCTCTCCGGGGCCACAGTGGTCATGGAACCAGGGTGCCGCACCGCTCATCCCGTTGCCAGGTAGTCCTTGTACCAGGATAAGGAGACTCTGGTACCAGGCTGAGCGGGGGGTGATCGTTTCCGGTGTGAGCGAAGCAACCGTACGCACCCCCCGCCCCTTCCCGTCCGCCCCGACGGGCGGCCGCCCGGCCGACGGTCCGGCCCCTGGGCCCGCCCCCGCGGCGATCGGCCCGCTCGGGCTGTTCACCGTGCTGCTGGGCGCCGCACTGCCCCTGATCGACTTCTTCATCGTCAACGTGGCGCTGCCCGCCATCGACAGCGACCTCGCGGCCGGTCCCGCCACGCTGGAACTGATCGTCGGCGGCTACGGCGTCGCGTACGCCGTCCTCCTCGTCCTCGGCGGCCGCCTCGGCGACACGGCCGGACGGCGCCGGCTCTTCCTGATCGGCATGGCGGCCTTCGGAGTCACTTCGCTGGCCTGCGGCATCGCCCCCACCGCCTGGAGCCTGGTCGCGGCGCGCGTGGCACAGGGCGCCGCGGCCGCGCTGATGCTCCCGCAGGTGCTGGCCACCATCCAGGCCACCACCCAGGGCCCGCGCCGGGCGCGGGCGATGAGCCTGTACGGGGCCACCGCCGGGCTGTCCATGGTCGCCGGGCAGATCCTGGGCGGCGTCCTGGTGGCCGCCGACGTCGCCGGCTCCGGCTGGCGCTCGGTGTTCCTGGTCAACGTGCCGGTGGTGGTCCTCGGGCTGGTGCTCGCCGTCCGGGCCGTTCCCGAGACCCGCTCGGACCGCCCGGCCTCGGTCGACGTCCCGGGGACGCTGCTGCTCGCCCTGTCGCTGGTGTCCCTGCTGCTGCCGCTCACCGAGGGCCGGGCCGCCGGCTGGCCGCTGTGGACGTGGGTGTCGCTCGCGGTCTTCCCGTTCGCCGCCACGGCCTTCTACCTGACCGAGCGCCGCGCCGACCGGCTCGGACGCACCCCGCTCGTGCCGCCGAGCCTGCTGCGCCTGCAGTCGCTGCGGCGCGGGCTGGTCCTGGTGGTGCCGTTCTCGATCGGCTTCAGCGGATTCATGTTCGTCATCGCCGTGGTGCTGCAACAGGGCCTGCGGATGGGGCCGGTGGCGGCGGGGCTCGCACTCGTCCCGATGGCGTCGGCCTTCTTCGCGGCCTCCCTGGCCGGGCCGCGGCTGGTCGGCCGGTTCGGCAGCCGGGTCGTCACCGCGGGCGGCGTCCTCCAGGCCGTCGGCGTCGTCCTGATCCTCCTCGCGTTCCTGCGCGGCTGGCCGGACCTCGGGCTGGCCTCGCTCGCCCCGGGCGTGGCCGTCGCAGGCCTCGGCCAGGGCCTCCAGCTGCCCGTGCTGATGCGGCTGATGCTCTCGGACGTACCTGCCGACCGGGCCGGCGTGGGCGGCGGGGTCATGATCACCACGCAGCAGTCCGCGCTCGCCCTCGGCGTCGCGACCCTGGGCAGCCTGTTCCTGGCACTCGCCCCGTCGATGGGCATGCGGGACGCACTCGCCGTCACGCTGCTGGTGCAGCTCGGCATGATCGCCCTGACGGTGCTGCTGAGCCTGCGCCTGCCGAGGGTCGTGCGGTGACCCGCGGGCCGCGGCCCGGTCGGCAGCCGGCATGCGTCGGCGGAGGTGTCCCCACCGCATCCCGCTGAGGAGGGCGCGCCCGCGACGGGCAGCCGGCCCCCGCGGGCGTGTCCGGCCGCAGGGCCGGTGGCCGTCGGGCTCGCGCCGAGGCGGGCTGTCACGAGACGCGTCGGCTCCCGTACAGTCCGTGATGCCCGAGCTCCGCCAGGGACACAGGACCAGCGGTCGAACAGGAGAAGACCCGTGGCCACCGAAGCCGGATTCGACCCCCGCCCGCCCGCTGCCCGTACGGGGCGGCCGGTTCCCGAGCTGGATCCCGCCCTCGTGGCGCGGTGGCGCTCCGACGGGGCCGAACTGGTCGACCTGCTGGCCCTGGTGCGCGAACGGCTCGGCGGCGTCGCCGCGTTCCGCCTCGGGCCGAACCCCACCGTCCTGGTCACCGATCCCCAGGCGGTCCAGCACGTGCTGGCGCTGCAGCCGGACCGGTACGTCAAACGCTCCCACCGCGCCCGCCTGCTGATCGGCGACGGCGTGCTCGCCGCCACCGGCGAGGCGTGGAAGCGCCAGCGCCGCCTGCTGCAGTCCCAGTTCACCGGCACCGGGATGCGCCGCTACGAGCAGCGGATCGCGCAGGCCGCCCGGGCCACCGCCGAGCGCTGGGACGCGTACGCCCGGACCGGGCAGACGCTCGACGTCGGCCGGGAGATGCGCAGCTTCGCCCTGGACACCATCTGGCGCTCCCTGACCGGACACCCCCTCGACGTCGCCACCGAGCACGAACTGAACTCCGTGGCCACCGTGGTGGCCGCCCTGCCGACGCTGCCGGCCGACGCCGGCGACGCCCGGGACGCCGTCCGCGCCGACCTCGCCAGGATCGACGCCGTCGCGCACCACGCCATCGAGGCCGCCCGCGGCGGCGCGCACGGTCCGGACGGCCCGGGTCTCCTGCACATCCTGCTCGACGCGGCGGCCGAGCGCCCCGAGTACACCGACCGCCTGATCCGCGACGAGCTGATCACGCTGCTCGTCGCGGGCCACGAAACCACCGCCACCACCCTGACCTGGCTCTACCTGCTTCTCGACCGCCATCCCGCGGCGCGCGAACAGGCCCTCGCCGCAGGCGCCCCGGGCTCGGCGGAACGCCGCCGAGCCGTCCAGGCCCTGGTCCACGAGACGCTCCGGCTGTACCCGTCCGCCTGGATCCTGCCCCGGTACGCCACCGAGGCCGACACCCTGGCCGGCTACGCCGTCGAAGCGGGCTCCGACGTGGTGGTCTGCCCGTACCTCACGCACCGCGACCCCGAACTGTGGCCGGACCCCGAGCACTTCGACCCCCGGCGCTTCACGACCCCCGGCGGTCGGCCCACCCACCCGGGCTCCTACCTCCCCTTCGGCATCGGCCCCCGCGCCTGCCTCGGCCTGCAGTTCGCCCTCCGCGAGTCGACCGTGCTGCTCGAGCACCTGCTGCCCGCCCACACCCCGGCCTTCCACTCCGTCCCCACCGAGGCCGCGTACAGCATCACGGTCCGCCCGGACGGGCCCACCCCGGCGACCCTCACCTCCTGCTAGGTCGTGCTCTGCGCACGCGACTGCATCCTTTGGCCTACTGGGTTTTCGGCCCTGAGGAGGACGATCTTGCGGCGCCGCCGCGCGAGGGTTGATCCGTGCGAACAACCATCGGTTACACCCTCGAAAGCATCGGCTACGTCATAGGAGCCCAGGGGCTCGTCAGCTTCGCTTCGCAGACCTTCTTCGGCACGGAGTGGGGCTGGCTGCACAAGCTCGTCGACCTCCCGTCCACCGCGTACCTCGGCATCGTCGCCGTGGGGCTGGCGCTCGTCGTCGGCGGGGTGAAGACGCGGAAGGCGCCCCGGCGCCAGGAGGCCGCCTGACCGGCGGCCCTTTCGGCCCGCGACCGCCCAGGGCTGGTGTGAAGCAATGAATCGATGCTTCAATCCTTCCATGCCCTACCGTCGCCCCCCAGCCGTACAGGCCCGCCTCGACGCCCGGCGCGACCGGGTGCTCGAGGCAGCCGTGCGCCTCCTCTCCCGTGAGGGGTACGGCGGCTGCTCGGTCGCCGCGATCGCGGCCGAAGCCGGAATCTCCACCGGCAGCGTGTACCAGTCGTTCTCCGGCAAGTCCGAGCTGGCCGCCGCTCTCTTCCGGACCCTCGTGGCCCGCGAGCTGGATGCGGTCGCCGCCGCGACGGACCGCCCGGGAGGTGCGGCGCAGCGGGTGGCCGCCGCCGTCGAGACCTTCGCCCACCGTGCGCTGCAGGCACCGCGCCGGGCCTTCGCCCTGCTCGCGGAGCCCGCCGACCCCGCCGTCGACACCGAACGCCTCGTCTTCCGCCGGGCGTTCCGCGACGTGTACGCCGCACAGATCGCCGCAGGCGTGGCCACCGGGGAACTCCCGCCGCAATCGCCCGAGTTGACGGCTGCCGCACTCGTCGGAGCGATCGCCGAAGCACTCGTCGGCCCGCTGGCCGACGGGGACGCGGCCCCGGGGGACGTCATCCCCGGCCTGATCACCTTCACCCTGCGTGCCCTTGGAGGACACGATGCCGCAGACGCATGAGGTCACCAACCAGGTTCCCCCGCACCACGGTTACGACGCGGCCGCCGACCCGGCCCTGCTGGAGGCGGTCGCCCGCGAAGGCGCCGCATGGGCGATACCCGAGATCCACCGCCTCGGCGTCCTCGCCGGCGGCGAACAGGCCGCGGAGTGGGGCCGCGTGGTCAACGAGAATCCGCCGGTGCTGCGTACCCACGACCGCTACGGTCACCGCATCGACGAGGTGGAGTTCCACCCGTACTGGCACGAGCTGATGGGCACCGCCGTCTCCCACGGGCTGCACGCCGCGCCCTGGGCGGACGACCGGGCCGGGGCGCACGTCGCGCGGGCCGCGAAGTTCCTCGTGTGGGGCCAGGTCGAGGCGGGCCACTCCTGCCCGGTCTCCATGACGTACGCCGCCGTACCCGCGCTGCGCGCGACCCCGGACCTCGCCGGTTGGCTGGAGCCGCTGCTCGCCTCCCGGACGTACGACTTCGGGCTGCGCCGGCCGGACACCAAGCAGGGCCTGATCGCGGGCATGTCGATGACCGAGAAGCAGGGCGGCTCCGACGTTCGCGCCAACACCACGACCGCCGTCCCGGCCCCGGACGGCACCTACCGGCTGACCGGGCACAAGTGGTTCACCTCCGCGCCCATGTCGGACGTCTTCCTGACGCTGGCGCAGGCGCCGGGAGGGCTGTCCTGCTTCCTGCTCCCGCGGGTGCTGCCGGACGGCAGCCGCAACCGCCTGCTGCTGCAGCGGCTCAAGGACAAGCTCGGCAACCGGTCCAACGCCTCCGCCGAGATCGAGTACGACGAGGCCTTCGGCTGGCTGGTGGGGGAGGAGGGGCGCGGCGTCGCGACCATCATCGAGATGGTCAACATGACCCGCCTCGACTGCGTGCTCGGCGGGGCGTCCGGCATGCGGCTCGGTGTCATCCGTGCCGTCCACCACGCCACCCACCGGCGGGCGTTCGGCAAGGCGCTGATCGACCAGCCCCTGATGCGCAACGTCCTCGCGGACCTCGCCCTCGAATCCGAGGCGGCGACGGCGGTCGCCCTCCGTCTCGCGGGCGCCACGGACCGGGTCGCGCAGGGCAACCAGGACGAGGCGCTGCTGCGCCGGCTGGGGCTGGCCGTCACCAAGTACTGGGTCTGCAAGCGCGCCCCCGGGCATGCCGCCGAAGCCCTCGAATGCCTGGGCGGCAACGGGTACATCGAGGACTCCGGCATGCCGCGGCTCTACCGGGAGGCCCCGCTGTCGTCGATCTGGGAGGGCTCCGGGAACGTGGCCGCCCTGGACTCGCTGCGGGCCATGGCCCGGCAGCCCGAGACCGTCGAGGCCTTCTTCGAGGAGGTCGGCCGGGCGGCGGGGGCCGACCGGCATCTGGACGCGGCGGTGGCCGGTCTCCAAAAGCAGCTGGCCGACCCCGCCGAAGCCGAGTACCGGGCCCGGCAGCTCACGGAGACGATGGCCCTCGCCTTCCAGGCGTCGCTCCTGCTGCGCCACGCCCCGGACGCGGTGGCGGGGGCCTTCTGCGCCTCCCGCCTGGGCGGCGAGCACGGCGGCGCGTACGGCACCCTGCCGACGGGCGTGGACACGGAAGCCATTCTGGCCCGGGCCAGGACCGTGGCCGCGGTGTGATGCCGGTGCGCTGACCTGCACTGACGTGCGTTGGTGCACGGGCTGCGGCGCGGGTCCCCGCCGGACGGCGCGGGCCCCGCGCCCCCAGTCGTGCGGCGGCCCTTCGCCGCCGCCGCGCCCGCCGGTCAGGCGCGGCGCCGCCGGGTGCGCAGGGCCACGTACCCACTGAGCCCGCCCAGCGCGACGCACAGCGGCGAGTACAGCAGCAGGTCCCAGTGGCGGAACTCGGGCGGTGCGGACCCCAGGCCGAGCCCCGAAGCCGCCAGACCGCCGAGTCCGCGTGCCGCCAGTACTCCGGACACCGTCCACAGCCCGGCCCGTACCGGCCGCGACCGGCCGAACCGGCTCGCCGGCCGGGCCCCGGTCACCACCAGCCCGGCGGCGGCGCCCAGCAGGCCGGCCACGGCGAGCGTCAGCGGCCCGGACGGCAGTTGCGCCTCCTCCACGCCGACCACCACGGCCGCGAATTCGGCCCGCGAGGCCAGCGGCCACGGGGAGAACACCCACACCGCGTGCAGGGCCCCCGCCGCGAGCAGCCCCCCGGCCGCGACCGCCGCCGCAGCGCGTACCGCGGCGCCCGCCCCCTCCGCGCGGACCTCCGCGGCCGCGTTTTCCCCTGCACCGACACCCCTGATCGTGGTGCTCATGCCGTCACCCCTCTCCCCGGTTCCATACACCTCTGTATGGATTTTCCGTACAGTACTGTACGGAACATGGCCAAGGGGAGAGTCACCAAGGACGACTGGACGATGGCGGCGCTGCGCGCGCTGGCCCGCGGCGGGCTGTCCGCGGTGGCGGTGGACGTACTGGCCCGCGAACTCGCGGTCTCGCGCGGCAGTTTCTACTGGCACTTCGAGAACCGGGAGGCCCTGCTCGTGGCGGCCCTGGAGGCGTGGGAGCGGCACGCCACCGCGGAGGTCATCACGGCCGTCCGGGAAGAAGCCGATCCGTGGACGCGGGCGCGGGCGCTGTTCGCGGTCGCTCTGGGCACCGAGGAGATCGCCGGGCTGGAACCCGCCCTCGTCGCGCACACCGCCCACCCGGCGGTCGCCGAGGTCGTCGCCCGGGTCACCCGGACCCGGCTCGACTTCCTGGCCGAGATCTTCGGGGGAGTGGGTTTCGGGCCGCAGGAGTCCCGCCACCGCGCCCTCGCCGGGTACGCCGCCTACCTGGGCTGGCTGGAACTGCGCCGGACCGCCCCCGACACGGCCCCCGAGGCGCTGCCGGAAGCCCCGGGCGCGGCGGCGGCCCTCGACCACCTGATCGGCATGATCCTCACGCCCCCGCCGGCGCCGGCCCCGTAGGCCGCGCGACTCCCGTCCCGGTGGGCGAGGAGTCTTGTCGGGATGCCGCGACCGACACCCCCTAGGCCGGGTCCCGCGGAGCCGTGATGCGGCGTACGGCCTCGACCACCGCCGCGCGGTGCCGGGCCAGCCGCTCCGGCGCCCAGCCGGTGCCCGAGTCGCCCGCGGCGGGTCCGCCCACCGCGCCGAACCAGGCCTGGGACAGGCCCATCACGAGCGTGAGGACGTCGGCGGGGTCCAGTGCGGCGTCGACGCGCCCCGCCCGCTGCGCCTCCTCCACCACCGCGATCTTGCCGCGGTAGGAGTCCGCCTCCGTGTCCGTGACGCCGGGCCGCTCCAGCTGCTTCCACACCACGAGCCGCATCAGTGACGGCTGCGCGATGAGGTGGTCGAAGACGGCGCCCGCGTACCCCGGCAGGTCTTCGGCGCTGAACGGGACGGACTCCGATCCCGTCTCCAGCGCGCGTTGGAGCACGGCGTCGAAGAGCTGCTCCTTGTTGCCGTAGTAGACGTAGATGAGCCGCTTGTTCGCCTGCGCGGCCTCGGCGATGCGGTCGACCCGCGCGCCGGCGATGCCGTACGCGGCGAATTCGGAGAAGGCCGCGTCGAGCAGGCGTGCCTTGGTCGCGCTGGAATCCCGTGCCATGGGGCGAAGCCTAGCAAGTAACTATCTGGTTATTGACATGCGGCGCGAGCCGGGTGCATAGTCAAACTATCCAGTTAGTTACTTACGGAGGAAGCACCATGGAGATGCGCGCACTGGGCGGTCGGGGACTCGAGGTCGGCGTCGAAGGCCTCGGCCTGATGGGCATGAGCGCCCACTACGGAGCCACCGACGAGACCGAGTCCCTGGCCACCATCGACCGCGCCCTGGAGCTGGGCGTCACGCTGCTCGACACCGCCGAGGGCTACGGCCCGTTCCTGAACGAACAGCTCCTCGGCAAGGCGCTGGCCGGCCGCCGCGAAGCCGCCGTGATCGCCACGAAGACGGGGGTCGAGTTCACCGACGAGGGTGTGCTGCGCGGCCACAACGGGACCCCCGAGTACATCCGCAGCTCGGCCGACCGCTCCCTGCGCCACCTCGGCACGGACCACATCGACCTGTACTACCTGCACCGCGTCGACCCGGACGTCCCGATCGAGGAGAGCGTCGGGGCCATGGCCGAACTGGTCGCCGCCGGCAAGGTCCGCCACATCGGCCTGTGCGAGGCGGCGCCCGCCACGATCGCCCGCGCCCACGCCGTGCACCCGCTGGCCGCCGTACAGACCGAGTACAGCCTCTTCGAGCGGGGCATCGAACACGACGGCGTCCTCGACACCCTGCGCGATCTCGGCATCGGGCTCGTCGCGTACTCGCCGCTCGGCCGGGGCTTCCTGTCGGGCGCGATCACCACCCCGGACGATTTCGCGGCGGACGACTTCCGCCGTACGGACCCCCGTTTCCTGGGCGAGAACTTCGACCGCAACCTGGCCGTCGTCGACCGGGTCCGACGGCTCGCCGCGGACAAGGGGGTCACCCCCTCGCAGCTGGCCCTGGCCTGGACCCTGCGCCGGGGCGCGGTCCCGATCCCGGGCACGAAGCGCCGCCGCTACCTGGAGGAGAACGTCGCCGCCACCGCGGTGACGATCACCGACGCCGACCTGGCCGCCATCGACGAAGTCGCCCCGCACGGGGTCGTCTCGGGCGACCGCTACGCCCCGGAGCTGATGAAGACCCTGAACGGGTGACCGTGGCGGGCCCGGGACGGCGGCGGCCCGGATGACGCACCGGAGGACGGGGACACGGTCCGGCCGGACCGGACCGCCGCGCAATCGCGCCGGGCGGCAACCGGAGGGGTGGCGCGGGCGTCTCCAGCCTCGGCGGCGCGGTGCCGCACGGCGACAGGGGTGGGTCATGGGACGCGGGCGCAGCAGCAGGGTGATGCTCGGAGCAGTCGTGGCACTGGCGGCGCTGGGGGTTTCGGCGTGCTCCCCGGAGGAGGCGCCCGGGCCCGGCGGTGCTGCGGGGGCCGGTGCCGCATCTCCGTCCGTCGCGCCGTCCGCCACGCCGCTGCCCACCGGCGCTCCGCCGGGCAGCCCCCGGCCGTCGGGTGCGCCGTCGGGTGCGCCGTCCGGCCCGGCGGCGGCAAAGCCCGTCGTACGCACCGGAGTTCCGTGGAACCTCGACCGCCTCGACCAGCGCACCCGCCCGCTCGACGGGAAGTTCACCTCGCGCGCCGACGGGACCGGCGTGCACGTCTACGTGATCGACACCGGACTCGACGTCAAGCACGCCGAGTTCGGCGGCCGCGCGGCCCTCGGCGCCGACTTCGTCGGGGATCCGGACGCCGGCGACTGCTTCGACGGCGGCGGACTGGGCCACGGCACGTTCGTCGCGGGCATCATCGGCGGCGCCACGTACGGCGTCGCCCCGAAGTCGGACATCGTGCGCGTCCAGGGCATCGCCTGCGAGGAAGGCAGCGGCCCGCACACCAAGGACACCTCCCCGAGCACGGGCACCGCGCCGGAGGACTCCGTCGTCAAGGCCGTGGAATGGGTGACCGCCCACGCCCGGCGCCCGGCCGTGGTGAACATGTCCCTCAACCTCAAGAACCGTTCCGCGGCCGTCGACACCGCCGTCCAGCACATGGTCGAAGCGGGGATCACCACGGTCGTCGCCGCCGGGAACTTCAACGACGACGCCTGCGGTCACTCCCCGGCCGGCGCCCACGGCGCGATCGTCGTGGCCGCCGCCACCGCCGACGACCGCCACTGGACCGACGGGGACGCATTCGGCTCCGGGTACGGCCGCTGCGTGGACCTCTACGCCCCCGCCGAGAAGATCACCTCCGCGCTCGCGGGCGGCTCCACCGCCACCAGCGAAGACGGCGCCACCTCGTGGGCCGCCCCGCACGTCACCGGCGTCGCCGCCCTCTACCTCTCCGCACATCCCACCGCGACGCCCGCCCAGGTCCGCAGCTGGCTCACCGCGCAGGCCGTACGCGACGTCCTGACCGGCGTCCCGGCCGAGACCCCCAACCGGCTGCTCCACACCGGGGGCCTCTGACGCCCCGGGCCGGGGCCCGACCTCATCCGCGCGGGTCCACGGGCGTGAGGACCCCGAGCCGGTCCTCGACCGCCTGCGCGGCGTCCAGGCACAGGTCCTCCCGGAACGCCCGCCCGACGATCTGGACCCCGCACGGCAGCCCGTCGGCCACCCCCGTCGGCACGGCCACCGCCGGCACGCCCACGAAGCTGGTCACGCTGCACAGGCGCATGCCCGCCGCCACCCGGTCGCGGCCCGCCCCGTCGCGCGATTCCAGCCCGGGCTCGACCGGCGGCTCGGTGAACACCGGGCCGAGCAGCAGCGGGTACTCGTCCAGGAATTCGGCCCATGAGCGGCGGATGTTCAGCCAGTTGCCCATCAGCTGCACGAGCTCGTCCGCGCTCGCGGGCGGGGTCCGCTCCATCGCCATCGCGATGTACCGGTCCCCGCCCGGCCCGAGCAGCGTGCGCACCACCGGCCAGCTCGGGGCGAACTCGGTCACGGTGATCCGGCCGTAGGCCTCGAGCGCCTCGGCCATGCGCGGTACGTCCGCCACCTCGCGCACGTCGTACCCGGCGTCCCGCAGCGCGGCCGCGGCAGCCTCCACGGCCCCCCGTACCGCAGGGTGGACGCCCTGCCCGCCCGGGTCCGCCACCACGGCGACCTTCACCGGCCCGGGCAGCGGTTCCCCGTAGAGGGGCACCGGTACCGCCCGCGGGTCGCGCGGATCGGTCCCGGCCAGCACCTCGTACGCCAGCCGCAGGTCTCCCACCGACCGCGCCAGCGGCCCGTCGGTGACGAGCATCTGGGACGCCGGGCCCGGGTCGTCCGGGCCGAGCACGCGGTGGTCCGCCGGGAACCGGCCGGTGGACGGCTTGAGCCCCGCCACACCGCAGAACTGGGCCGGGATGCGCACCGATCCGCCCGAGTCGTTGCCGAGTCCGAGCGCCGCCATGCCCGTGGCGACGGCCACCGCATCGCCCCCGCTGCTGCCGCCCGGGGTCCGGCTGCGGTCCCACGGGTTGACCGTGTCGCCGAACAGCTCGCTGCGGGTGTGCATCCCGGCCAGGATCAGGGTCGGCACGTTGCCGTGCCCGATCGGGACCGCTCCCGCCGCGCGCAGCCGTGCCACCGGGGGAGCGTCGGCCGGTGCCACCAGATCGCGGAAGCGCGCGGCACCGAAGGTGGTCGCCACGCCTTCGACGGCGGTGGTCTCCTTCACCGTGAACGGCACACCCGCGAGCGGTCCCAGCACCGCGCCTTCGGCCCGCAGCCGGTCGGTGTGCGCCGCGGCCGCGCGTGCGCGCTCCGCCAAGACCTGAGTGACCGCGTTCACCTGCGGGTTGACCTCCGCGATGCGCGCCAGGTGGCTGTCGACCAGCTCCACGGCCGACACGTCCGCGCGGCGCACCGCCTGCGCCTGTGCGGCGGCCGACATCTTCCACAAGGGATCCGGCATGGCGTGAACCCTCTCCTCTCCACGTTCCGATGCAACTGCATCGGAACACTAACCCGGGAACCGATGCGGCCGCATCGAATAAACTCGCCCGTACGACGGAGGAGCGCGGGAGGAGACCGGGCATGCCCAGGCAGGTGGACCACGAGGGCCGACGCCGCCTCATCGCCGAGGCCGTCTGCCGCCTCGCCGACGAAAGCGGGCTCGAAGGCGTGACCCTGCGCGATGTCGCCGCCCGCGCGCAGGTGTCGATGGGCGCCGTGCAGCGCTGCTTCCGCACCAAGGACGAGATGCTCGTCTTCGCCCTCGGGTACGTCGGCGAGCGCATTGGCGAGCGCGTACGGGCCCGGCTCGTCAGGAGCCCGGCCCAGTCGGCCGGCACCGCCCTGGGCCATGCGGCCACCGAGATCTCCCTGCTGCGCGAGGAGCACCGGGCCGAGGCCAGGGTCTGGCTGGCCTTCGTCGCACAGGCGGCCGTCAGCGAGCCGCTCGCCGAGACGCTGAAGGCCAACTACGCGGCCCTCCAGGAGTCGTTCACGCAGCTCATCGCCGAGGCGGTGGAAGATGCCGACTGCGCCGTACCCCTCGATCCGCAGCGCGAGGCCCGCACCCTCCTCGCCCTCGCGGACGGCCTCACCGCGCACGTCCTCATCGGCCACCTCACCCCGTACGAGGCGCAGGACGTCCTCCACGCGCACCTGGGCGGCCTCTGGACGCACTCCGGGTGACGGTCGTCGCGGATGCGGGAAACCCTCCGGCGCGCCGTGGCCGCGGCACACCCTCCGCGCTCTAATGTCGCGGCATGGCTGACACGTTCGATCACAATCCGCAGGTGTGGACCGCTGGCCGGCTCCGCGAGGCACTGGCTGCGCTGCCCGACGAGACGCCGATCCACATCGGTGTCGCGGACGGCCCCGGGGACTTCGAGGGCTACGGGGAGTACGTCCTCGTGGACGCCGAGCCGGTCGAGGTGGACCTCGACGGCGAGGACGAGGGCGAGGCCGGCCACGGCGGCGAGCCGGGACCCCGCGTCCAGTTCACCTTGTTCGCCGACGCCGCGGCCGGGGCCTACCACCTCGACCTGGACTGACCCCCGGGCCGGCCCAGGGCCGGTCGGCGGCCGTGAGGAACTCGCAGACCAGGCGGTTCGTCTGTTCCGGCGCCGTCGCGGGCAGCGCGTAGTGGGTGAGGTGCGGGAGCGTCTCGATCCGGGCGTGCGGTACGGCCTCGCGGGCTCGGGCCGCGACCCTCTGCGGATCGTGGGCGCCGCTGCGGCCGGCCAGGAGGACCAGCAGCGGGGCGGCGAGCGCCCTGGGGTCCGGGCGGCGGCCGACGATCAGCTTGCGGCCCGCGAAATCCGAGGCCGCCAGGACGAAGAGCCGCTTCCAGTCCGGGTCGGTGTCCGTGCCGGCCGTCTCGCGCTCGAGATGCGCGAGCACGCGTGCCTCCGTCGGACGTACCAGCACGGGCAGTGAGCGCAGCAGGAAACCGGGCCGGTGGCCCGCGAAGCACCGGGTCGGGTCGAGGAGCACCAGCCGG
Source organism: Streptomyces sp. NPDC002209 (assembly GCF_042890265.1). NCBI lineage: Bacteria > Bacillati > Actinomycetota > Actinomycetes > Kitasatosporales > Streptomycetaceae > Streptomyces > Streptomyces sp. NPDC002209. The sequence continues at coordinate 434,368 of NZ_JBIARX010000004.1, read as the reverse complement.
TCGACCCGCTGCGCCGCGTGCAGGGCGTACGTCAGGGCGATCCAGGCACCGTACGAATGGCCCAGCAGGCTGACGCGCCGGGCGCCGAGGCCGTCGAGGAGCGCGTCCAGCCAGGCCATCAGGTCGGCGGTGGTGCGCAGCGGGCGGCCCGCGCGCACGCTGCGGCCGGCGTCGCCGAGGATGTCGACGGCGAGCACCCGGTGGTGCGCGCCGAGCGCTGCGGCGTTGGCGAACCACACGGCGCCGGTGGAGCCGCCGCCGTGCAGGAGGAGGAGCGGAGCGGCCCCGGCGGGCCCGTACGCGTGGACGCGGGTCGTGCCGTACGGGGTGGGGACGTCGATCTCGGCGGTGCCGGCCGGCCACCGGGCGAGCAGTGCGTCGTAAGCGGCGAAGAATGGACGGGATGCGGACACAATGGCCCCCCTGGGCATCGTCTCGTTGACCAATTATCTCGCTCGGCGAGATAGTAGCCGAGTGAGCGATGACGACACCCCCGCCATGCGCCTGGTCCACCTCCTGCGTGCGGTCGCGGTGGAACTCCACCTGCGCGGCGGCGAGTTCGCCGGGCGCAACGGCCTGCACCCGACCGACCTGCGGGCCCTGATCCGGCTGCTCGACGCCGACCGGGCCGGTGAGACCGTCACCCCGGGGCGGCTCGGTGAGGCCCTGAAGCTCAACTCGGCGGGCACCACGGCCCTGCTCGACCGGCTCGAACGGCTCGGCCTGGTCCGCCGCAGTCGCGACGGGCGCGACCGGCGCCGGGTGCTGCTGGTGGTGGAGCCGAAGGCGGTCGAGCTCGGCTGGTCCTTCTTCGGCCCGCTCATCGGAGGCCTGGTCCGTGCGGCCGAGGAGTTCACACCCGATGAACTGGACGTCGTACAGCGCTACTTGACCGCGGCCCTGCATGCCGCGGCGCCCCCCGACGCGCAGCAGGGTCCCGCCCCCGGGTGAAGCCGGCCGGCCGCGGGGAAACCCCTGGGCGCGCGGGAGCCGGGAAGCCGGGGTACCGGGACGGGCCCCCGGCACCCCGGCGGCGTACGCGGCCCCCGGAGGCCGGGCACACCCCGTGGCCCGACGACCCCGGGCGGTTCCCGGCGGCCACCGCTGCATTCCTCGCCACCCCGGCAGCCCGGAACCCGGCGTAGCCTGGTCTGACCGCCGTATCCGCCTGTGACCAGGGAGGCGGCGTATGACCGACCCGTACGGCTTCCTCCGGACCCCCCGGAACCCCGTCCCGTCCCGCCCCGCCGACCAGCGGCTCGGCGACTGGCGCGAGGTGCACGCCGGGCAGACGCTGCTGCCCCTGGTGTCCGAGCAGGCGAACCGCTGCATGGACTGCGGCGTCCCCTTCTGCCACGGAGGCTGCCCGCTGGGCAACCTCATCCCCGAGTGGAACGCGTACGCCGCGCACGGCGACTGGCGGGCCGCGGCCGAGCGGCTGCACGCCACCAACAACTTCCCCGAGTTCACCGGCCGGCTCTGTCCGGCCCCCTGCGAGGACGCCTGCGTCCTGGCGATCAACGCCGATCCGGTGACCATCAAGAACGTCGAGCAGACCATCGCCGACCAGGCCTGGGAGCTCGGGTACACCCCGCCGGCACCGCCCGGCCGCCTCAGCGGGCAGACCGTCGCCGTCATCGGCTCCGGCCCGGCCGGGCTCGCCACGGCCCAGCAGCTGACCCGGGCCGGGCACACCGTCGTCGTCTACGAACGGGACGACCGCATCGGCGGTCTGCTCCGCTACGGCATCCCCGCGTTCAAGATGGAGAAGACGCACCTGGACCGGCGGATCGCCCAGATGCAGGCGGAAGGCACGGTCTTCCGCACGGGCGCGGACATCGGCGGCCGGACATCGGCGGCCGACATACGGCGGCGCCATGACGCGGTCGTCGTCGCCGTCGGGGCCGCGGAGCGCCGGGAGCTGGCCGCGCCGGGCCGCGAGCTGCACGGCATCCACCAGGCCATGGACTACCTGACCTGCGCCAACCGGGTCGGCGAGGGAGACCTGGCGGAACCCGGGATCACGGCCGAGGGCCGGCACGTGGTGATCGTCGGCGGCGGGGACACCGGCTCGGACTGCCTGGGCACCGCCCTGCGGCAGGGAGCGCTGTCGGTGGTCCAGCTCGACATCCGCCCCGAACCCGGACCGGAGCGGCCCGAAGGGGAGCCCTGGCCGCTGGTGCACCCGCAGGTGTACCGGATCTCCCACGCCCACGAGGAGGCGCGCGGACGCCACGGCACCGATCCCCGGCTCTTCTCCAGCGCGACCATGCACTTCGAGGGCGATGCGGCAGGCCGGGTGCGCGCCCTGCACCTGACCGCCGTCGAACCCGCCGGGAGGAGGCCGATGCCGGGCACCGAGCGGGTGCTGGAGGCCGGGCTGGTCCTGCTGGCGCTCGGTTTCTCGGGTCCCGAGCGGGCCTGCGGGCTCGCCGAGCAGCTCGGGCTCACCCGGGACGGCCGCGGCAACTTCGCCCGGGACGCGGACTTCGCGGCCCTCGGCGAGCCGCCGCCGTCGCCCCCGGACGGCTCGTCGTCGGGTGGTTCGCCGCCGGGCGGGTCGGGCGGGGCAGCCCCGCAGGTCAGGACGCCGCCCTGGGCCGAGGCGCCGGCCCCGGGCGTGCCGCCGACGTGGGGCAAGCCTCCGGAGCGGCCGTTCCGGCGCCGGCCCGACGGGGTCTTCGTGGCCGGTGACGCCGGGCGCGGACAGTCCCTGGTGGTGTGGGCCATCGCCGAGGGCCGGGCGGCGGCCGCCGCCGTGGACCGTTACCTCACCGGCTCGACGGCCCTGCCCGCCCCCGTCGGCGCCCACGACCGGCCCCTGTCGGCATGACCGGCCCTCCACCGGCCACCGGACCCCGGTAGCCCGACGCGGCTCCGGCGGGTCCCGCGGGGCTGCACAATCATGGGGTGACTGTTGAAGATCGTTTCCTGTGGCTGGAAGACGTCGAGGGCGAGGCCGCGCTGGCCTGGGTGGGGGAGCGGAACGCCGAGACCGCCGCCGCGCTCACCGGCGACCCGCGCTTCGAGCCGCTGCGCGCCGAGCTGCGCGAGGCCCTCGACGACGCCGACCGCATCCCGTACACCGTCCGCCGCGCCGCGCACCTCTACAACTTCTGGCGGGACGCGGAGCGCCCCAAGGGCGTGTGGCGGCGTACGACGCTCGAGCAGTACCGCAAGGACGACCCCGCCTGGGAGGTGCTCCTCGACATCGACGCGCTCGCGGCGCAGGAGGGCGAGGAGTGGGTGTGGGCCGGCGCCCGGGTGCGCCACCCCGACTACCGGCGGGCGCTGGTCCAGCTCTCCCGGGACGGCTCCGACGCCGTCGTGGTCCGCGAGTTCGACCTCGAGGACCGCGCCTTCGTCGAGGGCGGCTTCGAGGTCGCGGAGGCGAAGACCCGGATCGGCTGGATCGACGAGGACACCGTCTTCCTCGGCACCGACTTCGGGCCGGGCTCGCTGACCGCATCCGGCTATCCCCGTACGGTCCGGCGCTGGCGCAGGGGCACCGCCCCGGCGGACGCCGAGCTCGTCTTCGAAGCCGAGACCGGGGACGTGGCCGCCTCCGGCTGGCACGACGCCACCCCCGGCTACGAGCGCGACTTCGTCTCCCGCTCCACCGACTTCTTCCACGACGAGCTCCACCTCCTCGCCGACGGCGACCGGCTCGTCAGGATCGACGTGCCGGACGACGCCGGGAAGTACGCGTACCGGCAGTGGCTGATCGTCACCCCGAAGACCCCGTGGCTGGGACATCCGGCCGGCTCGCTCCTCGCCTTCCGCTTCGAGGAGTTCCTCGCCGGGGACCGCACCGCGCACGTGCTGTTCGCGCCGGACGAGCGCACCGCCCTGGCCGGGCACAGCTGGACCCGCCACCACCTGATCCTGGAGACGCTGGCCGACGTCGCGACCCGCATCGAGGTCCTCACCCCCGGCCCGGACGGCTGGAGCCGCCGGCCGCTGGCGGACGTGCCGGCGCTGTCCTCGGCGACCGTCACCGACACCGACCCGGACGTCAGCGACGAGTACTTCCTCAACGTCGACGGCTTCCTGCAGCCCTCCACGCTCGCGTACGGGCACATCGGCGCCGACTCCGAGCCGCTCAAGCAGGCCCCCGCCCGCTTCGACGCCCGCGGACTGTCGGTCCGGCAGTTCTTCGCGACCTCCGCCGACGGCACGCAGGTCCCGTACTTCGTCGTCGGCCCGGCCGGCCAGGACCGGCCGGGGCCCGCGCTGCTCTACGGGTACGGCGGCTTCCGGGACCAGCAGACCCCGTACTACAGCCCGGTCACCGGCCGCGCCTGGCTCGCCCGCGGCGGTACGTACGCGGTCGCCAACATCCGCGGCGGCGCCGAATACGGCCCCGCCTGGCACCGGGCCGCCCTCGGCGCGAACCGGGTACGGGCCTTCGAGGACTTCGCCGCCGTCGCCGCCGACCTCACCGCCCGGGGCATCACCACCCCCGGGCAGCTCGGCATCACGGGCGCCAGCAACGGCGGCCTGCTCATGGGCGCCATGCTCGTCCGCCACCCGGAGCTGTTCGGCGCGGTCGTCGCCAAGGTGCCCCTGCTCGACATGCTCCGCTACCACCGGCTGCTCGCCGGGGCGTCCTGGGTCGCCGAGTACGGGGACCCGGACAGCGAAGCCGACCGGCCCCACCTCGAGGCCCTCTCCCCGTACCACAACCTGTCCGCGGACCGGCCGTACCCGCCCCTGCTCCTGATGACCTCCACCCGCGACGACCGCGTCCACCCCGGCCACGCCCGCAAGACGGCCGCCCGGCTGCGGGAACTGGGCCACCGGGTGCTGTTCCACGAGAACACCGGCGGCGGTCACGGCGGAGCCAGCGACAACGAACAGGCGGCCGCCAACCAGGCCCTCGCGTACACCTTCCTGTGGCAGCACCTGGGAGCGGAAACGACATGAGGTGAAGTGATGGGGTGAGGTGATGACGTGAGGTGAGGTGGTGCGGTGGGGGGACGCGAGGTGCGGGGCCCGGGCACGGGAAAATCCGTTGCCCGGGCGGGAGCCGGTCACGCACGATGATCCGCTGTGAGTACCGCCCGTTCGTCCCGCTTGCTTCCCGACCTCTCCCCCTGGCGTTCCAGCCGTGATTTCCGGCTGCTCTTCTTCCAGGGCGCCGTCACGTTCTTCACGTCCTTCATGGCGATGATCGCCCTCCCCCTCCAGATCAAGCACCTGACGGACTCGCCGTTCGCCGTCGGCGCGATGGGCGCGGTGGAACTCGTCCCGCTGGTGGTCTTCGGCCTGTACGGCGGAGCCCTCGCCGACGCGATCGACCGGCGGCGGATGATCCTGCTGAGCGAGGCCGGGCTCGGGGTGCTGGCCCTCGTCCTGCTCGTGAACGCCCTGCTGCCGAACCCGCTGCTGTGGCCCCTGTACGTCGTCGCGGCCGGCGTCTCGGCGCTGGCCGGGCTCCAGCGCCCGGCCCTGGACTCGATGATGGCCCGGATCGTGCCGCACGAGCAGCAGACCGCGGCCGCCGCGCTCAACGCGCTGCGCTACCAGATCGGCGCCATCGCCGGACCGGCGCTCGCCGGACTGGTCGTCGCCTACGCCGGCTACCCGGCGGCCTACGCCGTCACCGTCTGCGGCTTCGTGCTGTCCGTCCTGCTGTGCACCCGGCTGACCCCGGCGCCGCCGTCGCCCGACGCGGACCGGCCCTCGCTGCGCGGGATCGCCGAGGGGGCGCGCTACGCGTGGAGCCGGCCGGTGCTGCTGGGCACGTACGCGGTGGACCTCGCGGCGATGTTCTTCGCCTTCCCGAACACGATCTTCCCCTTCCTCGCGGACGAGCTCGACGCGGTGTGGGCGCTGGGCCTGATGTACTCCGCGGGCGCCGTGGGCTCCCTGGTCCTCGGAATGACCAGCGGCTGGACCTCGCGGGTGCGCAGGCACGGCCTCTTCGTGGTCTTCGGAGCCGTGGTCTGGGGCGCGGCGATCGCGGGGGCGGGCTGGTTCGCCGACATCCGGGTGGTGCTGGCGTGCCTGGCGGTGGCCGGGGCCGGCGACATGCTGAGCGGCCTGGGCCGGGCGACGATCTGGAACCAGACCATCCCCGAGGAACTGCGCGGGCGGCTGGCCGGCATCGAGGTGCTGTCGTACAGCGTGGGCCCGCAGCTGGGCCAGGTCCGCGCGGGCAGCGTGGCGGGCTGGACGGGCACCCGGCCGGCCTTCTGGAGCGGCGGCCTGATGTGCGTGGCGGCGGTGGCAGCCCTGTCCGTACTGCTGCCGAAGCTGGTGACGTACGACGCGGACACGGACGAGGACGCGCTGCGGCGCCGCGAGGCGAAGCGCGCGGACCGGCTGGCGGCCTGACCCGTCCCGTCGTGACGAAACGGTCATGGTCCGGTCATTCTGCGCGCATGCGTGCAGCGGAGGGTGGAGACGAACGGGAACGCGAGCGGCAGCTGAGGAGGACCGGATGAAGAAGGGTGTGCAGCGGACGGCCGTGACGGTGGCCGTGGCCCTGGCCGCCGGAGCCCTGTCCGCGTGGATCGCCGTCGCGGGTGACGGCGACGGGCTGAACGTGACCGCGGCGAGCCGCTTCGCATCCGGGTACGCGCCGTACGCACTCATCGTGGTCGCCGTCGCGGCCACCGCCCCCACGGCAGTGCATGCCGTGCTCCGCGCCGTGCTCTCCCAGCTGCTGATGATCTGGGGCTACTACACCTGGGGCCCGATGATCACCTTCGACCGGACGCCCACGCAGGCCGTGCACTACGCACAGGAGTGGGCGCTGGTCGCCGTCACGGCCGTTCCGGGGGCGGCGCTCGGGACGTACGGGCTGGTCCGCGGCGTCAGACGGCTCGCCGCCCCCCGCCTGCCCGTGAACCCCGCGCCGAGGGAGACGGCCTAGCCCGTCGGCCTGAACCGGGTCGGCGGGTGGGGGGCCGGGCGGGCCGCAGCCCGGTCGGAGGGTTCCGGCGGGGTCTTCGGGCCGACGGCGTACTGGTTCTCGACGAGGTGCTCGTAGATCTCGAAGTCGACGGCCTGCCACCGCCCCATGTCTCCGTGGACGGCCCGGAACTGGGCCGGAGTCGGACTGGTCACTGTTCTCACCTCTCCCGTCAAGGGTGCGGGATCGCAGGTCGTCCTGCACGCCGTACGGACTGGGCCGTACGGGTGACGGCGGGGCCGGCTCTACGGGGCGGGGACGGCGTCGGCCGAGAGGCCGGCGAGATGCAGTGCGCGGTGCACGGCGGGCAGGTCCCAGTCCTCGTCCCGGCCACCGTTCCCGGTCTCGGCGACCAGCAGGTCCAGCGCCCCGGGCGTCAGCCGGTAGTGCTCCGCGGCCTCCAGCAGCCCCTTCGCGGCCGGCCCGTGGCCGGCCAGCAGCCAGAGGAGCTTCTCACTGTCCACGAAACGGCTCATTCCACAGTCCAGGCCGTCGTCCTCGAGGCTCTCGGGGTAGGGCGCGCGGGCCCAGGCGCCGTTCTCGTACCAGTAGACGCAGCCCAGCTCCCAGCCTTCGAGCAGGCCGCGCAGGGTCTCGTACGGGAGCCAGTCCGGGGCCTGCGCCAGCATGTCGACGGGGGGCTCGTGCCACTTGACGCCGCTCGACTCGTCCTCGCCGTAGAGCACGAAACGACCCTGGCCCATCCGGGCCAGGGTCCACCACGTGCAGCCGGAGTCGTCGAGATGGAGCCCGGCGCCGTCGATCCAGTGGCCGGTGCGGTGGACCCCGTGGCTCTCCGCCTCGGTGGTCGCCTCGAGTACCGCGACGAACGCCCACCGCGCCCAGAGCAGTTCCGCCGCGGGCAGGTCTCCGGGCCGGCCCGGCCGGTGAATCGTCATGCTGTCTCTGCTCCCCTTGCCGGTGACACGCGCCTACCGCCTACCGGAAGGATCGTATCGGCAGTCAGCGCGGCGCCGGAGCACCGGAGTTCGGCTGACGCCGTCACACCGTCAGGGCTTCGCCGTCCGCGGGACGTCGGTGCACAGGGCCCAGATGACGAACACGCCGATGGCGATGGCGATGATCGACCAGAGTGGCTGGTACGGCAGCCACATGAAGTGCAGGATCACGTAGAGGCTGGTCAGGGCGATACCGGCGATACGGCCGGCCTCCCAGCCCTTGAGGATCGCCGCGCCGGCGCCGACCACGAGGATGCCGACGATGAGATGGATCCAGCCCCACGCCGTCAGGTCGAACTTGAAGGTGTAGTTGCCGATGCGCTGGTACACCTCGTCGTTGGCGATGGCGACGATGCCTTCGATGATGCCGAAGATACCGGTGATGATCATCACGACGCCCGCGAACGTCGTACCGCCCGATGCCCAGGCTCTGCTGGTAGCGCTCGGCGTCGTACTCGGCGTGCTGCTCATTGCGCCGCCTCTCTCTCGAGTGCGGGACCCAGGTCTCCGTGACGCACCGGTCCCGCAACCCATCGTGCGCACCCATCGCGCGGCGCGCACGTCGGGGAGCCGACGCCGGCCGACCCCGGGGGGCCTGCCCGCCGGCGCCGCTCTGGAAGGATGACGCCATGACACGTGATCGGCAGATGGTCAGCTCCGGGTCCCCTCTCGAACCGCAGATCGGCTTCTCCCGAGCGGTTCGGTCGGGCGAGTACGTCGCCGTTGCCGGGACCGCACCCATCGGGGACGACGGCGCCACCGTGGGAACAGGCGACGTGTATGCCCAGACGGTGCGCTGCCTGGACATCGCCGAACGCGCGCTGAAGGAGGCGGGCGCCGAACTGGGGCACGTCGTGCGAACCCGCGTCATGCTCACGGACATCGAGCAGTGGACGGAGGCTGCGCGAGCGCACGGCGAGCGATTCGCATCCATCCGTCCCGCGTGCACGTTCGTCGAGGTGTCCCGCTTCATCGACCCCGCATGGCTCGTCGAAGTCGAAATCGACGCCGTCGTGGACTGAGCCGACTTGACCGGCGGTTCCCCCTGCTCTGCCCGCCCGTGCCCGACGCCGAGAAAGGCCCCCGCGCGAGCAAAGGCGCAGGACTCAGCGAAGGTCAGGTGCAACCCGGCGACGGGAGAGGGACAGCCTGCGTCGCTCGCGGTCGACTTCGGTGATGACGACCGACACCTCGTCGCCGACCTGGACGACTTCCTCGGGAGTGCTGACGGGTGTCTCTGCCAGCTCCTGAAGGTGGACCATCCCCTCGATGTCGTCGGCGACCCGGACGAAAGCGCCGAACGGGACCAGCTTCGTGACCCGCCCATGCATGGTCTGGCCCACCACGGTGCTGTCCGCGAACACCTGGAACGGATCCGGCTGAGTCGCTCGCACGGACAGCCTGGCCTCTCCGTTCCACGTGTCGAAGTAGAGGAACTCGCCCGAGACGCGCTGTCCGATCCGGACGATGTCCGATGCCGCTTCGAAGCGCCGCCAGGACAGTTCGGGGATCGTGATGAACCCGACGCCTGGGAAGACCGGGTGGGCCGGGCCTTCGTCCAACGCCACGAACACGCCGAACCGCTCGATGGCGGCGACTGTGCCGGAGAGGAGTTCGCCAGGGCGAAGGGAACTCAGGAACTTCCAGAGCTCCGGGCTCTCGGCGGCGGCCATCGACAACCAGGCGATGCCCTCATCCGGATCGACGGCCACGACCTCGCCGGTTATTCGCTGGCCGACCTGCACAGCCCCGGCCGCACGCCCCCGCCAGGACAGTCCCAAGTGGCCGACCATTCCCAGCGGACGCCGCGGAAATCCATCCAGGGTCACCGCCACCCCTCGCGACCGTGTGACCTCTGTTGCGGTCCCACTGCAGAGGTCGCCGACGCGGATCGAGGCCAAGAAGTCCCGGCAGTCTTGATCGTCCAGCTCAGAGCTCATGCCGCCCAGCCTCTCATCCGGAACCGTGCGCAGACCCAGAGGCGGAAAGGATCTGCCTGATCCTGCCTCGAGTACGGCAGGCCTGGCGACCGGGTTGTTGCGCCTGATCAGTGGCCGGGCTGAAGGAATTCAGTGGCTGTGCCGGATGGTGGGAAGGGCGGGCGAAGTCATGGGGGCCTGCGTCAGAGCGTGGGTGCTGCTGTCGTCGGGCTGGTCCCCCTCGTGGTGGGGTTCGCCGTGGTGGTGCTGCGTGCAGACGGTGGCGGTGGACGGGCCGTGGGTGTCGTCGCCGGCGAAGGTGGCGGTGTAGCAGGCTTCGTCGTCATACCTGTGCGGGACCTTGCAGAAGGTATGGCCCCTGCTGTCCGTCGTGTCGGTGCACAGGGAGGTGGAGTCGGTGGTGAACGCGATCCGCTTGCCCTCCACGGGCTCGCCTCCGGCGGTCAGCCTGGCCTTCAGGGTGCGGTCGCCGCCGGCCAGGACCCCCGGCCCGTCCTTGCCCTTCCCTTCCTTCTCCTCGGCCTTCAGCGTCAGTGTGGTCGCAATCCGCGGCTGCTCCAGCACGGGGATGGTCGCGATCGCCACGCCGACGGGGCCGTCGCCGACGTCGACGGTGGCGGCGACGGTATGGGTGGCGGTGTCGATCACCGACACGGTGTCCGAGCCGACGTTGGTGACGTAGACGCGGGAGGTGTCCGGAGTGACCGCCACGCCCTGGGGGAGGGCGCCGACGGGAATGGTGGCGGTGACGGTGTTGGTGGCGGAGTTGATCACCGACACGGTGCCCGGCGAGGTGGCGTTGGTGACGTAGACGTTGGCGCCTCCGACCAGGGCGGCCGCCACCCCCAAGGGGGAGTCGCCGACGTCGACGGTGGCGTCGACGGTGTTGCCGGTGGTGTCGATCACCGACACCGTGGCGTCATTGGTGTTGGTGACGTAGGCGGAGTCCGGATTGACCGCCACACCTTGGGGGAAGGTGCCGACGTCGACGGTGGCGGTGACGGTATGGGTGGCGGTGTCGATTACGGACACGGTGTTCGATCCGGCATTGGCGACGTAGACGCTGAATCCCACCGCCACACCACGAGGGGCCTCGCCGACGTCGACGGTGGCGGCGACGGTGTTGGTGGAGGTGTCGATCACCGACACGCTGCCGCCGATGGAGTTGGTGACGTAGGCGCGGGTGCCGTCCGGGGTGATCGCCACCCCGCGGGGTCCCCTGCCGACGTCGATGGTGGCGGTGACGGTGTTGGTGGCGGTACTGATCACCGACACGGTGGTGCCGTTGGAGTTGGTGACGTAGGCGCGGGTGCCGTCCGGGGTGACCGCCACCCCCTCAGGGCCGCTGCCGACGTCGATGGTGGCCGTGACGGTGTCGGTGGCCGTGTCGATCACCGACACGGTGCCTGCCGCGTTGTTGGTGACGTAGGCGAGGGTTCTGGTCAGCGCGGCGGCGGGTGTTGCCGCGGCGAGGGGGACGACCATCCCGGCCAGTACCGCCAGCCCGGTCACCCAGGACCGCAACAGCGTCCACCAGGAAGCCCGGGCCCCTCGGCTTCGCCGCGCATTCCCCTGTTCCGACGCCGCCGATACCGCACTACCCGACATCACAACCTCCTGCAGTGCACGACACCGAAGTGGCGTTGCCGTGGGCCACGAGCGATGCGCTGACAGGCATGTCAGGGTCGGCCGCGGCGCTGATGATCGCCGCAGCCGACGCTAACGCCGCCCCTCGCCCGCGCCTGCTCAACACCCGTGAAGGCGGGCTGTGCGGACGAGCGGATACCCCCGACGGGCTACGTGGGCTCCGGCGAGGCGGAACGGCAGCTCGTCGGCAGCTCCGTCGCTCGGCGTCGACGCGGTCGCCGGCCGCGGTGCGCTACAGCGAGGGAGGCGTCCAGCAGTCGGGGCCGCCGCCGCGCCAGTCGACCAGGGCGGGGTCCGTGACGTCGAAATCCTCGGCGTCCTCCATGCCCGTGGCGGCGAGGAAGACGGCGATGTCGCTGATCCGGTACGCCGTGCCGAGGCTCTGGCCGTCGCACCGCACCCGGCGCCACCCGCGGTGGTCCGGGGGATGTACGACCACGCGGGGAGCCGGCGCCGGCGTCCCGGGTCCCGGGTCGTTCCCGGGGCAGGCGCTCGTCATGCCGCCCTCACCCAGCCTCGGGCCCTCGCCACGCGGCGGAGCTCGACCGGGCCGCCCGCCGTGCGGGCCGGGCGCGACCAGTACGGATGAGCGGAGATCGCACACGAGAGGGTGATCAGCCGACGGCGGAGCGTGGTCGTACTGGCTGCCGCTGGCCGCCCGGCCAGTTCCCGGTAGGTACGGAGCCAGTCGGCCTGGAGGGTGACCAGGTCGTCGGGGAAGGAGATGCACTGCATTCGCCAATTCAAGCATGTGTTCGATTTATGGCGCGAGTGGAGCGGCACGGGCCAAGTACCGGCCAAAGGGTTGTGCCGCGGGCTTGGCCGGGGGAGGGGCGGGCAGGAGTCGGGGCATGTTGAGGCATCAGCGTGAGCTGCCCCGTCAGATCTCCGACGCCCATGTCGACGCCCTGGTCGCGCTCGACCCGATCACCGGGACGTACCTCGGGACGTCCGTCGGCGCCGGGAGACTGCCCGACTACTCGCCCGACGGGGCCCTGGCCGAGGCCGAGCTCGCGCGCCAGACGCTCGTACGGCTCGGCGGCGCCCACCCGGACGGCGGCGCCGACGTCGAGCGGCGGTGCGCGCGGCTGCTGCGGGAGCGGCTCGGCGCGGGACTCGCCCAGTACGACGCCGGCGAGCACCTGCGCGCCGTCGACAACATCTCCTCGCCCCTGCACCGGGTGCGCAAGGTCTTCGCGGTGATGCCGACCCGTACGCCCGAGGACTGGGCGGCGATCGCGGAACGGCTGCGGGCCGTGCCGGGGTGCCTGAGCGGCTACCGTGCCTCCCTCGCCGAGGGCGCGCGCCGCGGAACGACCGCGGCGCCCCGCCAGGTACGGGCCAACGTGGCGCAGCTGGAGGAGTGGCTGGGCGCCGAGGGCGGCGGATTCGGCCGCCTGGCCGCCGGTGCGCCGCCGCAGACGGCCGCCGAGGTCGGGGCCGCGGCGCGGGGGGCGACGCTGGCCTTCGCGGAGCTGGGGGAGTGGTTCCGGCACGAGTACGGTGCGCAGGCCACCGGCGCCGGCACGGAGGACGCCGTCGGGCGCGAGCGCTACGGCCGCTTCGCGCGCTACTACACGGGCGCGGACCTCGACCTGGACGAGGCGTACGCCTACGGCTGGGAGGAGTTCCACCGGCTGCTGCCCGGGATGCGCACCGAGGCGGAGCGCATCCTGCCCGGCGGGCAGGACCCGTGGGTGGTGCTGGCCTGGCTGGGGGAGCACGGGAAGAGCGTCCACGGCGTGGAGGAGACCAGGCTGTGGCTCCAGTCCCTGATGGACGAGGCCGTGGAGGCGCTGGACGGGCGGCACTTCGACATCGCCGAGCCGGTCCGGCGCGTCGAGTCGTGCATCGCGCCGCCCGGTGGCGCCGCGGCCCCGTACTACTCGCAGCCCTCGCTCGACTTCGCGCGCCCGGGCCGGACCTGGCTGCCCACGCTCGGCCGGACGCGCTTCCCCACCCACAACCTCGTGTCCACCTGGTACCACGAGGGTCTGCCCGGCCACCACCTCCAGCTGGCGCACTGGACGTTCGTCGCAGCCGACCTGTCGCGCTACCAGACGAAGGTCGCCAAGGTGAGCGCCACCACCGAGGGCTGGGCCCTGTACGCCGAACGCCTCATGGACGAGCTGGGGTTCCTCACCGATCCGGCCCACCGGCTGGGCCATCTCGACGCCCAGATGATGCGGGCCGTCCGCGTCGTGATCGACATCGGCATGCACCTGCGGCTGCGCATCCCCGCGCACTCGCCGTTCCGGCCCGGGGAGCGGTGGACTCCCGCGCTGGCGCGGGAGTTCCTCGGCCGCTACTCGAGCCGGCCCGTCGCCTACCTGGACAGCGAGGTCGTCCGCTACCTGGGCCGGCCCGGCCAGGCCATCTCGTACAAACTCGGTGAACGGGCCTGGCTGGAGGGCCGGGAGCGGGCCCGGGCCAAGCAGGGACCGGACTTCGACCTCAAGCGCTGGCACATGGCCGCGCTCTCGCTCGGCTCGCTCGGTCTCGGGGATCTGAGCGACGAACTCGGATCCCTGTAGGCACCGCCCGGCTAAGGGCGCGCGGCGAGGTGTTCGAGGATGGTGCGGACCTCCGCGGTGATCGCGGTCTCGTTCTGTTCGAACTCGGGGCCGGTCAGCAGGTTCGGGTCCGCCGGGAGGCCGGTGAGGACCGGGGTGTGCAGGTGGCCGCCGGGCACGTGCGGGGCGATCTCTCCCCGGAGGCGGTTGGAGCGGTAGGCCACCTCGTTGGACAGGTAGCCCCCTCCGCCGCCCTCCACCGCGCGCGAACCCGGCGTCGGGCCGTCCTCCCGGTCCACCGGCTCGGCGGCGCCCGCGGGGATCTCGGTGACGGCGGTGTTCAGGAGCACCGGGTACGGGCTCTGGACGGCGCGGGTCGCCGCGTCGGTGGGGAGCGTGGTCCGGATGAACTCCGCGCCCGGGCCGAGACCGGGAGCGGTCACGGGGTGCTCGCGGGTGCCGCCGGAGAGGGAACGGGTGTTGTCGGGGTACGGATCCGCCGACCGGGACCGGCCCGCCCAGGCTTCCAGGGTGAAGATGCCGGGGTAGCCCTGGCTGATGGTGGTGATCACGTCCGCCGGACCGGGACCGCCGGCCAGGCGCGGGGCGAAGGCCCGCTCCACGATGCCGGCGTCGAAGTCGGCGTACCGCACCGGCAGGACGACGGCCCGGATCTCGGCGCGGCTGCCGTCGGCGAGGGTGATGCGGCGGCCGTTGAGCCGGAGGGCGGCGGAACCGGAGGGGTTGGCGCGGCGGAGCTCGGCGTCCAGCCCGAAGGGGTCGAAGCCGCTGATGAAGACGCGCCGTACGCCCGGCGCGGTCCGGAAGGCGCTGTCGGTGAGGCCGCGCGAGGCGTCCTCGAAGCGGGCGCGCAGCGAAGCGCGGTCGACGGCGAATGCCGGCTCCCAGCGGGCGAGCGCGGTGGTCATGGCCAGGCGGGTCCAGTACAGCGGCCGGTCGTCCCCGGCCGGGAGGTCACCGCCGGGCCGCTGCCCCTGGGCGCGGCGTACGGCGGCCTGCCAGAGGGCTCCGCCCCAGCTGTCGAGCAGCTGCCCGGCCTCGGCGGGGCTCCGGACTGCGCACAGCGCGGCGGGAAAGCGCCGTACGAAGTCCCCGAACCCGGCGCGCTCCACGAGCGCGGTGGTCCGCGCATCCGTGAGCCGCGCCTGCTCGGCGTCGAGGGGCGGCGAGGGCGCGGTGCGGCACGAGGAGGTGTCCTCCGCGTGCGCGGGCGCGGTGACGGCCAGGGGGAGGATGGTGGCAACGAGGACCGCGAAAGACGCGGCACGGCGTAAGAGCATCATGCAATGTGACATTACATAGATGGGGTCGGCCCCCACCAGACGCCTTTTCCGGTCACTCCGGCACGGGCGTGTCGCGCCGCCGCCGGTGCAGCGTCGCGTCGAGGGCGGAGGACAGTTCGGGGATCGAAGGCCTCGCCGCCGGGTCGGGCCGGAGGCAGTCGTCGATGGCCGCAGCCAGGGCGCGCGGGAGGCGCCGGCGGGCGGTCACCGGTGGGGCCGCCTCTTCGAGCTGCGGAAACCAGTCCGCGCTGCCGCTGCCCGAGCTCCCGCCGTCCGTGGTGCCGCCGACCGTCTCGCCGATGTCGAACGGGACGTCCCCGGTGGCGAGTTCGTACAGCGTGATGCCGATGCCCCAGACGTCGGCCGCCGCCGACAGCGGCCCCCCGCGCGCCTGCTCGGGGGCCAGATAGCCGAACGTGCCCACGCCCGGCGGGGCGGTGCCCGGCGCGCGGGCGACGCTGAGGTCGAGCACCTTCGCGTGGCCGCATTCCACCACGACGTTGGCCGGCTTCAGGTCCAGGTGCAGCAGGCCCTGCCCGTGCAGGTAGTGCATCGCGGAGCACAGCTGCACGCCCAGGACGGCCACGTCCTCGGCGGCCGCCCGCCGGGGCAGACGGCCGATGAGGTGCGACAGCGTCTCGCCCGTCAGCGTCTCGAGGACGACGAGCGGCTCGGGCGACTCGAACGTCTCGTACGCGCGGACCAGGTGCGGATGCGTGAAGCGCTGGAGCCAGCGGCCCTCGCGGACGAGCCGGTCGCCCAGCCGGGGCTCGCCGCGGCAGTCGGGGCGCAGGACCTTCACCACGCACCGGCAGTCCCGTTCCGCGCTCCAGGCGTCGTAGAGGTCGAGCCAGCCGGTCCGGGCCAGGTGCGCCAGTACCTCGTACCCCGGCGCGGGGGCCGCACCGGGCGCGAGGGGCGGGGCCGCCGGCCGGGTGGCGGTGGCGGGGCTCATGACGGGACCTTCGGGCTCACGACAGGACCTTCAGGGGAGCTGCTGCCGTGGTGGCGCCGGCGCCGGGCGCGCCGCCGTTCGCGCGGTGCAGGCGGGCGTAGGCGCCGCCCCGTACGAGCAGTTCCTCGTGCGTGCCGCACTCGGCGACCCGGCCCCGGTCCAGCACCACCGTGGTGGTCGCGTCGCGCACGGTGAGCAGGTTGTGCGAGATCACGACGGTGGTCCGCCCGGCCATCAGCCGGCGCAGCGGTTCCATGATCCGGCGGGCCGACTCGGCGTCCAGGCCGGTGGTCGGTTCGTCCAGCAGCAGTACGGGTGCGTCCCTGACCATCGCGCGGGCGATCGCCAGGCGCTGCGCCTGCCCGCCGGACAGCGTCCGGCCCCGCTGGCCCACCACGGTGTCGTAGCCCTCGGGGAGCAGCCGGATGAACCCGTCGGCGTCGGCCGCACGCGCCGCCGCGACGATGTCCGCCTCCGTCGCGCCGGGCCGGCCGTAGGCGATGTTCTCCCGTACGCTGCCGTGGAAGACGAGCGTCTCCTGCAGCACGACCGCGACGTTCTCGCGCAGTTCGGACAGCTGCAGCTCCCGCAGGTCGGTGCCGTCGAGGAGGACCGCCCCCTGGTCGGGGTCGTAGAAGCGCAGTTGCAGCTTTCCGACCGTGGACTTGCCCGCGCCGCTCGAACCGACCAGCGCCAGCGTCGTACCGGGCTCCACACGGAACGACACGTCGCGCAGCGCCCACCGCTCCGTGCCCGGATAGCGGAACGAGACGCCGCGGAACTCGACATCGCCCCGGGCGCGGCCGATCCTCCGGGCACGGGCGGCTTCCACCTCGACGACCTGGGGGCGCTGGTCGAGCAGTTCGATGATCCGCTCGGCCGACGCGGACGCCGCGTAGAAGGTGGTCGTGAGCTGGGACAGGTCGCGGATCGGACTGTAGAGCTTGCTCAACAGGGCGATGAAGACCAGCAGTCCGCCGAGCGTGAGCTGCCCTTGCGCGAGCTTCCACGTGCCCAGGCCCATCACGGCCAGCGCGCCGGTCAGTTCGATCACCTCGACGATCGGGCCGTAGACGGAGCGGATCCGCGCGGAGACCATCTCCGCGCGGAAGCGGCCCATGCTCTCGCGGGTGAACCGGCCTTCTTCGGTCCCCTGCCGGTTGTACGCCTGCACCAGAGCGATGTTCCCGAGCGATTCCTCGGCTATCGCGCTGATCGAGCCACTGCGCCGGCGCCGCTCCCGTGATGCGGCCTTGACCAGCCGCGAGAAGCGCCGGGCCGAGGCCCAGAAGAGCGGCACGATGATCAGCGCGAGGAGGGTCAGGTCCCAGCTCAGGTAGAAGAGCAGCCCGAGGAAGACGCCCAACTGAATGACGTAGTAGAGGGCGTTGGCCACTCCGGAGAGGAGGAACGTCTCGATCGCGTCGACGTCGCCGGTGATGCGCGACAGTACGTCTCCCAGCCGCCGCCGTTCGAAGAACCCGAGCGAGAGCCCTTGGACGTGCCGGTAGACGTCCGAGCGCAGGGCCAGCAGGAATCGCTCGCCGACCCAGGTGGACATCACGTCGTCGGCGAACTCCAGAACGCCGGAGAGGACGACGAGCCCGAGGTAGGCGAGCGCTATCCAGAGGAAGGGGCTCAGATCGCGCGGAACGAGGACCTCGTCCACCACGATCTTGAAGAGCCAGATCTCGGCCGCGTCGACGAACGGGCCGATCATGCTGAAGAGGAGGATCGGCACGAGCCAGCGCCGGCCGCCACGGGTGTAGGGCCAGAACCGCCGGAACGCCTCGCGCGGGGCGACCGGCGGCGCGGCGGCGACGAGGGCATCGGGATCGTCGGCCACCGACAGCAGCCGGTGCAGCGCATGCCACGCGACACGTCTCATGGACGCGTTCCTCAACGATTGCCGGCTGGGCGGGTCAAGGAGCGGGGTCCGCCCAGCCGTTCTCGGTGGTCAGCAGCCGGAACCGTGGCGGCCGTTGTTCCCGTGGTGGCCTCCATGGCCTCCGTGGCCGGTGTTGCGGTGACGACGGTGACCGTGCCTGCCGGTGTTGTCGTCGCGCCCCGAGGTCATGTCCCTCTTTCCGTGACGGCGGTTTGCTGGGATGAGATGAGTGAAGATCGCCATGAGCTTTCCTCCTGGAGAGGCTTCTACAAGGGCATACGGTCCAGACGGGCCGGGAGATTGCGTTCTCCGGGAAAATCTCCTGATCGGCATCTCATGGCACCGGGTGGCATCTCGCCGCGGACGGGGCCCACGAGTGGGTGAATCGGACAGGTTCGGGCCGGGCTGGTATGAGATGGCCCGGCACACCCTCATTCGATGGGAGATCCACATGAAGATCCGTACCCTGGTGGCCGGAGCCGCTCTGGTCGTCGGTGCGACGCTCGGCGGGATCGGCAGCGCCGCCGCCGACGCGGGGGCCGAAGGCTACGCCATCGGCTCGCCGGGCGTTCTCTCGGGCAACGTGGTCCAGATCCCGATCCACCTCCAGCTGAACGCCTGCGGCAACAGCGTCAACCTCATCGGTCTGCTGAACCCGGCCGGCGGCAACGTCTGCGTCAACTCCTGACCCACCCTGCCCGCGGTGTCACCGGCCCGTCCGGTGGCACCGCGGGTGCACGTCGGTGCCGGTGCCCGCACCGCCGCTACGCGACCCCTCGGATACGGCGGACCAGTACCGAACCCGCCAGCGCCAGAGCCCCCGCGAGCGCGTACAGCGCGGTGTACCCGCCGAAGTGGGTGACCACCGGCGCGGCGATCACCGGAGCCAGCACCTGGGGCAGCGCATTGGCGATGTTGATGACGCCGAGGTCCCGGCCCCGGTCCTCCGCCGTCGGCAGCACATCCGTCAGCAGGGCGAAGTCCACCGACGTGTAGACGCCGAAGCCGACCCCGAGGACGAGCGAGGCGACGATCGCCCCCGTCCAGGTCTGCCAGACGGCGAGCAGCAGGGTGGCCGCCGAGATGACCAGCCCCGACCCGATGACGTAGACCTTCCTGCGGCCCGTACGGTCCGACCGGACGCCGCTGATCACCACCGTGGCCAGGAGGGTGAGCGCGTTGAGCGCCGTCAGGATGAGCACCCCCGTGTCCGCGTCGTCCTCGTAGTGCACGGCATCGGTCAGGTAGTACAGCAGGTACATCGTGCTGACGGAGTACGACAGGTTCATCAGGAAGCGCGTCAACCAGGCCCAGCCGAAGTCGGGATGGCGCCGCGGATCGATCCAGAAGCCGGCGAGGAAGGTCCGCCACCGAAAGGCGGGCCGGGCTTCGGGCCACAGGCGCGTGTCGCGCCGCATCACCACGTACGGGACGGCCGCGAGCACCGAGAAGGCCGCGCACGCGAGGTACCCGGCGGTGACGCCGCCCGCGACCGTGGCCAGCGCCGTGCCGACCAGGATCCCGCCGACCTGGGAGACGCCGAGCCAGCCGCCGACCAGGCCGCGCCGGCGAGCCGGGACCTGGTCGGGCACGGCGGCGGTGAGGGCGGCGAACGCCGCGTTGAGCGCGAGCTGGACCAGGCACCAGCCCGCGATCACCCCGGAGACGCTCGAAGCCCGGGCGAGGACGAGCAAGCCGGCCGCACCACCTGCAACTCCCGCCACCACCCAGGGGATCCGCCGGCCCGCCGGCGACGTCGTACGGTCCGACAGAGCCCCGAAGACCGGGTTGGCGACCATCGACACGGCCGCTCCCACACCCGTCACGAGGGCGAGGGTGGACGCCTTGTGGTCCGGGGCGAGCTGTTCCGCCTGGCGGGCCAGGAGCAGTTGGAGCGGTCCGAACCAGCCGACCCAGACACCGAGATTCGCGAGGGACAGCGCACCGACCCAGCCCCCGCCGACCGGGCTCGCGGTCTCCTCGGCCGTCCGCCCGACGGTCATCTGCCGCCCTTGATCAGGTCGCGGTACCAGGCGTACGACTCCTTCGGGGTCCGCTCCAGCGTCTCGTAGTCGACGTGGACCAGCCCGAACCGCTGCCGGTACCCCTCCGCCCATTCGAAGTTGTCGAGGATCGACCAGATGAAGTAGCCGCGGACGTCCACCCCTTGCGCCATCGCCCGGTGCAGGGCGGCCACATGGCCCTCGTGGTAGGCGATCCGGCGCGCATCGGCGATCCGGCCCGTCGCGGGATCCGGTCCGTCCCCGTACGAGCAGCCGTTCTCGGTGACGTACAGCGGCGGCAGCCGGTCGCCGTAGCGCCCGCGCAGGGAGACGAGCAGTTCGCGCAGCCCGTCCGGGACCACCGGCCAGCCGAAGTCGGTGTGCTCGCAGCCCTCGATCGGCCGGATGCCGAACGGGAGGTCCGCGGGGATCTCGATGCCACCGAACTCGCCCGCGGGGGCGGCCGGTTCGGGGGCGCCGACACGCATCGGGTTGTAGTAGTTGATCCCGTACCAGTCCAGCGGGGCCGAGATGGTCTTCAGGTCCTCGGCCACCGGGCCCGGCAGCAGCGAGGCCAGGCCCTCGTCCGGATACGCGCCGGTCAGGACGGGGTCGGCGAAGAGGCGGTTCGTGAGCGTGTCGTACAGCTCGGCGGCGGCGCGGTCGGCCTCGCCGTCGCTCGCGGCCCACACGGGGCTGTGCGAGGCGGCGATGCCGATCTCGCGGGCGCCCGCCGCACGCAGGGCCTGTACGCCCAGGCCGTGGGCCAGGAGCTGGTGGTGCGCCGCGGGCAGGGCGTCGAAGACGAGACGCTTGCCGGGCGCGTGCTCGCCGAGGCCGTATCCGAGGAGGGTGACCTCGGCGGGCTCGTTGATGGTGATCCACATCGGGACGCGGTCGGCCAGCCGCCGCGCGACGACCGAGGCGTACGCCGCGAACCGCTCGGCGGTGTCGCGGCTGAGCCAGCCGCCCTTCTCCTCGAGGGCGAGCGGGGTGTCCCAGTGGAACAGGGTGGGCACCGGGGCGATGCCGGCGGCGCAGAGCTCGTCGACCAGCCGGTCGTAGAAGTCCAGCCCCTTGCGGTTGACCTGCCCGTGGCCGTCCGGCAGGACCCGCGACCAGGACACCGAGAACCGGTAGGCCCCGACGCCGAGTCCGGCCATCAGGGCGACGTCCTCGCGGTAGCGGCGGTAGTGGTCGGTGGCCACGTCCGCGTGCGAGGCGTCCCGGATGCGCCCCGGCTCCTTGGTGAAGGCGTCCCAGGAGGAGGGGCCCCGGCCGTCGGCGGTGGGGGAGCCTTCGATCTGGAAGGCCGAGGCGGACACGCCCCAGAGGAAATCGGCGGGGAACGCGGGTACGGGCGCTGTCATGCGGGCTCACTTCGGTCGCAGGTGCATCGCTGACGGCACACTTTTGGGCCCCGGAGCCCGCCCTGTCAATGGAAAGTGAACAATCCTCAACTTTCGTCGCGGGGAGTTGGCGGCGGTGTGACGGAACGTGCCGGGCCCGGGTGCAGGGGGCACCCTGGAGGTATGCCCCGGGCCAACGAGCAGGTCGAGGCACTGCTCCAGGAGTACGCCGACCTGATCGCGATCAGCGGCGGCGACGCCTTCAAGGCGCGCGCGTACGAGAAGGCCGCCCGCGCCGTCGGCGGCCACCCGGCCGATGTCGCGCAGCTCGACGCCAAGGGCCTGCGGGAGATCCCGCACGTGGGCAAGTCCATCGCGGACAAGATCGTGGAGTACCTGAGCACCGGGCACGTCCCGGACATCGAGGCGAGCCGGGCCGCCGTCCCGGCCGGGGTGCGGACCCTGACCGCCATCCCCGGGCTCGGGCCCCGCAAGGCCCTCGTCCTGTACGAGGAGCTGGGCATCTCGTCCGTCGAGCAGCTGGAGGACGCCATCCGGGAGGAGCGGCTGCGCGACCTGAAGGGCTTCGGCGAGCAGACCGAGCAGAACATCCTGCACGGCATTTCCGTACTCCGGAACGCCGACGGCCGCATCCTGCTCGGCGCCGCGATGGACATCGCCGAGCAGATCGTCGCCGAGATGGAGCGCATCCCGGGGTGCGTGCGGTGCACGTACGCGGGCTCGCTGCGCCGGATGCGCGAGACGATCGGCGACGTCGACGTCCTGGTGGCGGCCGACCGGTCCGCACCGTTCATGACGGCCCTCGCCGAGCTCCCCTACGCGGCGGAGGTCATCGCGCACGGGGCGAAGAAGACCTCCATCCGCACCGGCGCCGGCCTCCAGGTCGATCTGCGCGTCCTGCCGCCGGACTCGTGGGGAGCAGGGCTGCAGTACTTCACCGGTTCGAAGGCGCACAACATCCGCACCCGCGCGCTGGCGGTGCGCCAGGGGCTCAAGCTCTCCGAGTACGGGCTGTTCGACGCCGAGAGCGGCAAGAACCTCGCCTCGCGGACGGAGGAGGAGATCTACGCCGGGCTGGGCCTGCCCTGGATCGCGCCGCCGCTGCGGGAGGACCGCGGGGAGATCGCGGCCGCGCTGCGGGGCGAACTCCCCGACCTCGTCGCCGACGGCGACATCCGGGGCGACCTGCACACCCACACCGACCTCACCGACGGTCTCGCCTCCCTGGAGGAGATGGTGGCCGCCGCTGCCGCCCGCGGCTACGCGTACTACGCGGTCACCGACCACGCGCCGGACCTCGCCATGCAGCGCATGACGCAGGAGAAGATCCTGGCGCAGCGCGAGCGGGTACGGGCACTGGACCGCACGGTGCGCGGGATGCGGCTGCTGCACGGCACGGAACTCAACATCGGCCCGGACGGCGGCCTGGACTGGCCCGACGAGTTCCTCGGGGACTTCGACCTGTGCGTGGCCTCCGTCCACTCGCACTTCGGTCAGAGCCGGGCCGCCATGACCCGGCGCTTCATCCGGGCCTGCGAGAACCCGAACGTCGCCGTCATCGGCCACCCCACCACGCGGCGGATCGGCCGGCGCCCCGGTGTGGACGCCGACTTCGACGCGGTCTTCGAGGCCTGCGCGCGGACGGGCACCGCTCTTGAGATCAACGCGCATCCGGAGCGGCTCGACCTGCGCGACGAGGACATCCTGCGCGCGAAGGGCCACGGGGTGAAGTTCGCGGTGAACTCGGATGCGCACGCGACCACGCACCTGCCGTACCTGCGCTACGGGGTGGGCACGGCGCAGCGCGGCTGGCTGACGAAGGACGATGTCGTCAACACCTGGCCGTGGGCCCGCCTGCGCCGGTTCCTGCAGGGGAAGCGGGCCTGACACCCTTGTCCGCCCGGTCGCCTACGGCTTTCCGGCCCAGGCGGACAGTGCGTGGTGCCGCTGTGTGCGGCGGGCCGCGGCGTCCGCGGTCCGGGTGGCCCAGGCGATGTGGCCGTCCGGGCGTACGAGGACTTCGGCCACCCCGTCGAGGGCGGCGTGGCCGGGCCGGCCGGTGGTGGTGACGGCGCTGACCCGGTCGGACCGTCCGCCGTCGCCGCCCGCCTTGCCGGCGACGGCGAAGTCCTGCTCCTGCGCCAGGTTCAGCAGCACGAAGCGGCCCTCGTGGAGCAGCTCGTACACCCGGGACGCCGTGGAACCGGCGATGCTCAGCGCGATGTCGGGCATCCGGGCGCCCACGAGCGGATCGGCGCCGGGGCCGGGGGCGGGGTAGCCGACGCCGAGCGCGGAGACCAGGGCGGCGAGCCGGCGGTTGACCTCCGCGCACGCCTGACCGCCCTGGCCCGCGGCATGCGGACGGCTCTGCTCGCGCACCGCGACGGCGCACGGGTCTACGCGGGAACCCACTCGACCGGACCGAACACCCTCGGCTTCGCCGAGACCCTCGTCGGGGTCCTGCGCGAGGCGGGCTTCGGCCACGAGGACGCGGCGCGCACCGCGCTGACCGTCGTCCACTTCACCGTCGGCCACACCCTCGAGGAGCAGGCCGCCCTGCAGCCCGGGGACCAGGGGCCCGCGGACCCCGAGCAACTGGGGGAGGCGCTGACGGCAGCCCGGTTCCCGCACCTCACCGCGGCCCTGCCCGTGTTCACCAGCACCGACTTCACGGCCCACTTCGAGTTCGGCCTGGGCCTGCTGGTCCAGGGTCTGCGCGCACTGCACCGGCCCGAGCCCGCCGGGTGAACGCATCCGGCCCGCCCCCGAGGATCGGGGGCGGGCCGGGGTGCAGGCGGGTGGGTCAGTTGTTCTGGGCGGCGTCCGAATCCGCCTGCGCCGCCGCACTCTCGGCGTCGTCCAGCTTCTGCTGCATGTCCTTGACCCGGGCGTCGTCGGAGCTCACGGACCGGGTGTCCTGGGGCTGGGCCTTCGTGCCGGACGTGCAGCCGGTGAGCAGCAGCGCGGCCGCCGTGATCAGAGTGGCGAGACCCGCGGCGGCGCGGCGGTGCACGGTCACTTGGACCCCTGCGCGGCGCACCAGGTGCTGACGGCCTTGAGGTCGTCCTGCCGCTTCTGCAGGGTGGGCAGCAGGCTCTTGCGGAAGGTCAGGCGGTCGTTCAGGTAGGTGTGGACCTCGGTGTGGCCGGCGGTCTGGGCGTTCGCGACGCGCTGCTCGAGCCGCGCGACGGAGCCGAGGACGGTGACGTCGCCGTTGAGGCGGTTGATCGCCGCGCTGACGCGGGCTTCCGTCTTCGGCAGGCGCTTGCAGATCGCCTGCGCGCCGTCGCCCTTGGGCGCGGACTTGGCCGACTTCGGGGCGGCGGGGGCGGGGCTGCCGCCATCGGCCTGGGCGGGGGCGGCGCTGAGCAGCGCGCCGGCCAGCGCCACGGCGCCGATCGCGGCGGCGGCGGTCCTACGGTTCGGGAGCATGGCTGTATCCCCTTCGGTACGAACGGGCCGGCTCACGGGCGGCCGACCGGTCAGGACGGTAGGAGGTGTCTTTGTGGAATCTTTGTGAGTCCACGGGAGCCCCCCCGTCAGGCCCGGGCCCGGCCGGACCGGCGCCGTTCAGTCCCCCCGGGAGATCCAGTCGCGGCGCCTGGGCAGTCGCAGGGTCGGGGCGTCCGCGGCCGACAGGGGCAGGCGCACTTCCACGCGGGTGCCGGTGCCTGCGGGCGGTGTCCCGATGGCGACCGTGCCCTGGTGCAGCGCGACCTGCTGGGCGACGAGCGTCAGCCCGAGCCCCGATCCGGGGCTGCCCGGGCGGTGGTGGAACCGCCGGAAGACGGCTTCCCGCTCGCCGGGCGGGATGCCGGGCCCCGCGTCGTCCACGGTGAGTACCGCGTACCCGCCCTCGGCGCGCAGCCGTACCGCGATCCTGGACGGCTCGTCCGGCAGGTGGCCGTGCACCACGGCATTGCCCAGCAGGTTGGCGAGCAGGATGGCCAGCCCGGCATCCCATCCGAACACCCGCAGTTCCGGCGGGAGTTCGACTTCGAGCCGGGCCGTGGGATGGCGGCGGGCGGTTTCGCCGACGACCGTGTCCACCAGCTCGGGGAGGTCGAGCGGGGCGAAGGCGGACACCTCCACCAGATCGCCCCGGGCGAGCATCCGCAGGGCCGTGAGCAGGTCCAGCAGCCGGGCGTGGTCGCTCTGCAGGTCCCGTACGATCTCCGCCCGTTCGGCGGGGGAGAGGTCGGGATGGGCGGCGAGGACGTCCAGGTCGGTCCTCATGCTCATCAGCGGTGTGCGCAGCTCGTGCGAAGCGGCGGAGGAGAAGGAGCGGGCGGTGTCGAGCGCCTGCGCCGTCCGGGCGGCCTGCTCCTCGTAGCGGGCCAGCAACTGGGCGATGGCGGCGGACAGTTCGTCCACCTCGGCGATGTTCACGGGCGCGGTGGCGAAGGCGGCCGCGCCCGCGCCCGGGTCGAGTTCGGCGGCCCGGCGGCTCAGCCTGCGTACGGAGGCGGTGGCGCGGCCGGCCAGCCCGTACGCCAGCAGCCCGGAGACCGGCGCCGCGAGCAGGGCGACCAGCAGGACCCGGCGGCGCACGGCGACGACCTGCGGGTCGGCGGCCGAGGCCGGGGTGAACAGCCAGAACGTGCCCGGCGCCGGTCCGGCCACCGGGACGCTCAGCACCCGCCAGGCATGTCCCTTGGCCCGGACCGTGACCGGCCCGCCCGGGGTCTGCTCGGGCAGTCGTACCGGGTCTGCGGGCTGCGGTCCGCCCTCCAGGACGACCGTTCCGTCCGTGGACCGTACCCGGATCCCGGCGTCGAGGACGTCGCCGAGGACCTTGCGGTGCTGGTTCTGCTCCGCCTTCGGCCGCCCGTTCAGGTCGGCCGTGAGCATCGCCTTGACGTCCGGCAGGACGGCCGAGGCCCGGTCCTGCAGGCGGGTGTCCTGCTGCTGGTGCAGGTCCCGGCTGACCAGCCCGAGCACCAGCAGGCCCGCGGCGAGCACCAGCAGGGGCACCACCACGGTCACGGAGAGCGCGATGCGGGTGGCGAGCTTCACGAGCCGCTCCGGGCCCCGGGGACGCGCAGGACGAAACCGACACCGCGCACGGTGTGGATCAGGCGGGGCCGCCCGCCCTCCTCCAGCTTGCGGCGCAGATAGCTGACGAAGGTGTCGACGGCGTCGCTGCGCACCTCGAAGTCGTAGCCCCACACCCGGTCCAGCAGCTGGTCCCTGGTGAGGACGATCCCCGCGTTGCGCACCAGCTGGACCAGGAGCTCGAACTCGCGTCGGGTGAGGTGGAGTTCGGTGCCCTCCTGGCGTACCTGCCGGCTGGCCTCGTCGATCACCAGCGGGCCGGCGCGCAGTACGTCCGCCGCGGGAACCTGGGCCGGCCGGCGCCGCAGCAGGGCGTGCAGCCGCAGCACGAGCTCCTCCAGGGCGAAGGGTTTGACCAGGTAGTCGTCGGCCCCGGCCTGCAGCCCGGCGATCCGGTCCGCGACCTCGTCGAGGGCCGACAGCATCAGGACGGGGGTCTCGTCGCCCCGGGCGCGCAGGCTGCGGCAGACCTCCGTGCCGGTCAGGCCGGGCATCGAGACGTCGAGCACGAGGACGTCCGGGGTCTGGTCGGCGAGCAGGCCCAGCGCGGCGGGCCCGTCCTCGGCGAGGAGCACGGTGAAGCCACTCAGCCGCAGCCCGCGTTCCAGCGAGCGGCGGATGGCGGCGTCGTCGTCCGCCACCAGTACCAGTCCGGTGGATGTGCTGCCGGTCACACTGCCCTCCTCGCGCGCGGCCCCGTCGCAGGCCGGGCGCCGACCCTCTCACGGCGGCCGGACCACCCGGAAGCCGGGGTGCCGGGCGGGGTGGGCGTGACCGCCGTGCCATCGCGCGCAACAACCCTCCGGGGCCCCTGGCGATGTCGTGAATCCTTCCTTGACAGGGTAGAGGGGCACCCTCACACTGGCGTTGCGTTCACCGCAATCCGTTTCGCTATACGCACCGAGGTGTCATGAAGATTCCCGTGTGCCGACTCGCCGATCTCCCGCGAGGCGAGGCCTGCAGACTCGATTCCGATCCTCCGATCGCGGTGTTCCGTACCGAGGACGGCGAGGTGTACGCCATCGACGACACCTGCACCCACCAGGACGCCGCGCTGTCGGACGGCTGGCTCGAGGGGTGCGAGGTCGAATGCCCCCTGCACGCCTCGAAGTTCGACCTGCGCACCGGGAGCGTCGACTCCCCGCCGGCCAAGCGCCCCGTCCGCACCCACCAGGTCCTCGTCGAGGACGGCACGGTGTACGTCCTGCCGTCCCCGGCGCCCTGTGCGGCCGTCCAGCGGGCGGAAGGCCGCGCGTGAAGACCGTGGCCGTCGTCGGCGCCTCGCTGGCCGGCCTGTCCGCCGCCCGCTCGCTGCGCGAGCAGGGCTACGACGGGCGGCTCGTCCTCATCGGGGGCGAGCCCCACCGCCCGTACGACAGGCCCCCGTTGTCGAAGGAGTTCCTCGCCGGCGAGATCGACGAGGACGCACTCGCCCTCGAAGCGGAGGGCGAGGACCTCGCGGCCGTGTGGGAGCTCGGCGTGCGAGCCGTCGGGCTCGACACCGGGTCGTGGGCCGAGCACCACGTACGGCTCGCCGACGGCCGGTCGGTCCGGGCCCACGGCATCGTGATCGCGACCGGCGCCGCCGCGCGGACCCTGCCGGGGAGCGGGCCCCTCGGCGGAGTGCACGTCCTGCGCACCCTGGACGACGCCCGCGCGCTGCGGGCGGATCTGGCCCGCGGCGGCCGGCTGGTGGTCGTCGGCGGCGGATTCATCGGAGCGGAGGTCGCCTCCACCGCGAGGCGGCTCGGCCTCGACGTCACCGTCGTGGAGGCGGCGCCCACGCCGCTGGCCGGCCCGCTCGGTACGGAGATGGGCTCCCTCGTCTCCCGGCTGCACGGCGACCACGGCGTCCGCCTGCTGTGCGGAACGGGCGTGAGCGCACTCGCCGGTACGGGGAGGGTGGAGGCCGTCGTACTCGACGACGGCCGCCGCCTCGACGCCGACACCGTGGTCGTCGGAGTGGGCGCCCGCCCGTCCACCGACTGGCTGGCGGGGTCCGGACTGGACCTGGCCGACGGCATACGGTGCGATGCGGCCGGCCGTACGAACATCCCCGGCATCGTCGCCGTCGGGGACTGCGCGGCCTGGTACGAGCCCGCGGTCGGGGCCCACCGCCGGGTCGAACACTGGACCGGCGCCCGGGAGCGCCCGGCCGCGGCGGTCGCCGCCCTGCTCCGCGGAGGGCAGGGCGCAGCGCAGGCGCCCCGGCCCCCGTACTTCTGGTCCGACCAGTACGGGACCCGGATCCAGTTCGCCGGGTACGCCGCCGAGGCCGACAGCGTCACGGTCGAGGAGGGCGCGGCGGCCGACCGCAGTTTCCTCGCCGTCTACCGCAGCGCGGGCCGGCCGGTCGCGGTGCTCGGCCTGAACCAGACGCGGCTGTTCACACGGTGGCGGCGCCGGCTGGCCACCGCCGAGGCCCGGACGGCCGGTTGACCCACGGCGGGTCCTGATCCGACGCCACGACACCACGACGCCCCCAAGCGCCGCACCGCTGCCCCCGACGCCCCGAACCACGACGTTCCGCGAGGAGTGCACGTGACCACGACCGGCCTGCCGGAAAGCCTGATCGCCACCCTCCCCGGCGACTACTACACCGCCCCGGCCGTCTTCCGGCTGGAGCAGGAACGCATCTTCGAGACGATGTGGTTCTGTGTGGGGCGCTCGTCCGAGCTGGCCAAGCCCGGCGCCTTCCGGACCGTGGACGTCGGCCGCGAGAGCGTCCTGGTGACGCGGGCGCGCGACCATGCGGTCCGGGCCTACTTCAACGTCTGCCGGCACCGCGGCGCGAAGCTGTGCACGGAGCCGGCCGGCGAGGTCAGACGGGCGTTCCAGTGCCCGTACCACGCCTGGACGTACGACCTCGACGGCAAGCTGATCGCCGCCCCCAACCTCACGAAGATGCCCGACGTCGGCCGGACCGAGTTCGGGCTGGCGCCCGTGCCCGTACGGGAATGGCTCGGGTACGTCTGGGTCTGCCTCGCGGACAGCCCGCCCTCCTTCGAGGAGCAGGTCATGGGCGCGGCCGTCGAGCGGCTCGGCGACGCGCAGTCCATCGAGCGGTACGGCATCGAGGACCTGGAGGTCGGGCGGCGGATCGTCTACGACGTCAAGGCGAACTGGAAACTGATCATCGAGAACTTCATGGAGTGCTACCACTGCGCCACGATCCACCCCGAACTCACCGAGGTGCTCCCGGAGTTCGCCGACGGCTACGCCGCGCAGTACTACGTCGGACACGGCGCGGCCTTCGGCGAGGGCATCCAGGGCTTCACCGTCGACGGCTCGGAGGGCCTCGACCGGATCCCCACCGTCTCGCCGGACCAGGACCGCAAGTACTACGCGATCACCGTACGGCCGCAAGTCTTCATCAACCTGGTGCCGGACCACGTGATCTTCCACCGGATGTACCCGGTCGCGGCCGACCGCACGATCGTCGAATGCGACTGGCTCTACCTCAAGGACGTGGTGGACGGAGGCAAGGACGTCAGCCGGTCCGTCGAGCTCTTCGACCGGGTCAACCGGCAGGACTTCGACGCCTGCGAGCGCTGCCAGCCCGCGATGAGCTCCCGCATGTACGCGAAGGGCGGTGTGCTGGTGCCCAGCGAGCACCACATCGGAGCGTTCCACGACTGGGTCCGGGCCCGGCTGGGCACCGGGCACGAGCAGCCGCCGCAGGAGCGGTGAAGCGGACGCTCAGCCCAGGTGGCCCATGCGGTGGCTGATCTCCTGTGCGCCCTTCAGCAGCAGCGGCGCCAGCTCGTGCATGCGCTCCTCGGTGAAGCGGTAGCTCGGCCCCGACGCGCTGATCGCGGCGATGACCACGCCGTCCCGGTCGCGGATCGGGGCGGCCATGGCGTGCAGCCCGATCTCGTACTCCTCGAACGTCATGGCGTACCCGCGGTCCAGGGACGCGACGAGGTCCTTCTCGAGCTTCGTCCTGGCGGTCAGGGTGCTCGGCGTGTACTTCTTCAGGCCCGCCTCCGCCAGCAGCTGCACGCGCTGCTTCGCCGGGAGGTGGGCGAGGAGGACCTTGCCGCTGGAGGTGGCGTGCAGCGGGGTCAGCTGGCCGACCCAGTTGTGCGCCGTCACCGCGCCCGGGCCGCGCACCTGGCAGAGGTTGATCGCGTACTGCTCCTCCAGGATCGCGATGTTGACCGTCTCGCCGAGCTCCTCGGCCAGCCGCTCGCACACCGGGCGGCCCACCTGGGTGATGTCGATCCGCCCCGTGACCGCGCCCGCCAGCCGCACGATGCCGAAGCCGAGCCGGTACTTGCCGCGCTCGGTGGCCTGTTCGACGAGGCCCCGCGCCTCCAGTGCCCCGAGCAGCCGGAACGCCGTCGACTTGTGGACGTCGATCTCCGCCGCCACCTCGCTGACGCCCGCCTCGCCGCGCTGGGCGAGGATCTCCAGCACGCTGACGGCGCGGTCGACGGACTGCACCCCGCCCGCCGGGGCGCCCGCTGTTTCGGTGGCTGCCTCGTAGTTGCTCATGGCGAAACTATACGCGCCGTCATCAACAGCAGGCCGGGGCGAGCCGAGGCCGAAAAGTTGCGCGGAACGCAACCTGGTGCGCCTGGCGATACCCGTACTAGCATGCGCCGCATCTTGACGGCTGGGGGCAGCCCTCGGCCGGAGACGACGGAGGGACGAGACTCCGATGGTGCCCCAGCAGTACGACTTCGTCATCGTCGGCGGCGGCTCGGCCGGCAGCGCCCTGGCCGACCGGCTCTCCGCGGATCCCGGCAACCGCGTCCTGGTCCTCGAAGCCGGCCGCCCGGACTACCCGTGGGACGTCTTCATCCACATGCCCGCGGCGCTCACGTTCCCCATCGGCAGCCGCTTCTACGACTGGAAGTACGAGTCCGAGCCCGAGCCGCACATGAACGGGCGGCGCATATACCACGCCCGCGGCAAGGTGCTGGGCGGGTCGAGCAGCATCAACGGAATGATCTTCCAGCGCGGCAACCCCCTCGACTACGAGCGCTGGGCCGCCGACCCCGGCATGGAGGCCTGGGACTACGCGCACTGCCTGCCCTACTTCAACCGGATGGAGAACTGCCTGGCCGCGGACCCGGCGGACGAGTTCCGCGGCCGCTCGGGGCCCCTCGTCCTGGAGCGCGGCCCGGCGAGCAGCCCCCTCTTCCCGGCCTTCATGGAGGCGGTCCGGCAGGCCGGGTACCCGCTGACCGACGACGTCAACGGCTACCGGCAGGAGGGCTTCGCGGCCTTCGACCGCACCATCCACCGAGGGCGGCGGCTGTCCGCCGCCAGGGCCTACCTCCACCCGGCCATGAAACGGTCCAACCTCGACGTGCGGACCAGGGCCTTCGTGACCCGGATCCTGTTCGAGGGCAAGCGCGCCGTCGGCGTCGAGTACCGCCGCGGCCGCGGGGCGCCCCGGCAGGTGCGGGCCGGCGAGGTGATCCTGTCCGGCGGCGCGATCAACTCCCCGCAGCTGCTCCAGCTGTCCGGGGTCGGCCACGCCGACGAGCTGCGGGCCCTGGACATCGACGTCGTCCACGACCTGCCGGGCGTGGGGGAGAACCTCCAGGACCACCTGGAGGTGTACGTCCAGTACGCCTGCAAGCAGCCGGTGTCGATGCAGCCCTACCTGAAGTGGCGCCACCGCCCCTGGATCGGCCTGCAGTGGCTCCTGCGTACGGGCCCCGGCGCGACCAACCACTTCGAGGCCGGCGGTTTCGCGCGGAGCAACGAGGACGTCGCGTACCCCAACCTGATGTTCCACTTCCTGCCCGTCGCGGTCCGCTACGACGGCTCCGCGCCCGCCGGGGGCCACGGCTACCAGGTGCACGTCGGCCCGATGTACTCCGACGCCGTCGGCTCGGTCAAGATCAGGAGCAAGGACCCCCGGGTGCACCCGGCCCTGCGGTTCAACTACCTCTCCACCGAGCAGGACCGCCGCGAGTGGGTCGAGGCGGTCCGGACCGCCCGCACCATACTCGGCCAGCCCGGGCTGGCCCCGTACAACGACGGCGAGATCTCGCCCGGGCCGGAGGTCGAGACCGACGAGCAGATCCTCGACTGGGTGGCCAGGGAGGGCGAGACCGCGCTGCACCCGTCCTGCACCGCCAGGATGGGCACCGGCGAGGGGGCGGTCACCGATCCGGCGAGCCTGCGCGTGCACGGTCTGGAGGGGCTGCGCGTCGTGGACGCCTCCGTGATGCCCTACGTGACGAACGGGAACATCTACGCACCCGTCATGATGGTGGCCGAGAAGGCCGCCGATCTCATCCTGGGCAACGAGCCGCTGCCGCCGTCCAGGGCCGAGTTCTACCGGCACCACCGCCTCCGCAGCGAGGCAGAGCAGGGGCAGAGCCCCGGCCACACCTGAGGAGGAGCGGCATGTCCGCCCGGCCCGCGCCGTATCCCGAACGCCCCGTACACGCCCCGGTCACCGGGGGCGGCCTGGCCGAGCTCCTGCGCCGGGTCCGCTACGAGGTCCTGCCGGCGAAGGCCACCGAGGACAAGGTCCTGGCCCACGTCCCGGCGGACGTGCCCGTCACGGTCACCGCCTCCCCGGCCAAGGGCCTGGGCCCGACCCTGGACCTCGCCACCCGCCTGGCCGGGCACGGCTACCGGGTCGTCCCGCACGTCCCGGCCCGGCAGATCGCCGACGCCGGCCACCTCCAGGACATCGTGGACCGGCTCGTCGCCGCCGGCATCGAGGACGTCTTCGTACCGGCCGGCGACGCCGACCCGCCGGCCGGGGCGTACGGCGCGGCCCTGCCCGTCCTGCGCCGGCTCGGCGAGCTGGGCAGCCCGTTCGCGCACGTGGGCATCACCGGCTACCCGGAGAGCCATCCCCTCATCGACGACGACGTCACCGTCCAGGCCATGTGGGACAAGCAGCCGCACGCGACGTACATCGTCAGCAACCTGTGCTTCGACCCGGCGACCCTGCGGCAGTGGCTCGGGCGGGTACGGCGCCGGCAGATCGTGCTGCCCGTGCACGTCGGGGTCGCCGGGCCCGTCGAGCGCGCGAAGCTGCTGTCCATGGCCACGAAGATCGGCGTGGGGGAGTCGGCCAAGTTCCTCACCCGGCACCCCTCGTGGTTCCTGCGCTTCGCGGCGCCCGGCGGCTACTCCCCGGAGCGGCTGCTGCGCCGGAGCGCCCCCGCGCTCGGCGCGCCCGAGGCCGCGGTGGCCGGGCTGCACCTGTTCACGTTCAACCAGATCGCCGAGACCGAGCGCTGGCGCCGCGCGATGCTGGAGCGCATCGGCGGCTGACCGGCTGACCGGCTGACCGGCTGAACGGCCGGGCGGGGCGCCGCACCACCGCCCTGCCCGGCCGCCCGTCCCCCTTGACGTACCGCACCCCGTGGGCGATCGTGTCGTTCCATTCCGAGCAATACGATGCGCAATACGCAACTCGCATACCGGTGTTATCCGGATGGAGGCTCCGCGCGTGGCAGATCTGTACGTCGGTGGGAAGTGGCGCGAAGCGGTGGCGGGCGGCCGTCGGGACATTCACTGCCCCGCCGACGGCGCGCTCGTGCGGACCGTGTCCGAAGCGACGCGGGCCGACACCGAAGCCGCGATCGCCGCCGCGCGCAGCGCCTTCGACGAGGGGCCGTGGCCGCGCACACCGGAGCGGGAGCGCGGTGCGCTGCTGCTGCGCACCGCCGAGGTGCTGGAGCGGGAGGCCAAGGAGTTCGCCCGCGCCGAATCCCTCGACACCGGCAAGCGCCTGGTGGAGAGCGAGTACGACGTCGCCGACGTCGCGGCCTGCTTCCGGTACTTCGGAGGGATCGCGGGCACCAGCGCGGGCCGGGTGGTCGACACGGGCCGCGAGGACGCCGTCAGCCGCGTCGTGTACGAGCCGGTCGGGGTGTGCGGGCTGATCACCCCGTGGAACTACCCGCTGCTCCAAGCCGCGTGGAAGGTCGCGCCCGCCCTCGTCGCCGGCAACACCCTGGTCCTCAAGCCCAGCGAGCTCACCCCGTCCACCTCGATCCTGCTCGTGCGCGCGCTGGAGGAGGCCGGACTGCCCGCCGGCGCGGCCAACCTCGTCCTGGGAGCGGGGGCCGAGGCCGGCGCGCCGCTCGCCGAGCACCCGGGCGTGGACATGGTCTCCTTCACCGGCGGCCTGGAGACGGGCAGGCGGGTCATGGCGGCCGCCGCGGCCACCGTGAAGAAGGTCGCGCTGGAACTGGGCGGCAAGAACCCCAACGTGGTCTTCGCCGACGCCGACTTCGAGGCGGCCGTGGACTTCGCCCTGACCGCCGTCTTCCTGCACTCCGGGCAGGTCTGCTCGGCCGGCGCCCGTCTGGTCGTCGAGGACCGGCTGCACGAAGCCTTCGTCGACGAGCTCGTACGCCGCGCCCGCACCATCCGGCTGGGCGGCCCCTTCGACCCGTCCGCCGAGACCGGGCCGCTGATCTCCGCCGCGCACCGGAACAAGATCGAGGAGTACGTCGCGGCGGGCCTCGCCGAGGGCGCCGTACTGCGCTGCGGGGGCCGGCGCCCCGAGGACCCCGCGCTCGCCGGCGGCTTCTACTACCCGCCGACCGTGCTCGACGCCTGCCGCCCGGACATGCGCGTCGTACGGGAGGAGTCCTTCGGCCCGGTGCTCACCGTCGAGCGGTTCTCGGGCGAGGACGAGGCCGTACGGATCGCCAACGACACGGAGTACGGGCTCGCCGGGGCAGTGTGGACCCAGGACGCGGGCAAGGCCCAGCGCGTCGCCCGGCGGCTGCGGCACGGCACGGTCTGGATCAACGACTACCACCCCTACGTCCCCCAGGCGGAGTGGGGCGGCTTCGGGCATTCGGGCGTCGGCCGCGAGCTGGGCCCGACCGGCCTGGACGAGTACCGCGAACCCAAGCACATCTGGCAGAACATCCAGCCCAGGGCGCAGCACTGGTTCCGCGGCTGAACCGGTGCCATCCGAAGAGAGGCCGACAGTGACCGCAACGAAGACAGAACTGCCGTCGCAGCGCGGTGCGCCCGGGGACGGGACCCCCGTGATCTCCGTCCGCGGCCTGTGGAAGGTCTTCGGGCCCAAGGCGGCGCGGGTGCCCCACTCGCCCGAGCTGTGCGCCCTCACGCGCCGCGAGCTCTTGGAGCGCACCGGCTGCACCGCGGCCGTACGGGACGTGGCCTTCGACGTGTCGCCCGGCGAGGTCTTCGTGGTCATGGGCCTGTCCGGCTCCGGGAAGTCGACACTGGTGCGCTGTCTGACCCGGCTGATCGAGCCGACGGCCGGCGAGCTCCTCCTCGAGGGCGAGGACATCCGCGCTGCCGACCGGTCGAGGCTGCGCGAGCTGCGGCGGCGCAAGTTCGCGATGGTCTTCCAGCACTTCGGGCTGCTGCCGCACCGCCGGGTCCTGGACAACGTCGCGTACGGGCTGGAGATCCGGGGCATCGGCCGGGCCGAGCGCACCCGGCGCGCCATGGAGGTGGTCGAGCTGGTCGGCCTCGCCGGGTACGAGCACTCCTACCCCGACCAGCTCTCCGGCGGTATGCAGCAGCGGGTCGGGCTGGCCCGCGCCCTCGCCGGGGACCCGGACGTGCTCCTCTTCGACGAGCCGTTCTCCGCGCTCGACCCGCTGATCCGCCGGGACATGCAGGACGAGGTCGTCCGGCTGCACCGGGAGGTCGGCAAGACGATGGTGTTCGTCACCCACGACCTGTCCGAGGCGCTGAAG
Organism: Streptomyces sp. NPDC002209; assembly: GCF_042890265.1. NCBI lineage: Bacteria > Bacillati > Actinomycetota > Actinomycetes > Kitasatosporales > Streptomycetaceae > Streptomyces > Streptomyces sp. NPDC002209. Next base: position 398,141 of record NZ_JBIARX010000004.1, on the reverse strand, counting down.
CTCGGCGACCGCATCCTCATCATGCGCGACGGCCGCACGGTCCAGTGCGGTACGGGCGACGAGCTCGTGGGCGCGCCCGCCGACGACTACGTCCGGGACTTCGTGGCGGACGTGCCGCGCTCGCGCGTGCTCACCCTGCGCTGGATCATGCGCCCGGCCCGCCCGGACGATGCACTCGACGGACCGGAGCTCGGCCCCGGCACCGTAGTCCGCGACGCGACGCGCACCGTCCTCGCGGCGGACCGGCCCGTGAAGGTCGTCGAGAACGGGCGGCTGCTGGGCGTCGTCGGCGACGAGGAGATCCTCGCGGTCGTCGCCGGCGCGGAGGGCGGTGCCTGATGGCCGTCCTGGCAGCGGCGGCCGCGCGGCGCACGCCCGTACGCGGCGGACGCGCACTGGTCGCGGCCGCGGTCCTCGTCGGGTGGGCCGTGCTGTGGCTCGCCCTGCGCGGCGTCCACACGCTTCCGCTCGGCACCGCCGAACTGACGCCGCTCCACCGGTGGTTCAACGAGGTCAACGATGCCGTGGGCGCCGGCCGCAACAGCAACCCGGTCTTCCTCTACGTCTTCAACGAGATCCGGCTGGTCATCGACAACCTGGTCACGTTCCTCCAGGCGCTGGTCGCCCGGCCGTCCTACGGCCGCCCGGTCCCGGTGGTCGGCTGGCTGGGCGTGGTCGCCCTCGTCGGATACGTCTCGTGGGTGTTCGGGAACATGCGGGTGGCGGCCCTGGCCGTCGCCGGGTTCGTGCTCTTCGGCCTCCAAGGGCTGTGGCGCGAGAGCATGGACACGCTCGCCCTGACCGTGGCGGCCGTCCTCGTCTCGCTGCTCATCGGCATCCCGCTCGGTGTCTGGGCCGGGCTGTCGGACCGGGTGCACCGCCTGGCGACCCCGGTGCTCGACTTCATGCAGACGATGCCGACCTTCGTCTATCTGGCCCCGCTGACCCTGTTCTTCCTCATCGGCCCGGCGTCCGCCACGATCGCCACGCTGGTCTTCGCGACCCCGCCCGCCGTACGGATCACCGCCCACGCGATCCGCTCGGTCCCCGCCGCCACGGTCGAGGCGGCCGAGTCGCTCGGTGCCACCCGGCGGCAGACGCTCGCCACGGTGCTGCTGCCGATGTCGAAGCGGACCGTCGTGCTGGGCGTGAACCAGACCATCATGGCCGCGCTGTCTATGGTCACCATCGCCGCCCTGATCGACGCACCCGGGCTGGGCAAGACCGTCGTCAAGGCGCTGGAGACGCTCGACGTGGGCACGGCGTTCAACGCCGGCCTCGCCATCGTCGTACTGGCCATCGTGCTCGACCGCGTGACCACCGCGGCGAGCGCGCGGAGCGGGACGAGGGTCCCCCGTGCCGAAGGCCCTGGGAGCGCGCAGGACGCCCGGCGCCGCGGCGGGCGCGCGGCGCGGTGGCGCCGCCCGCTGGTCCTCGCCGGCGGTCTGCTCACCGCCGTGTGCATCTGGCTCTCCCACACCTACGTATGGGCGGCGCAGTTCCCGGCCGGCAGCGGTGTCGGCGGGGCCATCGCCCGTACGGCGGACTCCGCCACCGCCTGGGCGCAGGGCAGCTTCTCCGGCGTGACGGGCGGTTTGCGCGACCTGGTCACCGCCGCGCTGCTCAACCCCTTCGAGGCGCTGCTGACCGGCTCCCCGTGGTGGCTGGTCGGCGCAGTGGTGGTGGCTCTCGGCGCGCTGCTCGGCGGCCGGCGTGCGGCGGCCACCGCCGCGGTGTGCGTGGCGCTGATCGTCGGTACGGGCCTGTGGCGGGACAGCATGACGACGCTGGCCTCCACCGTGGTCGCCACCGTCATCGTCCTGGCCTTCGGCGTCGTGGTGGGCGTGTGGATGGGGCGCAGCGCCCTGGCCGACCGGCTGATCCGGCCCCTGCTCGACGCGGGCCAGACGATGCCGGCGTTCGTCTACCTGGTGCCGTTCCTGGCCCTGTTCGGCGCGAGCCGGTTCACGGCGATCGTGGCGGCGATCGTCTACGCGGCCCCGGTGACGGTGAAGATCATCGCGGACGGGGTGCGGGGGGTACCGCGGAGCACGGTGGAGGCGGCGGTGTCGGCCGGCTCCAGCACCTGGCAGGTCATCACGAAGGTCCAGCTCCCGATGGCCCGCGGAGCCCTCGCGCTGGCCACCAACCAGGGGCTGGTCTACGTCCTGTCGATGGTCGTCGTCGGCGGTCTGGTCGGGGCGGGCGCCCTCGGCTATGACGTCGTGGCGGGCTTCTCGCAGGGCCAGTTGTACGGCAAGGGGCTGGCTGCGGGCCTGGCCATCGTGCTGCTCGGGGTCATGTTCGACCGGATCACCCAGGCGGCGGCGCACCGGGCGGCAACAGCCCCCGGCGGGCGCTGAGGCGGAAGAAGGGGCAGGACACATGGCAGGGAACCTCAACACAGGGCCGGCGCCGCAGCGGCGCCCGGCCCGGCGGGCGGCGCTGGCCGGCCTGTCGGCGCTGGCCCTCGCGCTCGCCGGATGCAGCGGCGCGAAGGTCGGCGAGGCGGGCGCCGGGCCCTCGGGCGGGGGCGGCGGCGCAGGGAAGTGCGGAGCCTTCAACCTCGCCGTCAACCCGTGGGTCGGGTACGAGGCCAACGCGGCGGTCATCGCGTACGTCGCCAAGAAGGACCTCGGCTGCGAGGTGACCAAGAAGGACCTCAAGGAAGAGGTCGCCTGGCAGGGGTTCGGCACGGGCGAGGTCGATGCGATCGTCGAGAACTGGGGCCACCCGGACCTGAAGAAGAAGTACATCGAGCAGCAGCAGACGGCCGTCGCCGCCGGGGAGACGGGCAACAAGGGAGTCATCGGCTGGTACGTGCCGCCGTGGCTGGCGGAGAAGTACCCGGACATCACCAAGTGGCAGAACCTCAACAAGTACGCGGACCGGCTCAAGACCTCGGAGTCCGGGGACAAGGGGCAACTGCTGGACGGGGACCCGTCGTTCGTCACCAACGACGGAGCCCTGGTGAAGAACCTCAACCTCGACTTCAAGGTGGTGTACTCGGGGAGCGAGGCCGCGCTGATCCAGGCGTTCCGCCAGGCCGAGGCCAAGAAGACGCCCGTCATCGGCTACTTCTACGAGCCGCAGTGGCTGTTCTCCGAGCTGAAGCTCGTCAAGGTGGAGCTGCCGGAGTACAAGGCGGGCTGTGACGACGATCCCGAGAAGGTGGCCTGCGACTACCCCGTCTACGCCCTGGACAAGATCGTCAGCAAGAAGTTCGCCGATTCCGGAAGCCCCGCCTACCAGCTCGTGAAGAACTTCAGCTGGTCGAACGAGGACCAGAACCTCGTGGCGAAGTACATCGCGCAGGACAAGATGTCGCCGGACGACGCCGCCAAGAAGTGGGTGGAGGGCAACCGCGCGAAGGTCGACGCCTGGCTCGGCAGGAAGAGCTGATCCGGTCCCCTGTTCCCGAGTGCCGCACCGTGCCCGGCGGGCTGTTGGACAGCCCGCCGGGCACGGCTGTTTCCGCCCTCTGTGCAGGGGAGTTGCGTCGCATCCGACGCTCTTGACACCGCCCGGGGCGACCGGCAGTGTGAGTTGCGCAACCTGCACCACGTTGCGCTGACGGCAACTCGATTTCGTTCGAATCGGAGGGGCGGAGATGGCGGGACCGCGCGTGGTCATCATCGGAGCCGGTGTCGTGGGTGCAGCGCTTGCGGACGAACTGTCCTCGCTCGGCTGGACCGGGCTCACCGTGGTCGACCAGGGTCCCCTCCCCGCCACCGGGGGCTCCTCCTCCCACGCCCCCGGCCTCGTGTTCCAGGCGAACCCGTCGAAGACCATGACCGAACTGGCCCGCTACACCGTCGAGAAGCTCCGCACCCTCGACGTCGACGGGCAGCCCTGCTTCCTCCAGGTCGGCGGGCTCGAGCTGGCCACCACCCCGCAGCGCCTCACCGACCTCCGGCGCCGGCACGGCTGGCTCACCTCCTGGGGCGTCGAGGGTCGGCTGATCGACGCCGACGCATGCGCGGCGCTGCACCCCCTGGTGAACCGCGAGCGGGTGCTCGGCGGACTGCTGGTCCCCACCGACGGCCTGGCCAAGGCGGTGCTCGCCGTGGAGGCGCAGCTCCGGGCCGCCCGCGCCCGGGGCGTACGCCTCCTGGAGCGCCACGAGGTCCTGGACATCCGTACCGAAGCCGACGACGCCACCGGCGGCGACCGCGTCACCGCCGTGGTCACGGACCGCGGCGAGATCCCCGCCGACATCGTCGTGTGCTGCGCCGGCATCTGGGGCCCCAAGGTCGCCCGCATGGTGGGCATGAGTCTGCCGCTGACCCCCCTGGCCCACCAGCTGGCCTGGACCGGCCCCGTCCCCGCACTCGCCGGACAGGCCGAGGAGGCGGTCCGCCCCATCCTGCGCCACCAGGACGCCGACCTCTACTACCGCGAGCGCTACGACCGACTGGGCATCGGCTTCTACGGACACCGCCCGATGCCGGTCCGCGCCGACGACATCGCCCCACCGGACTCCTCCGCGCAGATGCCCTCCGTCCTGCCGTTCACGGCCGACGACTTCGCCGACGCCTGGACCGAGACCCAGTCCCTGCTGCCGGCCACGCGGGACGCCAAGGTCGAGGAGGGCATCAACGGGCTCTTCTCCTTCACCACCGACGGAATGCCCCTCCTCGGCCCATCACCCGACGTCAAGGGCTTCTGGGTCGCCGAGGCCGTCTGGGTCACCCACTCCGCCGGCGTCGGCCGCGCCATGGCCGAATGGCTCGTGGACGGCCACTGCTCCTCCTTCGACCTGCACGCGTGCGACGTCAACCGCTTCGAGCCGCACCAGCTCGCCCCCGCGTACGTACTCGCCCGCGACTGCCAGAACTTCGTCGAGGTCTACGACATCCTCCACCCGCTCGAGCCCGCCGGTGCACCCCGTCCACTGCGCACCAGCCCGTTCCACGTCCGCGAACGCGAACTCGGCGCCTTCTTCCTGGAGGCCTCCGGCTGGGAACGGCCCCAGTGGTACGCCGCCAACGAGCCCCTCCTGGACCGGTGGGACATCCCGGTCCCGGGCGACTGGGCCGCACGGATGTGGTCGCCCATCGTCGGCGCAGAGGCCCTGGCCACCCGGGAGGGCGTCGCCCTGTACGACATGTCGGCCCTCAAACGGCTGGAGGTGTCCGGCCGCGGAGCCGCGGCCTTCCTCCAGCGCCTGACCACCTCCGACGTCGACAAGTCCGTCGGCTCGGTCACGTACACGCTGATGCTCGACGAGGACGGCGGCATCCGCAGCGACATCACGGTGGCCCGCCTCGCCCGGCGCCGCTTCCAGATCGGGGCCAACGGCAACCTCGACCTGGACTGGCTCACCCGCCACCTCCCCGACGACGGCTCCGTCGCCGTACGGGACATCACCGCGGGCACCTGCTGCATCGGCCTGTGGGGGCCGAAAGCGCGCGAGGTGCTCCAGCCGCTCACCGACGCCGACTTCTCCGACGAGGGCCTGCGCTACTTCCGGGCCCGCAGCGCCCACATCGGGGCCGTCCCCGTCACGGCCCTGCGCCTCAGCTACGTCGGAGAGCTCGGCTGGGAGCTGTACACCAGCGCCGACATGGGGCTGAAGCTGTGGGACACGCTCTGGGAGGCCGCGCAGCCGTACGGTGGCATCGCGGCCGGCCGGGGTGCCTTCAACAGCCTGCGCCTGGAGAAGGGCTACCGCTCCTTCGGCACCGACATGGGTCACGAACACGACCCGTACGAGGCCGGCCTCGGCTTCGCCGTCAAGACGGGCAAGGGCGATTTCATCGGCCGGACCGCACTGGAACGGCGCGCCGCCGACGTCCGGCGCCGCCTCACCTGCCTGACCATCGACGACCCGAGCGCCGTCGTCATGGGCAAGGAGCCCGTGTACGACGGGGACCGGCCGGTCGGCTACGTCACCAGCGCCGCGTACGGCTACACCATTGGCAAGGGCATCGCCTACGCCTGGCTGCCCGCGGAACTCGCCACGCCGGGCCGCGCCCTGGACATCGGCTACTTCGACCTGCGCATCGCGGCCGTCGTCGCCGAGGAGCCCCTGTTCGACCCGGGGATGCGGCGCCTGCGCGGCCTGCCGGGAAACGCCCGATGAGCCCCCGGACCCCGGGCGCCGGCCTGCCCGGACATCCCTCCTGGCTGTGGCGCACGCCCGAGCCCAGGCGCAGCTACGACGTGGTCGTCGTGGGCGGCGGCGGACACGGCCTGGCCACCGCCCACTACCTGGCGAAGAACCACGGCATCACCGACGTCGCCGTCCTCGAACGCGGCTGGCTCGCCGGCGGCAACATGGCCCGCAACACGACCATCATCCGCTCCAACTACCTCTGGGACGAGAGCGCCGGGATCTACGAGCACGCCCTCAAACTGTGGGAAGGGCTCGAGGAGGACCTCGACTACCCGATCCTGTTCTCCCAGCGCGGCGTGCTGAACCTGGCCCACACCCTCCAGGACGTACGGGACGGCGTGCGCCGCGTCGAGGCCAACCGGCTGAACGGCGTGGACGCCGAATGGCTCGACCCCGCGCAGGTCAAGGAGGTCTGCCCGATCGTCGACACCTCCCCGGACGTGCGGTATCCGGTCATGGGCGCCACGTACCAGCCGCGCGCGGGCATCGCCAAGCACGACCACGTCGCCTGGGGCCTCGCCCGCGCGGCCGACGCCGCCGGCATCGACCTCATCCAGAACTGCGAGGTCACCGGCATCGACGTGCAGAACGGCCGGGTCACCGGGGTACAGACCTCACTCGGCCCGATCGCCGCCGGCCGGGTCGCCCTCTGCGCGGCCGGGCACTCCTCCGTACTGGCCGCGATGGCCGGCTTCGAGGTGCCCCTCCAGAGCCACCCGCTGCAAGCGCTGGTATCCGAGCTGCTGGAGCCCGTACACCCCACCGTCGTGATGTCCAACGCGGTGCACGTGTACGTCAGCCAGGCCCACAAGGGCGAGCTGGTCATGGGCGCCGGCATCGACGCGTACAACGCGTACACGCAGCGCGGCGCCTTCCACATCATCGAACGCCAGATGGCGGCCGCCCTCGAACTCTTCCCCGTCTTCGCCCGCGCGCACGTCCTGCGCACCTGGGGCGGCATCGTCGACGTCAGCCCCGACGCGTCCCCGATCACCGGCCTCACCCCCGTGGAGCACCTCTACGTCAACTGCGGCTGGGGCACCGGTGGTTTCAAGGCCACACCCGGAGTCGGCTGGGCCTTCGCGCACACCATCGCCCACGACGCCCCCCACCCGCTGAACGCCCCCTTCACGCTCGAACGCTTCACCACCGGCGCGCTCGTCGACGAGCACGGCGCGGCCGCGGTGGCCCACTGAGGAGCCGAGACGATGCTGCTCATCCCCTGTCCCTGGTGCGGGCCCCGCGACGAGGCCGAGTTCCACTACGGCGGTCAGGCACACGTGCCCTACCCCGCCGACCCGGCGTCCCTGACCGACGAGGCGTGGGCGCGCTACCTCTTCTTCCGCGACAACCCCAAGGGCCCCTTCGCCGAGCGGTGGAGCCACACGGACGGATGCCGCCGCTGGTTCAACGTCGTCCGGGACACGGCGACCAACGAGATCCGCTCCGTCTACCGGACCGGCGAGCCGAGGCCGGTGAACTCATGACCGCGCACCCCTTCCGGCTGCCCGACCGCGGCCGCATCCGGCGGGACCAGCCGCTCGGCTTCCGCTTCGACGGCGTCGCCTACGAGGGCTACCGGGGCGACACCCTCGCTTCGGCGCTGCTCGCCCACGGCGTCCACCAGGCCGGCAGCAGCGTCAGACTCGGCCGCCCGCGCGGGATCTTCACCGCCGGGGTCGAGGAGCCGAACGCCGTCGTGCAGATCGAGGAGCCCTTCCCCGAGCCGATGCTGCCCGCCACGGTCGTCGAGCTGTACGAGGGGCTCGTCGCGAGCAGCCTCCCCGGGCAGGGCCGGCTCGCCGCCGCACCCGACCCCGCCCGCTACGACGCGGTCCACGCCCACTGCGATCTGCTCGTCGTCGGCGCGGGCCCGGCCGGCCTGGCCGCGGCGACGGCGGCAGCCCGCAGCGGCGCGCGCGTGATCCTCGCCGACGACCGGCCCGAGCCGGGCGGCAGCCTGCTCGGCACGGGCGGGCTGTCCGAGTGGACCGCCGCGGCGGGCGCGGAGCTCGACGCGGCGCCCGAAAGCCGCGTACTGCTCCGCACCACCGTCTTCGGCCACTACGACGACAACCACGTGCTCGCCGTGGAACGCCGTACCCACCACCTCGGCGCCCAGGCCCCCGCGCACGTCTCCCGCGAGCGGGTGTGGCGGATCCGGGCGCGCCGGGTCGTCCTCGCGACCGGCGCGCACGAACGCTCGCTCGCCTTCGCCGACAACGACCGCCCCGGCGTGATGCTCGCCGGGGCCGCCCGTACCTACCTGCACCGGTTCGGCGTCGTACCGGGCCGCCGTGCGGTCGTGTTCACCACGAACGACAGCGCCTACGAAGCCGTACTCGACCTGGCCGAGGCGGGTGTCGCGATCGCCGCGGTCGTCGATGCACGGCCCCGGCCGGGTCAGTGGGCGCGCCGCGCCGCCGAGGCCGGCGTCGAGGTGCTCGCCGGGCACGTGGTGACGGGCACCACGGGCACACCCCGGGTCTCCTCCGTGTCCGTGTCCGGCCCCGGGGAAGGCCCCGGCGCCCGCGAGATTCCCGCGGACCTCCTGCTCGTGTCCGGCGGCTGGAACCCTGCCGTCCACCTGTTCAGCCAGGCCGGCGGGCGCCTGCGGTACGACTCCGCGCTCGGGACGTTCGTCCCCGACGGCTGCCGGCAGGCGGTGGAGGCCGCCGGTGCGGCACGCGGTACGTTCGACCTTGCCCGCTGCCTGGCCGAGGGCCGGGCCGCGGGAACCCGGGCCCTCGAAGCCGAGGGCTTCACGGCCCACGACGCGCTCCCGCTCCCGTCCGTCGCCCGGCAGCCCCGGACCCCCGCCCGGCACCTGTGGGTGGTGCCCGGTGCGGACACCGCCCGCAGCTTCGTCGACCTCCAGCGCGACGTCACCGTGGACGACCTCGCCCGCGCGACGGGCGCCGGCCTGCGCTCGGCGGAACACCTCAAGCGCTACACCACGGCGGGCACCGCGAACGACCAGGGCAAGACCTCGGGAGTCCTCGCGAGCGGAGTCGTCGCACACCTGCTGGGCGTCGAGGTCGCAGAGCTCGGCACGACGACCTTCCGCGCCCCGTACGCCCCGGTCTCCTTCGCCGCGCTCGCCGGCCGGGACCGAGGCCTGCTCCACGACCCCGTACGCGTGACCGCCCTGCACGACCGGCACGTTGCGCACGGGGCCGAGTTCGAGAACGTCGGCCAGTGGAAGCGGCCGTGGTACTACCCGCGGGCCGGCGAGGACAAGGCGGCGGCGGTGCTGCGCGAATGCCGCGCCGCCCGCGAGGGCGTCGCGCTCATGGACGCCTCCACCCTCGGCAAGATCGACGTGCAGGGGCCGGACGCCGGTGTCTTCCTGGACCGGCTGTACACCAACATGATGAGCACCCTGAAGGTCGGCATGATCCGCTACGGCGTCATGTGCCGCCCGGACGGGATGGTCTTCGACGACGGCACCGCCATCCGCCTCGCCGACGACCGCTACCTCGTGACCACCACGACCGGCAACGCCGCGGCCGTACTGGACTGGATGGAGGAATGGCTCCAGACGGAGTGGCCCGAACTGCGCGTGCACTGCACCTCCGTCACCGAGCAGTGGGCGACCGTGGCCCTCGTCGGGCCGCAGTCCCGGGACGTCCTGCGCGCACTCGCCCCCCGACTCGCCGTGGACGCGGCCGACTTCCCGTTCATGGCCTGGCGGGACGCGGCCGTCGCCGGGATCCCGGCCCGCGTGTGCCGGATCAGCTTCTCCGGAGAGCTGGCGTACGAGATCAACGTACTGCCGTGGGAGGCCCCCGAGGTGTGGGAGGCACTGTACGAGGCGGGCCGCCCCCTCGGCATCACCCCGTACGGCACCGAGGCGATGCACGTCCTGCGCGCCGAGAAGGGCTATCCGATCGTCGGCCAGGACACCGACGGCACGGTGACCCCGCAGGACCTCGGGATGAGCTGGGTCGTGTCCCGCAAGAAGCCCGACTTCATCGGCAAGCGCTCGTACACCCGGCCCGACACCGCCCGGCCCGACCGCAAGCACCTGGTCGGACTGCTGCCGGACGACCCCGGCATCCTGCTGCCCGAGGGAACCCAGCTGGTGGCCGCCGCCCCGCTGCCCGAACCGCCGGTGCCGATGCTCGGACACGTCACCTCCAGCTACCGCAGCGCGGCGCTCGGCCGGACCTTCGCGCTCGCCCTGGTCAAGGGCGGCCGGGAGCGCATCGGCGACCGGCTGTACGCACCCGTGGGCGGCGACCTCGTACCGGTCACGGTCACCGGTCCCGTCCTCCACGACCCCGAGGGGACACGCCGCGATGGCTGACACCGCCGCCCGCCGCGCCGGGCTGAGCCCGCTGGCGCCGTACGCCGAACGCTTCGCCGCCGCCACCCGCGCCTCGGGCGGAGCCCTGCGGCTGGCGGAACTGCCCTTCCTCGCCCAGGTCGACGTACGGCTCGACCCCAAGGGCCCGGCCGCGGACGCCGTCGGACTCGCGCTCGGCTTCCCGCTGCCGCTCGAGCCCAACACGGTCGCGCACGGCGGGGAGTTCGCGGCGCTGTGGCTGGGCCCGGACGAATGGCTCGTCGTCGGCCCTGCCGGTACCCGGACGCACCTCGAAGCCCGGCTGCGCGAGGCCGTCGGCGGCCGGCACGCGGCCGTCGTCGACGTCTCGGCGCAGCGCACCACCCTGCTCGTCGGCGGAGCCCGGGCCGCCGACCTCCTCGCGCACGGCTGCTCCCTCGACCTGCACCCCCGAGCCTTCGGCACCGGCCGCTGCGCCCGGACCACACTGGCCCGGGCCCAGGTGGTGCTGGTCCCGCGCGGCGAACACCGGGCCGGATTCCGGGTCCTGGTGAGCTCCTCGTTCGCCGGGTACCTCGCCGAATGGCTCCTCGACGCGGCATCGGAGTACATCCGGAATTCGTCCGACTCGACCCCGGCCTGAACGCTGCCCGCGCTAGCGTGGCCCCGGTCGTGCGACCAGGGAACGCGATGGTGCCCGGAACCAGCGGTACAGGCCCAGGAGATGATGTGCGCAGCTTGCCGTCGGCGTCGACGAACGAGCATGCAGAAACCTTCCGCCGTCAGCGGTGGGCCCGAGTCCGCCGGGCTGCGGCCGCCGCCGGCCTCGGTGCCGCGGCGCTCGTGATGACCCTTCCGGCCGTCGCCGTCGCCGACGTGATACCGCCCCTGCCACAGAACGCGGACGGCCTCGAGCAGACCTTCTCGCCCGCCTTCGACTACGACGGGGACGGCTGCTACGCCACCGCCGCCATCAGCAGCAGCGGCGCCCTCAACCCGGGGCTGGGGCTCGGCGGAGCGGTGAACGGCCACTGCCGGGACCACGCGCAACTGCAGAACTCCAACACGTACTCCCGCGAGAAGTGCAACAACGGCTGGTGCGCCGTCATGTACGCCGGCTACTTCGAGAAGGACCAGGCCACCCTCGGCCCCGCGGCCATCGGGCACCGCCACGACTTCGAGCACGTCGTGGTCTGGATCAAGGACAACGAGGTCCAGTACGTGTCGACTTCGCAGCACAGCGGCTGGAAGTGGTACCCCCGCTCACAGGTCCGCTTCGACGGGACGCACGCCAAGGTCGTCTACCACAAGGACGGCGCCTCGACCCACTTCTACCGCCTCGCCAACAGCAACGACGAGCCCGCCGAGAACCACACCGGCACCTGGTTCCACCCGCGCCTCGTCGGCTGGAACGGCTACCCGGCCGGGTTCCGCGACAAGCTGATGAGCGCCGACTTCGGCTCCGCCACGATCAAGATCTCCGACGGCCGATTCAACGACGCCCTGAACGCCGCCAAGCCCCCCATCCCCTTCGACCCCTACGCGTAACGCCCGGCTTCGACGACCACCCCGGCCCCGCCCCGCCCCGTACCGGCGCCCGTGACGGCGGCAGCGCCGGACGCGGCCGCGGGCTCGCCCGGGGCGGGCGGGTGCCGACGTGCGGGAGGGTGGGGAGGGAACATGGTCGGGTGCGAAACCTTCCAGGGCGTGATCAGGGTGGCGAGGGGGCCGAGCCGGCCGCGGGGCCCGAGGGGGCCGACCAGCGGGTGCTGGGGGAGGCGCTGCTCGATGCCTGCAGCGACGCCGGGGCGTCCATCGTCATGCTCTACCTGCCCGACCCCACCCGGCGCGTGCTGCACCTGGCGATGGCCGCCGGGGTGTCCCGCGAGTTCGCGCTGCCCTGGTCCCGCGTCGGGCTGGACGATCCCATCCCGGTGGCCGACGCCGTCCGCGACACCCGGCTCGTCTGGCTGGGCGGCCAGGAGGAGACGGCCCGCCGCTACCCGCGCCTCGGCCTGGTCCTGCCGTACGACTTCGCCCTCGCCGCAGCCCCGCTCCCCGCCCGGGCATCCGACCCGCAGGGGCCCCCGGGGGCCGGCCTCGTACTCCTGTGGCCCGGCTCCCACGAGCCCCGCCTGACCGACGCGGAACGCCGTTCCGTGGAGTCGTCCTGCCACCGCCTCGCGCACGTCCTGGGACGGGCCGCCGCCGACGGCCGCCCGATCCGCCCCCCGGCACACCCGGTGATACTCCGACCGCTTCCCCCGCCCACACCCGGACCGGTCGAGGCGGCCGCCGCCCTGGCCTTCGTCCGCAGGCTGCCCGGCGGCAACTGCGCGCTCGACCTGAACGGCACCATCACCTTCATCACCCCCGAGGCCGCCGAGCTGCTCGGCGCACCCGTCTCCCAGCTGCGCGGGGCACTGCCCTGGGAGGCCCTCCCCTGGATGGACAACCCCACCATCGAGGACCACTACCGGGCCACCGTGATCAGCCGGATGCCCCGCAGCTTCACCGCCGCGCCCCCGATCGGCCGGTACCTGCGGTTCGACCTCTACCCGGACGACACCGGGATCAGCGTCCGCATCAGGCCGGTCGCCGACCAGCCCGCCCCGCCGCCCCCCGCCCCGACGGCCGCCTCCCCGGAGCCGTCCCCCAGCCGGGCCACCGCCCTCTACCAGCTCATGCACCTGGCAGCCAGCCTCACCGAGGCCGCCCACGCCCAGGACGTGGTCGACCAGGCCGCCGACCAGCTCGTCCCCGCGCTCGGAGCCCAGGCCATGGCCCTCCTGGTCGCGGAGGAACAGCGCCTGCGCATGGTCGGGCACCGCGGCTACCCGGCCGAGCTCATGGCACGCTACGACGGCATGCCGCTGAGCACCGACACCGCCACCACGCACGGCCTGCGTACGGGCGACGCGCTGTTCTTCGGCGACGAGAACGAGCTCCTGGCCGCCTTCCCGGCCGTCGTGATCGCGGACGGCATGGCGGCCTGGGCCTTTCTGCCGCTGATCGCGTCCAAGCGCCCCATCGGCACCCTCGTCCTCGCCTACGCCCGCCCCCGCACCTTCGCCCCCGGCGAACGGGCCGTCCTGACCTCCATCGCCGGACTCATCGCGCAGGCCCTGGACCGTGCCCGCATCTACGACTCCACCCACCAGCTCGCCCACAGCCTGCAGACGGGCCTGCTGCCGCACGCCCTGCCCCGCGTCCCGCACCTGGAAGTGGCCGCCCGCTACCTGCCCGCGGCGCACGGCCTCGAAATCGGCGGTGACTTCTACGACCTCATCCGCATCGACGACACCACGGTCGCTGCCGCCATCGGCGACGTCCAGGGCCACAACGTGAGCGCCGCCGCCCTCATGGGCCAGGTCCGGGCGGCCGTCCACGCCACCGCCGGCGCACCGCCCGAGGAGGTCCTCGCCCGCACCAACCGGCTCCTGACCGACCTCGAACCGGGGCTGTTCACCAGCTGCCTGTACGCCCACATCGACCTGGCGGCCCAGACCGCCCACCTGGCCACCGCCGGCCACCCGCCACCCCTGCTGCGTCAGGGCGACGGCCCGACGCAGGTGCTCCACCTGCCGCCGGGCCTGCTCCTGGGCATCGACCCCGACGCCTCGTACACGGCCGTCGAGATCCCCTTCGCCCCCGCCACCCTCCTCACGCTCTACACCGACGGCCTGGTCGAGGTCCCCGGCGAAGACCTCGAGGAAGCCATCGCTGCGGTCGCCGCACGCATCACCGCAACCCCCGAAGACCAGCCCCTGGACGAACTGGCGGACGACCTCATCGACCACGCCCGCAGCGGCGCCCCGCGCACCGACGACACCGCCCTCCTCCTCCTGCGCTCCCGGATGCCCGCGCGGGCTCAGCTGTAGAGCACCGGGCAGCCGTGGGCCAGGCAGTGGCGCGCCGCGTGCAGGTAGAGGGCCGTGTGGAAGGTCCTGTCCGCGCCGGGGACTTCGCGGGCGCAGGCGTCGACGTACCACGAGGTCAGGGCGAGGGGGCCGGAGGCGGCGAGGACCTCGGGCGGAAGCGGGACGGACGCCGCCAGGAGTTCCGCCATGAGCAGCACCTGCGGAGCACCGGCGATGGTGACGGGCTCCTCGGGCTCCTCCTGCGTCGCGACCGTGATCTCCGAGTCGAGGGAGACCGGCACCAGCACCGACCAGGCGAGCAAGTCGTCCACCCCGTGCTCCCGGCACAGCTCGGCGAAGCCGTCCATGGGGGCGATCATCTTCTCCTCGAAGCGGGGCGCCGGGCCCGGCCCGGGTGCGTACGGCGGCAGTCCGCGCCCGCCCAGTTCCCGGTTCAGCCCGGACGCGATCTCGGCCCGGCCGCCCTCGTCCCCGTCGTGCCAGTCCTCCGCGGTGACGCTCACCATGTATATGCCCATGGCCACAACGTAACGCGGGGCGCGGAACGTGACGGAGCCCGGGAGCATATCCAGCTCCCGGGCTCCAGCTTGCCACCCAATTGCGCACACCGGCGGCGTTTAAGAGTCGCGGATCATTCTGAGACCGACGTGTTCTGCCTTTGAACTACCGCGCCACGAGAGAGGCGCAGGGGGGACTTGAACCCCCATCCGTCGATGATCGTCCGCGCCCGGTCGATCCGGCGTTCGGCGGCGAATGCTGAGACTGGAGCGAGAATCTGAGTTTCACGGGGCCGCCTCTACCGGCTTGGGCCACCCCGGCACGTGTGCCGGGGGAGGGATTCGAACCCCCAACTGACACCCCTCGGTCAGCTTCAACATCAGTTTCAGCTTTTGCGCGCTCCCGCGCGCACCCCCTCGCTCGCACAAGGGGCGATCTTGAGGCTACCGGAACAGGTAGCCGAACACCGCATCCCCCACGCGCTGGTCGGTGACATCGGTGCCGTTGGCCTCCTCGCGGGCGAACTTGACGGCCTGCTGGAGGGTTTCGACCCGGTCGAGGAGCTCGTTGACCCGGCGGGCCGGCAGCGCACCCGAGAACTTCACCGTCGTCCAGTAACCGACCGGGACGTCCTCGTAGTACACCTCGACCTGCGCCGGGTGCTTCTCCGTGGCCTCGGCCTTCACGTGGTTGCGCGGCACCTTCTTGGTGCGGATCGTACGGACCGGGTCGGTCTTCCACGCATCCGTCGAGGGGTCGAGGTTCCAGGCCTCCGACGCGTCCAGGACGGGGAGCTTGCGTACGAACGTGTGCAGGTCGGTGAGCTGCTTCTCGAGGAACAGCAGGTAGGGAACGGGAACTTGGGGCAGCAGGACCGTTCCGTCGACGACGACGTCCGCGGCCGCCGTGCGGTTCGCCCAGTCCTTCGTCGCCGTCACGTCGAACAGCCGCGTCAGCGTTCCCGCCGTCGCGCGCAGCACGTCCTCCGCCTTGACCTGCACCCGCGTGGATTCGGGCGGCAGTTGCTCGCCCTCCTCGTCCTTGGGCTGGTAGGTCCGCGAGATACCGGCGAGCAACGCCGGCTTCTGGACGTCCTGATGGGCTTGGGTCAGCTCCTGGAGAGACTTGGACTTGACGCCCTTCTCCACTGCGATGATCTGATTCAACTTCGGCACACGAGGAAGCTAACAGCACGACTGTCCACCGCACACCCGAGTTTTCGCGCCGGGCTCCCCGTGAACGCGCGCGGCCCGTCCCGCCGCCCGTGGTGGGCGGTGGAACGGGCCGTGAGTACGCGCGGAGTGCGACTCGCGTGCGACGCGGGATCAGACCGCCGGGGCGGGGTACGTCGGGTACTCGACGCCCGAGACGTGCTGGACGACGCGGATGACCTGGCACGAGTAGCCGAACTCGTTGTCGTACCAGAGGTAGAGGATCGCGTTGTCGCCGTCGACCTTGGTGGCGCCCGCGTCGATGATCGAGGCGTGGCGCGACCCGACGAAGTCCATGGAGACCGCGTCGGGGGCGGTGGTGAAGTCGATCTGGCGCTTGAGCGGCGAGTGCAGCGAGACGTCGCGGAGGTGGTCGAGGACTTCCTCGCGGGTGGTCTCGCGGCCCAGGCGCAGGCTCAGGATGGCGATCGAGACGTCCGGGACGGGGACGCGGATCGAGCTGCCGGTGATCGGCGCCTTGAGGTCGGGCAGCGCCTTCGCGACGGCGGACGCGGCACCGGTCTCGGTGATGACCATGTTGAGCGGCGCGGAGCGGCCGCGGCGGTCGGCCTTGTGGTAGTTGTCCAGCAGGTTCTGGTCGTTCGTGAACGAGTGGACGGTCTCCACGTGGCCGCGCAGCACGCCGTACTCGTCGTCCATGGCCTTCAGCGGCGGGACGATCGCGTTGGTGGTGCAGGAGGCGCAGGACAGGATCTGCTCGTCCGGCTTGATCGTGTCGTGGTTGACGCCGTGGACGATGTTCGGGACGTCGCCCTTGCCCGGGGCGGTCAGGACGACCTTGTCGATGCCCGGGCGCAGGTGCTTGGACAGACCCTCACGGTCACGCCACTTGCCCGTGTTGTCGATGAGGATGGCGTCCTTGATGCCGTACGCGGTGTAGTCGACCTCGGACGGGTCGTTCGCGTAGATCACCTTGATCGCGTTGCCGTTGGCGATGATCGTGTTCGTCGCCTCGTCCACGGTGATGGTGCCCTGGAACTGGCCGTGGATCGAGTCGCGGCGCAGCAGGGAGGCGCGCTTGACGATGTCCTGGTCGCCGCCCCGGCGGACGACGATGGCGCGCAGGCGCAGTCCGTTGCCGGAGCCGGCCTTCTCGATGAGCAGGCGGGCGACGAGGCGGCCGATGCGGCCGAAGCCGTACAGGACGACGTCGCGGCCGTCGCCGCGCTCGATCTTGTTCGCACCGGTGGCACCGGCGACGGCCTCGGCGGTGAACTGCTCCACCGACAGACCGCGGTCGTCGCTCTTGTAGTCCGCGGCGAGCATGCCGATGTCGATCTGGGACGGGCCGAGATCGAGGGTGGTGAGCACCTGCAGGAACGGCAGCGTCTCGGTGACCGAGAGCTCCTCACCGTCGATCTGCCGGGCGAATCGGTGGGTCTTCAGGATGCTGACCACCGACTTGTTCACCAAGGAGCGGCTGTGGAGCAGGATCGTCACGTCCTGTTCCCGGTGCAGCTTCCCGATGATCGGGATCATCGACTCCGCGATCTCCTCGCGGTTCTTCCAGTTGGTGAACGAGTCGTCATTGACAGTCACAGGTTTATCTTTCGAGCTAGGCGGCGCTCACATGCTAACCCCACACCACTTTGACCACTCAAGGGGTACCGCCAGAGTGGCGTTTTGTGCGGGTGTGTCTCATTTGCCCCTCAGGTGATCCTCTGAAAGGGCTCCCGCGCTCGCGAAGCGCGAGGGGGAGGGGCGAGGGGGTATCGGCGAGGGGGCGGCATCCCGACGCGGAGGCCGACGGGCCGTCCGGGGGCGCAAGGGTGAAGACGTACCCATCATGACAGGTCAGAGGCTGTTTTCGTAGGATCAAGGGCACAGTCGATTGCCCTTGTTTGGGCACCTGTGCGGCTTTGAGAATCACCGTCATGACTCACTCGGCGAACATCAATCACGACGCAGTCCTCCGAGCCCGCGTGGCCCTTCTGGGATCGGCGAAGCCGCCGGTCCGTGAGCGGGTCGCGGCCTACCGGGTCCTGGTCCAGGTGAGCCCCCTGGCCTATCTGCCCCTGCTGTCCGCCGCACTGTGGAAGTACAGCCGCTACGAGTTCGCCCACCGCCCGGACATCGCGCTGGCCCTGCGCGCCGAGTCCGTCGCCGCCGCGCGGCGCCTGTACGCGATGGAACCCGGACGGGCCGACCTCCTGCTCGCCGCACTGACCCACTACCGGGAGCAGCTGGTCCTCATGGACCGGCAGGAAGAAATCCGCGGGGTGGAGGAAGAGATGGCCCGCATGGTGTCCGACGGGCGTTAGCCGACCACCGCGGGTCCCCGGACCGGCCGGGTGGCAGGCCCGGGGACCCGCGCCCGGCGCCGCCGTCCGGGCGGGCCGGCGGGGTCAGCCGGCGACCGGGTACATGGATCCCCGGCGGCCCTCCGCCGAGGTCAGCCACTCCAGCTTCTCCGCCGTGTCGGTGGACGGCAGCGGGGTGTGCAGCACGATCGACAGGTCGGGCCGGGCCGGTACCCGCAACTGGGTCGATTCGACGAACAGCGTCCCCACGACCGGATGCTCGATCTCCTTCTGCATCTGGCCGCCGGGCCGGATGTCCCGCTGCTCCCACAGCTCGGCGAACTCCGGGCTGGCCTCCCGCGCCTCCTCGATGACCGCCTGGAACCCCTCGTCCTCGGGCCACTCCGAGCAGGCCGCCCGGTACTGGGCGACCACGTTGCAGGCGATCTCCTCCCAGTGCCTCGAACGGGCCTTGTAGATGGGGTCGGTGAAGAACGCGATCAGGCAGTTCTGCACGATCTCCGGGCGCATGCCCAGCACCAGGGCGGCCGCGTCGTTGTAGAGCACCGTGTTCCAGTACGCGTCCATGATGTGCGCGGGGAACGGCATCCACGCGTCGATCAGCCGCTTCAGCCCCTCGCACATGTCCCGGTCGGCCGGTGCCACCTCGAGGGCCGGCGGATTGAGCCCCGCCAGCACGTACAGGTGCCGGCGCTCGGCGCTGGTCAGCTTCAGTACCCGGCCGACCGAGTCGAGGACCTGCGGCGACACCGTGATGTCGCGGCCCTGCTCGAGCCACTGGTACCAGGACACCCCGACCCCGGAGAGCACGGCGACCTCCTCCCGGCGCAGGCCCGGGGTGCGGCGGCGGGCCCCGCCGTCCGGCAGACCCGCCTGCGCGGGCGTGACCCTCGCCCGTCTGCTCATCAGGAACTCGCGCAGTTCGGAACGGCGGTGCCTGTCGATCGGTGTAGCCACTAACTCCCCCTGTCAGCTGCCTGGTGGTGCCACCAACAGGATAAGTTCCCACTCTCCACGGGCATTCCCGTGCCGCGAGGGTGGTGGCCATGGCGATCGACACTCATACGACGACGGCACCGACGACGACAACCCCCACCACCGGCCCCGGGACGGCCTCACCCGCCCCCGGGGCCGAACGGCTCACGAGCCGGGCCAAGCTGGTCCTCTTCGTGCTCTGCGCCGCCCAGTTCATGGTGGCCCTCGACTTCTCCGTACTGAACGTGGCCCTGCCCGCCCTCGGCAAGGACCTGGGCCTGAGCCGGTCGGCCCTGCAATGGGCGGTCACCGCCTTCGCGCTGCCCTCCGGCGGCTTCCTCCTCCTCTTCGGCCGGATCGCCGACCTCTACGGACGCAAGAAGCTGTTCCTGATCGGCCTGACCCTCTTCGGTACGGCCTCGCTGCTGGCCACCCTGGCCTGGGACCCGGCGTCGTTCCTGGCCGGGCGCGCCCTGCAGGGCCTCGGCGCGGCGGTCATCGTGCCGACCGGCATGTCCCTGCTGACCACCACGTTCCCCGAGGGCCCGCTGCGCGACAAGGCGGTCGGCATCTCCGGCACCCTGCTGTCCCTCGGCTTCACCATCGGCATGGTCCTCGGCGGCGTCATGACCGACACCCTCGGCTGGCGCTCCACGATGGCACTGCTCGCGGTCACCGCGGTGATCGTGCTCGCCCTCGCCCCCGGCCTGCTGCCCGAGTCCCGGACCCCCGACCGGCCGCGCCTGGACGTACCGGGTGCCGTCACCGTCACCGGCGGCCTGCTCGCGCTGATCTACTCCCTGTCCACCGCGGCCCAGCGCGGCTTCGGCGGCGCGGACGTCTGGGTCACGCTGCCGGCCGGCCTGGCCCTGCTCGTCGCCTTCGCCGTGGTGGAGTCGAAGACCCGGGCCCCGCTGGTCTCGCTGCCGATGCTCAAGCGGCGCACGATCGCCTGGGGGAACGCCGGAGGCCTGGTGACCTTCTCGATGATGTCGACGGTCGTCTTCGTCCTGACCCTGTACCTCCAGGAGACGCTCGGGCTGTCGTCCTTCCAGACCGGTCTGGTCTTCGGTGTCCAGGGCGTCGCATCGGCCCTCGCCGGCTCGTACGCCCCGAAGGTCATCGGCCGCTTCGGCGCCCGGCGCACGCTGGTCGGCTCGCTGCTCGGCCAGGGGCTGCTGACCGCCGCCCTGCTCGCCGTGGGCGCCGAGTCGGGCGCACTGGTGGCGACCGTCGCCGTCTCGGCGGCCAGCATGTTCCACCTCGGCGCGATCATCTCGTACGGGCTGACCGTGACGAGCGGCGTGCCCGACGAGGAGCAGGGCCTGGCGACCGGCCTGGTCACCACGACGCAGCAGGTCGGCATCACCATCGGGATCCCCCTGCTCGGTGTCCTGGCGACCACGCAGGCCTCGCTCTTCGACGGGGTGCGCACGGTCCTGGCGATCGACGCGGCGATCGTGCTCGCGGCGGCGGTCCTGGTGGGCCTCGGCCTGGGCGGCGGCCGTACGAAGAAGGCGTGAGCGGGGCGGCGGCCTCCTGCGCGGCGCTCCCGCGGGTCCGGCCGGTGGCGCCGGATGATCGGGCCGGACGTCCGGCCCGATCACGGGGACGGGCGCGCACGAGGAAACGGGAGAGCCGATGCGACAGCGGGTTCCGCTCCTGACCGCCGCCCTGGTCGCGGCGGCACTGGCCGTGGCGCCCGGCTGCGCCGGCACCTCGGCCCTCCGCGGCGCCCCGGCCGCCTCCCCTTCGCGGCCGGGCCCGGCCGCGAAGGACTTCTCCGGCCCGGTCGACGTGGGCGGCGGCCGAAGGCTCCATCTGAGCTGCAAGGGGACCGGCCGCCCCACGGTCGTCCTGGAGTCCGGGCTGCACGATGCGTCCGACACGTGGAACTTCACCGAGACCCGGCCACCCGTCCCGAAGTCACCCGCCGTGTTCCCGGGGGTCGCGGCCTTCGCCCGGGTGTGTACGTACGACCGGCCCGGAACCATCCGCTACGCGAACCCTCCGGCACTCACCACCCGCAGCACGCCGGTGACCGGCACCCGCTCCCTCGCCGCCATGGCCTCAGACCTCGACAAGGTGCTGACGGCGGCTCACGTGCCCGGTCCCTACCTGCTCGTCGGCCACTCCTTCGGCGCAATGATCACCCGGCTGTACGCCCAGCAGCATCCGGAGAAGACCGCCGGACTCGTCTTCGTCGACGCGTTCGGCACGAACATGCAGCCGTTCTTCGCCGCGCAGTGGCCCGCGTACCTGAAGCTGCTCAACAACCCCGGTACGCCCTTCGACGCGGATCCGCGGTTCGAGAAGGTCGACGTCGACGGTGCGGTCGACGCGGTGAAGGCGGCGAAGCCCCTGCCGAAGGTCCCGATGGCCGTGCTCAGCAAGACGGAGCCGTTCGCGGCCCCCGCCGGCAGCCCGCGGGCCGTCCTGGCACCGCTCGAGCGCGCCTGGCCCGAGGTCCAGCAGGCCCTGGTGGAGCTGGGGAACCAGACCCCGCACCTCCTGGCCACCGGAAGCGACCACTACGTACAGGTGCACGACCCCGATCTGACGATCGGCGCCATCCGCCTCGTCGCGGGCCGGGCCCTCGCCGGAGGGTGAGCGTGCGACTGCCGGCCCTGGCCCGGTCCCGGCCTCAGGCCCGCCTCCACCGGGGCGGGTTCCCGGGGGAGACGGGCTCCGGCGCGGGTTCCGGGCCGCGCAGGTGCAGGTTGCGGACCGTGGCCGCGGTCTCGCGTTCGAAGTGCTCCCAGGAGACCAGCCGGCGCCAGGCCGGATCCGGCAGCCCCGGCACGGTGGCCCCGCGCGCGGCCCACTCCCGGGCGAGCTGCTCGAACAGCGGGGCGGCCGCGGCCGCGTGGGCCGGCTGCCGGGGAGGGGGGACGTACGGGGGGCGGCCGCCGTCGTCCGGAGCCGCCCGGTGTCGCGCCGTGGTGGCGAGCGTGGAGCGCGTCGTCGTCATGCCTGCGCAAACGATGCGCCGGGCGGCGGGGACACGGACGGCCGCCTGCCGGGGTCAGAGTTCCCGTCGGGCTCGGCGGCCCTGAATCCGGCCGGCCCGCCGACCCGGCGGGTCCCTCCGCCGAATGCATCAATTGCCTTGCCCTGTGCGGGAGTTCGAAGCAATTGAGGTGTCATTCATTATGGCCGGACCGCAACTTCGGCAATGCCGTTGTTTTCCTTCGGAAAACACCCGGGGTTTTTGGACATTGTGATGGCCGGGCCCGGGAGATGTCGGCGCTGGTGGGCGGCGCGCGGTCGCCTCCCCGTTTCCCGGCGTCGGCGCGGTTTCGGCCCCGCAGGCCAGAAGTCTGCCGTTCTTGGCCGAGGCGGGCCTCGATCGATTTGGCGGTGCGTTCCTCTTGTCTCATCATGTGAACAGACATCAGGTTGCGGCCGCGCTCGCCAACTCTGCGCAACGTACGCATTGTTGACTGATCAACGGGTGAGAGTGGTGTGAGTTCCACCACGCCGCCCCGACGCGTCGCCCGTCTCCCGCCTATTTCAACTTTCATCTTCCGAGGTAAAGGCAGCATGCCCGTCCAGCAGTTTTCAGACCTCGTGCGTTTCGCCCGTGACCGTTCTCCTTTCTACGCCGACCTCTACGCGGACCTGCCGCCGCACGTGAGCCGGATCACCGATGTACCCGTCGTGGACCAGGACAGGTTCTGGGCCGCCAACACCCTCCACGACAACCGCGTCCTGACCGCCCCCCTCGGGGAAGCCGTCGTATTCAAGACGGGCGGCACCACGGGGACGCCGCGGTTCTCCGCCTACACCCGCGAGGAATGGCAGGAGTTCGTCACCGCCTTCGGCGCCGGGATGGTCGACGCCGGCCTGCGGCCCGGTCACAGGGTCGCCGACCTCTTCTACGCCGGCGAGCTCTACGCCAGCTTCCTGTTCGTCCTGGACTCGCTCGCGCACGCCCCCGTCGCCAACGTCCGGCTGCCCATAGGCGGCGGCGCCCCGCTCGAGTCGACGGTCACCACGCTCGAGGACTTCGCCGCCCACGTGGTGGCCGGCACGCCGACCACCCTGTGCCGCCTCGCCGAGCACCTGACCTCGGCCGGCCGCCAACTGCCCGGCGTCGAATTCCTGTTCTTCGGCGGCGAAGCCCTCTTCGAGGACCAGCGCCGCCTCCTCTCGGCCGCCTTCCCGGGCGCCACGCCCCGTTCGCTCGGCTACGCCAGCGTCGACGGCGGCCTCCTCGGCCGCCCGGTACCCGGCACGCACGACGATACGCGCACGCACCGCCCGTTCGCCCCGCACACCGTCGTCGAGATCCTCGACGAGACGACCGGCGAACCGATACGCGAGGCGGGCCGGCCCGGGCGGGTCGTCGTCACGCAGCTCTTCCGCCGCCTCATGCCGGTCATCCGCTACCCCGCCGGCGACCGCGCGGAGTGGACCGACACCGAGGGCGGCGCCTTCCGCATCCTCGGCCGAGCCGAGGAAGGCGTCCGCGTCGGCCCCGTCTCGCTGTACTTCCAGGACGTCACGAACGCCGTCGCCGAGGCCGACACCGAGGGCAGGGTCACGGGCGTGCAGCTCGTCGTCCGCCGCTGGGAGGGCCGCGACGGCCTCGTCCTGCGCCTGGCCACCGCCCCCGGCCAGGACCCGGCCGGCCTGGAGGTCTTCGCCAAGGAGGTCGTCACCGGGCTGAACACCGCCCGGCCGCTCTACCCCGACAGCGTCGCCGCGGGATTCGTCCACCCGCTCCGCGTCGAGTGGGCCCGCCACCGCGACCTGGTGGTCAACTCCCGCTCCGGCAAGCTCGTCCGCGTCATCGACGAGAGGCCGACCGCATGACCGCCCCGGCATCCGAGGCCGCCGCCCGCAGGCTCCCCCTCGTCCTGCGCAACCGCGCCTTCGGGACCGTATGGCTGGGCCAGGTGCTCACCCAGGCCGGCGTCCGCATGTTCCAGGTGGGCATCTCCTGGTGGCTCATCGGCTACGCCGCTTCCGGTGACGGAGGGTTCGCGGCCGGACTGTTCATGGCCGTCAGCACGCTGCCCGCCGTGGTCCTCGCCCCGCTCGTCGCCCGGGCCATCGCCCGCTTCGCCCACCGCTCGCTGCTGCGCACCGCCGCCGGCGGCGCCGCGGCGGCAGCCGCCGCGCTGGCCGTCTGGGCCGGCGCGAGCGACCTCCCGGTCCCCGCGGCCTACGCGGCGGCCCTGGCCCTGGCGACCTGCCAGGCCTTCTTCGACCCGTGCCTGACCACCTCCGTGCCCGAGCTCGTGGACGACGCGGACATCGAGGCCGCGACCGGCTTCGAGCTGTCCACCCAGTCGCTGGCGAGCCTCGGCGGAGCCCTCCTCGGCGCCCTCGTCGTGGACATGGCCGGGGTGGCCGGCCTCGCCGCCGGCTGCGCCGCCGCCTACGCCACGGCCGCCCTGCTCATCGCGACCGTACGGTTCCGCACCGCCGGTGCCGGCCCCGAGCCGCACGACGTGCAGGGCGACGGCGAGGACGCGCCACCGCGTCGGACACTGCGCCAGATCCTCGGCGCCCTGCCGTACGTGCGCGGCATCCTGCTCTGCTTCACCGCGGCCAACCTCTTCACCACGGCCGTCTTCGTCGTCATGCCGCTGTACACCGCCTCCGTACTGCACGGCGACGGCGCCACCGTCGCCCTCCTGGAGGCGTCGCTCGGCGTGGGCACGCTCGTCGGCTCCTTCACCGGCGCACGGGTACCCGGCCGGCCCGCCGTGGTCGGCACCGCGTGCCTCGCCGCGATGGCCGCCGCCCTCGCCGTCCCCGGCCTGATCGCCGCACGCCCCGCCATCGCGGGCGCCCTGCTGGTGACCGGCTGGTGCGTCGGGGTGATCGGGGTCCGCTTCGTGGCCCTGTTCCAGCGGCTGGTCCCGGCCGCCGACAAGCCCGCGTTCTTCGCCGTCATGCAGGCCGTCCTCGGCGCGACCTTCCCGGTCGCCTCGCTGCTCTTCGGGTTCCTCGGCGACCACCTCTCCGCCCAGACGCTGTGCCTGATCCAGGCGGCCGGACTCGTGCCCGCCGCCCTCGCCCTGGCCCTGCTGCCCGGGCACACGGCGGGCGCCACGGCCCCCGCCGCGCCCGTGTCCGCGCCGGCCCCCGCAGGAGACGCGCGATGACCGCCGTGATCGAACAGGCCACCCCGGCCGACATAGCCGATCTCCGCCAGCTCTACTACGCCGTCTACGGACCGCACTACCCCACGGCCCTGGGCACCGACCCCGCCGAGATGTCCCGGCTCATCCGGGACCCGCACACCCACTGGCTCGTCGCCCGCTGCCCCCGTACCGGCGCCCTCGCCGGATCGGCCGCGGTCCACAGCGAACCCGGCAGCCGCGTCGGCCGCCTCGAAGGGCTCGCCGTCCACCCCGACCAGCGCGGATCCGGGCTCGCCGGGCAGCTGACCGAGGCGGTGTGCGCCGGCACGCTCGATGCCGGGACGCTCGACTCCGTGTACGCCACCGTCCGTACGGTCAGCGCCGGACCCCAGCGCGTCGTGGCCCGCAACGGCTTCCGCCCCCTGGGCATCCTGCCCAACGCCGTGGAACTCAGCAGCCGCGAAAGCCTCGCACTCTACGCGCGTCACTCGCCCGGAGTGCTGGACCGCCGGGTACCCGTCGCAGAAGTGCCCGCCTCCCTGGTACCGCTCCTGCGCACCGCCGGGGCGAGCCTCGGCATCAGCTACGCGGACGCCCGGCCCACGCCCCCGCTGCCCGCGCCCGCCGGGCCGGACGCACGGCCGCTGGAGATGATCGAGGCACCCGCCTTCGTCCGCCGCCGCTTCCACCAGCACTTCCCCGACACCGGCCGCTGGTTCTACCCGCTGCACACCCCCAACATCCTCCTCACCCCCGACGACGGCGGTTTCGAGGTGTACGCCTACCTCAACCGCACCGGCGGCTACTGCGCCCTGGTCACCGCCCACCCCGACCCGGCGGCCGCCGCCGGCTGGCTGGAGCCGGTCACCCGGACCCTCACCCGCGCCGGCGCCGGCTACGTGGAGGCGCTCGTACCCCTGGAACACCACGCCGCGCTCTCGGCCTTCGCCGCCCAGGGCTTCATCGCCGGGGCCCTGTACCCGGCCATGCGCCGGGACGGCGACGGCTTCCACGACTACGTGGTGATGTCCCGGACCACCGAGCACATCGACTTCCGCGGCGTGGTCGTCGACCCGCCCCTCCAGCCCTTCCTCGATTCCTATGTGTCGGCCTGGGCGTCGACCCATCTGCCCGTACGTGAGGTTGCTCCATGACTCCTTCCACGACCCCTTCCACGGCCTCCCCGAAACCCCATCTCGCCCCCGTGGACGTCCCCGACCCCGCGGCCCTCGGCCGGGTCCAGCAGCTCTGCGACCTGACCGAGCCCTACACCTGCGGTCCCGCCGAGGAAGAGCTGTTCGCCGCCGCCATGGCGGAGACCAACAGCTGGCACCGCGACCGGTCCCCGTTCTTCCGCAGCCTGTACGACGGGGAGCGTCCGGACACCCCGTACGAGGCACCCCTGGTGCACGCGAACTTCTTCAAGCGCCACGAGGTCCTGTCCGTACCCGAGGACGCGGTCCACCTCCACCTGACCTCCTCCGGGACCACCGGACAGAAGTCGCAGATGTTCTTCGACGAGTGGACCATCCGCTCCGCCCAGCGCATGGTCGCCCGCATCTTCGACCACAACGGCTGGATCACCCCCGACCAGCCGGTCAACTACCTGCTCTACAGCTACGAGCCCGCCCGCGACCTCAACCTGGGCACCTCGTTCACCGACAACTACCTCTGCGACTTCGCCCCGGCCCGGCAGGTCGCGTACGCGCTGCGCAACACCGGCAACGGCCACGAGTTCGACCCCTTCGGCTGCGTCGCCGCGCTGCGCCGCTTCGCCGAGGACGACGTGCCCGTCCGCATCCTCGGCTTCCCCGCCTTCCTCTGGTTCACGCTGGAGCGGATGCGCGCCATGGGCCTGGAGCCCCTGAAGCTCCCGGAAGGGTCCCTGATCATCCTCGGCGGCGGCTGGAAGGGCCACACCGACCGGCAGATCGGCAAGCACGAGCTGTACGCCCGCGTCACCGAGCAGCTGGGCGTCCCCTCCGAGCGGATCCGCGACACCTTCGGGTCGGTCGAGCACTGCATCCCGTACATCGAGTGCGCGCACCACAACCTCCACGCACCCGTCTGGTCCCGCGTCTTCATCCGCTCCACCCGCACCCTCGAACCCCTCCCGTACGGCGAGCGCGGCTACCTGCACCTGGTGTCCCCGTACATCACCTCCGTACCGGCGCAGAGCGTCGTCATGGGCGACCTCGCCTCGCTCCACCCGGGCGAGGAGTGCGGCTGCGAACTGACCACCCCGTGGTTCACGATCCACGGCCGGGCCGGCGTCAGCCGCAACCGCAGCTGTGCCGTGGCCGCCGCCGAACTGATGAAGGGAATGTCATGACCGACACCATCAACCACCACTACTGGCAGGGCACCTTCATCGGGGACGACGAGGCCGCCCGCCGTCTGACCACGCTGCCCACCGCCGTCGAGGCCGCACTCGGTGCGCCCCTGGACACCGAGACCGTCCTCGCCGCCTGCGACGCCCTCTCCCGCGCCCTGCGCGACCCCGGCCACCGCGTACGGGAGCGGCTGGCCCCGCACCTGCCCGCGGACGGCGACACGGGCCGGGAGGAACTCCTGGCCGAACTGGCGGATTTCCTCGCCCGCGGCTCCCTCACCCGCAAGCTCCGGCGCGAGCTGGGCGGCGCCGCCCCGCAGCGGCTGAACCGCCCCGACGCCAAGGAGACGGTGTACGAGGCCTGGGCGCCCGTCGGCCTGGTCGCCCACATAGCCCCCGGCAACGCCGCCACCGTCGCCCCGCTCAGCCTGATCGAGGGGCTGCTCGCCGGGAACGTCAACGTCCTCAAGACCAGCAGCTCCGACACCTTCCTCGCCCAGCACCTCCTCGCCGAACTCGCCGCCCAGGACCCGACCGGCGCCCTCGCCGAGCGCATCATCGTGCTGCGCTTCCCCTCCTCCCGCCAGGAATGGCTGCGCCTGATGTGCGCCCCCGCCGACGCCGTCGCGGTGTGGGGCGGCGAGTCCGCCGTCGAAGGCGTCGCCGCCCATGTCCCGGCCGGCTGCCGCCTGGTGGAGTGGGGACACAAGATCTCCTTCGCGTACCTCACCCAGGACGTCTGGGCCGACGAGGCGACGCTGACGGCCCTGGCCCGGGACATCTGCCTCTTCGAGCAGCAGGCCTGCTCCAGCCCCCAGGTCGTCTACCTCGACACCGAGCCCGGGAACACCGAGGCGCTGCACGCGTGCGCCGAGCGCCTCGCCGCAGCCCTGGACGCGCAGCCGGCGCCCGCCGCGGCGGACCTCGACCCGGCCGAGTACGCCGAGCTGACCACCACCGAGCACCTCGCCCGCCTCGAGGAGCACCTGGGCCTCACCCGCGTCCTGGCCGCCCCCGACGGCACCTGGCGGGTCATGGCCGACAGCCGGCCGGCCCTCACCGCCTCACCGCTGCACCGCAGCGTCTGGGTCAAGCCGCTGCCCCGCAAGAGCCTCATCGCGACGCTGCGTCCCATGCGCCGCTACCTCCAGACGGCGGGCATCGCGGGCAGCCGCACCGACATCGCCGAGCTCTCGGCCCTGGTCCTGGCCGCCGGGGCCACCCGGGTCACCCCCGTCGGCGCCATGACCGCGGGCTACGCCGGGGAACCGCACGACGGGGTCTACGCCCTCCAGCGCTACAGCCGCCGCGTCGCCGTCCAGGCCGACGAGCGCTTCGCCGCCACCGCCTGCCTCGACGACCTCGCCCGCCCGGCCCTGTTCCCGCAGCCCACCGGTCCGCTGCTGGACAAGGCCGCCGTGCAGGACCTCAACCGCGGGGTCGACCGGAGCGACGCCGAGCTGTACTTCCGCAGCGGGGGCAGTACCGGTACGCCCGCCCTGTCGCTGTTCACGTACGAGGACTACGACACGCAGATGCACGCCGCCGCCCGCGGCCTCCTCGCCGCCGGGTACGACCCGGCCCGCGACCGTACGGCCAACCTCTTCTACTGCGGCGCCATGTACGGCGGGTTCATCAGCTTCTTCTCCATCCTGGAGCGGCTCGGCGGCGTCCAGATGCCGATGGCCGCGGGCTCCGACCACCGGGCCACCGCGGAGATGATCGCCGCGTACGAGGTGGACACGCTCTTCGGCATGCCCTCGTACCTCTGGCAGCTCCTGCACGAGGAGGCCGACCTGCTGCGCTCGTACGGAGGCCTGCGCAAGATCTACTACGGCGGCGAACACTTCACCGACGAACAGCGCAGGACGCTGACCGAGACGTACGGCATCGAGGTCATCCACTCCATCACCTACGGCAGCACCGACCTCGGCCCCCTCGGCTACCAGTGCACCCGGAGCGGCGGCAGCGTCCACCACCTCCACGCAGACCTGCACACCCTGGAGATCGTCGACCTCGACGAGGACCGTCCCGTGGCACCGGGGGAGACCGGCCGGCTCGTCTTCACCACCCGTGCGCGGCGCGGCCAGCACCTCGACCGGTACGTCATCGGCGACCTCGGGCGCGCCCTGCCCGGCCGCTGCCCCTGCGGCAGCCACGCCCCGCGCTTCGAACTGCTGGGCCGGCTGGGCGAGGTGATGCGGGTGGCGACGTACTTCCTCAACTACCGCCGCTTCGTGGCCATCGCGCAGGAACAGCTGCGCTACGGCGGTGAGCTCCAGGCCGTCCTGACCGCCGGGGCCGTCCGCGAGGGCCTCACCCTGCGGATGGAGAGCGCCCACGCCCCGGACCCGGACCGGGCGCGCGAGGCCATCCTGGCGGGGTACCCCGAGGTGCGGTCGGCCGTGGCGGAGAAGCTGCTCGACTTCACGGTCGAGGTGGTGGACGGCGCTGCGCTGTCCCGTACCGCGACGAGCGGAAAGCTGCTGGCGGTGGTGGACCGGAGGCGGTGACCCCGGCCGCTCCGCAGGAGCCGGAGAACGGGAGACGAGGGCCCCCGCCCCCGGTGCGCGTGCCGTGCCGGGGTTGCCGGGGCGGATCTTAGACGGGCCAGGGGGTGTTTTCCGTCAGATCTCCCGTTCTGCTCACGCTTCCCCGCACGCTCAGTAGCGTCGGTCTCACAAGAGAGGTCCGGCGTGCAGCGGAAGCGGCGCGGGGCGTGGACGCAGAGAAGAAGGAGCGGGCGCCGATGGCGAACGTGGAAGTTTCCCTCAAGGAGACGATGACCTCGATCGAGGGCACCCTGGGTGTCGCACTGGTCGACTACACCAGCGGCATGGCACTGGGAACGCTCGGCGGCGGCAAGGACCTCGACCTGGCGGTCGCCGCCGCGGGCAACACCGACGTGATCCGGGCCAAGGTCCGTGCCATGGACATGCTGGGCCTGCAGGACGAGATCGAGGACCTGCTGATCACGCTGGGGAACCAGTACCACTTGATCCGGCTGCTCAAGGGCCGTGGGGGCAACGGCCTGTTCCTGTACGTCGTACTGGACAAGGGCAGGTCCAACCTGGCGATGGCCCGGCACCAGCTCAAGCGCATCGAATCAGCTCTGGAACTGTAGCTTTCGCTCTCTTGGGCCCACGCATGCCCACAAATTGAAGAATTCTTCAATCTGGCACATCCGAAATTGGCCAAGCAGAGGCGCGCGTGGGCCCATCGGGCGGAATGATGGGCGGTGGTGGCATAGAGCAACGGCGGGAGTGTTCGTGGGCATGCAGGTACCCCTGTACCAGGCGAAGGCGGAGTTCTTCCGCATGCTCGGACACCCCGTCCGCATCCGCGTTCTGGAACTCCTGCAGAACGGCCCGCGGCCCGTACGCGAGCTCCTCGCCGAGATCGACATCGAGCCGTCCAACCTGTCCCAGCAGCTCGCGGTCCTGCGCCGCTCGGGAATCGTCGTCTCCACCCGCGACGGCTCGACCGTCAACTACGCCCTCGCCGGCGGAGACGTCGCCGAACTCCTGCGCGCGGCCCGCCGTATCCTCACCGAGCTCCTGGCGGGCCAGAGCGAACTCCTCGCCGAACTACGGCAGGTGGAACCCCGGACCGGCCCCGCGGTGCCGGGTCCCGGACGCTGAGCGCCCTATCCGAGAGCCTCGAGCAGCTCCTGCTCGCGCCCCGCGCTGAGGCCGGCGCGCCGTTCCCGGTCCAGACCCTGCTCGCGCTCCCACGCCAGGGTGTCGGCCAGCAGCTCCGCCCGCGGCCGGTGGCGCAGTCCCGCGGCGTACGCCGCGGACCCGTCCCGGGCCGACCAGCCTTCCCAGCCCGCCTCGACCAGCCACATCGGCAGCGACTCGGCCCCCATGTACTCGGCCACGCCCTTCGCCAGCAGCCACGCCGAGTCGGCGGTGACCACGGGGCCGGTGTGCCCGCCCGTCGTACGGGACAGCTCGATCCACTCCCGGAACGGCAGGACCGGACCGACGGCGTTGTACGTCCCGGTGCCCCCGTTCTCCGCGGCGTCGAGCAGCCAGGCCGCGAGGTCCCGTACGTCGACCGTCTGCGTCGGTGCGGCCGGTTCACCGGGAACCAGCATCGGCCCGTGCGGATCGCGCGCGGCGCGGGCCACCCAGTAACCGGAGCGTCCGCTGTGATCCCCCGGGCCGCCGATGAGGCCGGCGCGTGCGATGAGGAGGCGCTCGCCCAGGGCGGCCGCCGACGCCTGCTCGCAGGCCGCCTTGGCCTCGCCGTACAGCGCGCGGTCGACCTCGCTCCGGTCCGTCGGGGGCAGGAGCGGCGCGGACTCGTCCGCCCCCGGCGTGGCGTGGGAGGCGTAGGCACTGACCGAGGAGACGTACGTCCAGTGCCGGGCCCGGCCGCCCAGTGCGTCGAGCGCCCCACGGACGAAGCCCGGCTGCCAGGACACCTCGACGACCGCGTCCCACACGCGGTCGAGCAGGGGCTCGTACGCCGAGGGATCGCGGCGGTCGGCGGCCACCAGACGTGCCCCGTCGGCGACTTCGCCGCTCTCGCCGCGGGCGAGGCACGTCACGCGATGGCCGCGCCCGATCGCCTGCCGTGACAGTTCCCGGCCCACCCATGCAGTTCCGCCCAGAACCAGGATCTCCATGCCGACACCCAAGCACCGGGAACCTCGAACATCCAGACGGATTCGCTGACGGCGGACCTGTCGATGGATTCGGGTCCGCCGCTGCGGTGGCCAGAAATGGCTGGCCCGAACGGGTGAGTTCTCTAGCCGCTGGTGACCGGGATGTTGATGCCGAGGTTCCGGAGCAGCACCCACTCGACCTCTTCCCCGATGGGGAACTCGCCCGCGACCTCGGTGTCGGTGACGACCGTGAGGACCGTGCCCGTGGGGTCCTGCTCCACCAGGTTGAGGTGGAGCACCTCGGGCGTCGCCACGATCGGCGGGCTGGCGAGCTCCAGCGCGAGCCGGAAGCCCGAAGAGGGGCAGGCCGCCACGCCCTTCACCCTGACCGTGCGTCTGCCGTCGCCCGTCCGGTATTCCGTGGCCTTGAAGTGCTCGGTCTTGTACTCGCAGGAAGGCCCGTCGGCCGGTTCAGCCATGTTCGCTCCTCTTGGACGGGGTGCTGCCCGCAGGCCGGTGTTCGGCGCCGGCCCGTATCGGCAACACCCACACGGCATCACCCTCGGCGCTCCCGCCGAGCCGCGCAACTCCGGCACCTCCGGATACCGGCCGGCCGCCCCGTCGGTGGCTAGCCTGGGCCGCATGAACTCCTCCGCCGCGCCCGGCCCCGCCTCCGCCCCCGACCGGTACACCGTCGTCCTGCGCCCGGGGCTCACCGATCCCGGGGGCTCCCCGCGCCGTGGTGTGCTGCGCACCGCGCTGGTCGAGGCCACCGGTGAATTCGGGGCCTCCGGCTATCCGCGGTACGCGGGCGAAGGCGTACAGGCCGACATCGACCCGAGGACCCGGACCGTCGAAGCGGTGACGCTCGACGGGGCGGAACTCCCGTACGGCTGGGTGGCCCAGGTCGCAGACGCCTGAGGCCGTGACCGGGGCGTTGTCAGTGCTCCAGCCTATGTTCAGCAGTGTCCCGCCGATCGGCGCGGAACTCCCCTTGCTGCATAGGAGATGGGTGCGTTGTCAGACTGGGAGAGGTCGAGCACGGCGCGGGTGGTACCACCCGCGCAGCCGCGCAAGCTCGCCAAGGTCCCGTTCGTCGAGCTGGCCGACGGGCGCTTGCAGGGCGTGGTGTCCAGCGGTTCGGACATAGGGCGCGTCTACGTCTCGTCGGTCGCGGCCGGTACCCATGCGTTCGCCTGCAGCACCAACAACAACCGGCCCTGCGGCGGCGCGCGGGGCTCGTTCTGCAACCACATCAAGGCCCTGATCACCGAGGCCGTGCTCCAGTACGGCGCCCCGCGCG
Source organism: Streptomyces sp. NPDC002209 (assembly GCF_042890265.1). Lineage (NCBI taxonomy): Bacteria > Bacillati > Actinomycetota > Actinomycetes > Kitasatosporales > Streptomycetaceae > Streptomyces > Streptomyces sp. NPDC002209. Next base: position 364,543 of record NZ_JBIARX010000004.1, on the reverse strand, counting down.
TGGCCCGCTACCTGCGGGTCGACGGCGCGGGCGGTGCGCCGACGGCACTGAGCATCGCCGCCGACATGAGCAGCACCCGCCCTCCGCAGGGGGACGGCCGGGCCGCCGCGCCCGTCTTCAGCCGGTTCCTGCGCCACCTGGCCTACCTGGAACTCGCCCCGACCACCTCACCGTTGCCGGAGATGCAGTGGTTCCCGCCGACCAGGGCGGCAGCGACGGGGGTGCCCCCGCGCGAGCCCGGTCCGGCCGCGGGGGAGCGTACCGGCCCGCTCGCCGACACCATTGCCGGGCTCGACGAGGCCCTCGCGGCCGTCGACGCCTTCGACGGGGCTCTCGTCGCCGGTCTGCTCCGTCCCCGTCCCGCCCAGGCGGCCGGGCTCACCGAGCTCGCCCAGGCCGTCGCGGGGACGCCGCTGGCCGCCAGGGCCGCCGAAGCGGCCGACAAGGCAGCGGCCGGAGCCGCCGGCGAAGACCACTTCGTGGCCCTCGCCGCCGCCCGCACGGCACTGCTCGGCTCCGTCCACGACGCACTGACGACCCGCGTCGGCGAGGTGACCGGCCGGGCGTGCCGAGAGGAGACCGCCCCTGCGCCCGGCGGACGGCTGGCGCCGAACCTGCTCGCCGCCGCCCGCGCCTGGCTCTGTGACCTCGCCCGCGCCGGCTGGCAGGGCATCGACCACGACCTGGTCTCCGCCTCGGCGCCCGTCGTCTCCGCGATGCTCCCCGACCCGGAGCTGCGCCGCCTGGCGACGCTCCTCGACGGGTTCGCCGCCGAACTCGCCGCCTCCTGCCCGGGCGTGTCCCTGGACCGCATCCCCGCACGCCGCTGGGCGGACCTGTGGTCGCGCGCCCTGCTGCTGACGCTGCCCGGCGCGGTCGGCGTACCCGCCACCGGCACGGCCACCGGCAGGCTACTGCCCCTCGGCACCGACCTGCACGAGCACGCGACCGCCGTACAGGCCCAGGTCCACGCGGTGTTCGAACCCGCGGACGGCTCCGCGCCCCGCCTGGTGCGGGCCGCCGTCGCGGTGCCGAAGCCCGACACGGTCGTCGAAGCCGGTCTCTGGCAGCTGCTCCGCCCGCACATGTCCCTGTTGGCGGCCGCCGGCGAAGGCCGCTCGATGGAGCTCGCCGACATGCCGATCACCGCCGAGGGCGACCTGATCTGGAGCGAGGCGCACGCGCGCTCGGGCGGGCCCGCCGACGCCTTCGCCACCGCCCGCGTGGCCCTGCCCGCTGCGGCCGCTGCGGCGACCGCACCGCTGGACCGGCATCCGGCACGGATCGCCGTGCCCGTCTTCCTGGAGGGCCATGCCACCAGGAAGGAGGACGACGGCACACTGACGTGGACCGTCGCCGGCAGCGACCTGGCCGTCGAAGCGGACCGGATCCCGACCGCCGGACCCCTCACCCCGGAAGCCGTTGCGGCGTCGAGCGCCTGCATCGGCCTGCTCCGCTGGGACGCAGGGGCGTTCACCGTCCAGCCGCTCGCCGTCGAAACCACCGTACGGAAGAAGGCGGTCGCGGTGCACGCCGGGGCCTGGGCGGGCGGCACGGCCGACAAGGCCGGTGCAAAGGCCGAGAAGGCCGCCACCGACGCCGCGGCGGTGCTGCGCGAACGAGCGGGAAGGCTGCTGCGGAAGTGACCGGACAGGAACCCGAGGTGCTCCCCGCGCCCGAAGACAACCGCCGGCAGGCCTTGTACTGGCGGCTCCTCGCCCGGCTGTTCGACCAGGAGGAGCAGGCGACGCTGGAGTCGGCGAGCCTGGCCGTGGTCGAGGACATCGGTCTGCCGACCGCCCTGCTGGACCCGCACGTGTCCGTCGACGCGCTCGTGCAGCGCCACCCGGAACTGGCCGCCGAGTTCGAGGGCCTGATGGTGCCGACCGGGGCCGGGGCCGGGGCCGGGGCCGAGGTCAGGACCGCGTCCGAAGGCGTCGGCGACGACGGACGCGACCGCGCCGCCGAGGTACGGCGTGCGGCCCTGGTGTCCAAGGTGCTGCTCAACGTCTTCGCCTCCGCCCCCGGCACCGTCACCGCCGGGCAGCTGGCGCGCTGGCAGTCCGACGCGGCATGGCTGGAGCGCTCCTTCGGCTGCACGCCGGGATCGCTGCGCGGCGGCCGGGCCGGGGGAGCGGGCGCCGGCCCGAGCGGCTCCGGCGGCGGTGGTGGGACCCCCGACCTCAGCCGGCTGATCCCGGCGATCGGCCCGGAGCTCGGCGCCATCGAGGCGGACCTGGTCAAGCGGATGCACCTGCGCGAGGTGCTCGCCGACCCCAAGCTCGCCGCGCAGCTGACCCCGAGCATGTCCTTGATCGAGCAACTGCTGCGCGACAAGAACAACCTGTCCGGCCTGGCCCTGGCCAACGCCAAGGCCCTGATACGCCGCTTCGTCGACGAGGTCGCCGAGGTGCTGCGGACCCAGGTGGAGAAGTCCACGGTCGGCGCCCTGGACCGGTCGGTGCCGCCCAAGCGGGTGTTCCGCAACCTGGACCTCGACCGGACGATCTGGAAGAACCTCACCAACTGGAGCCCGGACGAAGAGCGGTTGTACGTCGACCGCCTCTACTACCGGCACACCGCGCGCAAGACGACGCCGCAGCGGCTGATCGTGGTCGTCGACCAGTCCGGCTCGATGGTGGACTCGATGGTCAACTGCACCATCCTGGCCTCGATCTTCGCGGGACTGCCGAAGGTGGACGTCCACCTGATCGCGTACGACACCCAGGCGCTCGACCTCACGCCCTGGGTGCACGACCCCTTCGAGACCCTGCTGCGCACCAACCTGGGCGGCGGCACGGACGGCACCGTCGCGATGGCGCTGGCCCAGCCGAAGGTCGCCGAGCCCCGCAACACCGTCGTGGTGTGGATCTCGGACTTCTACGAATGGCGGAGCGAGCCGCTGTTCGAGAGCATGGCCGCCCTCCACCGGTCGGGTGCCAAGTTCATCCCCGTCGGCTCGGTGACCAGCTCCGGCCGCGGCAGCGTCAACCCGTGGTTCCGGGAGCGCTTCAAGGACCTCGGCACTCCGGTGCTCTCCGGCCACATCCGCAAACTCGTCCATGAACTCAAGACGTTCCTCGCCTGATATCCCCCTGCATACGCTGAGAAAGGCCCTGACATGTCCGACCTGTTGCGTGCCCCCGCCGAGATCAAGTACGCCGAGGAGCTGGCCTGGCTCGAGTCCGTCGACGACGGCCCGAAGCCCTTCTCCTGGCGCCTCTCCCCGAAGATGGTCCGCCTGTTCATCCTGGGATCCGAGCGTTCCGACGGCCTCGACCGGGAGATCTCCCAGAAGTGGTACGGCGACCGCAGCTTCGTCGAGCGTTCCATCGTCACCCTGGCCTCAGACCGCGGTCTGCTGCTGATCGGCGACCCCGGCACGGGCAAGAGCTGGCTGGCCGAGCTGCTGTCCGCCGCGATCTGCCGCAACTCCACGCTGGTGGTGCAGGGTACGGCCGGCACCACCGAGGACCACATCAAGTACTCCTGGAACGTGTCCATGGTGATCGCCAAGGGCCAGTCGCGGGAGTCGATGATCCCTTCGCCGATCATGACGGCCATGGAGTCCGGCGCGATCGGACGCTTCGAGGAGCTCACCCGCTCCACCAGCGACGTCCAGGACGCGCTGATCTCGATCCTGTCGGAGAAGTACATCTCGGTCCCCGAACTGGACAGTGAGAACATCGTCTTCGCCAAGCCCGGCTTCTCCGTCATCGCCACGGCCAACAGCCGTGACCGCGGCGTCAACGACCTCTCCTCCGCGCTGAAGCGCCGCTTCAACTTCGTCCGCATCCCCGTGGTGACGAACAAGAAGAGCGAGGAGGAGATCGTCCGCTTCCGCACCGAGGAACTGTTGCGCCGCCACCGGATCGAGCTGGACGTACCCCCGACCCTGCTCGACGTGCTGCTGCAGAGCTTCACCGATCTGCGTGCCTCGGCGGCCGCGGCAGGCAGCGACGACGAGAAGCTGGAGTCGGCCCTGTCCACCGCCGAGCAGATCGGCGTGCTCGAGGACGCGATCCTGCACAGCAACTTCTTCGGCGAGCGCACCCTGACCGCCCAGACGCTGGCCTCCTCGCTCGTCGGATCGCTGGCGCGGCGCGAGCCGGAGGACCTGGCCATCCTCAACAAGTACCTGCACGGCGTCGTCGAGCCGCGCAGCAAGGAAGAGGGCGGCTCCTGGCCGGAGTTCCTGGAGGGCGGCCGCAACGCGATCGCCACCCTGTCATGAGTCCCGTACAGGAGGGGACGACGTTCGACGCGCTGCGCACCCAGCTGCAGGAGGCCGCCACGGCCTTCGCCGACGGCCCCGGCGTGCTGGAGGGCATCCTCCTCGGCATCGTCGACGACGTCGACCGCGCGGTGCGCGAACCGCTGGAGGTCTTCCCCGTCTGCCACCACTCGCCGGCCTCGGCCGTCGCGATGGCGCGGCGGCTGCGGGAGAAACAGCCGAAGGTCGTCTACCTGGAGCTGTGCGAGGACATGGCGCCGCTCCTGACCGAGCTGCGCAACTGCCGGCTCCCGGTGGCGGTGCAGGCGTTCGCGAGCGAGGTCGACGGCTTCCCCGCCGAATGGGCACCGCTGTCGGTCGTCGCACCGATCACCGAGGCGTCGGCCGAGTACCAGGCGATCGCCTACGCGCTGGACACGCCGGGCGTCGAGCTGGTCCTCGTCGACCGCTCCTCGGACCACGTGTTCCAGTGGCAGGCGGCCGGGGCGCAGTCCGCGGCCGGACCGGCCGATCCGGACGCCCCGCCGGCCGACGAGGAGGCCGCGCTACACGGCGATGCCGTCGGCGTGGAGATCGGCGACCTGCGACCGCGCTTCGCCGAACTGGAGGAGCACCTGCTGCACCACGGCCGCGTGCGGCACTGGTCGGAGTGGTGGCACCAGTACGTCGAACTGCCCCTCGGCGACAGCGACCACGACACGTACCGGCAGGTCATGCTGCTGATCGGCAGCCTGTTCCGGCGGCTCGCGCCCGGGGACCCGGGGCGGGTCCGCGTCGATGAGGACCGCGAGCGCCACATGTGGACCAGGATGCGTGCACACCTCGCCGCGACGGGCACCGATCCCGCGGACTGCCTCTACGTCTGCGGCGCGTTCCACGCGGCCAGCCGCGTCGCCGAGTTCGGCGTCGAAGGCACCGACACCTTCGAGATCAGCCCGCCCAGTGCGAGCACGTGGCAGTACGGACTCATCCCGTCCAGCCATGCCGCGATCGAGGCGCAGTTCGGCCTCGCCGCCGGCTCCGTGTCGATAGCGGCCACCCAGTGGGCGAAGAACCTCAAGCGGACGCGGGTGCAGCCGTTCCGGCTCGCGGGGCAGGCAGGTGCGAAGAAGACGGCGAAGCCGCGGAAGACGGCCCCCGCCCCGGCGGCGCAGGATGCGGCTTCCCACACGGCCGCCGACATGCTCTCCGGATTCCTGCAGCGGCCGCCCGTCCTCGACCGGCTGGACGAGGCCGAACTGCTCGGCTGGTCGGTGGAGATCGTGCGCGCCGCACGGCGGGGCGGCTACCTGGCCTCGACGGCCGACGCCATCGCCGTGTTCGAGACGTCGATCCTGCTGGCCGGGATGCGCGACCGGGCCAAGCCCACCCCGTACGACTTCCAGGACGCGGCGATCACCTGCATCGAGAAGGACCGGGTGCCGGGCCGGCGCGACGTACGCCGCCTCGTCGAGATCATGATGGGCGGCGACCGGATCGGCCAGGTCGGCTACGAGGCGCTGCCGCCGCTCGCGCGCGACGTGCACGACCGGCTCGCACCGCTGGGCCTGGCGCTCCAGCAGCGCGGTGTGCGGCGGGCCCTGCTGGACATGGCCTCCCGTCCCGAGCTGGAGAAGTGCTCCGACGTCCTGTGGATGCTGCGCCGGCTGATGCCGCAGGGCTCCGCACGGCCGATCATGGGCGAGCGGCGGCTCGGCGAACGGCCGATCCAGGAGTCGTGGGACCTCGCCCTGGGCACCCACCAGCGGGCCCTCATCGAGCTCGGCTACGAGGGCGTCAGCATCGAGCAGGTCCTGGAGCAGCGCCTGCGGCGCACCGCGTACGGGCCGCAGGCCACCACGGCGACGGTCCTCCAGGCCGTCGAGGACGCGACGCTGTACCTGCGCAGCCGTCGTCTCGCCGACGAACTGGGCACCCGGGCCCTGGAGGTCCTGGCGACCGAGCGCAGCGTCGACGGTGCACCGGAGGTGCTGCGGCGGGTGCGCCGGCTGCTGGGGTACTACCGGACCAGTGAACCGGTGCTGCCGGCGTGGATCGAGTCGTTCGTCAAGACCGGCTATGCGCACTACTGCACCCTGCTGCCGACGGCGTTCACCGACGAGGACGCGACGGTCCGGCAGGTCGCGGCGATGCTGGGCTTCCTGTTCGGCATGGAGAGCCTGGCGCTGTCGCTGGGCTGCGACCGGACCCAGCTGGAACTGGCCTTCGCGCAGTCGCATCCGCAGGAGCCTTCGAAGGTGGCGCTGCTGTGGGCGGCGCAGGTGCACCTCGGGCAGCTCTCGCGTACGCAGCTGCGGGCGCGGTGCGACGGCCTGCTGGGCAACCCCCTGGTGGTTCCCGCCTATCCGCGCTACCTGAGCGGATTCCTGCAGGCGCTGGAGCCGGTTCCACAGCTGGCCGACTTCGTGGTGGAGGCGGTGTCGAACGCGTTCGCGCGGCTGCCGGATCCGGTGCTGCTGCCGTGGCTGCCGACCCTGATCACCACCCTGCGCTCCGGTGGCGCGGAGCTGGCCCCGCTGCTGATCCGCGAGGCCGGGCGGATCTTCCCCGGCCGGCTCGCGGCACTGGACACCTGGGTCCCGCCGTGGCAGGACCCCCCGCAGGCGCCCCCGGCGCCGGCCGGCGCCAGGGCTGCCGCCCTGCTCACCACCCACCCCGAGCCGTGCGACGCCCTGGCGGCCCTGCTGGGCTGCGACGCCCCCTGGACCCCGCCGACCCGCACCCCCTCGGGCGCGACCCTGACCACCGACCACCCGACAACGGCCCTGGCCCTGGAGGCACTCCTGACCGCATCCTGACCCCCGGCAGGCGCGCGGCGCACGTGCGGGTGACGGTTCGGGCTGGTGGAATGGCTTCTTCGGCTGCCGGGCCGGGGAGGTGTCTTGTCGGAGCATGACGGGAGGTCCGCCGGGCCCCCGGGGGAGTACGAGGCGCTGCTCGCGCGCCTGCGGACGACGGAAGCCGCGGCCGAGCAGATCGGGACGCGTCTCGACGTGACCGCCACGTGCGAGCAACTGGCCGGCTTCCTGTTCCGAAACCTGTGCGACGCGGTCGCGGTGGAGCTGCGGGCCGAGGACGGCGGGCTGAACCGGACGGCCGTGGCCGGGGACGCCGGACTGCTGACGGCCCCGCCCGGCGGATCGCCCTCCGTACGCGCCATGGACGGCGGACATCCGCTCTCCGAGTGGGTGGTGCTCTCCGGCGGCACCCCCGCGCACCTCGTCTCGGTTCCGCTGCTGGCCCGCGACCGGGTCTACGGCGCGGTGCTCGCCGTACGCACCCGGGGCGGCTTCAGCGACCACGAGGCGGCGACGATCCACTTCGCGGCCCGCTTGGCGGCGGTGCACCTCGGCCATGCCCGGGAGCTGGCCGCCACCGAGGACACCGCGATGAACCTGCAGCGCGCGCTCGTGTCGGAGCCGGGCCGGCCGCACCCCAACCTGGAGATGGCCAGCCGCTATCTGCCGGTGGGCTCCAGGGCCCTGGTGGGCGGCGACTGGTTCGAGACGGTCCGGCTCCACTTCGGCCGCACCCTGCTGGTGGTCGGGGACGTGATGGGCCACGGGCTCGACGCCGCCGTGGACATGAACGCCTACCGCTCCACGCTGCGCGACGTGGCCTCCACGGACCTCGCCCCGCACCGGGTGCTGCGCCAACTGGACGCCCTGGTCGCCGAGGACCCCGCCCGCCGGCCGGCCACCTGCCTGCTCGTCCGGATGGACCCCACGCGCGGTGTCGCGGACTTCGCCAGCGCCGGCCACCTGCCGCCCGCGGTCTTCGGAGCGGACAGCTCGGCCGCCCTGGTCGACGTGCCGGTGGGTCCGCCGCTGGGCACCGGGGTGGGCGGCTACGAAGGCGTCACCCGGGCGATCACCACCGAGGAGACCCTGCTGATGTTCACCGACGGGCTGGTGGAACGGCGCGGCGAGGACATCGACGTGTCGCTGGCCCGGCTGGCCGGACTGCGGCTGCCGGTGGGCGCGGCGGTCGAGGACCTGGTGGACGCCGTGGTGGCCGGCCTGGACGCCCGCCACGCCGAGGACGACGTAGCGGTGCTCGCGGCCCGCATCCGCCGCCGCAAGTCGTGAGCAGGGCGTCGAGGACGGGGGGTTGGGCGGAAGGGGGGCGTCAGGACTTGCGGCCTGCCTGGCCTGCCTGGCCTGCCTGGCCTGCCGGGCCTGTCAGGTCCGTCGGGCCAGTCGGGCTTCGAGGCCGTCCAGGATGGCCTCGATGCCGAACTCGAACTTCCGGTGCGTCATCTCGGCCGGGTCGGCCACCGCGTGTTCCTCCAGACGGGCCCGCAGCCGGGGGTAGCGGGAGGCGATCCCGGTCGCCCACGTCACCACGTCCTGCACCGGACCCTCGTCCTCGGCGCCCCACCGACCGGATCTGCGCCTTCGCCATCGCCGCCGTCATCGCCCCGTCGATGGCCGAGCCCGCCACGAACGTGTAGGCGGTGTTCACGGCCCGGTCGAGGTCCCACCCCGTGAACCCGGCCGCCTTGCACACCGCGTAGCTGTGGTCCTGGAACCGGGCCGTCCCGTCCCCGTACACGAAGTGCGTGCTGATGGCGTTGATGAGCCAGGGGTGTCGCGCGGCCAGCGCGTGCGCGTCGTGGGCCAGGGCCCGCGCCGCGGCGCGCCAGCCGGACGCGCCGGGGTCCAGCGGCTCGATCTCGCCCCACACCCGGTCGGCCGCGTGGACGCACCGTACAAGTCGATGCGCCGGAGGAACCGAACCGTGAACGTGAACGCGAACGTGAACCACGAGCCGCTGACCTCGCTGCCCACCGCGCGCCCTGCCGGCTGCCCCTTCGCCCCGCCCGGCGAACTGGCCGAGGTGCGCGAGCGGCAGCCCGTCCGCCGCATGGTCTATCCCGACGGCCACCACGGCTGGCTGGTCACCGGCTACGCCCCCGTACGAGCCGTACTGGCGGACCCCCGCTTCAGCTCGCGCTACGAGCTGATGCACTTCCCGTTCCCCGGCGGCCCCGAAGGCGCGCTGCCCCCGGCCCCCGTCGGCGACATGACCGGGATGGACGCCCCGGACCACACCCGCTACCGCCGGCTGCTCGCGGGCAGGTTCACGGCCCGCCGCATGCGCCTGCCGACCCGGCGGATCGAGCAGATCACCACCGAGCACCTGGACGCCATGGGGCAGCAGGGCGCCGGAGCCGACCTGGTCCAGGCGTTCGCGCAGCCCATCCCCACCCTGGTCATCTGCGAACTGCTCGGTGTGCCCTACGGGGACCGCAAGACCTTCCACGACCGCCTCGCCGACAGCGCCGTCGAAGAGCTGATGCGCTATCTCAGCGTCGCCCACACCATGGTCCGGGTGGCCCTCGAGGACGTCGAACTGGACGGTCGGACCGTCAGGGCCGGCGAGAGCGTCACGCTCTCCGTCGAAGCCGCCAACCGCGACCCGCTCCGCTTCGCGGACCCCGACACCCTCGACATCCGCCGCAAGGCCACCGGACAGCTCGGCTTCGGACACGGCGTCCACCAGTGCCTGGGCGCCCAACTCGCCCGCGTCGAAATGCGCGTCGCCCTCCCCGCGCTCCTCGACCGCTTCCCGGGACTGCGCCTCGCCGTCCCCGCCGCAGACGTACCGCTGCGTACCGGCATGAACATCCATGGCGTGCACCGGCTGCCGGTCACCCTCACGTGACCACCGACGCCGGCAGCTCCGGCGCGGCCGGCGGGGTGTCCCCGGCCGTGGGCAGGGTGAGCACCATGGTGAGCCCGCCGCCCGGGGTGTCCTCCGCGGCCAGCGTGCCGCCGAGGGCCTCCGTGAAACCGCGGGCGACCGCGAGCCCGAGGCCGACCCCGGCTCCGCGCGGAGCGTCCCCGTGCCGCTGGAACGGCTCGAAGATCCGGTCCTTGGCCTCGTCGGGAACACCCGGGCCGCGGTCCACGACCCGCAGCTCGACCCGGTCGAGCAGGGAACTGGCGGCGACCAGGACGGGCTGGCCGTGCGGGCTGTACTTGACGGCGTTCTCGACCACGTTGGCCACCACCCGTTCGAGCAGCCCGCGGTCGACGGCGACCATGGGCAGGGTTTCGGGAATGTCCAGCTCGACGCTGTCGTCGGGTACGCCGCCCAGCGCCATCGGGACGACCTCGTCGAGGTCGGTCTCCCGGATCAGCGGAACCACCGAACCCGTGTTCAGGCGGGACATGTCCAGGAGATTGCCGATCAGCGCGGCGAGCCGGTCGGCGCCTTCCTCGATGCCTTCCAGGAGCTCGGCCCTGTCCTCCTCGGACCATTCGACGTCGTCGGAGCGCAGCGAGGTGACCGACGCCTTGATCCCGGCGAGCGGTGTGCGCAGATCGTGGCTGACGGCGGCCAGCAGAGCCGTACGGATCCGGTTGCCCTCGGCGAGTTCACGCGCCTTGCCCGCTTCGTCGACCAGCCGCTGGCGGTCGAGGACGACGGCCGCCTGCGCGGCGAACGCCCCGAGCACGCGCCGGTCCTCGGCCGGCAGGACCCGCCCGGACAGCGCCAGGGCCATGTTCTCCCCGATCGGCATGTCCACATCGGCGTCCTCGGGACGGCCGACCGGATCGGATCCGACGGAGGCGGCGGTGGTCCACGGCTCGAACTCCCCGGCGCGCTCCAGCAGCGTCACGGACCGCATCGAGAACGTCTCGCGCAGCCGCTCCAGCAGGGCCTCGAGCGAATCGTCGCCGCGCAGGATGCTGCCGGCGAGGAAGGAGAGGATCTCGGACTCGGCGCGCAGCCGGGCGGCCTGGTGGGTGCGGCGGGCGGCCAGGTCGACGACGGAGGCCACGGACACGGCCACGCCGACGAAGATGGAGATGGCGACGATGTTGCGGGGGTCGGAGATCGTGAGCTGGTAGAGCGGCGGAGTGAAGAAGTAGTTCAGCAGCAGGGAGCCGAACGCGGCCGAGGCCAGGGCCGGGAGCAGACCGCCGAGCAGCGCGGCGGCCACGGTGAAGGTGAGGAAGAGCAGCATGTCGTTCGCGAGCCCGAGCTCCGGCACGACCTGGTGCAGCAGCAGGGCCAGCAGTGCGGGCCCGACGACGCCGGTCAGCCAGCCCCAGACGAGGCGCGAGCGGCCCAGCCGGGCGCTGCGCACGACCGGCAGGCTGCGCCCCCGGGCCGCGGCGTCGTGCGTGACCATGTGGACGTCGAGGTCGGGGCCGGATTCGACGGCCACCGTGGCGCTGACCCCGGGACCGAAAACGTACTGCCAGGGCCGGCGGCGGCTGACGCCCAGGACGATCTGCGTGGCGTTGACGCCCCGCGCGAACTCCAGCAGGGCGTGCGCGACGTCGTCGCCAATGACGTGGTGGAAGGTGCCCCCGAGGTCCTCGACCAGGGTGCGCTGGGCGGCGAGTTCCTTGGGCGAGGCCGAGGAGAGACCGTCGCTGGCCGCGATGTAGACGGCGAGGACCTCGCCGCCCGCGCCCTTCTCCGCGAGCCGGGCGGCCCGCCGGATGAGCGTGCGCCCCTCCGGCCCGCCGGTGAGGCCCACGACGATGCGCTCACGCGCCTGCCAGGTGGAGCGGATGTTGTGCTCGCCCCGGTACTCCTGGAGGTACTCGTCCACCCGGTCGGCGACCCACAGCAGCGCGAGCTCGCGCAGCGCCGTGAGGTTTCCCGGGCGGAAGTAGTTGGACAGGGCCGCGTCGACGCGGTCGGGCTTGTAGATGTTCCCGTGCGCCATCCGCCGGCGCAGCGCCTGCGGGGACATGTCGACGAGCTCGATCTGGTCCGCGCGCCGGACGACCTCGTCGGGAACGGTCTCCCGCTGCCGGACACCGGTGATCGACTCCACCACGTCGCCCAGCGACTCGAGGTGCTGGATGTTGACCGTGGTGACGACGTCGATGCCCGCCTGGAGCAGCTCCTCGACGTCCTGCCAGCGCTTCGCGTTGCGCGAGCCGGGCACGTTGGTGTGCGCGAGCTCGTCCACGAGCGCGACCGCGGGCCTGCGCGTCAGCAGGGCGTCCACGTCCATCTCCGTGAAGGTGCTGTCGCGGTAGGCGATCTCCCGCCGCGCAGTCGTCTCCAGGCCGTGCAGCATCACCTCCGTACGCGGCCTGTGGTGGTGCTCGACGAAGCCGACGACGCAGTCGGTGCCGCGCTCGATCCTGCGGTGCGCCTCGGACAGCATGGCGTACGTCTTGCCGACGCCCGGTGCCGAGCCGAGGTAGATCCGGAGCTTTCCGCGTCTCATCTGGTGCCGACTTCTCGTTCCACTCGATGTGCCGTGTCCGTCAGGGTTCGAAGCGGTATCCCATGCCCGGCTCCGTGATCAGGTACCGGGGGTGGGAGGGGTCCGCTTCCAGCTTGCGCCGCAGCTGGGCCATGTACACGCGAAGGTAGTTGGTGTGCTCGGCGTACGTCGGCCCCCACACCTCCAGCAGCAGCTTGCGCTGGGAGACGAGATGGCCGGGATGGGCGATCAGCAACTCCAGCAGATGCCATTCGGTCGGGGTCAGCCGGACCGTGCGCTCGCCGCGCACCACCTTCCGGGCCGCGAGGTCGACGGTGAACTCGTCGGTCGTGATCCCGGAGGGGCCGGCTGGGGCGGCGGGGTCCTCCTGGCGCCGGGTGGCGGCCCGGAGACGCGCCAGCAGCTCGTCCATGCTGAACGGTTTCGTCACGTAGTCGTCCGCACCGGCGTCCAGGGCGCGGATCTTCTCCTCCGACGTGTGGCGCGCGGACAGCACGAGGATCGGCACCCGGCTCCAGCCGCGGACGCCCTTGATCACGTCGACGCCGTCCATGTCCGGCAGGCCGAGGTCCAGGAGGATGACGTCCGGTGTGCGGTCGGCGGCGAGCCGGATGGCCGAGCGGCCGTCGCCGGCCTCCACCACGTCGAACTTGCGCGCCTGAAGGTTGATCTTCAGCGCACGCACGAGCTGGGGGTCGTCCTCCACCACGAGCACCCGGGTCATGGGCTGTACGGCCTTTCTTCGTTGCGGGCGGATGAGGAACCGGTGGGGCGCCGAGCTGCGCGCCCCACCGGATTCCCGTCCGAAAGGGCAGGACGGCGATCAGCTCTTGGTCAGGGCCTTGAGGGCGGTGTTCAGCTCCAGGACGTTGACGCGGGGCTCGCCCATGAAGCCGAGGGTGCGGCCCGTGGTGTTCTCCTTGACGAGCTTCTCGACCCGCCCGACGTCGAGGCCGTTCCGCTCCGCGACCCGGTGGACCTGGATCTTCGCGTACTGCGGGGAGATGTTCGGGTCGAGGCCGGAGCCGGAGGAGGTGACGGCGTCGGCCGGCACGTCCGAGGGCTCGACCTTGTACGTCGCCGTGCTGTTGTCCGCGATCACGGCCTCCTTGGCGTCGGTGACCAGCTTGACCAGATCCGGGTTGTCGCCGGCCTTGTTGGTGGCGCCGGAGAGGATCAGGGAGTACTGGGTGTTGACGCTGTTGGAGCCCAGGCCGTTGGAGGGGCGCGGCTGGAACCACTTCAGGTCCGGTGTGGCGGCTTCCTCGGGGTCATCAGGGTTCTGCTTCGGCAGGTCGTAGGTCTGGCCGATGAGGGACGATCCGACGACCTTGCCGCCCTTGTCCCTGATCTCGGAGCCGTTGGCCTTGTCGTTGAACAAGGCCTGGGCGATCCCGGTGACGGCGAGCGGGTAGAGCACGCCGCAGATGACCGTGAGGACCAGCAGGGCCCGCAGGCCCGCCCCCATCAACCGTGCCGTGTTGCTTACGGAGTTGTTCATGACGGTCAGCCGATTCCCGGGATGAGGGTGATGAGCATGTCGATGATCTTGATACCGATGAACGGGGCGACGAGGCCGCCGAGTCCGTAGATGCCCAGGTTGCGGCGGAGCATCTTGTCGGCGCTGGTCGGCTTGTACCGGACGCCCTTCAGGGCGAGCGGCACGAGCGCGATGATGATCAGCGCGTTGAAGATGACCGCGGAGAGGATCGCCGAGTTCGGCGAGTGCAGGCCCATGATGTTGAGCTTGTCGAGGCCCGGGTAGACCACGGCGAACATGGCCGGGATGATCGCGAAGTACTTCGCGACGTCGTTGGCGATGGAGAACGTGGTCAGCGCGCCCCGGGTGATCAGGAGCTGCTTGCCGATCTCGACGATCTCGATGAGCTTGGTGGGGTTGGAGTCCAGGTCCACCATGTTTCCGGCCTCCTTGGCGGCCGAGGTACCGGTGTTCATCGCCACGCCGACGTCCGCCTGCGCGAGGGCCGGCGCGTCGTTGGTGCCGTCGCCGGTCATCGCGACCAGCTTGCCGCCGGCCTGCTCGCGCTTGATGAGGGCCATCTTGTCCTCGGGGGTGGCCTCGGCGAGGAAGTCGTCGACGCCGGCCTCCTGTGCGATGGCCTTCGCCGTCAGCGGGTTGTCGCCCGTGATCATGATCGTCTTGATGCCCATGCGGCGCAGTTCGTCGAACCGCTCGCGCATGCCCTCCTTGACGACGTCCTTGAGGTGGACGACGCCCAGGATCCGGGCGCCCTTCTCGTCCTCGACGGCCACGAGGAGCGGCGTGCCGCCGGCCTCGGAGATCCGGTCCGCGAGGAGGTCCGCGTCGGCAGCGACCTGGCCGCCCCGCTCCCTGACCCAGGTGATGACCGAACCGGCAGCGCCCTTGCGGGTCTTCCTGCCGTCGACGTCCACGCCCGACATGCGGGTCTGGGCGGTGAACGCGATCCACTCGGCCTGGGCGAGCTCGCCCTGGTGGCGCTCGCGCAGACCGTACTTCTCCTTCGCGAGGACCACGATGGAACGGCCCTCGGGAGTCTCGTCGGCCAGCGACGACAGCTGTGCGGCGTCGGCCAGTTCGGCCTCCGTCGTGCCCTTGACCGGGACGAACTCGGCTGCCTGGCGGTTGCCGAGGGTGATCGTGCCCGTCTTGTCGAGCAGCAGGGTCGACACGTCACCGGCGGCCTCGACGGCACGCCCCGACATCGCGAGGACGTTGCGCTGGACGAGCCGGTCCATGCCGGCGATGCCGATGGCCGAGAGCAGCGCACCGATCGTCGTCGGGATCAGGCACACGAGCAGAGCAGTGAGCACGATCATCGACTGCTTGGCGTCCGCGTAGATCGCGAACGGCTGCAGGGTGACGACGGCGAGCAGGAAGACGATGGTGAGCGACGCCAGCAGGATGTTGAGGGCGATCTCGTTGGGCGTCTTCTGCCGGGCCGCGCCCTCGACGAGGGCGATCATCCGGTCGATGAAGGTCTCGCCGGGCTTCGTCGTGATCTTGACGACGATCCGGTCCGAGAGGACCTTCGTCCCGCCGGTCACGGCGCTGCGGTCACCGCCCGACTCGCGGATGACGGGGGCCGATTCACCGGTGATGGCCGATTCGTCGACCGAGGCGACGCCCTCTACGACGTCACCGTCGCCGGGGATGATGTCGCCGGCCTCGCAGACCACGAGGTCGCCGATGCGGAGCTCCGTGCCCGGGACCTGCTCCTCGCCGGAATCGGTCAGACGGCGGGCGACGGTGTCCGTCTTCGCCTTGCGCAGGGTGTCGGCCTGGGCCTTGCCGCGGCCCTCGGCCACGGCCTCCGCGAGGTTGGCGAAGACCGTGGTCAGCCACAGCCAGGCCGTGATCGCCCAGCCGAACCAGTCCGTCGGGTCCTTGACCGCGAGAACGGTGGTGACCACCGACCCCACGAGGACCACGAACATGACCGGCGACTTGACCATGACGCGCGGGTCGAGCTTCTTCACCGCGTCGGGGAAGGACTTGAGCAGCGCCTTGGGGTCGAACAGACCGCCGCCGACGCGCTCCGCCGGGGCCTTGTGTCCGGTGGGCAGGTCTTCGTGCGGAGCACGGATGGGGGTGATGGTGCTCATGAGGCGAGCCCTTCAGCGAGCGGACCCAGCGCGAGGGCGGGGAAGTAGGTCAGACCGGTGATGATGACGATCGTGCCGACGAGCAGGCCCGCGTAGAGGGGCTTGTCGGTACGCAGCGTGCCCGCGGTCTCCGGCACGGGCTGCTGCTCGGCGAGCGAGCCGGCCAGCGCGAGGACGAAGACGATCGGCAGGAAGCGGCCCAGCAGCATGGCGATGCCGATGGTGCTGTTGAACCACTGCGTGTCGGCGTTGAGGCCGGCGAACGCGGAGCCGTTGTTGTTTGCGCCGGAGGTGTAGGCGTAGAGGATCTCGGAGAAGCCGTGCGCACCCGGGTTGGCCATCGAGTTGTCGGGCGTCGGGAGCGCCATCGCGGCGGCGGTGAAGCAGAGCACCAGCGCCGGGGTGATGAGGATGTAGCAGGCGGCCAGCTTGATCTGGCGGGTGCCGATCTTCTTGCCCAGGTACTCCGGGGTGCGGCCGACCATCAGACCGGCGATGAACACCGCGATGATCGCCATGATCAGCATGCCGTACAGGCCGGAACCGACACCACCGGGCGCGATCTCGCCGAGCTGCATGCCCAACAGCTGGATACCGCCGCCCAGGCCCGTGAACGAGGAGTGGAATGAGTTGACCGCACCCGTCGAGGTCAGGGTCGTGGCGACGGAGAAGATCGCGGAGCCGCCGATGCCGAAGCGGGTCTCCTTGCCCTCCATCGCCCCGCCGGCGATGTCGAACGCCGGACCGTGGTGGGCGAACTCGGTCCACATCATCAGCGCGGTGAAGGCGAGCCAGATGGTCGCCATCGTGGCGAGGATCGCGTAGCCCTGGCGCAGACTGCCGACCATGCGGCCGAAGGTGCGGGTCAGCGCGAACGGGATGACCAGGATCAGGAAGATCTCGAAGAGGTTCGAGAACGGGGTCGGGTTCTCGAAGGGGTGGGCGGAGTTGGCGTTGAAGTAGCCGCCGCCGTTGGTGCCGAGTTCCTTGATGACTTCCTGGGAGGCGACCGCGCCGCCGTTCCATTGCCGGGTGCCGCCGAGGAACTGGCCGACCTCGTGGATCCCGGCGAAGTTCTGGAGGACACCGCAGGCGACCAGGACCAGCGCGCCGATCACCGAGATCGGCAGCAGGATGCGGACGGTGCCGCGTACCAGGTCGGCCCAGAAGTTGCCGAGTTCGCCGGTGCGCGAGCGGGCGAAGCCCCGTACGAGGGCCACGGCGACGGCCATGCCGACCGCGGCCGAGACGAAGTTCTGCACCGCGAGGCCGCCGGTCTGCACGACGTGGCCCATGGCCTGCTCGCCGGCGTACGACTGCCAGTTGGTGTTCGCCACGAAGGACGCGGCGGTGTTGAACGCCTGGTCGGGGTCGATCGACACGAAGCCGAGCGAGCCGGGCAGGCTGCCCTGCAGGCGCTGCAGGGCGTAGAGGAAGAGGACGCTCACGGCGGAGAAGGCCAGGACGCTGCGCAGGTACGCGGGCCAGCGCATCTCGGCCGAGGGGTTGGCGCCGATGGCCTTGTAGATCCACTTCTCCGGGCGGTAGTGCTTCTCGGAGGAGTAGACGCGGGCCATGTGATCGCCGAGCGGACGGTATGCCAGGGCAAGCGCAGCGACGAGCGCGAGCAGCTGCAGCACACCAGCGGTGACGGGGCTCATATCAGTGCTCAGAACCTCTCCGGGTACACAAGGGCGAGGACGAGGTAACCCAGCAGGGAGACGGCCACGAGCAGGCCGACGATGTTCTCGGCGGTCACAGCTTGGCCACCCCTCGGGCGATGAGAGCCACCAGCGCGAAGACCGCGACCGTGGTGACGACGAAGGCCAGATCGGCCATCGCAAGCTCCTGGATGAAGTGATGAAATGGATTTCGGCCAGACGGCCGAGTAAGAGCAAACCGCGAGCTCAAGCGGGCGTTAAGACCTCTTGACGGGCTCCATACGGGCGGCCCGGAACTCTTGACGCCGCCCTGACGCAGAAACGGCTCGGCGCCCCGGCGGCGCGGAGGCTCAGCCGGGGCGGGGGCTCAGCCGCGGTGGGCCAGACCGGCGGAGTCGAGGGCTGCGCCGGCCTGTGCGGCGAGGGCGACGGCGACGGTGCGGGCCTGCTCCGAGGGCAGCGGGCCGGGGGCAGGGTCGAGCAGGAAGCGGCCGTAGTAGTGCCCGCCGCCGACGGCGCGCAGTTCGGTCTCGCCGTCCGGCCACCGGTCGGGCCAGTACGTCGCCTCGGTCTCCCCGGTGCCGTGGCCGAGCCACAGGCTGCCGTCGTGCTCCAGGCGCGGCAGGCGGCCGATGAGCGACCCGTACTCGAAGCGGCAGCCGCGCAGCTGCAGCAGGCCGACGAGCTCGCGGCGCACGTGCTCGACGACGGCTTCGGGGGAGTCTCCGGCTTCGGCGAGCCGGGCCGTGCCCTGCAGCCGGGACAGGTGGGAGGCGTCGGTGATCACGGCGCCCTGGAGGCGGCGTGCGCGGACCGCGAGCTGGGAGACGATCAGGCCGACGACCAGCAGGAGGGCGGCCGTCTGGACGTCGTCACTGCCGGTGATGGTGAAGCGCCCGTACGGCCGGGTCAGGAAGAAGTCGAACCAGGCAGCGGCCGACAGCGCGGCGAGCGCACCGGCCGCCCTGGTGCCGAGAGCGGCGACGGCGACGACCGCGACGACCAGGACCAGGGCGGCGTTCGTCGCCGTCAGACCCGTACGGAAGGGCACGAGCGCGAGCGCCACCAGGAAGGGGGCCACAAGGGCCGCGATCAGGGCGATGCCGTCGTGGAGTCGGTACCCGGACATGTGGAGCCTCCCGTCCGGACACGCCGGTCCCTCGGGTCAGAACCTCTCGGGCTTGATCAGGGCGGCGATCAGATAGCCGAGCAGAGCGAGTGCGATGATCAGCCCGACCACGTTCTCGGCGTCCATGGACCATGTCTCCCGGTTCTCCTGGCGGGGGCGGTGTCCCGCTGGCAGGGGCGGTGTTCCGCCCACCACCACAGTGCCCGCACCGCGCGTCGGCGTATCGGGCAATCGCCGCCTTTTGATGTGTTCCATACGCTCTCCCGGCAGCGCGGCCCTTGCCGGCGCAGGTCAGCCGGTGCTCGCCCGGATCCGGCACAGTTCGATGAGCCGCTCCCAGGCCGGTACCGGCTTGCCGGTCCGGGCCGCCATGAGAGTGACGGCGACGAGGGCGTCGAGCGCCAGGACCGGCTCGGCGCCGTCCGGGTCCGGCGTCCGGAGCCCGCCGAAGCCGTTCACCTCGTCCGCGAGGGCCTCCAGGCGCGGATCGTCCCGGTCCCAGCCGGCAGCCTGATCGGTGGTCAGGTACAGGCGCCGGAAAGCGGGATCCTCGAACAGGACCTGCTTCTGCCGGGCCCACTGCGGCACCTGGTCGGGGTACTGCGCCGCGAGCAGGATCCACGTGTCGCGCTCGGTGCGCACCGCTTCCGGGCTCAGACCGATCTCCCGCAGTCGTGCCAGCAGGACCACGACGTCCTGCGGCAGGAACAGGGCGTCACCCGCAGAGAGCTCGGCGATCCGGATCCGGCGCCGTTTCAGGTCCCTGATCCGGCCCTTCAGATCGTCGTCGATCGCCGAGACCGCGGCGGAGAACCGTTCCGGCGAGGCGCCCATCAGCTCCTCGATCCGGGCCAGTGGGACCCCGGCCTCCGACAGTGTCTTGATCCGTACCAGGGCAACGACCGCATCGGCTCCGTAGCGCCGGTACCCGGAGGCATCACGCTCCGGCTCCGGCAGCAGGCCCCGCTGGTGGTAGTGGCGGACGGCCCGCACCGTCACGCCGAGATGGGCCGCGACCTGGCCGATCGTCAGCATCCTTGGTCCCCCCGGGAAATCGCCGCACGAAGCCGCTTGACCCTGACCCTGCGTCAGGGTCGGACGATCTAATCATGAACACGACGACAGACACACGACAGGTCCCCGCAGCCCCCTCCGCCCGGCGGCCGCGGCCCACACGACCGGGCCGCGCGGGCCTCCGGCTGCTGATCGCCACGGCGGCACTGGCCGAGATCGCCATCGCGGCTCCCACGGCGTCCGCCGCGCCGGTCCACAGCGACCATTCAGCGGTCCAGCAGGTGCTGGACCGTGCCGTGGCCGACGGGGGCGTGCCGGGCATCCTGACCGAGATCCGCGACGGCCGTGCGACGTGGTTCGGCGAGGCCGGGGTGGCGGACACCTCGACCGGCCGGCAGCGCCGGCCCCAGGACCGGTTCCGTATCGGGAGCACCACGAAGACCTTCACGGCCACCGTGATGCTGCAACTCGTGGCCGAACGCCGGCTCGGCCTCGACGACACGGTGGAGAAGTGGCTGCCCGGCACCGTGCGCGGACCGGGGTACGAGCCCGAGAAGATCACCATCAGGCAGCTGCTCAACCACACCAGCGGGATCTTCGACTACGTCAACGACGACGTCATGAGGGCCCGGGGCGCGGGCACGCCGTTCCTCGAGCACCGCTTCGACCGCTACAGCCCCGAGGAGATCGTGCGGATCGGCGTCTCCCACCCGCCCGCCTTCGCTCCCGGCACCGGCTGGGGGTACTCCAACACCCCCTACTTCCTCGCCGGAATGATCATCGAGCGGGTGACCGGCCGGCCGCTGGCCGACGCGATCGCGCAGCGCATCGCACGTCCGCTCGGGCTCACCGGCACGTACCTGCCGGGCGACGACGATCCGCTGATCCGCGGCCCCCACGGGCGGCACTACTCGAAGCTGATGACGACCGACGCCGGCATCCACGACGTGACCGAGCTCAACCCCTCCTGGGGGTGGGCGGCCGGCGGCGTCATCTCGACGGCCGGCGATCTCGACCGGTTCTTCGGTGCGCTGCTGGGCGGCCGGCTCCTGCCGCCCGCACAACAGCAGGAGATGTTCACCATGGTCGCCACCGACCGGTGGATCCCCGACACCGCCTACGGCCTCGGAGTCGCCTCGCTGAAACTGCCGTGCGGCGCGACGGTCTGGGGCATGGGAGGCGCCATCAACGGCTCCTGGACCTACACCTTCGGCACCCGCAACGGCACGCACATGGCCTCGGTCAACTCCAACGGCGACTGGAACTACCCGATCAGCGCCTTCACCGACGTCCTCCAGGCCGAATTCTGCCCGGGCCATTCCCCGACACCGGGCCACTAGCCGCTCGCCGCAATCCCTGCCGCAGCGGAGGCCAGGCCGTCAGGACCGCGTGAAGAGTCGGGCGGCGGGCGTATGGATCTCGCCAAGACGGCCGGCGACGCCCCGTGCCCGGCCGGAGGCTGTCCCTCGTCTTTGCCCGATCGGAGGAACCGGCACCATGGCCATGCACACAGGTACGACGGACGCGGCGACGCAGATCCCCGGCACGCAGGAGCCCCCTGATACCGGGGCCGCCGACCGGCACAAGCTCACTGCGCTCCAGGGGCTCGCCGCGCTCTCGCTGGATGCCATGGCGTCCGTGGCCTACGGGCCGGAGTCGATCGTCCTGGTGCTGGCCGCGGCCGGCGCGTACGGGATCGGGTTCACGCTCCCGGTCACGGTGGCGATCGCCGTGCTGCTGGCGGTGCTGGTGGCCTCGTACCGCCAGGTGATCGCGGCGTTCCCGGACGGCGGCGGCTCGTACGCCGTGGCCAGGCGGCATCTGGGGCGGCGTACGAGCCTGGTGGCCGCGGGCTCGCTGATCCTGGACTACGTCCTGAACGTGGCGGTCTCGGTCACGGCCGGCGTCGCGGCGCTGACCTCCGCGTTCCCGGAGCTGTACGGGGAGCGGGTCTGGACGTGCCTCGGCGTCCTGGTCCTGGTCACCGCCGTCAACCTGCGCGGGGTCGTCGACTCGGCGAAGGCCTTCCTGGTGCCGACCGCGGTGTTCGTCGGCTCGATCCTCGCCATGATCACCGTCGGCCTGTTCCGGGACGGGCCCGTCAGTACGGCGTCCGCCGCAGGGCACGCCTCCGCTCTCGGCGAGGGCGCACTGCAGAACGGTTCGGGGACGGTCGGCGCGCTGCTCCTGCTCAAGGCCTTCGCGGCCGGCTGCTCCGCCCTGACCGGTGTCGAGGCCGTCGCCAACGCCGTGCCGTCCTTCCGCGCCCCGGCCGCCCGCCGCGCCCAGCGCACCGAGGTCGCGCTCGGCGCCCTGCTCGGCGTCATGCTGATCGGCCTGTCCGTCCTCATCGGCCGTTTCCACCTCCAGCCCGTCGAAGGCGTGACCGTCCTCGCGCAGCTCGCCGACGCCTCCTTCGGGCACGGCTTCGCCTTCTACGTGGTCCAGTTCGCGACGATGGTGCTGCTGGCGCTCGCCGCCAACACCTCCTTCGGTGGACTGCCCGTACTGATGAGCCTGCTCGCCCGCGACAACTACCTGCCGCACCTGTTCGCCCTCAAGGCCGACCGCCAGGTCCACCGCCACGGCGTGCTCGCCCTGGCCGCGGTCTCGGCAGCCCTGCTGGTCCTCTCCGGCGGTGACACCAACACCCTCGTACCGCTCTTCGCCATCGGCGTGTTCGTCGGCTTCACGATCTGCCAGGTCGGAATGGTCCGCCACTGGTCCACGGAACGTCCTGCCGGCTGGCGGAACAAGGCGGTCCTGGGCGGCTTCGGCGCCCTCCTCACGGGTGTCGCGGCCGTCGTCGTGACCGCCACGAAGTTCACCGAGGGCGCCTGGATCATCGTCCTCGCCCTGCCGCTGCTGGTCCTCGGCTTCGAAAGGGTGCAGCGGGCCTACACCCGGATCGGGGAGCGACTGGAGCTCGGCCGGATCCCGCAGTCCCCGACGCGGGCCCGCTCGCTGGTCGTCGTACCCGTCTCCGGGCTCTCGAAGCTGACCTGCCGGGCCCTGACCGCCGCCCGCTCGCTGGGCGACGAGGTCCTCGCCGTCACCGTCACCCACCCCGCCCCCGAGGACCGGCGGGCCGCCGAGGCCCTGCGCCGCGACTGGGAGCTGTGGAACCCCGGGGTCGAGCTCGTCGAGGTCTGCTCGCAGACCCGGGCGCTGGGCCGACCGGTGTCCGGTTACGTACGCGCGCTCACCGCGGCCGACCCTGACGCGCAGGTCACCGTACTGATCCCGGAGACCGAGCCCGCACACCTGTGGCAGCGGCTGCTCCAGAACCAGCGCGGCTCGGTCGTGGCGCACGCCGTACGCCGCGACACGGACGCCGTCATCTGCCGACTGCGGTTCCGGATCACCGACGCCACGGGCGTCACGGACACCGGCAACGACGGGCGCCGGCCGAGGTGACCCGGGCCTCGGCCAGCCCCAACGCCCGGGCCCCCGTCAGGGATCGCCCGGGCCCGCCCGGTGAGCAGGGTCTGCGGCGGTGTGTTCGAGGATCGCAGCGGCGATCGTCGCCCAGTCGGCCCGCTCGACGCCGTGGCCGGCGTCCTCCAGCGCCAACAGCCGGCCGTCGGGGATCCGTTCCGCGAGTGCCGCACCGTGCGGGAGCGGGAACATCGGGTCGGCGGTCCCGTGGATCACCAGCGTGGGCACGGCGATCGAGGACAGGAGGGCTGGTGAGAGCTCGCCGTCCGCAAGCGAGTCGTGGTTGCGGGCCGCGCCGAAGTCGTGCGCGCGCTCGACGTCGCGCCGGACGAGGCTGCGGGCGGCAGCCTCGTCGAACGGGCGCCGACCGCCGGCGAGCACGCGGGCGTAGGCCACCTGGTGATCGATCACCGAGTCGGCATCCGACCAGTCGACGTGCGCAGCGGAGACGAACCGCATGAACTCCTGCGTCGGCGGGGGGAGCTCGCCGCAGGGAACTGCGCAGGACGTGCTGATCAGTATCAGCGAGAGGACGCGATCGGCGTAGTGGAGCGCGAGCAGCTGCGCGAGCGCCCCTCCGGCGGAGACGCCCACGACGTGCGCGGCCGGGATCCCGTGGGCGTCGAGCACGCGGGCGGCGTCGCCGACCAGGTCCGCGCCGGTGTATCCGGGACGGCCCGGCGCGTAGGTGACCGATCGGCCGGTGTCGCGGTGGTCGTAACGGATCACGAAACGCCCGCCCTCGGCGAGCAGCCGGCAAAAGCCCTCCTCCCACCAGAGCATCGAAGCACCCAGGCCCATGACGAGCAGGACGGGCGGGGCCGACGGGTCGCCGAAGGACTCGGTGCACAGCGCGATGCCATCCGGCTCCACGACGTGCTCGGCCATCGTCGCTCCTCCTCTCCTGCGGTACGCGGGCCATGGGGTCGGTGGTAGTTGTACCAGCCCAGCCGGTCGGGAAACGCGACCTGACGCTCGGCCCGCCTCGGTAGGGTGGTCGCTTGCCGATCGGGGAGGCGGGGGAGGCGGATGACGGCGGGGGACCAGGTCGACATGGCGCGCAGTCAGGTGTTCGGGGAGGTGGCCGAACTCTACGACGCCGCCCGCCCGGGATATGCGGACGCCCTGGTGGCGGACGTGCTCGCGTACGCGGCCCTGGGGGAGCGCGAGGCGGTGGAGGTCGGCGCGGGGACCGGCAAGGCCACGGTGCCGTTCGCGGCGCAGGGCACGCGGCTGGTGTGCATCGAGCCCGATCCGCGCATGGCCGAGGTGCTCAGGCGCAACACCTCGTGCTACCCGGGGGTCCGGGTCCACAGCGGTGGCTTCGAGGAGTGGCGGCCCGGTGGCCGCCGCTTCGGGCTGCTGC
The DNA here is from genome assembly GCF_042890265.1 of Streptomyces sp. NPDC002209. NCBI lineage: Bacteria > Bacillati > Actinomycetota > Actinomycetes > Kitasatosporales > Streptomycetaceae > Streptomyces > Streptomyces sp. NPDC002209. The sequence continues at coordinate 339,892 of NZ_JBIARX010000004.1, read as the reverse complement.
TCGCCGCCACGTCCTGGCACTGGGTGGCCCCGGACCGGCGCTGGGACCTGGCCCGTGATGCTCTCGCGCCGGGCGGGGCCGTGGCGCTGTTCTGGAACCCGCAGGGGGTCCGCGACGCACGGTTGCACGCCGCCCTCGCCGAGGTCGACGGCCGCCACGGGATCGACGGTGCGCCGCACGCCGAGCCGGCGTCCTCGTACGGCGATGTGCCCGGGAACTGGGCCGGGCTGCCCGGCTGGCCCGCGGAGGAATGCCGGCGCGACGGGCGCTTCACCGACCTGCGTACCGTCCGCCACCGGCAGCGGCAGTACTACGACACCGGGCGGTACCTGGGCTATCTGACCTCGCTCTCACGCTATCGCGTCCTGCCCCCTGACCGGCGCGAGCAAGTCCTCGCCGAGACCGCCCAGGTCCTGGAGGCCCACGGCGGCGGCATCGAAATGGAGCATTTCAGCGACCTCTTCCTCGCCCGGGCGGGGTGAGCGGAACCGGGACGAGGCGCAGCGCACCGGGGCCTTCGACGTCCGCCGGGGCGCGCCGCAGGGACACGGTGCTCCACGGTGTCGCGCTCGGGGCGCACCCGGCATCGCTCATGGCCTGCGGCCGCCCTGGAGCACGGCCTCGATCTCGCCCGCGACATCGCCACGGCCGAGCTGCGCCGCGCGGAAGTCCTGCGTGCGCGGCATGCGCAGGACCAGTTCGTAGCCCACGTCGACGCGTACCCGCCCGCGGCGGAGTACGAAGTCGTAGGCGTGTCCGCCGCGGGCGCGGCAGCTGGAGAGGAAGTGCAGGTGGTATCCGGCGGCGGCCACCCCGAGCAGGTGGGTGGGGCTGCGGAAACCGACGATGGTCCCGTGCAGGTCGGTGTGGGTGGAGATGATCTGTCCCGCCACCGCGTCGATCAGCCGGGGGTAGGGGCGGTGCTGCTCCGGGAGCATGCGGGTGACCATGTGGTCGAAGTGCCCGTCGATGCGGACCGCGTAGAACGTGTTGGGGCTCGGCAGCCAGTCGTCGATCACCGCGCGCAGCTCTGTGGCGTCGACCGGCCCGGTCACCCGCCAGTCGTGCTCGCCGTGGAAGTAGGTCACCGCCGCGAGGGGGGTGCGCGCGGCCGGGTCGGCTTCACCGGCGGTCCCGTCGGCGCGCAAGCGATGGCACCGGCCGTCGAGGACGATCATCTCGCCGTCGAGCCGGTCGAAGGCTCCGATGCCGAAGTCGCCGTGGCGGCAGAGCTCGGCCACGGTCGTCGTGCCTTCGTAGACGCCTTCGAGCATGGCCGTCATGGTCGAGGCCTGGAAGATCCGCCCCCTTGGCCGGCCGGGCGCCCCCAGTGGTCCTGGCGTGTCATGCGCAGTCGAGTCCGGTTCCGGCATGTGCCCCCCTGCGTCCCCGTGAGTACGACGGCCCGGCAGCGACTTCGCGACACTTCCCCCGGCCCCGCCGGACCTGCATCCAGCAGCACGTTGGGGAGGCGGCCATCCCGTCACAACGGCGCGCGGGTGGTCGCGCGTTGTGCCCGGGAGAGCACCTGAAGGGCAACCGCCGTCCGGCACCCCCTTGCGCCCCCTCCCGGTCGCGCGTGTCAGGGCAGGGGCCCCTCCCTAGGGGGCCGGAGCGGTTGGCCGGGGATTGCGGCCCACCGGCGGGATCGGCGGGCCGGGCGGCAGCAGTTCGGCGGTCACGAATGCCACGACGGCGGCGATGATCGTCACCGGGATCATCTCGGTGCTGCCCAGGACCAGGACCACGAGCACCACGCTGCTGACCGGCAGCCGCATCGCGGTCACGGTGGCGGCAGCCATGCCGGCCGCCAGCCCGGGGCCGATGCCCAGGCCGGGCAGCGGTGAGCAGAGGACGCCTGCCGCGGCGCCGAGGAACAGGGACGGGAAGATGGGGCCGCCGCGCAGGCTGCCCAGGCACAGGGAGAAGGCGGCGCCCTTGCACAGGAGGACGGCGATCAGCGCGCCCACGCCCCAGGCGTGCGGATCTCCGGCCAGCTGGCCCAGCGTGGCCTGGCCCGAGGAGGCCACGTCCGCGGGAGAGCGGCCGGTGCCCAGGGCGTAGGCGGCGGCGCAGACGCCGGCGGCGAGCGCGCTGAGCGTCGTGACGGTCAGGGGTCGTCTGGCGACCTGGACGGCGGTCAGCCGGCCGCCGTACTGGATCAGGTGCACGCCGACGGCGAGGACCACCGCGATGACGATCGACCAGGCCACGTCACCGACGTCCAGACGGGGGAACTGCGGGCTCGCCTTCAGCTGCAGATCGCCGGTCCCCAGACCGGTCCAGCGGCCGAAACCGCTGAACACGAGCGAGCCGATGCCGCTCGCCAGCAGCGCGGGCAGCATGACGGCGAACAGCCGGGGCCCGCCCACGCCCACGACCTCCATGAGCAGCACCGCGCCGACCAGCGGATTTCCGAAGATGGTGGCGATGGCCGCGGCGGCTCCGGCCGCGCCCAGCAGCGCGGTGCTCATCGGTGTCTCCGGCGTTCCGGTGAGGTGCCGCAGTGCGATCGCGAGTCCGCCGCCCAGCGCGATGAGCGGCGCCTCGGGACCGAGCGTGGCGCCGAGCGGCAGGCTGAACACGGCCGCGAGGATCACCCCGGGCAGGGCTGCGGCTCCCGGACCGCCCGCGTGCAGGCCGGACGCGGGGATGTGCCCGCCCGCCCCGGGGAGACGGGTGACGATCTGCCCTACGCAGACACCCGATACGAGCAGGAGCGGAAGGGGCCACCACCACGGCGGAGCGTCGTGGCCGAGGGCGTGCGGGAGGTCCACCCAGACCAGGCTCTCCAGTTTGTGGATCCCGGCGAGGAACCAGAACGCGGCGAGCGAGACCGGGATGCCGATGAGCCCGCAGAACACCAGCGTCTTGCGGTATCCGGGAGTCCGGAGCAGCTCGCCGAGCCGCTGGGCCTCCGCGGGCCGCGCCGGCGGCTGCGGACTCGGCTGCGTCGGCTGCGTCATGGGGCCGTTCCTTCCCGTCCCCCGTCCCACACCGGTGCGTCCGGTACAGGGTGCTCCGTCAGCCGAGGAGCCGACGCTTCTGCTCGGCGAATTCCTCTTCGGTCAGCACTCCCTGCTCCTTGAGGGTGCTGAGCTGCTTGAGCTGGTCGATCTTGGTGCTCATGTCGTCGGCGGCAGGGGCGGCAGCCGGGGCCGGGGCGGGAGGCGGGGGCGGGGCTGCGGCCACCGGCTGTTGCTCGGCCTCCTGCTGGGCCCACCGGCCGGCCTGCCGCCGGGACACCCGGTTGGACACGGCGGTGGCGGTACCGGCGACGACGGCCGTACGGGCGACTCCGCGAAGAAGTCCGGGCATGGTGCTCATCTCCAGGGGTGAGGTGAAGCAGGGCTGCGGCCGTCGTCACGCGTCGGCGGGCGGGACCTCCATGGCGTCCAGCGATGCGAGCAGAGCCTGGACGGGAATCCGGCCGGCGGCCACGAGCTGGGCGCCTCCGCGCCTCAGTTCACGGGCGAACGGCGCCGCCCACTTGTTCTCGTAGACGATGATCCCCGCCGAATTGCCGGGTTCCAGAGCGACTCCCGCGTCATCGATGTCGCTCTGGTCCAGCAGGCCGGACGAGGCGCCTTCGAAGACGGACAGGTCGACCTCGTCGCCGAAGTCGGTCAGTTCCACCGCCGTCACCGAGCCGTCGAGGTCCTTGCGGACGAAGACCAGGTCGAAGATGCGGATGATGCCGCGATCGACGAGATCGACGAGCATGGGGAGCCCCTTGCCCGTCATCCGGTTGCCCCGGAACTCGATCACGACGTAGTCCACGGGGCCCATGTCCTCGATGTCGCCGATGTCGCCGATTCCGCGGGATTCCTCGGACTCGCTGCTCATGGCTGCTCCTGTCGGGCTGGGGGAGGAGGAGGACGTCGCACCGGCCGCCGAGCCGCGGGCGCTGGGCTCCGGCAACGGTGGGCAGGAGCAGACGTCACCCAAGGCCATTCCAGCACCGCCCACGCACCTTCGCACGTCCGGAAGGCCACCCGGTGAACGAGCCGAACGGTCAGCCGGTCAGCTGGTCAGCCGGTCAGCTGGTAGATGCTCCTGCCGGTCAGCAACAGGCCGACCACCAGGCAGATGACGACGATCGCCTGCTGCTGATGGCCCTCCAGCCAGCCGCGCAGGCGCATCAGCCGGTCGTGCGCGACCTCGGGCGCGAACACGATGTACAGCTCGGCGGCCAGCAGGCTGGCGCTCGCGAGGAAACAGAAGCCGAACAGGGCCACGTAGGTGGACGTGTGCGACGTGTTCGCCTCGAGCACGGTCGTCACGCCCGCCGCGACCAGGCCCCACGGCTGGACGAGCACGGCCAGCCCCGCGGCCGCCCAGACCGAGCTGGAGTCCACGCGGGAGGCCGCGCCGTCGGAGGGGCCGCCCCGCACGTCGGGGCCGAGCGGGGTGGCGGAGCCGGTGGGGGCCGCGCCCGCCTTCATGAGGCGGCGGCGATGGAGCCCGTAGAACACCAGCCCGACTCCGATGACCAGCTTGGCCGCCAGCCCCGCGATGCCGGGCGGGGAGCGCGGTGGCGGGGGCTGCCCGTCCGTGAATGCGAGTACGACCGCGATGACCACGACGAGGCAGGCCAGCCAGGCCAGGATGAACGCCAGGCCCTTCCACACGCCCCTGGCGGACGACACCACGAGCACGAACGCCATGATGGGCAGCGGGTCGACGGTGATGGCCAGCGCGATGAGCAAGAGGTCGAGGACCATGGCGCCCCAATCCTGTGACGAGATACCACGCTACGCACGGGTCCGGGCCCCGACACCTTTTCGGGGCCCATCGGTGGACGGGTGCAGGGCGGCCGGCCGCAGGTATTCGAGATGCCGGTCCCGGCCGTGTCCTTCAACCTGGACGCACACGAAGGAGACCGCACATGACGACGACTCGCCCACCGGCCCTGGCGTCGGCGTCGAGCCGTCCGTCCCCCTTTGCACCGACTCCCTCCCCGGTGCGCTGATGCCCTCCGGCCGACGCAGGCGCGCCGTCCTGCACTCCGAGTGGTGGCGTACCCGCTCGCAGCGGACGGCGGCCTCGGCCAAGCGGCTCCAGCACCGGGCCGAGACCCGGTTTCCGGTGATCACCCACATCGCGGAGCGCATGGTGTCGGTGAACGTCTTCGACTCCGCGACACGGCTCGCCGCGCAGTGTTTCCTGACCGCCGTCCCCCTGGTCTTCGTCGTCGCGTCGGTCGCCCCGGAGCGCGTACGGCAGCAGATGGCCGCATCGATCCGTGCGGTGTTCGGGCTCACCGGTGAGGCGGGCGATCAGCTGTCCGCCATCTTCCGCAGCTCCGACACGGACCTCCAGAACGCGGTGGGCGTGGTGGGCTCCCTGATGGTGCTGGTGTCCGCGACCGCCGTGAGCCGCGCCATGCAGCGGCTGTGCAAGCGTGCGTGGGAGATTCCGCGTACCGGGGCGCGGATCGCGATCTGGCGCTGGCTCGCGTGGATCGCCGTCTGGATCTGTCTGCTGGTCGTACAGGAACCGGTGCGCAGCGGGTTCGGCGTCGGGCTCTGGCTGGGCGTCCCGCTGACCTTCGTCTTCCAGGCGTTGATGTGGTGGTGGACCCAGCACATCCTGCTGGGCCGCCTCGTCGGCTGGATGCCGCTGCTGCCGGGCGCCCTGATCACGGCCGGCGCGATGACCGCCCTGTCGGTCACCGCCGGCTTCTACATGCCGCGCGCCCTCAACAGGGCGCTGAGCGAATACGGTTCGGCCGGCTCGGTCTTCGTCCTGCTGTCGTGGCTGATCGTGCTGTGCGTGGCCGTCGCCGTCGGTGTCACCATGGGCGCCGTCCTGGCGCAGGAGCCGTTCCTCGCCCGGCGGCTGGGCAGTCCGCCGCCGAGCCGGGAGCGGACGGAGCAGGGCTGAGCGCCGGCGCTCCGGCGCCGCGCAGCGCCGTACGGCAGCGCGGTGCCAGGGGTGCCATGCTGGGCAGCAGGGGCCCCGAGCGGCCTGGAGGTCCACAGCGATGGCAAAGCGTGCAGCAGAGACGGAGAACGGCGGGCGCCGGCTGTCCGCCGAGGAGCGGGTCGCCCGCGGCCGCGCCGCCCGGAGCCGGGCACCCCGCACCGGGCAGGGGGAATTCGAGCCGTACGCGCACCGGCAGGATCCGGTGGACGTGCTCGAAGGGCAGTCGGCCGGCCGGGTGCCGGAGCTGGTGCCGATCCGCTACGGGAGGATGTCGGAGTCACCGTTCCGCTTCTACCGGGGCGCCGCCGCCGTCATGGCCGCCGACCTGGCCCACACCCAGAACTCGGGCCTTCGGGTCCAACTGTGCGGCGATGCCCACATGCTGAACTTCGGGCTGCTCGGCTCCCCGGAGCGGAATCTGCTGTTCGACGTCAACGACTTCGACGAGACACTGCCCGGGCCGTGGGAATGGGACGTCAAGCGGCTGGCCGTGAGCCTGGCCATCGCCGGGCGGGAGAACGGGTTCACCGATGCCGAGCGCGCGGCGATCGTCCGGTCCGCGGGCAGGTCCTACCGCGAGCAGATGCGCCGCTACGCCGCCATGCGCCACCTCGACGTCTGGTACTCGAGGATCGACGCGGAGCAGCTCCAGACGCTGGGGGCGGCCGAACTGCGCTCGCGCGGCCGCAAGCGGCTGGCCGAGACACTGGCCAAGGCGCGCGGGCGCGACAGCCTGCAGGCCGCCGGGAAACTCACCGAGGTGGTCGACGGGGAGCGCCGGTTCAGGTCGATTCCGCCCCTGGTCACGCCGCTCACCGAGCTGCTGCCGGACGACGAGCGCAGCAGGCTGGAGGAGCCGATCCTCGACATGGTCGAACAGTACGGCCAGACCCTTCCTTCGGACCGGCGGCACCTGCTGCGCCAGTTCACCGTCGTCGACATGGCCCGCAAGGTGGTGGGCGTCGGCAGTGTGGGCACCCGGTGCTGGATCATCCTGCTCCTGGGCAGGGACGGCGACGATCCGCTGATCCTCCAGGCCAAGGAGGCCGGCGAGTCGGTCCTCGCCCCGTACGCAGGCGCCGGCGAGTACTCCATGCAGGGCGAACGGGTGGTGGCCGGGCAGCGCCTGATGCAGGCGGCCAGCGACATCTTCCTGGGCTGGCACCGGGTCAAGGGCGTCGACGGCCGCGAGCGGGACTTCTACGTACGGCAGTTGCGGGACTGGAAGGGGAGCGTCGAGCCGGAGCTCATGGCGCCGCGGGGCATGCAGACGCTCGGTGACGTGTGCGCCGCCACCCTGGCCCGGGCGCACGCCCGGTCCGGCGACCGGATCGGCATCGCCGCCTATCTGGGCAGCGGCGACGTGTTCGACCGGGCGCTGGTGCGGTTCGCCGAAACCTATGCCGACCGCAACGAGCGCGACCACCAGGCCCTGGTGGACGCCGTGGCCTCGGGCAGGGTGGCGGCGCAATCGGCCTGACCCTCGTCGTGAACCTCGTCGTGAACGGCGGCGGGCGCATCGAACGCGCCGCCTCTGTGCCAGTCGGCTGACCCGCCCGGCGAGGCGACACGTCGCCTTCGGTGACCGTGGGAGGCTCCGGTCATGACAGCCAAGGCACCCACGGCCGGGAACGCGAAGGACGCGAGGCTCGTCCTGCTGACACTGGCGGCCGGACAGTTCCTGATGGCCCTCGACAGCTCGGTCATGAACGTGTCGATCGCGACGGTGGCCGAGGACATCGGCACCACCGTGACCGGCATGCAGGGCGCGATCACGGCCTACACGCTGGTCATGGCGATGCTCATGATCAGCGGTGGCAAGGTCGGCGCGCTCATCGGCCGCAGACGGGCGTTCATGATCGGTTGTGTCATCTACGGGTGCGGATCCTTCACCACGGCCATCGCCCCGAACCTGACGGTCCTGCTGCTCGGATGGTCCTTCCTGGAAGGCGTGGGGGCGGCGCTGATCCTGCCGGCGATCGTGGCCCTGGTCGCCTCCAACTTCGCTGTGGAGCGGCGGCCGGCCGCCTACGGCCTGGTCGCGGCCGCGGCGGCGATCGCCATCGGGGTCGGACCGCTCATCGGCGGTGTGGCCACCACCTTCTTCTCCTGGCGCTGGGTGTTCGCCGGGGAGGTCGTGGTCGTGCTCGTCATCCTGGTGCTCGCCCGCCGGGCGGCGGACGCGCCCCCCGACCACAGGCCGCGCATCGACTTCGCGGGCGCGGTCCTGTCCGCCCTGGGCATCGGGCTGTTCGTCTTCGGTGTACTGCGCACGAGCGAATGGGGCTGGTTCCTGCCCAAGGCCGGCGCACCGTCCTGGTGCGCCCTCTCACCCGTCGTCTGGCTGATGATGGGCGGACTCCTCCTCGTCTGGCTCTTCTTCCGCTGGGAGGCACGCCTCGTCGCACGGGGTACCGAACCGCTCGTCGACCCGGAGCTGATGCGCAACCGGCAGCTCACCGGCGGCCTGACCATGTTCCTCTTCCAGTACCTCGTACAGATGGGCGTGTTCTTCGTCGTCCCGCTCTACCTGTCCGTCGCGCTGGGCCTGTCCGCCATCAAGACGGGCGTGCTGCTCCTGCCGCTCTCCATCTCCCTGCTGGCCGCCGCGATCGGGATCCCCCGGTTCCGTCCGGACATCTCGCCGCGGCGCGTGGTGAAGCTGGGGATCCTGTTGATGCTCGCCGGCGCCGTCGTCCTGCTCGCCACGCTGAACGTGGACTCCGGTGCTGCCGTGGTCACCGTCCCGATGCTGCTGATCGGACTGGGGATGGGGGCGCTGGCCTCCCAGCTCGGGGCGGTCACCGTCTCGGCGGTTCCGGACGAGCAGAGCGCCGAGGTCGGCGGGATCCAGAACACCGTCACCAACCTCGGCGCGTCGATCGGCACCGCGCTCGCCGGTTCGGTCCTCATCACGGTCCTGACCGCGTCGTTCCTCGCGGCCATCGGGGCGAACCCGGCGATCCCGGACGAGGTCGAGAACCAGGCGAACGTCCGGCTGGTGGGAGGCGCTCCCTTCCTGTCGGACGCCCAGCTCACCGCCGCCCTCGACGAGGCCGGTGTGGAATCGGCGGTGGCGGAGGCCGCACTCGACGCGAACGCCACCGCGCGGATCGACGGCCTGCGGGCCGCCCTCGGGATCCTCGCCCTGGCCGCGCTGACGGCGTTGTTCTTCACCCAGCGCATCCCCGAGACCCAGCCGGGGGCGGCACGAAGCCCGGCATGATCCGGAAGAGACGGCCTAGACGGGACGCGGCGGACTTCCACCGGGCGTCGCCGCGTCCTCGGCGTCCGGCGCGCCCTCCTCGGCGATGAAGTCCATCACGGCAAGGGCGAAGAGGAGCACGAGGGCGATGCCCAGGATGACCCAGCCCGTCGGGTACGGCCACAGGATGAAGGCGAGGACGGCCGCCGCCACCAGGATCCAGGTGATCCAGACGCGGTGGCGAGCGACGAACGGGCCGACCGGGCCCATGCGCAGGCCCGCCCGGTCGGCAGACGCCCGGGTGGCCGCGATGCCCGAGTGCCACATCTGGCGCACCACAGTGGCGCGGCGACCCGGGCCCGAGAGCCAGGCGGCGAGCGCGAGCAGCACGCCGAGGACCACGACCATGCGGACCGTGGTGCGCAGGAGCTTGATCATCGCGTCGTAGACGGCGCCGGCAGCCGGCTGGGACACGGTGTCGGGGAGCGCGTTGAGATAGACCGTACGGAAGACCGTCAGTGCGATGCCCAGGATGAGCGCCGCGACGGCGAAGCCGAGGGCCGCCGTGACCAGGGTCCGCCTCCGGTGGACGGAGAGCAGGACGCCGACGGCCGCGAGCACGACGGCGATGACCGGCAGCCAGAAGCCCATGATCTGCAGCAGTCGGAAACCGGTCTTGACCCGGCCGATGTCGTCCGATTTGAGCACGGTGAAGTCGGTGTGGACCTCGGGGATCTTGGCGGCCACGCTCATCCCGGAATCCACCAGCTTGTTCTTCACCTGGTCGATCACGGGAGCGAGGTCGATGGTCACCGAGTCGTTCTTGATCTGAACGGCCCCCTCGTCGCTGCCGGTCAGGGCGCGGACGAGCGAGGTGTGGATCGTGCGGTTCGCGTTGGTCCAGATGGTCTCGAAGGCGTTCGACTGGACGACGTCCAGCGCCTTCTCGTGCACGAAGCTGCGGACCGCGCCCTCCAGCCCGTTGCCCAGCTTCCCCAGTGCCTTCTGCAGCAGCGGCCGTTGGTCCGGCGCCACGTCCTCGAGGAGGTTGGGCAGGTCGATGTGTTCCATCACCGCGCCGGTGACCCGGTTCGCGGCGGCCGCCTGTACGTCGGGGTTGGACGCCAGAGGGGCCACGGTGGTCACGTAGCGGTCGGTGTCGCCCACGATGCTGGACGTCCAGGCGGCGACGATGCCCAGCGGGGCCAGGACGCAGCCGATGACGATCAGCAGCGCCGACAGGAACGCGCGCACCCGGTGGTGCGGCGGCGGGCGCTTCGCGGCCTCGCTCTCCAGCGTGGCGACCCGGGCCCGCAGTGCGGCGAGCTCGTTCTGGCTTTCGTCGTCCGGCATGACAGCCCTCCTAGGGGTCTACCCCAGACAACCCCGGCCCGCTCGATCCGGCGAGCGGAGGCGACCCGACCGGGTGAGACCCGCCGATGCGTTCCGTGGCGGCGGTGCGGCTCGGCGAGCACGGCGGCCGCGCCGTTCGGCGAGGCAGGGGGGAAGCCGTACGGGGCCGCTCGACATGCGGAACGCAGGAGGCGGGCCAATACTGCTGATCGCGGGCATCGGGCCCGCCCGAAGGAGGCATCCGTGGACGACTACCCGGCACTCAGCATCTTCTGGTCCATGCTGTGGTTCTTCCTGTGGATCATGTGGCTGTTCCTGCTGTTCAAGATCATCACGGACATCTTCCGCGACCATGAAATGAGCGGCTGGGGCAAGGCGGGCTGGCTGATCTTCGTCATCGTGCTGCCCTTCCTCGGCGTACTGGTCTACGTCATCGCCCGCGGCAAGGGCATGACCCAGCGGGACGTCAAGCAGGCCAAGGAGAACGAGGCGGCCTTCCAGGACTACATCCGCCAGACGGCGGGCGCCGGTCCGTCCGGCGGATCGGGTGGCGCGGACGAGCTGGCCAAGCTCGCCGAGCTGAAGGCCAAGGGCGCGCTCAGCGAGGAGGAGTTCCAGCAGGCCAAGGCGAAGCTGCTGGCCTGACGGCGCCACGTACCGGTTTCGTCTGCGCCCCGTACGCGCCGCGGTCCGGACGCGACGGACCGCGGCGCGGGAGCCCGGCGAGCCGCCCTCCACTGCCGGCTCGTCGAGGCCGCACACCGCCTACGACACCGCGGTGTCCGGTCGGCCCGGTCTCATCGGCGGGGGAGCGGCAGCGTGACCCGGTGCTGCGGGCTGAGGCTTTCGATGCCGTACCGGCCGCTCAGTTTCGAGATCAGCAGGCAGTAGGCCGGTGCGCACACCAGCTCGAGGACGAGCGCCTGCCACGGTGCATCCGCTGCGGTTCCGGAATCCGCGAGTTGCCCCAGCGCGAGCGCAATGCCGTAGGACAGCACGTTGTTGGCCGTGTGGATCGCGATCACGGCTTCCAGCCCGCCCGTACGGATGACGAGCCAGCCCCACCACACCGCGGAGTAGAAGAGCAGCGCGAACCCGGACCATGCACCGAACCCGTGCGCAAGGGCGAAGAGCAACGAGGCGACGACGATCCCCGGCCAGGGCGAACGGAGGAACCCTCCGAAGAACTGGGCGAGCCAGCCCCGGAAGACGAACTCCTCGGCCGCGGCCTGGAACGGAACCAGCACCAGGAACACCGCCGAGCCGAGCAGCAGCGGCAGCCATCCGGGGAATTCGCCGGAGAGGCTCTCCGGGCCGTCCTCGATCCAGCCCCAGAGCAGGAGCCCGCCCATCTGAAGCGCCATCAGGGGGAACGCCACGGCCGCACAGCGGGCGAGCCAGCGCCAGCGCAGCCGCCCCAGGACGGACATCACCGTACCGGCGGGCCGCCGGCCGCAGGCACGGACCGCCAGCAGGACCACGGGAATGCCGACCGCCAGGCCCGCGAGTCCCATGGCCTCGTCCGCCAGCGGGTCGGACAGCACCCGGTCACCGCCGTCGGGGGCGAGCTCCAGGCCCAGGCCGTGGCCGATGGCGATACCGGCCACGGTGACGGCTATGAGCCCCACCGCCAGGAGGACCGTCACGAGGAGAACCTCACCGATGCGGCCGAGTGCCCCCTGCCGCCCGTTCCTCGCCTGCTCGTGATACCGGGAGCCGGCCGGCGCGGCCACGAAGGCGGGGGGCTGAACGTACCCGGTGGGGGGAGCGGGCCAGCCGTGCGGCGGGGGCCACGGGGCTGCGCCGCCGGAAGGGCCGCCGCCGTCCCACACCTGGGCGTTCGGGTCGGCGGGCCTGAGCCGGCCATCCGGATGGGGAGTGTCTGACACAGGTACGGCCCGCCTTCTTCCCGTTCGACTGTCTGCGCGCCCATTCGATCATGCGTACGCCGCCCAGTCAGCCGGCGGAGGCGGACCCCGGCCCACGCCGCCGTGAACCGGCGCCGGCACCTGACACGTCAGGGTGACGTCGGAGCCGGTCGGCGTGAGCCGGTGCCCGGCCTCTGCCCGGGTTGCAGGAATTCTGGTCCTACCGGCAGGTATCGGACCGTGTTCCGCCCAGGTTTGATAGGAGTTGGCGTAACCGGTGCGCCACGGCGTCTGAGCGGGAAGGGCACGATCATGCTGGAGTTTCCCAAGCCGCGAGCCCTGGTGTGCTCGTACTGCCAGGCCGGCCCGAAGGACGGGACGGCCCGGACCCTGTCGGCGGAGGCCGGAATGCTGACGGTCACCTGGCACACCGCATCGTGTCCGCACTACGCGGCGGACCGCATCCTCGCCGACAAACGCATCTGACCTGCCGTCGGCCCCACTCGGCGTCCGCGGCCGCGGTGTGCGGGGCAGCAGGCCGCTCACAGCGTCGTGACGAGTCCGCCGTCGATGGTGTGGTCGGACCCCGTGGTGTTGCCGGCCCTGTCCGAGGCCAGCAGCAGGACGAGATCGGCGACCTCCTCGGGGCGGGTGAAGCGCCCGGTGACGCTCTGGGACGCGGCACTCGCGACGATGTCGGCCGGTGCGGCCCCCGTGCCACCCGCGACGGTGGCGGCGACGCCCTGCTCCCCGAGCCAGAGGGCCGTCTCGACCGGGCCCGGGCTGATCGTGTTGACGCGCACGCCGTGCGGGCCGACCTCCTTGGACAGCGCCTTCGAGAAATTGGTGAGCGCAGCCTTCGCCGCGGAGTAGTCGATCACCGCCGGGTCGGGCAGGAAGGCGTTGACCGAGCCGACCGTGACGATCGACCCCGCTCCGCGCTCGATGAGGTGCGGGAGGGCGGCCCGGGTGGTGCGGACGGCCGTGAGGAAGTTGATGGTCAGGGCCCAGGTCCAGTCCTCGTCGGTCAGCGACAGGAAACCGCCCAGCCGCGGACGCACGGCGCCGACGTTGTTGACGAGGATGTCGAGCCCGCCGAACGCCGCGACCGCTTCCCGCACCGCCTGCTCCGGTCCCTCCGGGGTCGTCAGGTCGACCGCGACGGGCCGGACCCGCCCGCCGGCGGCCAGTTCCGTCAGGGGACCGCCCACCGTACGGGCGGCCGCGACCACCCGGGCGCCCTCGCCGGCCAGCGCCCGGGTGACCGCCAGGCCGATGCCCTTGCTCGCTCCGGTGACCACCGCCACCTTGTCCGTGAGATGCAGGTCCACGCAGTGCTCCTCGACGAGGTCCGGACCGGGTTCCCGGGCGCCCGGCCCACGAGGACCGAGTCTGCAGGAACGCGGGCCCCGCACGGCACCGACGGGGCCGCGGCGTCAGGCAGGTGGCCCTCGTCTCCGTGCGCGGCCGTCAGCCGAGGCGCGTCGGGGAGGAGGCCGACGGGGTCAGGATGCGCGGGGCGCCCGTGCCGTCCGCCGGGACCGTCCACAGATCGGTGGTGTCCACCCGGCCCTCGGCGGGCAGGGCGTAGGCCAGGGTGCGGTCGTCGAGCCACACGGCCTGGTCGTCCACGCTCCGCTTCTCCGCGAGCGGTGTCTCGCGCAGCGTCCCCAGGTCCAGTACGTGCTCGCGCCACAGTGACGCCCCGCGCGCGACGCGCTTCTTGTACGCGACCCGGGTCTCGTCCGGCGACAGGGAAGGACACTCGACGTTCCGGGCGAGGGTGGTCATGCTGCGCCGCGAGAGCGAGCCCTTCACCAGGTACGTCTGGCCGGCGGTGCCGAGGGTGGCGTAGAAGGTGTCGTCGTCCTTGGAGAAGGTGACGCCCCAGAAGTTGACGTCGCCCGAGGCGTAGGGCCGGCCGTCCAGCTGGACGGAGAACTTCTCCAGGTCCGGTTCGATCGCCCCGGTACGGGTGTCCACGATCGCGGTGCGCGTGGAGAAGAACGCGGCTCCGTACGACTCGCCGGAGACGAACACCGTCCAGGCGGCGAAGTGGCCGCTCGGCGAGACCCGGGCCCGGGACGGGGTGCCCGCGAGCGGGAAGCTGCGCAGCGTGCGCAGGTCGGAGTCGACGATCAGGGCCCGGTTGTCCTGGGCGAGCGCGCCCGGACTGGAGTTCAGGCACACGCCGGTGCCGGCGGCCGCGTGGAAACGCTGGCAGGTGAGCCCCGACGCGGTGCGCCCGGCCTGGGGCGACTGCCCGGGGACCGAGACGAGGGCCCCGCGGTGCGGGCCCTGCGCGCCGTTGAGGAAGGCCAGCCGGTCCTGGCGCCCGAGCGTGACCGGGCCCTGGGCGACCGTCGGGTCCCCCTCGTGCGTCTGCTCGGCCCGGGCGGCGGCGCGCAGCACCAGCGCGGCGGCGAGGCCGCCGAGGAGCAGCACGGCCACGGCGAGTACGAGCAGCCGGCGTGAGCGGGTCATCGGGTTCCTCAAGGGTGTCGGGCCGGTTCGGGAGCGGTGTCGGGAGCCGCCGGGCGCAGTACGAAGCCGGCGACGGCCGCGCAGCAGCACAGACCGGCCGCCGCGGCGGCGAGCGCGGGAACGGCGCCCCAGAGGGTCCAGACGGCGCCGAAGGCGAGCGAGCAGCCGAAGCGGGCCAGCGCCTGGCCGGTGCCGACGAGGGCGATGCCGGTGGCGCGCAGCTTCGGGGGAACGGTCGCGGCGACGGCGGCGGGCAGGACCCCGTCGGTCGCGGCGTAGAACAGGCCGTGCAGTACGAGGACCAGGTAGGGGAGGGCGGGCCAGTGCGGGGCCCACAGCAGCAGCCCGTACCCGGCCAGCAGGAGGGCGTGCCCGGCGAGGAACACGGTGCGGCGCCCGATCCGGTCGGCCAGGGCGCCGGCCGGCACGGCCAGCAGCAGGAACACCGCTGCGGTGCCCAGGGGGAGCAGCGGGAACCACTGCTCGCGGATGCCGGTGCGGTCCTGGAGCAGCAGGTAGAGGAAGGCGTCGCTGACGGTGGTCAGGCCCAGCAGGGCGGCGCAGAGCGCGAGGGCGCGCAGCCGGGGCAGCCGCAGCAGCGCCGCCGCCTCCCGCAGGTTCACCGCGGCGGCCTTCGGGGCGGGCTTCGGGGCGCCGGACTCCGGTGAACCCGGCTGCGCCGCGCCGGGGTCCACCGCGGCCGGGCCGGCCGGGCCGGTCGGGCCGAGGCCCGCGCCCGACGGGACGAACAGCACGAGCACCACCACGCCGAGTACGGCGACGCACGCGCTGACACCGAAGACGGCGTCGTACCCGCCCACCGCCGTGTTCAGGATGAAGAAGGCGGCGAGCGGGCCGAGCAGGGCCCCCGTGGTGTCCATGGCGCGGTGGACGCCGAACGCTCGGCCCTGTAATTCGGCAGGTGTGGAAAGGGAGATCAGCGCGTCGCGCGGGGCGGTCCGCAGGCCCTTGCCGGTGCGCTCCAGAGCGAGGACCACGCCCACCGGGCCGAGGCTGTGGGCGAGCAGCAGCAGCGGCTTGCACAGGGCGGACAGGCCGTAGCCGATGCCGGCGATCAGCTTGTGGTTGCGGACCCGGTCGGCGAGGTGGCCGCCGGTCAGCTGCACCAGCGCGCTCACCCCGTTGTACACGCCGTCGAGCGCGCCGAAACCGAGCGGGCTCAGCCCCAGTCCGGCGACCAGGTACAGGGGCAGCACTGCGGTGACCATCTCGGAGGAGACGTCGGTGATCAAGCTGACCGTGCCCAGCGCGAGGACGGCCGAGGCGACCGCGGGGGACCGGACGGGCCCGCCGTCCGGGCCGGTCTGCGATGCGGTCTTCGCGCCGGCGGGCGCGGAGCGGTCCGCGAGGTACATGCTCTCGAGCTCCCGGTGCCGACGGTCTGAGTCACTCGTACGTGTGAGTGAAACCCTAGGGGTTGTACGGGCCGACCGGGCGGCGTACGGCCTGATTCGGCTCGGTCGGGCAGCTCAGCCCTGCCGGCTGCTCTCGTCGCGCAGCCAGGTGGAGAAGTCCCCGGTCCGGATGGCCTTGCGGGCGCCCCGGCGGGCGGCGAGCGCCGCCGCGACGAACACCACGACCGCGGGGAGCAGGCTCGGCCGGTCCCGGAGCAGGGCGCGCAGGTCGCCCGTACCGGTGCGCGCGGACGGCGCATGCGCCCCCTCCGTGCTCCGGGCCGCCTCCGCGGCCTGGAAGCGCTCCAGCTCGGCGGACGAAGTCGCCGCCCTGATGCGCCGCCTGACCAAGTCCCGCCAGGTGCGCGGCGGATGCACCACGACCCGGGCCGCCTCGACCACGCGCCGCTCCTGCGGCGCGAACGCGAGGGAGGCCGCCAGGTCGTCGGCCATCAGCGGGGGCAGGGCGGCGATCCGTGCGTGTCCCGGCTCGGACACCGCGATGACCCCGCGCCCGAACAGCCCCTCGCGGACCGCCGGCAGCCGCTGCCAGACCCGGTAGTACGCCCGGACGGGCCAGGCGCACCCGGAGAGGGGGATGTCGCGGCCGGGGGCCGCGGCGAGGAGGCCGGGACTGGCGGCCAGCGCTCCGGCCAGCTCCCGTACGTCGGCCGCCGCGAACTCGACGTCGGCGTCGACGTACAGGCGGGGGAAGCCCCGCGCGTGCTCGTCCCCGACCCGAAGTGCCTTGTGTTTGGAGGGAGTCGGTATCTCCACCACCCGGACGCGGGGGCCCCGCGCACCCGCCACCGCGGCGGTGTCGTCCGTACAGCCGTTGCACACCACGACGATGTCGGGCCCGGAGTCCGGGGCGTCGGCCAGGAGCGCGTCGAGGAGCCGGCCGATGACCCGGCCCTCGTTGTGGGCCGGGATCACGATGCTGGTCACCCCGGAAGTATGCACGCTCGAACGGCCGAGCCGACCGTTTCCTCCAACTCTCCCCGGGGGTAGGTCCGGTGGTCTAGATTGAACGCAGCCGACCGGATTCGGCGTGCTTCGGCGACGCTGAAATCCAACCGGAGCAGGGCAGTTGGGGAAATGCGGGTGCGGCGGCTTGGGGGAACAGGCTGCCGGCCCGTGGCCGGACCGGCGAGGGGTGCCGGGCGGCCGGGGGGCGGAAAGTACGTCGCAACACGTAGGGCATCGGTCGTGGGGGGCCATCACCGTCGGGCAGGTCACGCACGGGTCGCACAGGCGACCCGGCGCCGGCCGTCGGCGGCACCCCCTTCCTTCGCACGCGTCCCGGCCATGGGTTGTCGATACGCCCGCGGGCGTGTGCCGAAGGAAAGGGAACGCTGTGAAGGAATCCGAGAAGGAAGCCGAGAAGGACGCCGCGAAGGGTGCGGGGCGCGAGGGCGGGGCCGCGGCTGCGTGGCCGTCCAAGCCGTTAGGCGTCGCCGTCATCGGAGCGGGCTACTGGGGACCCAATCTCGTCCGCAACTTCCAGTCCAGTCCGGGGTTCCGGCTCCGCTGGCTCTGTGATCTGAACGTCGACCGTGCGCGGCAGGTGCTCGGCGCCTATTCCACGGTCCAGGCGACCTCCGACTACGCGGCCGTCCTGGCGGACCCGGCCGTCGACGCGGTCGCCGTCGCCACCCCGGCCGGCACTCACCTCGACGTCGCACTGGCCGCCCTGCGCGCCGGAAAGCACGTCCTCGTCGAAAAACCCCTCGCCGCCACGTACGAGGACGGCCTGAAGCTGGTGACCGAGGCCGAGGAACGCGGCCTCATCCTCATGTGCGACCACACCTACTGCTACACCCCGGCGGTGGCCCGCATCCGCGACATGGTCCGCTCCGGCGAACTCGGTGAGATCCAGTTCGTCGACTCGGTCAGGATCAACCTCGGGCTCGTCCAGAAGGACATCGACGTCCTGTGGGACCTGGCCCCCCACGACCTCTCGGTCCTCGACTTCATCCTCCCGGAGAACATCCGGCCCGTCGCCGTCGCCGCGCACGGGGCGGACCCGATCGGCGCCGGCCAGTCCTGCGTGGCCTATCTGACGCTCACGCTCAACACCGGCGCCATCGCCCACGTGCACGTCAACTGGCTCTCCCCGGTGAAGGTCCGCACGACGATGGTCGGCGGCTCCAAGCGCACCCTGGTGTGGGACGACCTCAACCCCACGCAGCGCATCGCGGTCTACGACCGCGGCGTGGACATGACGACCCCGCAGGAGATCGGCGCGGACGAGCGCCGCGACATGCTCGTCTCCTACCGGTCCGGGGACATGGTGGCGCCCGCGATCGGCGAGAAGGAGGCCCTGCGCAGCATGGTCGAGGAGTTCGCCGCCGCGATCAGGACGCGGCGGCCGGCGCTGACCGACGGCTGGGCGGGCCTGCAAGTGCTCGACATCCTGGAAGCGGCCTCCCGGAGCCTGGAGTTCCGCGGCGCGGTCGTCGGACTGCGCACCGGGCGCTGACCGTTGGCGGTCCCGTCACGGGACCGCCCGCGCCCGCGGGCCGCGCACACCGCGGCGGGCGCAGCAGGAAACACCATGACCGACTCAGTAGGGGCAGGGCGTTGAGCAGCGTACGAGGCAAGAGGATTCTGGTCACCGGCGGGGCGGGCACGATCGGCTCGCACGTGGTCGACCTGCTGGTGGACAACGGGGCGCGCGAGATCGTGGTGCTCGACAACTTCGTGCGGGGGCGCACCGCCAACCTGGCCCGCGCCCTGCAGAGCGGCGTGGTGGAGGTCGTCGACGGCGACATCCGCGACACGACCGCCGTACGCAAGGCGACCGAGGGCGCCGACCTGGTGTTCCACCTGGCCGCCATCCGGATCACCCAGTGCGCCGAGGAGCCGCGGCTGGCGAACGAGGTGCTGGTCGACGGCACGTTCAACGTACTGGAGGCCGCGGTCGGCGCCGGTGTGGGCAAGGTGATCGCCTCGTCGTCGGCCTCGGTCTACGGGCTGGCGGAGACGTTCCCGACCACCGAGCGCCACCACCCGTACAACAACGACACCTTCTACGGGGCGGCGAAGGCCTTCAACGAGGGGGTGCTGCGCAGCTTCCACGCCATGTACGGGCTGGACTACATCGCGCTGCGCTACTTCAACGTGTACGGGCCCCGGATGGACATCCACGGGCTGTACACCGAGGTCCTGATCCGCTGGATGGAGCGGATCACCGCCGGCGAACCGCCGCTGATCCTCGGCGACGGCACCCAGACGATGGACTTCGCCGATGTCAGGGACATCGCGCGGGCCAACCTGCTCGCCGCCGAATCGGACCTGACCGACGAGGTGTTCAACGTCGCGAGCGGGACCGAGACCAGCCTGCGCGACCTGGCCCTCGGGCTGCTGGAGGCCATGGGAGCGGAGGGGATGGTCCCGGAGCACGGCCCGGCGCGCGCCGTGAACGGGGTCACCCGGCGCCTCGCGGACACCTCGCAGGCCTCGGGCCGCCTCGGCTTCACCGCCGAGATCGACATGCGCCGCGGCCTGCGGGACCTGGTGGACTGGTGGCGGGCCGAACGCGCGGCGGACGCGGCCGCGCGGGCAGCAGCAGGGGAGGCCGGCCGATGAGCGCCCGGCACCCGGCCCCCGCCCGCATCCCCGTCATGATCCCGTGGCTCGGCGAGGAGGAGGCGCAGGCCGCCGCCGACGCGGTGCTCTCCGGCTGGGTCGCCCAGGGCCCCCGGGTCGCCGAGTTCGAACGGGCCTTCGCCGAGCGGGTGGGCGCCGAGCACGGCATCGCAGTGAGCTCGTGCACCACCGCCCTGCACCTGGCACTGATCGCGCTGGAACTCGGGCCGGGCGACGAGGTGGTCGTGCCCTCGCTGTCCTTCATCGCCACCGCCAACGCGGTGCGCTACGTGGGCGCCCACCCGGTGTTCGCGGACGTCGAGGAGACCACCGGGAACCTCACGCCCGACACCGTGGACGCCGTGCGCACCCCGCGGACCAGGGCGGTGCTGGCCGTCCACCAGGGCGGGGTGCCGGCCGACGTGCACGCCCTGCGCGCGGCCTGCGCCGACTGGGGCGTGCCGCTGGTGGAGGACGCGGCCTGCGGGATCGGCGCGACCGTGGGCGGCAAGTCCGTCGGCCACGGTGCACTCCTCGCGGCCTGGTCCTTCCACCCCCGCAAGGTGATCACCACGGGCGAGGGCGGCATGGTGACCACGGACGACGCCCAGTGGGCGGAGCGGCTGCGCCGACTGCGCGAGCACGGCATGAACGTGTCCGCGGCGCAGCGGCACGCCAGCAGGAAGCCGATCGCCGAGAGCTATCTGGAGGTCGGCTACAACTACCGGATGACCGACATCCAGGCCGCGGTCGGCCTGGTCCAGCTCGGCAAACTGGACGCGATCGTGGCCCGCCGCCGCGAACTGGCGGCCCGGTACGGGCAGTTGCTCGCCGGCACCCCCGGCCTGCGCCCGGTCCGCGACCCCGCACACGGCGAGGGCAACTTCCAGTCGTACTGGGTCCTGCTGGCCGAGGACTTCCCGGTCGGCCGGGACGAGCTGCTCGCGGTCCTCGCGGAGGCCGGGATCTCGGCCCGGCGCGGGATCATGGCCTCGCACCTGGAACCGGCGTACGCCGGGCACGGGGCGGCGCCGCTGCCGGCGACCGAGCGGATCAGCCGAGACTCGCTGATCCTGCCGCTGTTCCACACGATGACGCAGGACCAGCAGGACCGGGTGGTGGCGGTGCTGCGCGAACAGGCCGGCGGATGACCGCCCCGGGCGCCCCGGCCGGCCCGGCCGGCCAGGACCTCCTGATCGTCGGCGCGGGAGGATTCGCCCGGGAGACCGCCCAGGCCGTACGGGACGCGGTCGCCGCCGCCCGGGAGCGCGGCCGCGCCCCCCGGTGGCGGCTCGCCGGGCACCTGGACGACGACCCGGCCCTGCACGGCCGGGACGTCGACGGCGTGCCGGTGCTGGGCGGCAGCGAGCTGGTCCACCAGCGGCCGGACGCCCGGGTCGTGGTGTGCGTCGGCAGTCCGCGCGACTACGCGGTACGGGCCCGCCTGGTGCGGCGCCTGGCCCTGCCCGGGAGCCGGTACGCGACCGTGGTCCACCCCACGGCCGCCGTCTCGGCGTCCTCGGTGCTCGGCGCGGGCTCGGTGCTGCTCGCGCACTGCGTGCTGACCGCGGCCGTACAGGTGGGCGCGCACGTGGCGGTGATGCCGCACGCGGTCCTCACCCACGACGACACGGTCGGCGACTTCGCGACGCTCGCCTCGGGGGTCCGCCTCGGCGGCGGGGTCCGGCTGGGGCGGGGGGCGTACGTGGGCGCGGGAGCCCTCGTACGGGAGAACACCACGGTCGGCGCCTGGTCGCTGACCGGTATGGGAAGCACGGTCCTGGCCGATGTGCCGCCCGGCGAGGTGTGGGCCGGAAGCCCGGCCCGCCGGCTGCGCGAGGCGGGCGGCCCGGCGCTCGACGAGCTGCGGGCCGATGGCGAGCGCACCGGCCGGGGGCCGGAGGCACGGATGAGGCCCGGGACACGGATGAGGCCGGAAACACGGATGGGGAGCACAACCGGATGAACCAGATACCGCTCGTGGACCTGAAGGCGGCGCACGCCGAGGTCGCGCAGGAATTACGCGCCGGATTCGACCGGGTGCTGGCCGACACCGCCTTCATCGGCGGTGAGGAGGTCCGCGCCTTCGAGCGCGAGTACGCGGCCTTCGCCGGGGTCGGCCACTGCGTCGGCGTGGCCAACGGAACCGACGCGCTCGAACTGGCCCTGCGCGCCTCAGGGGTGGGGGTCGGCGACGAGGTGGTGCTGCCCGCCAACACGTTCATCGCCACCGCCGGCGCCGTCGCCCGGATCGGCGCCCGGCCGGTCCTGGTGGACTGCCTGCCCGACACCCTGCTGATGGACCCGCAGGCCGCGCTGGACGCGGTCGGCAAGGCCACGCGCGCCGTGGTCCCGGTCCACCTGTACGGACAGTGCGCCCCCGCGGCGGAGCTGGCCGCGCAGTTGCCCCCGCACGCCAAGGTCGTCGAGGACGCCGCGCAGAGCCAGGGAGCCACCCGCGACGGCCGCACCCCCGGCAGCGGCGGGATCGCCGCGACCAGCTTCTACCCGGGCAAGAACCTGGGCGCGTACGGCGACGCGGGCGCGGTGGTCACCGACGACGAGGAGACGGCCGACCTCGTCCGGGCCCTGGCCAACCACGGCGGCATCGCCAAGTACCGGCACGACGTGGCCGGGTTCAACAGCCGGCTGGACGGGCTGCAGGCCGTGGTCCTGCGGGCCAAGCTGGCCCGCCTCGCCGACGGCAACGCGGCCCGCCGCGCCGCCGCCGCCCGTTACGACGCCCTGCTGGGCGATCTGGCGGCCGCCGGACGCCTGACCCTGCCGGTCACTGAGGACGGCAACGTCCACGTGTGGCACCTGTACGTCGTCCGGGTCAGCGGCGCGGACCGTGACGCGGTCGTCGGCAAGCTCAACGCGGAGGGCATCGGCGCCGGCGTGCACTACCCGGCCCCGGTCCATCTCACCCCGGCCTTCGGCCACCTCGGACACGGCCGGGGGGACTTCCCCCACGCCGAGCGGGCCGCGGACCGGATGCTCTCCCTCCCGCTCTTCCCGCAGATCACCGCCGCCCAGCAGCAGCGGGTCGTGGACGCCCTCACGAGCGCCCTGCTCTGACGCAGAACAAGAGGTACAGATGAACAGACGGACAAGGCTGATCCGGTACGGCCTCTTCACCGTGGTCGCGGCGCTCATGACCGCGCTCTTACCGCCGGCGGTGGCGGGTGCCGCGGACCCCTGCGGTCCCGGCACCAACGCGATCGTGTGCGAGAACTCCAAACCGGGCACGCCGATGTCCGACTGGTTCGCACCCAGCGCCTACGGCGACATCAAGGGCTTCAGTGCCCAGATGAGCGTCCAGGCCGGCGACACCGTGCAGTTCAAGGTGCAGTCGTCGACCCCGTACCACGTCTCGGTCTACCGGCTGGGCTACTACGGGGGCAACGGGGCCCGCCTGCTGTCGACCGCGGCACAGGCGGCCCAGACCTACCCGGCCAACTTCCTGCCGGGCGGCAACCCCCGCAGCTGCACCACCAAGCCCGCCACCGGCCTGGTCGACTGCGGCAACTGGCCCGTCACCGCGACGTGGGCCGTGCCGTCCGACGCCGTGTCCGGCCTGTACATCGCCAACTTCGACCAGGCGGACGGCAACGGGGTCATGCCCTACCCGTTCGTCGTCCGCAGCGACTCCAGCCACTCGGACATCGTCGTCCAGACCAGCGACCAGACCTGGCAGGCGTACAACGACTACGGCGGCCAGGACCTCTACGGAGGCGCCGGTCCCGCTCCCGACGGCCGGGCCTACGAGGTCAGCTACAACCGGCCCATGGACATCGGCGGCGAGAACGGCATCTACGGCTCCGAGTACCAGATGCTCTCCTGGCTGGAACGCAACGGCTACGACGTCAGCTACGTCTCCGGTATCGACATGTCGACCCGGGGCGCGGCCCCGCTGCAGAACCACAAGGTCTTCCTGTCCTCCGGGCACGACGAGTACTGGACGCAGGACCAGTTCACCAACGCCCTCACCGCCCGCCGCGCCGGCGTGAACCAGACCTACTTCAGCGGCAACGAGGTCTTCTGGAAGACCCGGCTGGCCCCCAGCAACGACGGCACCAACACCGCCAACCGGACCCTGGTCTGCTACAAGGAGACCAAGCTCTCCTTCCCCCAGCCCAACGGCATCCCCGACCCGAGCGGGATCTGGACCGGCACCTTCATGGACCCGGCCAGCTCCGCCAACGGACGGCCCTACCAGCCGCAGAACCAGCTGACCGGCTCGCTGTTCAGCGTCAACGGCTACCGCAGCGACGCCATCACCGTTCCCGGCTCCTTCGCCAGGATGAGGCTGTGGCGCAACACCACCGTCGCCGCCCTCACCCCCTCCCAGACCGCCACCTTCCCCGTCGGCACCCTCGGGTACGAATGGGACAGCGACGTGGAGGACGCGGCCCGTCCGCCGGGCCAGATCCAGATGTCCTCCACGACCGTGGACATCAACGACGGCAAACTGCGCCTCGACTACGGCAACACCTACGGCAACGGCACCGCCACCCACAGCCTGGTCGCCTTCCGCGACCAGACCTCGCACGCCCTGGTCTTCGGCGCGGGCACCGTGCAGTGGTCCTGGGGCCTGACCAACATGCCCACGAGCAACCCCGACGACACCGTGGTCACCGCCGACAAGCGGATGCAGCAGGCCACCGTGAACGTCTTCGCGGACATGGGCGTCCAGCCCAAGTCCCTGCAGAGCGACCTGGTCGCCACGACCGCCTCCACCGACACCACCGGACCGGCCGTCACCGTGACCAGCCCCGCCTCGGGCGTCACCGTCCCCGCCCTCCGGCCGGTGACCATCAGCGGCACCGCCACGGACACCGGCGGCGTCGTGGCCCGCGTCGAGGTCTCCACCGACGGCGGCACCACCTGGAAGGCGACCACCGGGATCGGCTCCTGGAGCTACAAGTGGACCCCGACCGCCCCCGGAGCCGTACAGCTCAAGGTCCGTGCGGTGGACGACAGCGTCAACATCGGCGCCACCACCACCGTCCCGGTCACCGTCGGCCCCCAGCAGTGCCCCTGCACCGTCTGGCCGGCCGCCTCCGTACCGGGCACCGTCAACGCCGGCGACGGCAGCGCCGTCGAACTCGGCGTGAAGATCCGCTCCTCGGCGCCCGGGTCCATCACCGGTGTCCGCTTCTACAAGTCCCCGGCCAACACCGGCACCCACACGGGCAGCCTGTGGAGCAGCACCGGCCAGCGACTGGCCACCGGCACCTTCACCAACGAAACCGCGTCCGGCTGGCAGCAGCTGAACTTCTCCTCGCCGGTCCCGGTCAAGGCCAACACCACCTACATCGCCTCCTACTTCGCCCCTCACGGCGGGTACTCCTTCGACAACACCTTCGCCACCGCCGACGCGGGGCTGGCCCCGCTCACCGCGCTGCGCAGCGGTACCGACGGGGGCAACGGCGTGTACCGCTACAGCGCCACGGGCGGGTTCCCCTCCACCGCCGCGTCCGGCAGCAACTACTGGGTCGACGCGGTCCTGGACACCTCCACCGCGAGCACCACACCGCCCTCCGTCACCGCCACCACCCCGCAGTCCGCGGCCGTCGGCACCGCGATCACCGCGCAGCTGGGCGCCACCTTCAGCGAGGGCATCGACTCCGACACCCTCGCCTTCACCCTCAAGGACGCCGGCGGGGCCACCGTCCCCGGCAACAAGGTCCTCAGCGCCTCCAACAGCGCCACCTTCACCCCGTCCACCGAACTCGGGCTGAACACCACGTACACGGCCTCCGTGCAGGCGGCCGACCTGTGGGGCAACACCATGGCGGCGCCCGTCACCTGGACGTTCACCACCAGCACCAGCCCACCCACGGTCAACTGCCCCTGCACCCTGTGGGGTTCCTCGACCGTACCCAGCACCCCGAGCGTCCCCGACGACACCAACTCCGTCGAGCTGGGCACCCGCTTCCAGTCCGCGGTCAGCGGCTACGTCACCGGCATCACCTTCTACAAGGGCCCCGGGAACACCGGCACGCACACCGGCAGCCTGTGGTCGTCCACCGGCACGCTCCTCGCCACCGGCACCTTCGGCAGCGAGACCCTCTCGGGCTGGCAGCAGCTCCACTTCGCCACCCCGGTACCCATCACCGCGGGCACCGGCTACGTGGCCTCCTACCACGCGCCGAACGGCAAGTACGCCGTGGACGGGGGCTACTTCTCCGCCGCGCACCGCTCCTACCCGCTGGTCGCTCCGGCCGACGGCAGCGGTGGCGCCAACGGCGTGTACAAGTACGGTGCTTCCGCCGCCTTCCCCGCCAACACCTACGGTTCCGTGAACTACTGGGTCGGCCCGGTGTTCACCACCACGGCGCCGGCCGGCCTCGCGTCGGACGGTTCCACGGAGGTGACCGGCCAGTGAGCACCGTCAGCGTGGTGATCCCCTGCTACAAGTACGGCCACTTCCTGGCCGACTGCGTCAAGAGCGTCCTGGACGAGCAGGAGGGCGTCGACGTACGGGTCCTGATCATCGACGACGCCTCGCCCGACGACTCCGCGGACGTCGCGCGCGCCCTGGCGGCCGCGGACCCGCGGATCGAGGTCCTCGTCCACGCGCGCAACCGGGGCCACATCGCCACCTACAACGAGGGCCTGCTGGAGTGGGCCGACGGGGACTACGTCGCCCTGCTCTCGGCCGA
The DNA here is from genome assembly GCF_042890265.1 of Streptomyces sp. NPDC002209. Taxonomy (NCBI): domain Bacteria; kingdom Bacillati; phylum Actinomycetota; class Actinomycetes; order Kitasatosporales; family Streptomycetaceae; genus Streptomyces; species Streptomyces sp. NPDC002209. The sequence goes on along the minus strand of NZ_JBIARX010000004.1, from coordinate 313,380 downwards.
CGACCGGCTGGTCCCCGGGGCCCTGGTCCGCGCCGCGGCGCTGCTCGACGCCCACCCCGAGGCCGGCTTCGCCTACGGCAGGCCGCTCCGGTTCCAGCACGGCGGACCGCTGCCCGCGGCCCGCACCCGGAGCACGGGCTCGGTGGTCTACCCCGGGCAGTGGTGGCTGGAGCGGCGCTTCCGGGAGGGCACCGGGTGCATCACCTCACCCGAGGTGGTCGTCCGCACCAGCCTCCAGCGCAAGGTCGGCGGCTACGACCCGGAGCTCCCGCACGCCGGCGACATCGAAATGTGGATGCGGCTCGCGGCGCACGCCGACGTGGGCTACGTCCGCGGGGCCGACCAGGCCTTCTACCGCGTCCACGGCAACAACATGTCCACCACGGACTTCGGCGGACAGCTCGACGACCTGCGCCAGCGCCTCGTCGCCTTCGACTCGGTGCTGGACAAGTGCGGCGGCCTGCTCCCGGACGCCGGCCGGCTGTCGGACCTGGCGCGGACCCGGCTCGCCCGGTACGCGCTGCGGCGCGCCTACCGCGCGTACGACCGGGGTCGCACCGCGGTGGTGCCCGTCGAGGAGCTGGAGGCGTTCGCCGCCGAGTGCCTGCCGGGCTACACCTCGCTCGCCGAGTACCGGGCCCTGCGCCTGCGGCGGCGGATCGGGGCCCGCGCGATGCCGTACCTCCAGCCGCTGGTGCTCTCGGCCGTCGCCGACCGCGGGCGCGAGTGGCTCTGGTGGCAGTCCTGGAAGCGCCGAGGGATTTGATGAACCAGCAGCACCGTCCGCACCACCGCCCCTTCCCCGGGGCACCGGCCCGGCGGCCCGTCTTCTCAGCGGGCCGCCGCGGCGGCGGGCACCCGGAGCTCGGGCCCGTCTCCACCCGGACCGGTGTCGGCGCTCCCGCGCCGGCGCCGGTTCCGGCGCGTCACGAGCTGATCGGTCCACACGGCGGCCGTCACGGCGCACACCCCGGCCAGCAGCGCCGTCCCGGCCAGCCCGCGGCTCTTGGTACCGGTCTGCGCCACCGCCGTCGGCGGTACGAGAAGGGTCACGCTCATCCGCGCCGGTTCCGGGATCTGCTGCTCGGCCTGCATGTCCGTGAGGTGCTTCGTATAGGCCTCGACGACCTTCAGCACGGCCAGGTTGGCCGCGGCGGGCTCCGTGTGCTCCGCCTGCACCTGGAGCGAGGGGATCAGATAGCGGGGCGTGACGCTGGTGCCGCTGTTGCGCGGGATCAGCCGGTAGGTGCCCGTCACCCCGGCGGCACGCAACTCGGCCGCACCGGCCGGGGATTCCAGCTGCCGGACCGCCCCGTAGGACACCGCGGCGAGCGGCGGCTGGAGATTTGCGAGCTGATTGGGCTGCCGGCCGGTCACCGGCGGCTTGAGCACGACGATCGCCGAGCTCACATAGGTCTGCGTGGGGCGGAGCACCTGCAGGGCCCCGGCGGCCGCGAGCACCGCCACCAGGAGCAGGACGTACCAGCGGCGGCGAAGCGTGCGGAACAACTCACCAGGCGACACAGGATTCCTTCCGTCGCGTTCGATCTTTCCAGGACGCGGGTCCGCCCGCCATCGGTTCCGGCAGGCACGAGGGGGCGTTCGTGAGCATCGGTGAGATAACCGCCGTACTGCGGCGGCGCTGGTACGTGATGGTGCCCCTGACACTGGTCGGACTCCTCGCCGCACTGCACCTGTACCGGTCGGTGCCCGTGGCGTACCAGTCGCAGAGCTCCGTGGCGCTGCTCGACTCCACGGCGGTGGCCGAACTGGCCCCCGCCTTCGGCAACCCCATCTCGAATGCGGGCGGTTCGCTGGTCGTGACCGCCGACGTGCTGATCCGGACGCTGTCGGGAGCCGACGCGGCGCGCGATCTGCAGGGCCTCGGCGTGAGCGACCCCTACACGGTCGGCTTCGCCGCCAACACCTCGGGCCCGATCCTCACCCTGACCGTCACCGGCACCGACCGCTCGAAGGTGCTCGAGGAGACCAGTACGCTCACCACCTTCGCCGGCGAGCAGCTCAACGCGCTCCAGGCGGCGGCCAAGGTGCAGCCCGCGTACTTCGTGCAGACGGCCCCGGTGGTGCTGCCGCAGACCCCGGTGCCCCAGCTCAAGAGCCGGTACCAGCAGGTGCTGGGCGTCGTCATCGTCTCCCTCGTCGCGGGCTTCACGCTCTCCTTCGTGACGGAGACCCTGCTGGTGGCCCACCGTCGCCGGCGCCTGCGCCGACTCAAGGCCGCCGCGGCCGGGGCGGGCGGGGCGGGCGGGCCCGCCGCGCGCGTGCGCCGCAGGCCCCGGGCCCGGCAGCTGGACGCCGTCGCACTGCTCAGCGGCTATCTGGCGCTGGCCGTGTTCATCCCCTCGAACCTGACGCTGCCGGGGATGGGCGGGGTGGGCACCCCGGCCAACGTCTTCGCGCTGCTGGGTCTGTTCTGGTACCTGGCCGCCTGGATCACCGGCCGCATCCGGCCGGCCCCGGGCACCCGGCTGCCCCGGGTCGTGATGTGCCTGCTGGCCGTTTCGGTGCTGGCCTCGTACCTCGCGAACGCGACGCGCGGCAGTTCCCAGAAGGAGGTCCTCGCGGCGGACCGCGGCCTGATCGGGCTGCTCGTGTGGGTGTCCCTGACGGTGCTGGTCTCGGCGGGGATCCAGGACCGGGCGCGCCTGGACACACTGCTGCGCAGGGCCGTGGTGATGGGCGCGGTGGTGGCCGCGATCGGCTACTACGACTTCTTCACCGCGACCAACATCGCCGACAAGATCAGCATTCCGGGTCTCCAGTCGGCCGTCGGCCAGATCACCACCCTGGACCGCGGCTCCTTCACCCGCCCGCGCTCCACCACGGCGCAGCCCCTGGAGTTCGGCGGGATGCTCGCCATCCTGCTGCCCTTCGCCGTGCAGCAGGCCTTCGATCCGGTGCGCCGGCACCTGAGCGCCTGGCGCCGCTGGGGGCCAGTGGTGCTGATGGGAGGCGCCCTGCCGCTCACGGTGTCGCGGACCTCCATCATCGGGGTGCTCATCGTGGTCCTGGTCATGGTGCTCCGCTGGAAACCGCAGCGCAGGTGGACGGCGATCGGCCTGCTCCTGGGCTCGGTGCCCTGTTTCAAGGTGATCGTCCCGGGGCTGATCGGCACCATCACCACGCTGTTCGGGTCCTTCCTGACGAACTCCGACAGCAGCACCCAGGCGCGCACCGTCAAGTACAGCGCGATCGTCCCCTACCTCGACGAACGCCCCCTGTTCGGGCGGGGCTTCGGCACCTTCCTGCCCGAACTGTTCTTCTTCACGGACAACCAGTACATGCTGACGCTGGCCGAGATGGGCTTCCTGGGGCTGATCGCGCTCCTGGCCCTCTTCTTCACCGGCATCCACCAGGGCGGTGCCATCCGCAGGCTGGCCCGTACCGAATCCGACCGTGAACTCGGGCAGGCCTTCTTCGCCTCGGCCCTGGTCTCCCTGGTGATCAGCGCCACCTTCGACGCCCTCAGCTTCCCGATGTTCGCCGGGATGTTCTTCCTGACGATCGCCGCCGGAGGCAGCTACCTCGGCTTCATCCGGCGCGAGGCGCCGAAGCCCCGAACCGTGGAGTCCCCGTGCCCGGTCCCGTCCACCCCGTCCGTCCCGTCGGCTCCGCCGGTCCCGTCGGTTCCCTAGGCCCCGTCGCCGTTCTCGTCGTCACCTGGAACAGCGCCGGGGTGCTCCCGGAGTTCCTCGCCTCGCTGCCGGAGGGCATGGCCGGGCTGGACTGGCGCCTGGTCGTCGCCGACAACGACTCGGCCGACGGCACCGTGGATCTGGTCCATTCGCTGGCCCCGGCCGCGACCGTCGTCCAGACCGGCCGCAACGCCGGATACGCGGCCGGGGTGAACGCCGCCCTCGAGGCCGCCGCCGCGTGGGAGGGGGGCTTCCGCGCCGCCCTGGTGTGCAATCCGGACATCCGGATGCGGCGCGGCTGCGCCAAGGTGCTCGTGGACGTGCTCGAGACCCCGCCGGCCGAGGGCGGCAGGGTCGGGATCAGCGTGCCCCTGCTGTACGAGGAGGACGGCCGCACCCTCGTACACTCGCTCCGCCGGGAGCCGAGCGTGACCCGCGCCCTCGGCGAGGCCGTCATCGGCAACCGCCGGGCCGGGCGCTTCCCCCGCCTGAGCGAACTGGTCACGGACCCCGCGGCGTACGAGGGGCCCACGGACGCGGACTGGGCGACCGGAGCCCTGATGGCCCTGTCTGCGGCCTGCCTGGCCGCCTGCGGCCCGTGGGACGAGTCCTTCTTCCTCTACTCCGAGGAGACCGAATACTGCCTGCGCGCGCGGGACCGGGGTTTCGGGACCCGACTCGAGCCGGCCGCCGAAGCCGTACACCTCGGCGGCGACTCGCGGGTCTCCCCACGGCTCTGGACCCTGCTCACCCTCAACCGCGTCCGTCTGTACCGGCGTCGGCACGGTGCCCTCGCCACGGCCGCCTTCCGAGCCGCCGTCCTGCTCCGGGAGACCTCGCGGGCCCTGCTCGGCCGCCCGGCCAGCCGCGCGGCCGTGGCCGCACTCGCCCGGCCGGGTGCCCTTCGCGCCACGCCGGGACCCTGACCTGACCGCCGCCGGACCTCGCCGACATGCTCGGCGGCCACCTGCTCGGGAGAGGAGGTGGCCGCGTCGCCGGTCATCCGATCAGGCCGTTCAGCACACGGGCGCCGTGCGCACGGCGATGAGCGACTTCGGGGCACCGAGCACCCGCTCGCTGAGGAGCGCCGATCCGGGGAACAGATAGCGCATTTCGGTGCGGGTCAGCAGCTCGATGTTGATCACCGCGTCCATCCCCGCCTCCGGGCTGTCGGGGCGGCTGTGGACCAGCGGCCAGTACCGCACCAGACGCGCCCTGGCGGCCAGGGGCAGGAACTGGAAGCCGGGCGCCACGAAGTGCGGCTCGACCGGGAAGTAGCGGTACGGCGTCTGGATCCAGTGCAGTGGCGCCAGCTGCTCGACGGCCGAGACGAATTTCCGGCGCTGGACGTGGCCGCCCACGTGCTCGATGGTCGAGTTGGAGAACACCAGGTCGTAGCCGCCTTGGGCGCTCAGCTCGGCGGCGACCACCGGGTCGGTGACGTCGGCGATCTCCGCAGTGATCCAGTCGGGCAGTTCGGCGGGATGCTCTTCCAGATTGATCAGGTGGACGTGCTTGGCGCGCACCGGTGCGCGCAGCCACATCTCGGCCGTGCCGCCCAGGTCCACGACGCGCATGTTCTCGATGCCGGGGAAGCAGCGTCGAAACCGCTCCCAGCGGGCGATGCGCATGCGTTCGCCCAGCGAGCCGGGCGCGTCGACGAATTTGTTCCTGAGGGCTCGGGATCGGGGCATCGGATCAACCACCTGTGGTCGGAGCGGATAAGGGCGAGCCTCAACTGGGCTGTCGCCATTGCGTGTAGAAGCTGGCCGGATTCATCAGGTACCGCACGGTGGGGTGCGGCACATGCAGGACCCGGTGCCGGCGGCCGTACCGGCGGATCAGCTCCCAGTCCTCGCGGGGCAGCACCTCCGGTGTCCGGCGCAGACGGCTGAAGTGCAGGGAGCGATTTCGGCGGGCGACGAAGGCGTTGGTGTCCAGGAAGGCCTCGCGGGCGGCGCGCCGCCGGTCGTAGGGCACCGACAGGACGTCCTTCTCGCTGCCGTCGGGCAGGACGCGGCGCAGTGCCGTGTAGACGCCGGCGGGCCCGCCGGGGGACTCCAGGACCGCCAACGTCCGTTCCAGGTGGTCGGGTTCCCACAGGTTGTCGTCGTCCAGGAACGCCACGTACCGCGAGCGGGTGAGACGGATGCCCACGTTGCGCACGACGCCCGCCACGCCGGTGTTGCGCTCCAGCGAGACGGCGAACAGCCTCGGGTCGGCGTGGAGTTCGGGCAGTCCGGCGCCGTCGTCGACCACGATCACGACCTGGTCGCGCACGGTCTGGTCCAGGGCCGAGCGCACCGCGGCACGCAGCGCCTCGGGGCGCCGGTGGGTGGCGATCACCGTGGCGATGAGTGCGGAGGGCGGCGACGGCAGGGCGGCGGCCAGCCGTCGGGTCTCGGCGTCCTCGATCCGGCGCAGCCGCACCGCGGTTCGGGCCAGCAGGACCTTGTTCCTGGCCTCGAAGAGGACCAGCCAGCCGAACCAGGCCTTGAGCAGCGTCCAGGGCGCCCGCGCGATGCGGCGCGTCACGACGCCGGTCACGGGGCCGGCTCCGGCTGGATCGGGCGGCCGTCGGACATCCGGTTGCCCCGCCACACGTTCTCGGCGCCGCCGTGGTTCCAGTGGGCGACCACGCCGTATCCGCCGGAGGCGGGGTGGAACTCCGTCGAGAAGACGTTGTCGGTGACCTTGATCCCGGTGGCGCCGGTACTGCCGCCGTAGAGGGCGTACGCGCCGCCGGCCACCCAGTTGTTGTCCACGGTGACGTTGCGGACCACACCGGTGTCCGCGAACAGGCCGATGCCGCCCGAGGCGCCCTGCCCCAGGCCGGTCGGGTTCAGCAGGGTGTTGTGGCGGATGACCAGGTTCCCGGTGTTGCCGCCGCCGCTGATCACCGCGTTGGTGTGCTGCCACTCGCCGCTCAGGTTGATGAACGGGACGATGTCGTGCACGTAGTTGTCGTGGATGTTGCCCTGTCCCATGGACAGGGCGTCGCCGAACACCGAGACGTCGCACCAGCCGACCTCGACGGAGCTGCCCCCCATGTTCGACACCGCGTAGTCCACGCCGCCGTTGTCCGGCCCCTTGCCGGACACGGCGGTGATGGTGGAGTGCAGGACCCGCAGGCCGCTGAAACCGGGGCGCAGGTTGATGCCCCACCAGTTGTCAGAGGTGATCTTGCTGTCGATGACGGTGACGTCGTTCGCGTAGATGTCGAGCGAGCCGGTGATGTCCCACCCCTGGATGACCTGCCCGTCGGTACGGACGGACATGTTCCCGGTCTTGTGGGGCGTGAGGGGGATCCGGGGACCGGTGGTGCCGGCGTCGGGGAATCCGCAGGCGCCGGGAGAGGCGCAAGCGGCCTGTGCCGCGGGTGTGCCGGACGCGCCGCCGGCGCCCGCCGTCGCGCTGGGCTTCCCCGACGGGGACGCGGAGGCGGCGGGGCCGCCGCTCGCCTGACCGGATGCGGTCGGCGCACCGGCGCTCGATGGTGCGGGGGACCCGCTCGCAGGGCAGGACGGCGCGTCGTCCGGGCAGCCCGCCGGAGCGGACCGGTCCGATCCCGAGCAGGCCACGCCCGGAAGCGCCAGCAACGTTGCGAGCAGCAGTCCCGCGAACGAGTTTCGGCTGATGCGCCGTGACATCGGGCTCACCTCACGTCCTGTTGGGTCGGTCGAACAGGTGCGGACGACCGGTGCCGGCCGCGGTGGTGCCGGTCGCCGGGTCCGACGCCGCGCAGGAAGTCGCGGCTGGGCAGTACGCAGAGCGTGTAGCCGGCCAGCGCGATCACGCCGATGGCCAGCAGCGCGAGCCGGCCGTCACCGAACCGGCGCTCCAGGCCCAGGATGATCGCGGCCATCACGGCGCCGCCGAGGAAGGGCCACGCGCAGGCCCTGGCGATCGAGCCGACGCCGATGCCTCCACGGCTGAGGGCGTACAGGAACACGGGCACCACCATGCCGCCGGCGACCAGGACATGGGCCTGCGAGACTCCGACCATGCCGTTCAGACGGGCGGCGACGAGGAGCACCGGGACCAGGGCCGCCAGCCACAGGCCCTGCACCAGGAAGAGCGAACGGCGCTGTCCGATCGCGACCAGACAGTCGTAGGAGAGTTCGCAGCCGATGCGGATCAGGCCGAGGGCCATCAGCCAGGGCAGTGCCGCGGCGGCGGGCCCCCACTGGCTCCCGTAGACGAGCTCGATGACCGGCCGCGCCAGGCAGGCCAGCAGGACGCACAGCGGGACGGTGCCGGTGATCAGTACGCCCAGGGCACGGCTGTAGCCCTGCGCGAGCGCCTGCGGCGAGTCGGCCAGGCGGGAGAAGCCGGCGAAGGAGACCCGGCGGGCGGCCTCGGAGATGATCCTCACGGGCCAGCCGGAGATGTTGAAGGCGAGCACGTAGAAGCCCAGGGACACGCTGCCCACCGTCGCGCCCACCACCATGGTGTCGACGTTGACCACCGCGAGGGCCAGCATGCTCGCCCCCGCCAGCGGAAGCCCGAACCTGAGCAGCGCCCGGGCCTGCCCGGGGTCCCAGCCGAACTTCAGGGTGCCCGGTGCGGCCAGCGAGCAGCCGATCAGCGTCACGACGTTCCCCGCCACGGCTCCCCAGGCGAAGCTCATCGCGCCCCAGCCCTCGAAGGCCAGCAGCAGCGTCACCGAGGTACTGAGCACGAAGTTGAGTGCGTCGATGATCATCCGCTTGCCCTGGGCGAACTCACGGGTCAGGAAGCCGCCGGGTACCTGGGCCACCCCGTCGATCACCACGCACAGGCACATCACCCGCAGTACGCCCGCGGCGTCCGGCGAGCCGAGCAGGCCGGCCACCGTCGGTGCCGCCGCGAACAGTGCCACGTACAGCAGACCGCTCGAGAGGGTGCTGAGGGTCAGCACGGTCGGCGCGAACCGCCGTGCGTCCCCCTCCCAGCGCACGATGGCCAGGCCCACGCCCAGCTCGTTCGCGGACAGCAGGACCAGCAGCACGGTCTGGGCGATCCCGTACACGCCCCATTCCGCGGGGCCCAGGGCGAAGCGCGCCAGCACGATGCCGGTCGCGAAGTTGCCCAGGCGCATGACGACGGTATTGATCAGGCTCCACCGGGCAGCCGAACGGACCTTCCGGCCGAGCGAGGCAGGAGCGGGGGGTGCGGGCGCGGGAGGAGCGGGGGCGTCGCTCGGCTCACCGGTCTCACTGTCCGGTGCGCGGGCGGTGTCCACGTGTCGACTCCTCGTCGAGCGGCTCGGCGTCGGACGCCACGGTCATGGCGGGCTGTGGCGCCTCGGGCTCTGCGGCGGCCGGCCCGTCGTCGCCGGACCGCGACCAGCTCGGCCGCCGCCGGACGGCGCGCGTCCCTCCCGCGGCCGGTTCCCCCGTCGAGGGGACGGGGGCGGTCTTCTCCTCCTCCTGCGGCGCGGCGCCCTGGGCCGGCGGCCGGGGCCCGGGCTTGTGCGACCTCTTGCGCGCCTCCACGTAGAAGGCGGCGACCATGCTGAGCACCAGGCCCAGGCCCCCGGCCATGGCGAGGTACTGGATCCTGGTCTTGGTCTCGGCCACCGGCTTCTGCGGCGGCACGATGGTCGCCATGCGGATCATGGCGTCCGGGGCGACCTTCTGCTTCGCCTGGAACTCGGTCAGCTGCTTCTCGGCGTAGGCGGTGAGCTTCTGGTCCGACTCCAGGACGCGGTCCGGGTCGCTCCCGCTGACGGTGAGCCACATGAACGGGCCCAGGGCGTTGTCGGCGATCTTCGCCTCGGGGGTTCCGGTGACGCCCAGCTCCTTGAGGTCGGCCAACGAGGCGTCGGAGTTGAGGTTGCGGGCCAGGCCGTCGGCCATGCCGGTGAGCGAGGCCTGGGTGCTGAGGAAGGGGTTGCCGTCGAAGGCCACCGTGGCCTTCTTCGAGTTCAGCAGCGTCACCGTGCTCTGCGACCGGTACTCCACCGGCACCAGCAGGTAGACGCCTGCGACGAGCGCGGCCGTGAGCAGCAGTCCGGGCAGCAGCACGTACCAGCGCCTGCGCATGACCCGCCAGATCTCCGCGAGATCCATGGTCTTCCCCCTCGCGGCGGCGCCGTGTCCTCCACGCGCCGCCGCTCTTTCATTTCGGTGATTACGGTTCTTGCGTTCTTGCGTTCTTGCGGTGTTGCGGTGTTGCCCGGTGGCTCCGGTGCGGACCGGCGGCCGCGCTACGGGGCCAGGTCGGTCGGCCGCAACCGGGTCCCCGTGGCCCCGCCGTCCAGCAGGACCCCGGCGATGCGCTCGCTCGCGCGGCCGTCCCAGAGCTCCGGACAGCGTGCCGCGGGCGGATCGTCGAGCACCCGGTTCACCGTGGCCGTGATGCGCCCCGGGTCGGTGCCCGCCAGTACGTTGGTGCCCTCCTCGACGGTGATCGGCCGCTCGGTGTTCTCCCGCAGCGTCACGCAGGGCACCCCGAGGGCGGTCGTCTCCTCCTGGACGCCACCGGAGTCGGTGAGCACGACCCGGGCGGCGTCCTGCAGGGCGATGAAGTCGAGGTATCCGGCGGCCGGGACCATCCGGATCCCGCCGGGGACCCCGATCTCGGCCAGCCGCTCCGCCGCCCGCGGGTGCACGGGCAGCAGCAGCGGGCAGCGGTCGGCGATCTCGCCCAGCGCCTTCAGCAGGCCGCGCAGCGCCCCGGGGTCGTCCACGTTGGCCGGCCGGTGCAGGGTGACCAGGCCGTAACCGCCGCGGGTGAGCCCGTACCGGTCCAGGACGTCCGAGGCCCGGGCCCGGTCCAGGTTGGCGAAGAGGGTGTCGATCATGACGTTGCCGACGACGTGGATCTGGTCCTCCCGGTACCCCTCCGACCGCAGGTTCGCGGCCGCATCGGGGGAAGGGGCCAGCAGGTAGTCGCTGACGCGGTCGGTGGCGACCCGGTTGACCTCCTCCGGCATGCCCCAGTCCCGGCTGCGCAGTCCTGCCTCCACGTGGGCCAGCAGCGGGCCCGCCTTCGCGGTGACCAGGGCGCAGGCCAGCGTGGAGTTGATGTCGCCGACCACCACCACGACGTCCGGGGCCAGTTCGTCGACCAGCGGCTCGAACGCCGCCATCACCCGGCCGGTCTGCTGGGCGTGGGTACCGGACCCGGCGCCCAGGTACCGGTCGGGGGGACGGATGCCGAGGTCGCGGAAGAAGACGTCGTTCATGGACTCGTCGTAGTGCTGGCCGGTGTGGACGAGGAGCACCTCGGCGCCGCGGCGCTCCAGTGCGTCCATCACCGGTTTGATCTTCATGTAGTTGGGCCGTGCTCCGGCCACGCAGATGATCCTGGGCACGGTGTCAGAGCACCTCCACGGCGGGACCGGAGAGCCGGTTGCGGCAGTCGAGTACGAAGGAGGCGTGCTCGGTGATCATCGCGTAGTCGAAGGAGTCGTGGTCGGTGAGCAGGACGACCACGTCGGCCGCGGCCAGCTCCTTGCGGGTCGGTTCGACCCGCACGAGGCGGGCGTCGACCTTGAGGCCCTCCACCACGTGGGGGTCGGCCGCGCGCACCTTGGCGCCCATGTCGAGCAGCAGCTGGGAGATGCGCACCGCCGGCGACTCCCGGGCGTCTCCGGTGTTCTTCTTGTACGCCAGCCCCAGCAGCAGGATCCGGGAGCCGTTGACCGAGCGGCGCTTCGCGTTGAGCGCGTCGATGACGCGGCGCGCGACGTACTCGGGCATGTGGCTGTTGATGTCGTTGGCCAGCTCGACGAAGCGGAAGTTCTGCCCGAGTTCGCGCTGCACCCGCCAGGACAGGTACGACGGGTCGATCGGCAGGCAGTGTCCGCCGACCCCGGGGCCCGGGGTGAACTTCATGAAGCCGAACGGCTTGCTCGATGCGGCTTCGATGGCCTGCCACACGTCGATGTCGAGGTGGCGGGCGAACATGGCTATCTCGTTGACCAGGGCGATGTTCACGTGCCGGAAGGTGTTCTCCAGCAGCTTCGCCAGCTCGGCCTCCTTGGGCGAGCGCACCGGCACCGTCTTGTCGACGAGGCCTCCGTAGAAGGCTTCCACGGCCTTGAGCGAGGCGGCGTCCACGCCGGAGACGACCTTGGGCGTCTGCTGGAAGCCCCAGACGGTGTTGCCGGGGTCGATCCGCTCCGGGCTGTAGCCGAGGTGGAAGTCGGCTCCGGCGGTGAGGCCGGAGCCGTCCTCCAGGATCGGGCCGAACAGCTCCTCGGTGGTGCCCGGGTAGGTGGTGGACTCCAGGACGACGGTCGCGCCGGGCCGCAGGAAGCGGGCCAGCGTGTGCGCCGACTCCTCGATGTAGCGCAGGTCGGGGGCACCGTCCTGTAACGGGGTCGGGACCGTGACGACCGCGATGTCGAAGCCGCCGCAGTCGCGTGCGAGTTCGCTGGGCTGGTAGGAGCCGCGCTCCAGCGCCCGGGTCAGCCGTTCGGAGGAGACGTCCTCCACGTACGACTCGCCGGCGGCGAGGCTCTTGACCCGCCGGGCGTCCACGTCGTACCCGACCACTTGGTGCCCGACCTCGGCGGCCCTGACGGCCAGCGGGAGGCCTACGTATCCCTGTCCCACGACGACGACGCGCATCAGTGACTCCTGTTCGCGGAACCGGCAGACGGTGTGGCAGACGGTGTGCGGCGGATGAGTTCGCGGACCGTCATGAGGAGGAAGGCGGTGTTGGTGGTGAGGTAGCGCCTGCCGAGGCGGCGCGGCTCCTGCAGGGCCCGGTAGCACCATTCGAGGCCCATGCGCTGCCAGACCACGGGGGCCCGCTTGGTGATGCCGGCCAGGATGTCGAAGGAGCCGCCGACACCGTGCACCACGTGGGCGCCGGTGCGCTTGCCGTAGCCGGCGGTGAAGATCTCCTTCTTGGGCGAGGTCATGCCGAGGAACAGCAGCTGGGCGCCGCTCTCCGCGACGGCGTCGGCGACCGCCGCCTGGTCGGAGTCGTCGAAGTAGCCGTTGCGGCTGCCGGCCACGCGCAGCGCCGGGAAGCGCTCGGCGATCCGGCCGAGCATCAGGTCCAGTACGTCCGGCCGGGCGCCGAGCAGGTAGACGGGGACGCCCGCGGTCTCGGCGGCGGCCAGCAGCCGCATGAACAGGTCGATTCCCGCGACCCGTTCGGGCAGCCGGACACCGAGGACACGGCCGGCCCACACCACGGCCTGGCCGTCGGCCAGGACGAGGTCGCAGCCGGAGACCGCCGCCGCGAGGCGGGGGTCGCGCCGCATGTTGACCAGCTTGGCGGCGTTGACCATGCCGATCTCGATCTGTTCGCCGCGCCGTACCGCATCGAGGCAGCGCTGCACGGTCTCGTCCATGGTCAGGGCGTCGAGGGTGACCCCGAACAGGGTCTGGCGCGAGGGTGTGCGCAGGTTCATCTCCGCGGCCCCCCGAGCCAGGCGTGGAGCAGCCAGCCGAACTCGTACGGCCTGCACTCGCGGTCGATCACGACGGGGCGGAAGATCCGGTCGAGCGGAGCCAGCCGCGCCTGCGGGGCCACCTTGGTGGTGACTCCGCGGGCGGCGCGCACGGCCTTGGCCGGGTCACCGCGGTAGACCTTGCGCCAGGTGACCCCGTACTTCTCGAGGATCACGGGCTCGCGCGGGGTGCCCTCGGGCCCACTGATCTCGGGCACCTCCGTCATCCAGCGCAGCCCGCGGCGGATGGCGGCGCCGAAGTCGGTGCCGCCCGCCTCGGCGAGGTCGAACAGGGCGGTCGGAGCCATGGCGTGCTGGTGCACGCTGTAGACGGGATAGCCCTCCACCACGCCGCCCGTGCGGGCGTCGTAGTGCCACCACCACTGTCCGCCGTCCCCCTGGAGCGCGCAGATCCGGGCGGCGCAGGCGTCGGCGGCCGCGAGGGCGTCCGGGTCCGCGCCGCTCGCGTGCAGCCGGGCCAGCGCCTGGAGCGGATAGGTCTGGTCGGCGAAGCAGGCCACGTGGGAGCGGTACCCGGGGACCAGCCCCGGCCCGGTGGCGTGCGGGAACAGCGGACCGCCGGCCGCCCTGGCCGCCAGCAGGCGGTCGCGGGCGGCCGCCAGCCGGTGCTCCACGTCCGCCGAGGTACGGGCCGCGACGAGGGCGGAGAGCACCCAGGCCGCCTCGACGGTGTACTGCGGCCGGCCGGGGACGTCCAGCGCGGCCACCCGCGCGAGGGCGTCCGCCAGTTTCGGGTGCTCGGTCTCGGCGGCGACCCAGGCGATGAGCGCCGCGTCCCCGAGGTTCGTCACCACGGGCAGCCGCTCCACCAGCAGACCTGCGTACTCCTCGACGCTGTGCCCGCCGAACAGGGCGCGCTGGCGCTCCTCGGGCAGGAACCGCGCCCCCAGCGCGGTGATGGCCGCGTACCGGGTGCTCGTTCCGCGACCCTCCACCCGGCGGATGCCGTCGGAGGTGACCGTCCCCACCCGGGTGAACACGAAGGTGTCGGAGCCCGGCAGGTACATGTCGGGCAGTCCCGCCTCGGCCAGCGCGAGCAGGCGCTCGGCGAGCGCGTGCAGCGACGGGTCTTCGTGGGCCAGTGCTTCTAATCGTGCGGCGGTCACCGGGTCCCCACCCCGGTTCCCCGTGTGCTGCGCGCACCTCGTATGTCCGAGCTGTACGGCTCCAACACACCTACCCCCTCTGATCGCTCCTCGGACAGACCTGGCGGTCGTCGTTCCGCGGAGGGGAATGCGCATGACGGCGCACGTGCCGACGGTGTGATCCCCCCGATGGCACGAACCGTCCGGGGCCGCCCACTGGATCCCCCCAGCGATGCCCCGGACCGGAGCACGCGCGGAGGCAGCGTCGGGCGGGCGCGATGATGCGCCGTCCGTCACCTGGTCCGCGATGCCCTCGTCGTGTACAACCCCCCACTGAACAAAGCCTGTTGCCTGCTCAGATCCCGTGTACAGGGACAAGGTATGCCCAAGGATGTTCGTTGATTGTGGTTTTGAGGAAATGCCGCGGACCTAAATTGCCGACGTACCGTCAGGTCCGCTCGAGCAGCTTTCCGTCCTTCTCCTCGTGCAGCGAACCGGTGCGCGGACACTCCCACACGCCCGGCTCGCCCTCGCGCTCCACCAGGCGGACCCCGGCCCGGCCCACCCAGCCGATGCGGCGGGCCGGTACCCCTGCGACCAGTGCGAAGTCCGGTACGTCCCGGGACACGACCGCGCCGGCCGCGACCAGCGCCCACCGCCCGATGCGTACCCCGGCCACACACACCGAACGGGCCCCCAGCGAGGCCCCCTCGGCCACCACGACGCCGGCGGCCTCCCAGTCGCCGCCGCGCTTCTGCCGGCCGTCGGGGTCGACGGCCCGCGGATAGAAATCGTTGGTGAGCACGGCGGCCGGGCCGATGAAGACCCCGTCGCCGAGTTCGGCGGGCTCGTAGACGAGTGCGTAGTTCTGCAGCTTCACGTTGTCGCCGATGCGTACCCCCGGCCCGACGTAGGCCCCCCGCCCCACGATGCAGTCGCGCCCGAGCCGCGCGTCCTCCCGTACCTGCGCCAGATCCCAGATCGTGGTCCCGTCCCCGAGTTCGGCGCTCTCGTCGACCTGGGAGGTGGGTTGAATGCGGACACTCACGCGGCGGTCCCCTTAAGACTGGAGGTACTGACGTAAGGGGGGAGCATATGCGCCGCAGGGTCGGCCCACCGGGAGATCAACCAACCGTTCACGCAGTCGACTTGGGGTCCTGGCCGGGGTGGTGCACGACGAGCGTGCCGTACGCCGAGAGGGCGGTGGCCGGGTCGCCCGGGGTGTTGCGCAGGGTGCTGTCGAGGAAGGCGAGGCTCGCGGCGGCGGTGATGCGCGGGCCCGCCGTACGGTCCAGGGAGCCGACGAGTGAGGGGAGGGGCGGCAGGTACAGGGGGGCGTCGGTGAAGGTGAGGTGTGCGGCTCCGGGGACGGTGAGGCGGTAGCCGGTCGCGGTGCCGAGGCTCAGGACGCGGGTGAGGTGCGGGATGAACTCCGGGTCGGTATCCGGGCCGATGGCCTGGGTGAGGGCGAGCACCGGCTGGGGGTAGGGCTGCGGCGCCGGGTCGTGGGGAGCGCCGTCCAGGTCGATGACGGCGGCGAACCGGGGGTCCTGGCGGGCCGCCTGCAGGGCAGCGGCGCCGCCGAGGGAGTGGCCGGCTGCGGCGACGCGGCCGGTGTCGAGGTGCCCGGTGAGCGGGCCGGCGATCTCGCCGCTGTGGATGCGGTCCAGTTGGGTGCGTACGAAGCTGAGGTCCGCGGCGCGGACCGCCGTCCAGCCGGCCGCCCGCTTCTCGTCCTCGGCGTCGTCGCCCGTGGCCGAGACCTTCGTGCGGATCGTGCGGCCGTCGGCGAGCACGACGGCGGCGGAGTCGTAGGGGTGGTCGAGTCCGACGACGACGTAGCCGTGGCCGGCCAGTTCCTCCGCCCAGGCGGTGTTCTGCGTACGCACCCCGCCCAGTCCGGGGGAGAACAGCACGACGGGGAACCGTTCTCCCTCCCCGGCCACGGGCACGTCGAACGACGCGTGCGTGTGGGCGCGGGGGAGGCCGTCCAGCAGGATTCCGGGGAGACCGGCGTAGTCCGCGAGCGCGTCGGAGACCACGCGCGCCTCGGGTTGCGTGCGTCCGAGGTACTGGGCGTGGCCGGTGTCCTTGCCGCCCGTGCGGGCGGGGTACCAGAACTGGGCGACGACCGTACGACGGTCCTCGGGTGCGGCGGTGGCGGTCTCGGGGCGCTCGGGGTCGGTCAGCTCGAGCACGCTGGTGCCGACCGCGAACCGGCCCGACGGCTCGGGGAACACCGGCGTGGGCAGGGCCCAGGCCGCTGCCGGGCCGCCGGCGATCAGCGCGAGGCACGCCACCGACCCCGGCAGCGCGAGCCACCACGGAGCCCGGCGTGCCACCCGCCCGGTACGCGGTCGCAGCAGCGGCGCCAGGGCGAAGGGGAGGGCGAGCGCCGCCCCGGCCAGTACGGGAACCATCTGCCAGCGCAGCCCGAGTACGCCGAGCACCGCCCCGGACCCCGCCACGACCGCCGAAGCGGCGACGCCGACCGGTGCCCGGAGCCGGAGCGGAAGCCACCGCGCCAGGACCAGCGCGACCGCTCCCAGCACCAGGAGGACCTCCCAGGGGGACATCTGCACATGTGCGCTCATCGCCTTCACGTCGTCATCGTCGAGGCGTTCGGGCCTCCGGGCGTCACCCTCGGGTCGGGTCGCCCCTGCGACCTGAGTCGCATCGACTGCCGTCCGGGCCGCGACCGGGTGAGACGCATCCGGAATTCCTCGTGTCATATGCCTGTCGCGATGCGCGTATCCGTGCATATGGTGTGGCTCCGGACCATCCCGGGCACACGGCCCTCCCGCACTCCCCACGGGAGGGCCGTCGCGCGGCACATCACGTGCGGCGTACGAGTGCTGCGTCCGGCTCGGGAAGTGGAGGTCCGTCTTCAGGAGTTCGCCGTCAGGGCCGGCGTACGTGATCGTCGTGTCCGGCGTGGTGTCGGGAGTTCCTTCCAGCCGTTGATCCGCCCCCGAGGTTACGGAGCCAAGTCCCGGCGGCGTCCCGCCACGGAGCCGCATCGGCGCGTAGCTCTCCAGAGCTACGGGGGAGTGCTTCCTGCTCACCGACCGACCGACCGCCGGCCACGGCAACGACAAAAACACCTGGCAGACCAGGGGAAGGGCCCGTATGGTCATCGCGATGATGACTCACACCGCTCACAGAATGGGGGTCCCGTCCGCGCAAGGTGAGTGCTGATGGCCCCTCACACCGCGAACGAGGAATCCCCTCCTTCCCTCCGGCACCTTTCCCTCTGGCTGCGCGTGCGCGAGTTCGCCGTGCCGCCGTCCATGATCGAGACTGCGACCGCCCGCCGCCTTGCCGGGGACTGGGCCGGGGCGTGCGCCGCCGCGGGCATCGACGTCGATCTCCGTCTCCGTTCCGTGGCGCGAACCCACGGCCGCGAACTCGCGGCCCGGATCCGGGCCGATCTCCGCCACCTGGCTCCCGACCTGCTGCGCTGGCACATGCCCAGGATCGCTCCCGACGGACTGCTGCGCCCGGGCCTGACCATCTCCCTGGCCCGGTACGACGACCCCCGGCACGACGGCACACGCCCGGTGCACCTCGTGGCACGGACCCTGCCGGCGTGGGCGGATGCCGGTCAGCGGATCAGCCTCGCGCTCTGGGACGGATCCCCCGGCGACGCCGGCGCCCGCCGTCATCCGCATCCCCACCCCAACCCCCGGTTCCGCCTCGACCTGCACCGCCACCTGTGGGACGCGCGCAGGACCGATGAGCTGCGGATCCGGTCCGGGGCCGAGCCGCTCCCCGCCGACGGCACCCCCGCAACGGCCCCGGACGTGCCCGGGCTCGTGCCACAGGGGCGTCGCTGCGCCGTCGACCGCTGGGCCGCCGAGGCGGCGATCCTGCTCCGGGCCGACGGGTGGTCCACCCGTACCTTCACCGTACGGCTCGGGCACCGGCAGCGGCTGGACCTGGACCTGGACCTGGACCTCGCAGCGGACGGGGACGGTGGCGGCGGCACGGACGCAGCGGACGGTGGGGACGGCAACGGGCCGCCCGTACTGCGGATCTCGGCGGCGTCCACGCAGCACGGCGCCTGCCCGCCCCCGGTCCTGCCCGACGCGGCGACCTGGCTCCTGCCCGACCTGGAACTGCTCCGCACCGGCTCCATCGACGCCGGGCGGCTGCACCCGCTGGTCGCATCGGCACTCGTACCGGATCGCGCGCCGACCGCCCCGTCCCGGATTCCGGACCGGGCCGGCCCACCGCACCTCGTCGAGTGCCGGGGAGCCCGGCACCGGATCGGCCTCGTCGACGGGGTGCTGGCCCCGCTCGACCACGACCCGGCCGAGATCCGCCGGGAAGAACTGCTGGTCGCCCTGACCGGCAACCCGCTGCCCTGTCTGCAGGCGATCGACGAGGCGCACCGCCGTCCGGAATGCCTCACCGGCGTACGCGAGCGCCTGGACCACGGCGACACCGCCGGTGCGCTGGCCGTCGTCGAGAGCCTGCTGGGCCCCGAAGCACTGTTGCGCGACGGCGCCCTTCGGGACGAACTGGAGGCGGCCGCGCGGCAGCGGATCACGTACGGGCTGTTCAGAGCGGGCCTGATCGGCCCCGGACCCGACCGCATCCGCCCGGGCCCCCGCCGCCCCCGCGGGCACCGCTCGCATCCACGCCATACGACGGGTCGCTGACCCGGGGCGGCCGCCCGCCGCACCCGCTCCTCCCACCACGCACGACGAACCCACGAAAGGTGATCGAACATGCCCGCACACGCCCCCTTCGCCGTACGCAGCACCCCCGCCGGCCCCGCCGCCGACGCCTCCCAGCTCGACGTCGCAGGCGACCTGCTGGCCCTGCTCCGCGCCACGACCACCGAACCCCGCCCCGACACACAACTCGAGGCCCTGACCCTCGCCGTGGCCGCCGACCTGCCCGTACTGCTGTGGGGCGAGCCGGGGATCGGCAAGACCGCGGCCCTGACCCAGCTCGCCGCGTCGCTGGACCTTCCCCTGACCACCGTGATCGCCAGTGTCCACGAGCCGTCCGACTTCTCCGGCCTGCCCGTCATCGGGGACGACCCCGCAGAACAGGGCGTTCCGATGGCCCCGCCGGACTGGGCCGTACGCCTCGTACGAGCCGGCCGGGGGCTGCTGTTCCTGGACGAGCTGTCCACTGCTCCGCCGGCCGTACAAGCCGCCCTGCTCCGCCTCGTACTCGAGCGGCGGATCGGAGCCCTGCAACTGCCGCCCGGGGTACGGATCGTGGCCGCGGCCAATCCGCGGTCCTCGGCGGCCGACGGCTGGGAGCTGAGCCCGCCGCTGGCCAACCGCTTCGTGCACCTCCAGTGGACCCACGACCACGACGTGGTCGTGCGCGGCCTCGGCGGGACGTGGCCCCGGGCCACACTGCCGCGGCTCGACCCTTCGATGCTGCCGCATGCCGTGGACTTCGCCCGTCGCGCGGTGTGCGGGCTCCTCGCCGCCCGCCCCGGGCTCGTACACCGGCTGCCCAGCGGTGAGACCCGCCGGGGCGGCCCCTGGCCGTCGCCCCGGAGCTGGGAGACGACCCTGAGCCTGATCGCCTTCGCGACCGCCGCCGGCTCCTCCCGGGACGTGCTGTCCCTCCTGGTCAGGGGCACGGTGGGGGACGGCCCCGGACTGGAGTTGCTGGCGAGCCTGGACCGGATGGACCTCCCGGACCCCGAGGTCCTGCTGGCCGATCCGGCGGGCGCGGTCCTGCCCGAGCGGGGCGATCTGTGCCAAGCCGTGCTCGACGGCGTGGTGGAAGCCGTCCGCAGGCGCCCCGACGAGACGCGCTGGGACGCGGCATGGGCGCTGATGGTCCGGGCGCTGGAGACGGGAGCACCGGACCTGGTGGTCGTCCCCGCGTCCACCCTCGCCTCGTTGCGCCGCGAGGAGTGGGACGTACCGGCTGCGATCGAACGGCTCGCCGGCGCGGTGTCCGTCTCGCGGCGGGCGGACCGGGCGGCCGCCCGGTCCGCGGACGCGACGAAGGTCCGACGATGACCGGGGAGGCGCCGGGGGCGCTGGACCTCGACAAGCTCTTCGCCGCCCGGCTGCACGCCGCCCGGGCCCGGCCGTACTTGGCGACCGCGCTGTTCGCCCTGCACACCGTGGAATCGCGGCGGGTACCGACGATGGCCGTCGACCGGCACTGGCGGTGCTACGTCTCACCGGCGTTCGTGGACCGCACGCCGGTGGAGGAACTCGCCGGGGTATGGGTGCACGAGGTGTCCCATCTGCTGCGCGACCACCACGGCCGCGGCGACCGGGTGGCGCGGGAGCGCGGCCTGCACGGCCCGGGGGAGCGGCTGCGGATGAACATCGCCGCGGACTGCGAGATCAACGACGACGCCTTCGGCGACGGGCTGGTGCGGCCCGAGGGCGTGGTCGATCCGGTGTCCTTGGGACTGTCCGAGGGGCAGCTCATGGAGGACTACCTGCGCCAGTTCACGCTCGGGCCCCGTACGCAGCACATGGCCTGGCTGGACTGCGGCAGCGGCGTCGACGGGGTGGAACGGGAGTGGGACCTCGGGGAGGACGGCGCGCACGGACTCGGCGATCAGGAGCGGGACGCGGTGCGGTTCCGGGTGGCGCAGGGCATCAGGGGCCGTCCGGGGAACGCCTCGAAGGGGTGGAAGCGTTGGGCGGAGGAGGCCTTCCACCCGCCGCAGCCGTGGCGGGAGCTGCTGGGAGCGGCGGTCCGTTCGGCGGTCTCCGGTTCCGGCGCCGGCGAGGACTACTCGTACGGTCGCCCGTCGCGCCGCTCGGCCGGGCTGCCCGGCGCGGTTCTGCCGAGCCTGCGGCGCAGGCCGCCCCGGGTCTGCGTGGTCATCGACACCTCCGCTTCCGTCAGCGACGCCGAGCTGGGCGGCGCGCTCCTGGAGGTCGCCGCGATCACCCGTGCCGTGGGCGGCCGTCGGGACCTGGTCACCGTGGTGGCGTGCGACGCGGCGGCCCGGATCGCCCACCCCCTGTGCCGCGGCGAGGGGATTGCGCTGGTGGGGGGTGGCGGTACGGATCTGCGCACGGGCTTCGCGAAAGCGCTCCGAGCGGGGGCCCGGCCGGACGTCATCGTGGTCCTGACCGACGGGCAGACCCCCTGGCCGAGCACACGACCGCCGTGCCGGACGGTGGTCGGCCTCTTTCCCCGACAGGGGTTGTGGGACGAGGACGACCCCGACTACGTGCCGGACTCGCCGCCGTCATGGGCCCGCGTGGTCGCCATCGGATAGGCGCCCCCGCCGGCAGCCCTGTCCGCTCCACGACGGCCGGCTGAACCGGCGCAAACTGATGTGCGGATCCGGCGTCCGGTTGACAGGCTGAGATCATGAACGACCTCACCACCACACCCATCACCGCGGAACTCCTGCGCGGCGCCCTCGACCTGGAGCGCACCGAGCACGGTGTGCTCCCGCACCGGCTGCCCGCCCGAGCCCGAGCCCAGTGCACCGACGGACAGCTGGCGATGGCGGAAGCCCAGCCCTCCGGCGTACGGCTGGTGTTCCGCACCCGCGCCACCGTCGTCGAGCTGGACACGCTCCGCACCAAGATGGCCTACGTGGGCGCACCGCCCCGCCCCGACGGCGTGTACGACCTCCTGGTCGACGGCAGCCTGGCCGGGCAGTCCGGGGTGAGCGGCGGCCGCGTCCATGTCGTCGACATGACCACCGGTGCCACCGAGACCCGCCCCGGCCCGGTCGGCACCGTCCGGTTCGCCGATCTGCCCGACCGGGCGAAGCACGTCGAGATCTGGCTGCCGCACAACGAGATCACCGAGCTCGTGGCCCTGCGCACGGACGCCCCCGTCGAGCCGGTACCGCAGGGGAGCCGCAGAGTGTGGCTGCACCACGGCAGTTCGATCAGCCACGGCTCGGACGCCGCGAGCCCCTCCACGACCTGGCCGGCGCTGGCCGCCTCCCTCGGCGGTGTGGAACTGGTCAACCTCGGACTGGGCGGCAGCGCCCTGCTGGACCCGTTCACCGCCCGGGCCATGCGGGACACCCCCGCGGACCTGATCAGCGTCAAGATCGGCCTCAACCTGGTCAACATGGACCTGATGCGTCTGCGCGCCTTCACCCCGGCGGTGCACGGCTTCCTCGACACCCTCCGCGAGGGGCATCCCACCACGCCCCTGCTGGTCGTCTCGCCCATCCTGTGCCCCATCCACGAGGACACTCCCGGCCCCACCGCCCCGGACTTCAGCACCCTGGGCGCCGGGAGGCTGCAGTTCCGGGCCGCGGGCGACCCCGCGGAGCGCGCGGCCGGGAGGCTGACGCTCAACGTCATCCGTGAGGAGCTGGCCCGCATCGTGCAACAGCGGTCGGCCGACGACCCCCACGTGCACCACGCCGACGGCCGCGTGCTCTACGGCGAGGCGGACTTCGCCGACCTCCCGCTCCCCGACCAACTCCACCCGGACGCCGCCACCCACCGCCGCATGGCGGACCGCTTCGCCGAACTGGCCTTCGGCGCCGGCGGCCCGTTCACCGTCCGCACCGACTGAGCGGCCACCCGGGAGCCGGGGCCGGCTCAGCTTCGGCCGGCTCGGCCGCGGCCACCGCTCTCAGGCGGCCGCGGCGAGCCGGTCGGCCGTGCGTCAGGGGGAAGGGCTGACCTGGACCGTGGTCAGGGCGCCCCCGGAGGCCTCCTTCACCACGGCGATCCGGGTCCCGGTGTCCGGTACCTTCACGCCCACCTGCGGCATGTCGGCGTTCCAGTAGCCGCCCCGGCGGTCGTCGAAGACCGGGACGCCCGGCCGCGCCGGGATCAGTACCGGTACGCCCGCCTTGTGCAGCACGATCTCGTCGCTCGGGCGGGTGGAGAACGTCGCGTCGAAGGTCTGGGCCCGCGCGTTGAGCAGCGTCCCGTCGGCGTTGCGCAGCGGCTCCGGCCGCGCGTCGACGGGCAGCAGCAGGCCCGCTCCCGGGTGTGCCTTCGTGGTGTTGTCGCTGTACGCCGTGTCCCAGAGCCAGATGAGCACGCCCTGCTGGTACGGGTAGAACTCCACCGTGTCGTTCCCGGCGCCGAAGTTGTACGGGCCGCTCTTGAGGTAGGCCCCGTAGCCGGTGTAGCGCCGGTTCTCGACCAGGTAGGCGCGCGGGTGCTCCGCGGTGCCCGTACGGCCCTGCGCACGCGACCACTTCAGCGCGTTCCAGCCGTTCGCGCCCTGCTCGGCGCCGTCGCGCAGCAGCTCCCGATCACCCGCCGTGATCCGGATGTCGTCGAAGGTGACGCCCTTGCCGTGCGTGTTGCCGTCCGAGGTCACCCGGAGCCGCAGCTGGACGCTGCGACCGGCCAACCCGTCGAGGGGGACGGCGAGTTCCACCCAGCCGCCCGAAGTCCCGGAGATGCCCTTCGCCGGGATCGGGGCGCCGCCCACCGTGCCCGGCAGGGGGGACCACGTGGTGCCGCCGTCCGTCGAGGCCTCAACGGTCAGGAAGTCGAAGTCCTGCTCGATGTCGTACCAGACGCGGGCGTCGAGCCGGGCCGCCTGCCCCGCCCCGGAGAGGTCGACCGCCCGGGTCAGGGTGTTGTCCATGAAGTCGCCGGTGCCGCTCCACCACTGGCTGCCGCCCTCGTACGGGTCGGTCAGATCGGTGCGGGTCACCGACGGCGGCAGATGCACCAACAACGCCTGTGGATCCTCGGTGTTGTAGCCGGAGACCCCGAGCACGGCGCGCGTCTTTCGGCCCGCGTCGGCCTCGGTGTACTCCAGCCAGCCCAGTTGCAGCTTGCTCCAGGGGTCGAGGTCACCGGGGTAGTCGCCGGTGGTGTTGCGCCCCTTGCCGAGGTAGGAGGCCGAGGACATCAGCGACCAGAAGTTGACGCTGTTGTCCCCGTCGGAGCTGTACAGGTCGGGCAGCCCGAGGTCGTGCCCGAACTCGTGGGCGAACAGGCCGACTCCGCTGTTCTCACCGCCGGTCAGGTAGTCGCCGGCCCAGATGCCGGAGTCGCCGACCGGGGTGCCGCCCGCCTTGTTGTCCGCGGGGCCCGCGCTGCCGGCCTGGTCCCAGTACGCGAACCAGCGGTGCGCCCACACGGCGTCCTTGCCCTGGTCGCCACCGCCCCAGGTCTGGTCCTTGCCCCCGTGGACGACGACGAGGTGGTCGAGGTAGCCGTCCGGCTCGTCGAAGTTGCCGTCGTGGTCGGCGTCGTAGCGGTCCCAGACGTCGTACTCGGCCAGCTGGGCCTTGATCTGCTCCGGGGTGCGGCCCTTGGCGCGCTCGGTGTGGTACCAGGCGTTGGTGGCATCGCGTACGAGGTCCCAGTTGGTGCGGCACTGGCCGGGCTCGGAGCAGTTGTCGGTCCCGTACCGGGCCTCGTTCCACGGCAGCCGTACCCAGTCGCTGACCTGGCCGTCCATGTCGTAGCGGCCGGAGGACTGCAACCGGTAGTAGTTGCGGAGCGTGACGGCGCCGGGATCGGTGCCGAAGAACTGCTGCTGGTAGTACGCCTGGCTGAAGTCCTTGCGCCACAGGGTGTGGTTGTCGCTCTGCGCGGGCTTGCCGATGGTGTTGTGGCGGGGTCCGGGCGTGCCGCCGAAGCGCGGCTTGCCCTCGAACTCGGTGGTCGTGTCCACCTGGTCGCCGAACTCGGCGAGGATCACGAAGACCTTGTCCTTGCGCTCCTGGGCGAGTTCGACGTACCGCTTGCCGACCGCGGCCCGGCGGGGGAGCGTGCCGTCCGCCTCCGCCGCGGTGGCGCCGGAGGCGACGCCCTCGAGCGCCTGGCGGCGCAGGCTCTGGCGCTGGAGCTCCAGCGGTGCGGGCGGTGGGGCCGGGGAGAGTTCGGGGGCCGGCCGCGCCGCGGGGGGCGGCGGGGCGGGCGCGGCGAGAGCGGGGGTGGCGAGGAGGGCGAGGCATATCGCCGCCACCACCGCGGGGAGTCTGCGCAACGTGGCTGACCTTTCGGTGAGTTCGGTCGAAGCGCAGGTAATATTTCACATGTCACAGGTGACGGCTAGGGTGCGGGAGGCGTCACGAGTTCGCCGCGGGTGGGACGCCGGGAGGCGCCCGCCCGCGGCGAACCGTGCCAGGGGGTCGACGTCAGGTCAGCCGTCGATGCGGTGCTGCGTCCAGAAGGAGGTCAGGTCCGTGGTCGTGGCGGCCTGGGCGGCCGCCTTGAACTCGGCCGTGGTCGAGACGCCGTACCAGTGCGAAGTGGCGTAGTCCTTCAGCAGCTTGGCCATCACGCTGTCGCCGAGGACGCGCCGCAGGTCGTGCAGCGCGCACTTCCCGTAGCCGTAGATGACGGTGGAGTACCGGGACGAGTGGGCGTCCCAGTAGGCCATGGAGTTGGTGATCTTCTCTGCCGATCCGGCCCAGGAGACGCTGTTCCAGCAGTTGGCGCCGGTCTTGTTCAGCGCCAGGTCGGTGGAGTAGTCGGTGAACGCCTCGTCGAGCCAGGGGCTGGTGTACTCGTCGTCGCCGACGATGCCGTACCACCACTGGTGGCCGATCTCGTGGGTGAGTGCGGTGGTGCTCACCAGGTCGAGGACGAACCCGGGGTACTCCATGCCGCCGAACCAGAAGTTGTTGTCGATCACGGCGTCCAACTCGCCGTACGGGTAGGCGCCGAACCGGGCCGCGTGGGCGTCCACGGCGGACTTGGCGGTGGTGAGCATCGACTGCGCGTCGGTCGAGCTGATGCCCGAGACGGAGTAGACGTTGACCGGGGTGCCGGCGGCCGAGGTGCCGGAGATCTTGCTGAACGGGCCGGCCGCCCAGGCGAAGTCGCGGACCTTGGAGGCGGTTGCGGTGGTGACCGTACGTCCGCTCGATCCCGGGGTGTCGACCGAGCCGCCGGTCGCGGGCACCAGGAGGGTGTTCGGGTGGTCGAGGGCCACGCGGAAGTCGGCGGCCAGCGAGTAGAACGACTCGCCGTTGTTGGTGTACGGGTCCAGGTGCCAGCCCGCCGCGTCCCTGACCGCGAGTACGGGCAGTGCGTTGCCGATGAAGCTGAAGGCGCCGTCGTAGCCGAAACGGTCTGCGCCGCTGGGCACGGTGATGCCCAGGTCGAAGCCGATCGTGGCGGTCTGCCCCTGCGTCAGCGGCGCCGGCAGGTCGATCTTCAGGGCCGTGCAGCCGACCGAGAGGGCGCCGGCGGTGCCGCCGGTGACGTTGCCGACGGTGATCGGCATGGCGGAGCAGGTGCCGTGGTAGTTGTCCCACAGCCTCAGGTACACCTCGCTGAGCGGGTCGGCGGAGGCGTTGGTGAAGGTCGCGCTCTCGTGGCCGGTCCAGACGGTGCCGCTCGTGTTGCTGCTGAGGTTGACGGTGTACGAGGGTGCGGCCGGCGTACGCGTGGAGTCGGCGGGCGGAACCGTGCCGCCGGAGGTGGCGAGGGCCACGTCGTCGACGACGAAGCTCGTCTGGAGGCTGGAGTCCTCGGTTCCGGTGAAGGCCACGCTCACGGTCTGGCCCGCGAAGGCCGATACGTCGAACGACTTCTGGACGTAGCCGGTGTTCTTGTCGAGGTTCGAGTACGTCGCCAGCGTCGTGGCGCCGATCTTCGCCGTCAGCTTGTCGTACTTGGTCGACGTGGTCGTCTCGGCGGTGTCGATGTGCAGCCAGAAGGTGAGGGTGGCCGTGCTGCATCCGGAGGGGATCGTCACGCTCTGGGAGAGCGTGTCGGTGTGCGTCCGGCCGACACCGTTCAGCCAGGCGAAGGTGGTGCCGCCGTGGGCGGCCTGCCCGGCGCGGTTGGTGATCAGGCCGGCCTGGGACTGGGTCCAGGCCGAAGTGCCGCCTTCGAAGTCGCCGCCCGCGACCACCTGGGCGGGGGTGCAGGCGGCTGCGAGGGGTGCCTTGGGCGGCGCGGCGGCCGCGGGGGTGACGCAGAGTGCGGTGGCGGCGAGCGCGGCGAGGGCGAATGCGCTCGCGGCGAGGGCCTTGTGGGGGGTCGGTCTCACACGGAACTCCTTTGAGGCGGCCGGGATTCCGGCCTGCTCGGTGGCCGCCCGGTCGGCTCGGGTGCGCCGGAGGGCGGCCGCGGGCTGCGCGCATCGTCTGCACGAGCGCTGAGTGAGATCTGCTGTGCCGCGTCCCCCTGGGGTCAGGGCGACGACTGCCGGAAGAGCCTGGCAGATTTGACCGGAGCATGCCATGAGGGACGAGTAAAGTGTTCGTTCGCGTCGGGGGCCGGCGATCGCCCCGGCCTCGGGTGAGCCGCGTCTCACCCGGGTGCTGCGGCTTGTCTATGCAACGAGTTGCATAGAAAGATCAGGGGTATGGCGCTCGAACACGCGATCCTCGTCTCGCTGCTGGAGAAGCCGGGTTCAGGCTACGAGCTCGCCCGGCGCTTCGACCGGTCCATCGGCTATTTCTGGACCGCCACCCATCAGCAGATCTACCGCGTCCTCAAGCGCATGGAGACCGACGGCATGCTCGCCGTCCGCGAGGTGGCGCAGCAGGGCCGGCCGGACAAGAAGGAGTACTCCGTCGCCGGCCCCGGGCGCGCCGCCCTCTCCCAGTGGCTGCACGAACCCATCGAACCCGAGAGCCTCCGGCACGACCTCGCCGTGAAGATCCGCGGCGCGGCCTTCGACGACCCCGCCGCACTGCTCCACGAGGTCGAGCGGCACCGCCAGGTGCACCGCGAACGGCTCGCCCACTACCTCGCCGGGGAACTGCGCGACTTCACCGGGCCCGAGGCGCCGGCGCCGCTCGACGCCGGCCGGGAGCTGCAGCACGTCGTGCTCCGCGGCGGCATCGCGTACGAACGGATGACCATCGCCTGGCTCGACGACGTGCTCGCCACCGTCCACCGGCTCGCAGCGCCCCGCCCGCGCGGCTGAGCCGTCCCCCCCCGCATCCGGAACCAGCACCCTCCACCCCTCGACCCACACCCTCGGAAGGCGGACCTCCCATGGCCGACGCCCTGCTGTTCAACCCGCGCACCTACGACCCGCAGCACTTCGACCCCGAGACCCGCAGGCTGCTGCGCGCGACCGTCGACTGGTTCGAGGAGCGCGGCAAGCGCCGGCTGATCGAGGACTACCGCTCCCGCGCCTGGCTGGCGGACTTCCTCGCCTTCTCCGCGAAGGAAGGCCTGTTCGCGACGTTCCTCACCCCGGCCTCCGCTGCCGACGGCCACGCCGACAAGCGCTGGGACACCGCCCGGATCGCCGCCCTGAACGAGATCTTCGGGTTCTACGGCCTCGACTACTGGTACGCGTGGCAGGTGACCATCCTCGGTCTCGGCCCCGTCTGGCAGAGCGACAACGCCGCCGCCCGCGCCCGCGCGGCCGAACTCCTCTCCCAGGGCGAGGTGTTCGCCTTCGGTCTGTCGGAGAAGGCGCACGGCGCCGACATCTACTCCACCGACATGCTGCTGGAGCCCGACGGCAACGGCGGATTCCGGGCCACCGGCTCCAAGTACTACATCGGCAACGGCAACGCGGCCGCCCTCGTCTCCGTCTTCGGCCGCCGCACCGACGTCGAGGGCCCGGACGGGTACGTCTTCTTCGCCGCCGACAGCCGCCACCCGGCCTACCACCTGGTGAAGAACGTCGTCGACTCCTCCAAGTACGTCAGCGAGTTCCGCCTCGAGGACTACCCGGTCGGCCCGGACGACGTCCTGCACACCGGCCGCGCCGCCTTCGACGCCGCCCTCAACACCGTCAACGTCGGCAAGTTCAACCTCTGCACCGCCTCGATCGGCATCTGCGAGCACGCGATGTACGAGGCCGTCACGCACGCGCAGAACCGCATCCTGTACGGCCGCCCCGTCACCGCCTTCCCGCACGTGCGCCGCGAGCTGGCCGACGCGTACGTCCGGCTCGTCGGGATGAAGCTGTTCAGCGACCGCGCCGTCGACTACTTCCGCACCGCGGGCCCCGACGACCGCCGCTACCTCCTCTTCAACCCGATGACGAAGATGAAGGTGACCACGGAGGGCGAGAAGGTCATCGACCTGATGTGGGACGTCATCGCCGCCAAGGGCTTCGAGAAGGACAACTACTTCGCCCAGGCCGCCGTCGAGATCCGCGGGCTGCCGAAGCTCGAGGGCACGGTCCACGTCAACCTCGCCCTGATCCTCAAGTTCATGCGCAACCACCTGCTGGACCCGGCCGAGTACGCCCCCGTCCCGACCCGCCTCGACGCGGCCGACGACGACTTCCTCTTCCGGCAGGGCCCGGCCCGGGGCCTCGGCTCCGTACGCTTCCACGACTGGCGCCCCGCCTTCGACGCCTACGCGGCCCTGCCCAACGTCGCCCGCTTCCGTGAGCAGGCGGACGCGCTCTGCGAGTTCGTCACCACCGCCGCCCCCGACGAGCAGCAGAGCCGCGACCTGGACCTCCTGCTCGCCGTCGGCCAGCTCTTCGCGCTCGTCGTCCACGGCCAGCTGATCCTCGAGCAGGCGCGGCTGACCGGCCTGGACGAGGACGTCCTGGACGAGCTGTTCGCGGTCCTCGTACGCGACTTCTCCGCGCACGCCGTCGAGCTGCACGGAAAGGACTCCGCCACCGAGGCGCAGCAGAGCTGGGCCATGGGTGCGGTCCGGCGTCCGGTCGTCGACGCTGCCCGCTCGGCCCGCGTCTGGGACCGTGTCGAGGCGCTGTCCGGGGCGTACGAGATGGCTCCGTAACGACGGCGGCGCAGCAGCCGCTCCGGCCCGCCACCGCGTACCCCGCGCGGTGGCGGGCCGTGCTGCTTGCCTCCGGCGGCGGACCCCGGCCCGGGAACGCGGCCCCGGCCCGTAGCGTGGTGGCATGACGACGAAGCCCACCGGTGCGAGCGGACCGAAGGTGCCGCCCTCCTACCCGCCCAGGACGCCCCCGCCGCAGAAGAAGCCCGTGGAGGCCCCGCGTCCCCGGCCCGCCACGAAGCCGGCGGCCCGGACGCCCGCGCGCGGAGCCCGGATACGGGGCGGTGCCGCGACCTCGTAGGGTGGCGGGATGGCGATCACACCACCCGAGAAGGACGGCACCCGGCTGCTGTACGGATGCATGGCGCTCGGCGGCAGCTGGGACACCGATGCGTACGGATCCGCCGACATCGATGCGGCCGAGGCGGCGATCGCGGCGGCGCTGGACAGCGGGATCGACACCTTCGACCATGCCGACATCTACCGGCGCGGGAAGGCGGAGGCCGTCTTCGGAGAGGTCCTGGCCCGCACCCCCGGCCTGCGCGAGCGGATCGTGCTGCAGACGAAGTGCGGGATCCGGCTCGCGGACGGCGACCTCCCCGGCATGTACGACCTGCGCGGCGCCTCCATCGTCCGGCGCGTCGAGGAGAGCCTCGGCCGCCTGCGCACCGACGCCGTCGACGTGCTGCTCCTGCACCGGCCCGATCCGCTGGCCGACCCGCAGGACATCGCGGCGGCCCTCACCTCGCTGCGCGACCGGGGACTGGTCCGCCGGTTCGGCGTCTCGAACATGAACGCCGCGCAGATCGCCGCCCTCCAGCGGCATCTGGAGTTCCCGCTGGTCGCCAACCAGTTGGAGATGAGCCTGGACCGGCGGGACTGGCTCGAGGACGGCGTCCTCGTCAACACGGCCGCGGCGGCGGGCAACGGCTTCCCGGCCGGGACGCTCGAGTACTGCCTGGAGAACGGAGTCCGCCTGCAGGCCTGGGGTGCGCTGGCGCAGGGCCGGTTCACCGGCCGGCAGGAGACCCCCGAGGAGCACGCAACGGCCCGCCTCGTGCGGTCGCTGGCCGATGCGAAGGGCACGACGCCGGAGACGGTACTGCTGTGGTGGCTGCAGCGGCATCCCGCCCGGGTCGTCCCCGTCGTGGGCAGCGGCCGCCCCGAGCGCATCCGGGCCTGCCGCGACGCCGCGCTGCGCGAACCCGATCTCACGCACGAGGAGTGGTACGAGCTGTGGATCGCCGCCCGCGGAGCCCCGCTGCCGTAGCGGGGCGGGCGGGTCGGCGGGTCGGCGGGTCGGTGGGTCGGGCGGTGTCAGGGTGTGACGGTCAGATGCTCCACGACCAGGTCTGGTCCGCGCTGACCACCCACGCGAGGACGGCGAGGTCGGCGAAGCCCAGGGCGAGACCGAGCCGGGCGCGTCCGGGACGGCTGGTGCCGCGGTGCAGGGCGAGGGCGGCGAGGACGATCGCGGTCGGCCCGAGGAACAGGTTCATCGCGAGGAGGCCGACCAGGCCGAGTGCGAACGAGGCCACCGCCATCCCGTCGGCCTGGCGGGCGACGGGAGCGGGGAGCGCGGTACCGGGGGTATTCATGATCGTCCTTCCTGTCGGCCGGCCGGCCGGTGGCGCCGGGCGGTCCGCTCGCGCACGGCGAAGACCAGCAGCCAGCAGGCGATCGCGGCGGTGGCGGCGAGGGATATGTCGACGGGCACATGGGCCACGGTTCCCAGGGCGACCCCCATCAGCATGAGGGCCGCTATCAGGAAGAGCATCGTGCTTCCTCCATCGTGCTCACTCCAAAGAATAGGAGACAGTTGTGCACTGACTGCTCAGTCTAAATGCAAGCATGCGGAATCAGGGAATCGGGGGTTGACTTTTCGTCATGAGCGGGACCATCGGGGCACGGCAGGCCCAACGGAACAAAACCCGCAGGGCCTTGCTGGACGCAGCCCTGTCACTGCTGGAGGAGCAGGGCCTGGGCAGCCTCGGCCTGCGGGAGGTGACCCGCGTCGCGGGGGTCACCCCGACGGCCTTCTACCGGCACTTCCGCGACACCGAGGAGCTGGGCATCGCGCTGGTGGACGAGGCGCTGCAGAGCCTGCACGGCACCGTCCGCTCGACCCTCACCGCCTCCGGCGACGCGGAGCAGCGGATCGACACGACCGTGGGCCTGATGGCCGAACTCGTACGGGAGTACCCGGGGCACATCCGGTTCATCGTGCGGGAGCGGCACGGCGGCGTGCGCAGGGTGCGCGAGGCGGTGGCCGGCCAGCTCGACGCGTTCGCCGACGAGGTGGCCGAGCGCCTCGGCGGCGATCCGCTCAGTGCGGGCTGGAGCGCGGACGACCTGCTCATGCTGGCGCGGCTGTACGTCGACCACATGGTGATGACCGTTTCCGCCTACCTGGCGGCCGGCCCGGAGGGCGAGGAGTGGGCAGCGGTCACGCGCACCGCCCGTCGCCAACTCCGGCTGATCCACACGGGGCGGCTGAACTGGACCCCCGGAACGCCTCGCTAGCATCGCCCTCCCCGGCCGGACCGGGGAGGGCGGGCGCACGGCCGGTCCACCGGGGGCGTGGAAGTGCGCGAGCGCCCAAGTATCCTCAGCCGGACGGACTTTGGCTGACCACCAGCGAACCGGGACGGCGAGGGGCAGATATGTGGGGGCGGGGGACGGTCCTGGGGGACCGGTACACACTGGCCGAGCGGATCGGCGGCGGTGGCATGGGCGAGGTCTGGCGCGCCGACGACGACGTGCTCAGACGTCAGGTCGCCGTGAAGGTCCTGCTTCCCGCGCTGCTCGACGACCCCTCGTTCGCGGCGCGGTTCCGCCGGGAGGCCACGGTCCTCGCCTCGCTCAGCCACCCGGGCATCGTCGACGTGCACGACTACGGGGAGAGCCGGACCGAGTCCGGTGAGCAGGTCGCGTACATCGTCATGGACCTCGTCGAGGGGCGGACGCTGAACGAGGTCCGCGCGCAGTCCGGGCCCCTCCCCGTCGAGCAGGCGCTCGACATCGCAGGGCAGGCCCTCGACGCACTGCACGCCGCGCACCTGCAGGGTGTCACGCACCGCGACATCAAGCCGTCGAACCTGATGCTGGGCGAGGACGGCCGGGTGACGGTCACCGACTTCGGCATCGCCCGTTCCAGCGCGGCCAGCACCGGGATCACCGACTCGCACGCGGTTCTCGGGACGGCGCTGTACATGGCTCCCGAGCAGGCGGAGGGGCTCGGCGCCATCGCCGCGTCCGACCTGTACTCCATGGGCGTGGTCTGCTTCGAACTGCTCACCGGAGAACCGCCGTTCACCGGCGAATCGGTCGTCGAGATCGCGCTCAAGCACATCAGGGAGCCGGTCCCGGACCTCCCGGCCGAATTCCCCGGGCCGGTACGCGCCTTCGTCGCCAGGGCGCTGGCCAAGCGGCCCGAGGAGCGGTACGCCGACGCCTCGGTGATGGCTGCGGCGGCGCGGCGCGCGGCGGCCGGGCGGCCGCTCGGCGAGCTCGACGCACCGGCGGGGCCGGTCGTCGCAGGGACCGCCCCGGCCGCGGGCGCGGGCGCCGAGCTGCGGCGGTCGTGGCGGGATCGGCTGCGCATTCCCGCGTCCGTCTCCGCGCCGCTTGCCGTCGGGTTCAGTGTGACGATCACCGTCTCGGTGGCCGTCACGGTCTTCTACATCGACTCCGGGGCGCGGCAGACCGACGCGAACGGGCCGGGGCAGCACCCCTCCACCTCCGTGTCCGCGCCGGCGTCCGGCCCCGGGAGCCAGAGCCCCGGCGCGTCCCCCTCGGGAAGTGCGGCAGCCGGTACGCCCGATGCCTCGCCCCCGCCCGCCGGCGAGAACCCGGGCGGGCAGGGCGGCGGCGGGGCCGCCGCCGCAGCCGGCGGCGTCGGGGGCGCGGCGCCGCTCCCGGACCCCCAGCCGGCCGCAGGCGGATCCGGCAACGGCGGGAGCCGGCCCGGCTCGGGGCCGAGCGGCGGCGCCGCCGGGGGAGGGGGCACGCCCGGCGGCGGAGGCTCGACCCCCGGAGGATCGGGCAACGGCGGGTCCAATCCGCCGCAGGGCTGCGGCGGAACCGGCTGGGGCGCCATCACCAACGTCGGCGACGGGCTCAAGATCGGCTTCAGCGGCTCCGCACCGCAGGGAAACGCCAAGGTGATCATGGGCGGCACCACCGCATTCGGCTGGCTCCACGAGAAGAGCAACTACGACAGCTTCAAGACGTGCGGCTCGGCCGGTATCGCGATGGCGCGGGCGCTCACGCAGTTCAACGACACCGTTCGCGTCGAGCTCGCGGGCCAGTTCGCCGGGGACGTGTGGTGGAACCTGGAGAAGGCCCCCACGGCGGGCGCCTACTACATCAAGGACATCTCGTTCCAGGGCGGCTGCCTGACGGACAACGGCGCCGGCAACCAGCTGACGGTGGTCGCCTGCTCCGGGAGCAAGGCCCAGCAGTGGCGGATCCAGTAGCGGCCGCTGCGCAGAGCTCCTGAAAGGCCCAGCGCGCCGACCCGGGACCGGGCCGGCGCGCTGCTGCGGTCAGCGGGCCGACTCGGTGTCGAACGTGTAGAACTTGCGGTGGTCAAGCAGGTCGGCCGGGGTCACGTTGTTCCACGGCCGCATCGGGCGGTGCAGGTCCACGACGTTCGGCGTGGCCGCGCCCGGCAGGTAGGCGGACTTCGGGTTCCGGCGCTGCCACTCGGCCCACAGCATGTCGATGAACGCGTGGTGCATCCAGAACACCGGGTCGTTGGGAGAGGCCGCGCTGGACATCTGGCCGCCGATCCACACGTGGACCCGGTTGTGCAGGCCGGCCCCGCGCCAGCCCTCCAGATGGTTGCGGAAGCCCTCCGAGGAGCTGTTCCAGGGGGCTGCGTCGTACACCGGCATGGCGAGTACGGCGTTCACCTCGGCCTTGGTCGGCAGCTGTACCCCTCGCGCACCGAGTTCGCGCACCAGGTAGGGGCGCTTGTCCACCCCCACGGTGACCGCCCACTTGCCCGCCGCGTACGCGAACGGGCCGTCGAGCACCTGGCCGTCGCGGTCCCGGCCGGTACCGCCCAGGAAGTCCGCGGCCCAGAGCGAGGAGGCGGGGGTGCGGTCCACGGTCCAGTCCCAGTAGGGGAGGGAGACCTTCGGGTCCACCTTCTGCAACTCGGCTTCGAAGTCCAGCAGGAAGCGGCGGTGCCAGGGAAGGAAGGAGGGGGCGCGGTGTCCGACCCGGTCGCCGAAGTCGCTGTCGGTCATGAGGAAGGTGTTGTGGGCCGTGACGAAGCGGTCGTAGGTGCCGTTCCGCTTGAGCTCGAGCAGCGCACCGGTGAAGGCGCGCTTTTCCTCCGGGGTGAGCTTGGACTGGTTCTTGCGGACGGTCATGCCGTGCCCCCCGCGGGGCCGAACGCGGCGAGGGCGGCGCCCCGGAGGTCCCGCACGGCGGCACGGACGACCGTGACCGGGTCGGGAAACGTCTCGTAGTGGTTGACGACGCTGACCCAGCTGCCGTCGGCATTGCGCATCACGTGCAGCTCGTTGCCGTCGATGCGGACCGTGGGCAGACCGGGGGAGTGGTGGCCGCCCTGGTGGCCTCCTTCGCCGAACGTGATCTGGATGCGGCGGCCCTCGTAGACCTCGTCGACGGTGCCGGTCGGTATCGGGCCGGGCGACGAGGCCGCGTCGGCCCCCTTCGGGTCGCCGTCCGGCGAGGACGTGGCGGAGGCATGGATGACGGCCGCGGTCAGCCCGACCGCGGTGACTGCGCCGACAGCAGTGCCCAAGGCCTGTCGGCGGGTGATCTTCTTCATGGCTTGAAGAGGTACCAGATGGCCGGGAACACCCGATCAGTGCCCTACACATCCATCCCGGCGGCGCGCAGGACTCCCCGCCTCGTACGGAACGTCACACGAAGGCGGGGAGCCCAGAGCCCGCTGTCAGCCGTTCGGCGCCGCCACCGGTACGGGCCGGCGGGCGGACCGTGTCGTACCGGCGTCCACGTGGTTCGCCCTGAGCGCTGCGTACGCGCTGGACAGCGCCTGCCTCCGGACCGGGCGCCGGTCGGCGAAAGCCGTCAGATCGCCTGCGCACTGCAGCTCCCACCGCGGGAAGCGGCGCCGGGACGTGGCCACGGACGCGCTGGGGGCGAAATACAGCATGGTGGTGTTCTCGTGGGGGTTGTGCGCCGAACCCTCGTACACCATTCGGCCGGTGGTCTCGAGGCGGTCCGCCAGGCGGGCGAGCGCGTTCGCATCGGGCCTGTCCATGAACAGGCCGACGTGGTTCTCGAAACCGTGGACGCGCTCCTGCGCCCCCACGTCGTCCGTGTACCCGGGGCTGCACCGCGGGAAGAGGAAGACCTCGACCTCCGGCGCCAGGCCGCTCGTGACGCGCAGCCGCGTCACCCGTATGTCCGCATCGTCCGGGAGCCAGTGACGCTCCACCAGACGGCGCTTCACCAGCACGCTCGGTATGGTGGTCGATGCGGGCCAGCCGTTCTCCTCGAAGTACTCGAGAGCGGATTCCACTGTTTCCGGGAACAGTAGCGTTGCACAATGCGACACAACGCATCTGCTCTTGATTTCCCGTTTGAGATCACCCGGTATCCAGGGTGGCAGGAGAGCGTCCAGTGATTTTTTGGAGGCGTGGAGGGCGTAGTCAACAGCATGCTGGAGGCGCTGGACGTCGCACGGTTCGAACGTCACTTGATGCATGTCGCAGCCTTTCTGTTGCCGACACCTGATTAAAGCCTTGTCACCCATCAGGCGGCACTTGGCCGTAGCCTGATCGGGTGAACGGAGATGTCTGACCTGGGCATCTTGATCTCTTGCAGCCGTGGTTGTACTCATCGGTGAAGTACCGCACTTTCAACGGAAGGCGTCTTTCCCAGGAGGTAGAGGGCATGTCTCCGTACGGCCGAAAGAATTCTCCGCGCATCGTGATAGCCGGTGCCGGAATTGGCGGACTGGCAACGGCCTTGAGCCTTCATGCGGCAGGCCTGGACGATGTGCTCATCCTGGAAGCGTGTCCGAGCCTGCGCGCGGTCGGCGCGGGAATCAATCTGCAGCCCGCCGCCGTGCGCGAGCTGACCGAACTCGGTTTGGCGAAGGCCCTCGACGACGTCGCAGTGGCGACCGCCCGGTTGGAGTACCACCACCGCTACGGCGGCCTGATCTGGTCGGAGCCGCGCGGGCGCGCCGCCGGCTACAACTGGCCGCAGTACTCGGTGCACCGGGCGGACCTGCAGGACATCCTGCTGTCGGCGGTCCGGGACCGGCTCGGCCCCCGGGCGCTGGTCACCGGAGAGCGCCTCGTGCGCTACGAGCAGGGCGACGAGCAGGGACGGCCCACCGTACGGGCGTACGCGACGGGCCGGCCGGGCCCGTTCTCCTGCGACCTGCTCATCGGCGCGGACGGGATCAACTCCGCCGTGCGCGCGACCATGTATCCGGACGAGGGGCCGCCGCTCGGCAACGGGATATCCATGTGGCGCGGGGTGACCGAAGGCCCGCCCTTCCTCGACGGGCGCACGATGGTCATCGTCGGCTGCAACGCGCGGGTGAAGGCCGTGGCCTATCCCGTCTCCCGACCCGACCGGAGCGGGCGGTGCCTGCTCAACTGGGTGGTGGAGAGCCGCACCGCCGACGGCCTCGGGGACGAGGACGCACGGGGCGGGGCCGACTGGGACCGTGCGGTACCGCCCGAGGAGGTGCTCGTGCACCTCGCAGGCTGGCGCAGCGACTTCCTGGACCTCCACGGCATCATCGCCGCGGCGCCCCGCATCGGCCGGTACCCGATGATCGACCGCGACCCGCTGCCGGCCTGGACGGACGGCCGTGTCGTCCTGCTCGGCGACGCCGCCCACCCCTTGTACCCGACCGGCTCCAACGGCGCCTCACAGGCCATAGTCGACGCCCGCGTCCTGGCGTACGCGCTCGCCCACCACGACGTGGACGAGGCCCTGGCGCGGTACGAGGCGGACCGCCGCCCGCAGACCACCCTCCTCCTGGCGGCGCACCGCCGGCTGGAACCCGATCCGGTCCTGCGCCAGGTGGAGGCCCTCGCCCCGAACGGCTTCCTCGACATTCGCCACGTCCTGCCGGAGGACAGGCTGGACGGCATCAAGTCCTGTACGCGCCAGGTCACCGGCGTGGACGCCACCGCGCTCAATGCGCGTTCCTCCTGGAGCGTCGCCGTATGAACAGATCCCGACTGCGGGCCACCTCCGCCGCCGCGCTCGCCTCCGCCGCCCTGCTGGCGGCGCTGCTGTCCGCCATCGGGCAGCCCGCGGCCCCGCCGCCGCCCTCCGGCTCCGCCGCGCGCCTGCCCGACTGCGGTGACGACACCGGCGGCGCGGTGTGCTCCGCGTACGGTCCCGCCGCCCGCCTCGGCCGCGGCACGGTCCGTACGTACGGGGAGTACCAGGGCGGGATCCCCAGAACGCTGGGAGTCTCCCTGACGGCCCCGGCCGTCACCGCCCTGCCCAGCACCCCCACCGACGGCAAGCACTGCTTCGACGCGGACGGCGACGGGAGCGTCGACGACACCCACGAGTGCGTCGGCGGCCACAGCCTGGAACTCGCGCTGCCGCCCGCCCCCGCCGCCCCGGCCGGCCTGCCCTTCCAGTGGGTGCTGTTCAACTGGAACCCGCACGGCCACAACCCGCACGGCCGGTACGACGTCGCCCATTTCGACGTGCACTTCTACCTCGTCCCCCGCGAGGTCCGGTCGGGCATCAAGACCGGCGGCTGCGCCCTGCTGATCGCCTGCGACCAACTGGCCGCGGCCGCAAAGCCCGTCCCGGCCGCGTACCTGCCGGCGGGCTACCCCGCGAGCAGCCCGCAGACCGCGGAAGGCGCCATGGGCGCGCACCTCGACAGCCGCCCCCCGTCCACCGGCACGCTCAGCGGCCAGACCTTCATCTACGGGGCGTACGCGGGCGACCTGATCTTCATGGAGCCCATGCTCACCAGGGACTTCCTCCAACGGCACCGCACCTCGGCGGGCCACCGCAGCTGCGAGGCCGTTCCCCAGCCGGCCGCCTGGCGGATCCCCGGCTGGTACCCCACGCGGTACTGCACCGCGTACCGCCCCGACGAGGGCGACTACACCGTCTCCCTCACGGACTTCGTCCACTCGGCCGGGGCGCACCGCCTCGCCGCGGCGGGCCGGTGAACCTCTGCCGCGTGGCGCAGCGGGCGCGTCCGGCGGGGAGCCGTCACAATCGGGCTGTCCGCCATGCCGCTTAATCACCCATTTGGGGGCCAGTTCATGTATGCAGCCGTGGTCCACGCCCTGGGGCAGCCTCCCCGGTACGAGTCCGTGCCCGAGCCCACCCCCGCGGCCGGCGAGGTGGTCGTCGAGGTACTGGCGGCCGCGCTGTACCCGCTGGTGCGCTCGTTCGCCTCGGGCGGCCACTACACGGGTGGCGATGCGCTGCCGCTGATCCCCGGGTTCGACGGGGTGGGCCGCACCCCGGCCGGTGAACTCGTCTACATCTCGGGGCTGGAGCCCCCGCACGGGACGATGGCCGAACGCGTCGCCGTACCGGCCGCCGCGCTCATGCCCGTACCGGAGGGGCTCGATCCGGTCACTGTCGCCGCCGTCATGAACCCCGCATCCTCCGCATGGATCGCGCTGCGCGAGCGGAGCCGGCTGCGCAGGGGGGACGCGGTGCTCGTTCTCGGTGCCACGGGCAACGCCGGGCGGGCCGCGATCCAGCTGGCCCTCGACCAAGGCGCGGGCTCCGTCGTGGCGGCCGGGCGCGATCCGCTGGCACTGGAGGCTGCGGCGGGGCTGGGCGCCCACCGTACGGTGGCCCTCCAGGGCTCCGACGAGGACATCGCGGCCGCGT
Organism: Streptomyces sp. NPDC002209; assembly: GCF_042890265.1. Taxonomy (NCBI): domain Bacteria; kingdom Bacillati; phylum Actinomycetota; class Actinomycetes; order Kitasatosporales; family Streptomycetaceae; genus Streptomyces; species Streptomyces sp. NPDC002209. The sequence goes on along the minus strand of NZ_JBIARX010000004.1, from coordinate 273,791 downwards.
TCGGCGCGGCGGCCGCCGACGTGGACATCGTGCTCGACTACCTGTGGGAGCGGCCCGCCGAGCTGGCGCTCGACGGAATCCTGCGCCACCGCTCCGATCTCACCCGAACCCTGCGGTGGGTACAGGTCGGCTCCGCGGCCGGGGCCGACATGACCGTGCCGTCCGCGTGGTTGCGCAAGGGTGACGTCAGCGTCTGCGGGAGCGGACTCGGCTCGATCTCGGGCACCCGCCGCGATGCCGCCCTGCGCGAGCTGCTCGAGCGCCTGCCCGACCTCGTGCCGACCACCGAGGCGGTCGCCGTGCCGATGGCCGAGGTGGCAGCCGCCTGGGAATCCCCGCTGCGGTCCGGCACCCGGCTCGTGTTCGTCCCCGCCGGCGGAGACGAACGGGCCTCCGGAGCGTCCGAAGCCGTCAGGGACCGGGAAACGGTCTGACGGTCCCTCTCACCGCTCACGGTGCCCCGTCGTACGGTGGTGGCGGCGGGCTGGGTGCCAGGTGGAGGCCCAGCGCGTCCCCCACTTGCGGGGTCAGGGGACCGGGCGGGTCCATCCCGAGCGGGCCCGCCAGGTCACGGGCGTGCAGGCGCGTGACGGCTTCGAGCAGGGTCGCGTAGCCGTCGGCGGCGCTGCGGGTGCGCTGCCGCGACGTGACGGCGAGCGCGGCCGCGATCACGGCCGCGGGCCACCACCACAGGGCGAGGGGCAGATAGAGCAGGGCCCAGGCGGAGAGCGTGGTGGCACGGGTCAGGGCCTCGCGGGCGGCGGTGATCTCGGTCCGGGTGGTCTCCGGCAGGACCAGCCACAGGTGGGGCCACAGGGTGGCCAGATCGAGGTGGTGGTCGCGGTCAACGCGCACGGACGCGGCATGGATGCGGTCGCCGCTCCACGTGGGGCGGTCCGGACGCTCGGGGGATATCCGGAGCATCGCCGACCGGGCGGCATGCCGCCCGGTCGGGTCCACACGCTCGCCGCGGGTGCGGGCGGCTGCGGCTTCCTGCCGGTGCCGGTGCCAGGCTTCGGCCGCCGTCCGCCAACGGCGCTGACGGCGGACGGTGATCCGGTGCGCGAGGCCGCGGGCCGGAGCCGGCCAGGTGTACCAGTCCGTGGCCAGGTGCAGCCGCTCGGCGGCGGAGCCCAGAGCCTGTGCGAGGACCCCGACGGCCGCTGCGCCGCCCAGGACCGCCGCCAGCACCACCACCTGGCCTCCGACGGTGCGCGCGACCGGAGCACCGGCCCACGCGCCGATCTGGCCGATGAGGCGGTCCACGGCGAAGGGACGGGCCTGGCCGAGCGTCCGGGCCAGGGCCGCGACCGCCAGGTAGAGGGCCCCGGGCAGCACCAGCAGGGACAGCCACCGCTCGGCGAGCTTCTTGCCGAGTTCTCCCAGCAGGGCGCCCACCGCTACAGCCGGTCCAGGCGCAGCGGGTCGCCGCTGACCGCGCAGACCGGCGCCGGTCCGTGGCCCGGCCACCCGTAGCGCGTGCACCGGTCGGCGGGGCACAGGTACACCGGCTCGCCACTGCGGTCGCGGTGCACACCCGCGGCATGGACCCCGCGCTCCGCCGTGCTCCCGGTCCCTCCGTATGCGTACAGGCCCTGGTTGTCGCCCAGGGACTGCAGGACCGCATGCAGGTCGTCGACCGGGCGGGCCGTCGCCCGTCCGTCCTGCACCGCGGTGAGCACCTCTTGCAGGACGGCGTCGCTTCCGGTCGGACCGCGGCGCAGACGTCCGCGGATGCGGTCCGCGTTCGCGCATACGATCCCCAGTCGGCGTGCCGTCTCGTCGGCCTCGGTCATGTTCTCTCCCCCGGCTCGGCGTCGCGCTGTCGCGGAGCGTATCCGAGGGACTACCCGCCGCTCCACGGGTCCTGGGACTAGCATCACCGGGCATGAGCGATCCGGGGGGCCCTGAGCGCGCCGCACGACTGGCCGCAATGGAGGTGCGTCTCCAGCGGGTTGTGGCATCCCGGGACCCGGCACCGGTGCTCGAGGCCGAGGCGCTGCGGGAGGCACGGCAGCTTGCGCAGCTGCTGCAGGGCGAGGACGACCTCCCCGCCCGCCATCTGCTCGGCTGGTTCCACTGGTTCCGCCACCAGGCCCTGCCCGTACCGGCAGGCCAGGACCAACCGGACCTGCGGGATGCCGTGACGGCGTTCACCGTGTGTTTCCTGGCCGGCGTCCGCGAGCTGCCGGAGCCGTTGGTGCCCCTGCTCGCGGAGAACGCGGCCGGGTACGCAATGCCGCTGCTCTCGGAGGCATGGAAGTCGGACGATCAGGCACGGCTCACCGCCCTGGTGAACCTGTGGCAACGCATCGTGGAGGCCATCCCCGTCGGACATCCCCACCGCGCCATCCACCTGACCGCCCTGGGCAACGCGCTGCGTCTCGGGGTCCGGCACGGTGGCTCCCCGGCAGACCTGGACGCGGCGATCGACCGGTTCCGGGAGGCGCTGTCGGCGGCCTCCGGGGACCGAGGCCGCGCCATGTACCTCTTCAACCTCGCAGACGCATTGCGTGACCGGTACGAACGGGCCGGAGCGGTCGCGGATCTCGAGAGCGCCATCGCCCTGCTCCGGGAGGCGTTGCAGGAAGCTTCGGACGGCCCCCTCTACCGCACGACGATGCTGAGCGGGCTCGGGAACCTGCTGCACGCCCGGTTCGTCCGCTCCCGAGCGGCTGCGGATCTGGACAGCGCCGTCGCCCTGCTCCGGGAAGCGGTGCACGTGATGCCTGCCGGCCATCCCGACCGCGCCGATGTCCTGTCCGGCCTCGGGAACGTGCTGCGGGCGAAGTTCGAGCAGGCCGGCGCCGTCGGGGACCTGGAGGCCGCCGTCGAAGCGGGGTGGCGGTCGGTCGAGGCGGCCACCGCCGGCGGTCGCGAGCCACTGGCCGTGGCGCTGTGCAACCTCGGCAACGCACTGAGGCTCCGTTACGAGCGGACCGGCGCCACCGGGGACCTGGAGGCCGCCGTCAGAGCGGGACGGGAGGCACTGGACGCACTGCCTGCCGGCCATCGTGGTCGGCCGATGATCCTGTCGAACCTCGGGGTCTGCCTGCAGGACCGGTTCACCCGGGCCGGCCTCCCCGCGGACGCGGACTCCGCCGTCGAGGTGGGGCTGCAGGCGGTGGAGGCCGCGGCACCCGGGCATCCGGACCGGGCGATGTTCCTGTCGAATCTCGGGGGAGCGCTACGCGTCCGGTTCGAACGGATCGGCGCGCTCGCGGACTTGAACGCCGCGATCGACCGCCTCCGGGAGGCGGCCCGGGCCGTGCCCGCCGACCATCCCGAGCGCGTACGGTACCTGTCCAACCTCGGGAACATGCTGCGGGCCAGGTTCGCACGGACCGGCGACATCGGGGACCTGGACGAAGCCATCGAGATGGGCCGCCGGGCGGTGGACGCGGCACCTGCGAGTCATCACCATCGCGCGATGTTCCTGTCGAATCTCGGGGCGGCGCTGCAGGTCCGGTTCGAACGGACCGGCGCCGTCGCGGACCTGGACGCCGCCGTGGTCCGCCACCGGGAGGCGGCCCGGGCCGTCCCGGCCGACCACCCCCACCGTGCGCGGTACCTGTCCAACCTCGGCCCCGTGCTCAGGACCCGCTTCGGCCGGACCGGCGTCCGGTCGGACCTGGACGCCGCGATCGACCTGGGCCGGGAGGCGGTGCGGACCGCTCCCGCAGACCACCCCGAGCGCGCCCTGTACCTGAACAACCTCGGAGATGCGCTGCTGGTCCGGTTCGAGCAGTACGGACACGCGGCGGACCGGGAGGCGGCGGTGGCCGCCTGGTCGGCGGCGTCGGCAACGGCTTCGGCAACCGTGTCCGTCCGGGTCGGCGCAGGGATGTCCGCGGCTCGGCTGCTGGCGCAGTCCGGTGATGCGGAGCGAGCGGCCGACACGGCGGACGCGGCTGTGCGCCTGATGCCCCGGCTGGCCCCGCGCCGGCTGGAGCGCCGGGACCAGCAGCATGTCATCGGCAATACGGCGGGTATGACCGCCACGGCCGCCGCGCTCGTGCTCGCGGCTCCGGGCGGCACCGCGGACTGGCGGGCGGAACGTGCCTTGGGGCTGCTGGAGGTGGGCCGCGCCGTACTGCTCGGCCAGGCACTGGAGATCCGCGGTGATCTGACCGAGCTGCGCGAGCGCCATCCCGAACTGGCGCAGAGGTTCGCCGAGTTGCGCGACCGCATGGACCAGCCGACGGACATGCAGGTCGTCGCCGCCGACGACGACGGGGCGCGACACCGGCTGCGCCAGGACCTCGCCGTGCAGGACAGGCACCGACTGGCGGAGGAGTTCACCGCCGTCCTGGCGCAGATCCGCACCCTCGAGGGCTTCGCCTCCTTCGCCCTCCCGCCCACCATCGACGAACTCGGGGCCGAGGCGTCCCACGGGCCGATCGTGGTGTTCAACGTCAGCAGCCACCGCAGCGACGCACTGCTGCTCACGGCCGAGGGCATCACCAGCCTCCCTTTGCCCGGGCTCGAGTACACCACCGTGATCGATCGGGTCAACGCCTTCCGGCAGGCACAGCACACGGCGTTGGCAGGAGCGGATCCGCAGGAGCGGGAAGAGGCGCAGTCCGTGCTCGTCGGCGTCCTCGAATGGCTCTGGAGCGCCGCCGCGGGCCCCGTGCTGGACGCCCTGGGACATACGGGGCCCCCTCCCGCGACCGGACGGGACAGTGACGCCATGCCGCGCGTGTGGTGGGTGCCGGGCGGACTGCTCGGACTGCTGCCCCTCCACGCCGCCGGCCATCACACCGACGCGCCGGACGACCCGCACCGTCGCACCGTGATGGACCGGGTCGTCTCCTCCTACACCCCGACGGTGCGTGCGCTGCGCCACGCCCGCGAACGCAGCCGGCGCGAGGGGAACGACCCGACCGCGTCAGGCCGGGCGCTGGTCGTCGCCATGCCGACCACGCCCGGACTGCCCGGGCAGGGCCGGTTGCGGTTCGTCGACGCCGAAGTCGCCGTGCTGGAGGCCCGCTTTCCCGCTCCCGTCGTCCTCAGGGAGCCGGACCACGGCGCGGGACGGGCCGACCCGGCACCGCCCAACACCCCGACGAAGGCCCGCGTGCTGGCGCGCCTGCCCCGCTGTGCGATCGCCCACTTCGCCTGCCACGGCAGCAGCGATCCCGCCGACCCCTCTCGGAGCCGGCTGCTGCTCCACGACCACGAGGACGACCCGCTCACCGTCGGGAGCCTGGCCCCGGTCGCCCTCGACCGCGTCAGGCTCGCCTACCTCTCCGCCTGCCGTACCGCGGCCGTCGACACCGTCGAGCTGCTCGACGAGGCCATCCACCTCACCTCGGCCTTCCAACTCGCCGGATTCCCCCATGTCATCGGCACCCTGTGGGAGATCGACGACCAGACCGCCGTCCGTATCGCCCGGGCCTTCTACGACGGTCTGGGGACCGGCCCGGCAGCCGTCGACCCGGACCGGGCCGCCCGCGCACTGCACGGGGCAGTACGACAACTACGGGACGGCGACGACCTGCCGCCGGGCCATGACCGCAGGAGCACCCCTCTGCTGTGGGCCGCGCATCTCCACGCCGGGGCGTGACGGGGAACGGTTCCGGGCGCGCCTAACCGCCGTTGAAGCCGCTGCACTCGGTGTGCTCGTTGCCCTGCGTGACGGTGTACTGGGCGTTCTCCACGTTCAGCTTCTGGAACCCGCCGTCGGCTCCGATCGTGAACTGCCCTCCTGCGGCGGTCGGCGAGGACAGGTACGCGGGCCCCGGTGTGAAGCCGCCTCCGGACAGGTGCACCTTGCCGTTGTCGAAGACGCCGGAGATGGAGCAGGTGGCCGTGGGGGCGGCGGCCGCTGCGCTCCCTGCAAGGGCGGCAGGAGCGGCGATGAACGTGCCGGCCATCAAAGGGGTCAGCACCAGCAGACGAATACGTCGGTTCGACATGCTTCCTCCGGAGAACGCCAAGGGAAAGCGGGTGTCCGTTCTTTCCATCGTCCCCCTCCCCCACCGGCCTGTCGATCGGGGCCGATGGGCCCGTGCCGCGCCGATGGCGCGGGCGGGTGGGACGCTGGGAGGAGGCCGGCCCGAACTGTGGGGCCGTGCCGTGGAAGCGTGGAGGACAACCCATGAAATGCGCAACGCGAAGTGGCGCGATCAAGGTCTCGTCCGTGCTGCTCGTGGCGGGCGCGATGGCCGGAGGCCTGGTGGCAGGCACCGGCTCCGGCGCGGCGGCAGCCGCGGACGCCCTGCGACCCGCCCAGGCGGCCCCGTGCACGAGCAGCCAGATCGTTGCGGACAGCGCGCAGCGAACCGATTCCACCCACGTACTGGTCACCGTGACCAACCAGGGTTCGAAGCCGTGCGTGCTGAACGGCTTCCCCACCGTGGCTCTCGCGGGCCAGGGCTCGCCGGAGAAGAACAGGCCCCTTCAGGTCGCCCGCAAGGGGACGGCGCGACCGGTGAAGCTGGCGCCCGGAGGGCAGGCCTCGGCGCGGCTCACCTTCACACCCGTCCTCGGTGAGGCGGACGGCTACTGCGCCTCCGGCGCCGATCCCACCGTCGCACCGTCGATCGTGGTGGGCGTCGCGGGCGGGCGGTACCAGCTGGCGCCGGACGACGGCGGCGAGTTCGCGCTGTGCGGCAACACCGTCCGTGCCACGGCCTTCCGTGGGGCAGGTTCCTGACACGGCTGTTGCCGTGGGCGCAATGCGGCTGGTGACGGCTGGTTGATATAGCGTGCGCACGTCAAACTACGTACGATGCACACGCTCACGGGGGATTCCCACATGACCTATCCGCCTCAGCAGGGCCCCGGCCCGTACGGCCAGCCTGCCCCGAACGGGCAGCAGCCGCAGGGGTACCCGCCCCAGCCGGGATACGGATACCCGCAGCAGCAGGCCCAGCCCCCTTACGGAGCCGTCCCCCAGCAGTACCCGCACCCCCAGCAGTACCCGCACCCGCAGCAGTTCGCGGCCCCGCCGGCGCCGCCCGCCCGGCGCGGAGGCATGGGGGTCATGAAGATCCTCAAGATCATCGCCGGTGTGGTCGTCGTCATCATGGTCGCGGTCGGCTACTTCGCGAGCCGCGACGACGCGGACAAGGCGAAGGTCGGGGACTGCCTGACCAACAAGGGGAACACGGTGACCCCCGACCTCCAGGTGGTGAAGTGCGGTGGCGCCAACGCCGAGTTCAAGGTGGTCAAGGTGATACCCGACACGCTCGACACGAACCGGTGCCAGGGCACGTCGGACATCGGTTACCAGGAGCAGATGAGGGGCTCCCGCCGCAGCTCGGGCAAGCAGTTCGTGCTCTGCATCGACGAGATCAAGAAGAGCTGACCGAGCCGTACCGGCCGTCCTCGTTGCTGTCCGACCCCGTCCACTGAGCCGGTCGGGGGAGGGGGAGTCACGGCGGGGGCGGCCCGTCGTTTCCCGGATATGACTGATCTCATGGTCCAGATCCCGGCCGACTGGCTGGCCCGGGTGTTCCTTTCGCTCCGCCGCGGCTCGTCGGAGGATGCCCAGGTGTCGGCCGCGGAGTTGCAGCCGTTCACCGAGAAACCCGGTCAGCGCATCCCCGTACCGCGGGCGACGGTCCTGCGCACCGAACTGGCGCTGCGGGGAGAACTCGAGCGTGCCCGGGAAGAGGAGCGGCGGGCCCGGCTGTTAGAGGAGGCCGACTACCTGATCAGCGCCCGCCTCGGCGGATAGCGTCCCGCCGGTTGCCGCGGCCCGGCCCGCTCAGTACACGAGCTTGTACGTGACGTCCCTGGGGACCGGGGACGGCGCGGTACCGGGGTAGAAGAGCCGGATGGTCGTGAAGCGCTGGATGTCGGGGTGTCCGGGCCAGGGCTCCGGTTTGCTCAGGGTCACCGTGACCGGGTAGGCGTGGAATCGGCCGGCCGCGCAATAGGGCTTGCAGTCGTTCACCATGTCGGTGCCGGTGGCCGTGGCCTTCCGCGGACCCCAGGTGTCCCAGTTCAGCCGGACGAGGCGGTTGTTCCCGTCGCCGCAGGCCAGCAGGTACTCCTCGGGGCGTACCTGGGCCTTGGAGAAGCAGTCCACGACCACGACCGGTTCGGGATCCGGTTCCGGGGCGGCCCGGGTCTGCGCGGAGGCGGGTACGGCGCCCACCACGAGGGCCGCAGCCGCGCACAGCATGGTGGCCGTCCGCACCCTGGCTCGGGCCGCAGGAGCGCGCCCGCCGTCTCCTGAAACGTCCACGGGACCTCCTCGGGTCATCCGTCCGCCGTAGGTGCTGCACCGTCCCCAGCTTCCCCCATCCGGACGTACCCCGCACCCGCTGCGTCCCGGGGCCGCCGCCCGCCGGCCCTCCACCGGCGGTGACCCGCTGCGGCCCGGCCCCGGAAGCAGTCCGAACGCCTCGGCTCAGGAAACTCCGTACCACTGGCTGGCCCAGCCGGTGTTGATGGTGCTGGTGGACTGCTCGGCGAGGTTCAGCGTGGCCGGCAGGGAGGTCTGGCCGGTCAGGACCGTGCTGTAGCGGAGGTTCGGCGGGGTCAGGCCCGCATTGACCGAGATCCCGGCGCCCGTGGACTTGAGGGTGAGGCCGTTGGTGGCCCAGTTGCCGTTGAGGAGGAGGGCGACGAAGTACGTGCCGGGGGCGGCGGTGAACGGCTTCGCCAGCGGCAGCGGCTTGGCTATCGCGTCGGTCATCAGCTGCGGCGAGATGTCCGCGGTGGACGCGCGCAGCGCGCCGGTGGCGTCGTAGACGCCGAGGTAGCACTGGGAGAGCTGGGCGTTCGGGTCGATGCCGGCCAGCCCCAGCCAGACGTTGGACCAGGTGATCTGCTCGCGCAGCACGATCCGTACGAGAGTGATCCGTCCGCCGACCCCGGCGGCGGACTGGGCGGTGACGTGCCCCGCGTCGTTGGGGTCGCCGGTCCAGGCGAGGAGGTTCTGGTCCTGGGGCCGGGGGCCCTCGTACCCGGAACCGTTGCCCGGCGCGGCGGGGGCAGGAGCGGTGGCGACCGCGCTGCTCGGCTTCTCCTTCGGGCTGCCACCGGCCGAGGTGCAGCCGGTCAGGACGAGCAACGCCGCGAGCGCCGCGGCGATACCGGTCGAGACGGTGGTGGTACGGGTGCGCATGGTCCCCCCATGAGGTGCAGATGTGCCGAGGGGCCATGGTCACACGGGCACCCACCCGCCTCCCGCGCGAGGTCCCCTACTTCTTCGCGGTGCCCACCGGCGCGGGCCAGAGGTGATCGGGGGTCACGATGGAGGTGACCGCGTTTCCGATCAGGCCGGACAGGTTCTTGCCCCGGTAGTCGATGTCGCTGTTGACGAGCACGACCATGGTGGCCTTCTCGGCGGGGAGCTGGGCGGCGATGGTCTCGTAGCCGGGCAACTCCCCGTTGTGGCCGAGCCAGCCGTTGAAGTCGAGGATGCCGAGGCCGTACGAGGCGCCGGGGACGACCCCGATCGGGAGCGTGCGGAGCCGTTCGGCCTGTGTCTTCTTCGTCAGCAGCCGGCCGTCCGCCAGCGCCGGGGCCCAGGTGTGCAGGTCGTCGAGGTCGGAGACGATGCCGCCGGCGGCCCAGGCCCAGGAGGGGTTCCAGTTCGTGGCGTCGGCGACGGTGCCCTTCGGGGTGAAGTCGGTGTAGCCGTGGGCATGCGGGTCGGGCATGGCGCCGTCGCCGGGGAGTGAGGTGTCGTCCAGTTCCAGCGGAGCGAACACGTGTTCCCGGAGGTAGTCGCCGAGGCTCTGCCCGCTGACCTTCTCGATCAGCATCCCGAGGAGGACGGTGTTGGTGTTGGAGTACTCCCACTTGGCGCCCGGCTTGAAGTTCGGGGGATGGCGGAAGGCGACGTCCACGAGCTGGCGCGGGGTGTACGCGCGGTGCGGGTCGGCGCGCACGCCGGCCAGCCACTTCTCGTCGGCGGTGTAGTCGAAGAGCCCGCTGCGCATGTCGGCCAGCTGGCGCAGGGTGACGGCCTCCCCGCCGGGGACGCCGGAGACGTAGCGGGAAATGGGGTCGTCGAGGCCGGCCTTGCCCTGGTCGACGAGCTGGAGGACGCCGGTGACGGTGAAGGTCTTGGTGACGCTGCCGATCCTCGAGTAGAGGTCGGACTTCATGGGCGTACCGGTCTGCCGGTCCGCGACGCCGAAGGACTTCTCGTACACGCCGCGGCCGGGCATCCACAGACCGATGTTGAGGCCCGGCATGCCGGTCTGCTTCATGATCTTCGCGATCGCCGCGTCCAGCTTCTGCACGGTGGCGGGATCGAAGTCCTCGCGTACGGAGCCGACGGCCGGCCGGTCGGGGCCGGTGCCCCCGCACAGGGCGGCCAACAGCAGTGCCACCGCGGCGGGTACGGCGGTCCGGCGGAGCCGGGGCCCTCGGAACGGGCGGTACCTGCCCATGATCGGTCACCTTGCCCAGGGTCGATCGGACGACGCTCCCCGACCCCCGAGGTGCTCCACCATCGTAGGAGCGCCGTACCCGCCGCGCGACCTACTGCCGTGACCAGTGGCTGCAGGAGTGCGCGGTGGGGGCCGCCTCGCCGCTCCGGGTGGTGGGGCAGGGCACCGGCGCGTCACTCGGTGACGGCGCGCGTTCCCACCGCGCCGGCTCCGGCGTGGCGCTCGTCGCGTCATCGAGGTACAGCGTGTACGCGCCGCCGGCCACTACGACGGCCACCCAGCCCGCCACCACACAGCGCCAGACCCTTCGCGGCACGGTTGCCCCCTCTGCTGCGTCCAGACGTTCCGTTACGGCGCGATCGGGAGGCGGCGCTTGTGGTCGGTCTGGCGGTAGCGGCGGACGATCGTGTCGAAGGCGCGCTCGTCGACCGGCTTGCCCTCCAGGAAGTCGTCGATGTCGTCGTACGTGACACCCAGCGCGTCCTCGTCGGCCTTGCCCGGGTCCAGGGTCTCCAGGTCCGCCGTGGGGGTCTTCCAGACCAGTTCCGCGGGGGCGCCCAGCGCGTCGGCCACGGCGCGCACCCGGCGCTTGGTCAGGCCGGTCAGCGGGACCAGGTCGGCCGCGCCGTCGCCGAACTTGGTGAAGAAGCCGGAGACGGCCTCCGCCGCGTGGTCGGTGCCGACGACGAGGCCGTCGTGGGCGCCGGCCACCGCGTACTGGGCGATCATGCGCTGGCGGGCCTTGATGTTGCCCTGCACGAAGTCCTGGTGACGGGCGTCCCGGAAGACGGTTCCACCGGCGAGGGCGGCCTCCAGCGCGGCGTCGCTGGCGGGCTTGACGTCCACCGTCAGCACCCGGTCCGCCTCGATGAAGCCGAGGGCGAGCTGCGCGTCCTGCTCGTCGGCCTGGACCCCGTACGGCAGCCGCATCGCGTAGAACGTCGCCTCGTGGCCGCTCTCCCGGACCCGCTCCACGGCGAGCTGGCAGAGCCGTCCGGCCGTGGTGGAGTCCACGCCTCCGCTGATCCCGAGCACCAGGGAGCGCAGGCCGGTGGAGGTGAGCCGGTCCGCCAGGAAGGCCACCCGGCGCTCGATCTCCCGGTGTGCGTCGAAAGTCTCCGACACCTCGAGTTCCCGGGCGATCTCCTGCTGCAGAACGGTGGACGCCGGCCGGCTCACGGCTGCTCCTCGTGGTCGATGGTCGATCGTGGTGCGCTGTCCCGCCGACCCTAGTCGAAGCGCCCGGCCCGCCGTCAGTCGGCTGCCGCCTCGGCCTGCGGCCGTACGGCCCGCAGGCCGCCCGCCCGCGCCTGCTGGAGCGAATCACGCCCCGATCATTCGCTGCTCACCGAACATTTGAGGCATCCTTGGGGGCATGAACGCATTGCATGCCGGGACGCCGGACGGTGTCGCCCCCGCGGCGCGCCTCGCCGCCTTCGCCGCGGCCTTGGCCGACGAGACCCGGGCCGCCATCTGCATGACGCTGCTCGAGGGGCGCGCCTGGACCGCGGGTGAGCTGGCCCGGATCACCGCTGTCGCGCCGTCGACCGTCAGCGGCCATCTGACGCGCCTGCTCGATGCGGGCATCTGCGTCACCGAGCGGCAGGGCCGCCACAGCTACGTGCGGATCGCCGACGCGGCGACGGCCCGCCTCGTCGACGAGCTGGCCTCGTACGCGATCCCCGACCGGGACGCTGCGCACGCGGTGCCCGTCGTCGCAGCGCCTGACCCGCTCGCCCGCGCCCGCACGTGCTACGACCATTTCGCGGGGCGGCTCGGGATGGCGGTGACCGACGCCATGGCGCGGCGCGGGCTGCTCCGTACGGACGGGGTCTTCGAGCTGACGGAGGCCGGGCGCGCGTGGTGTGCCGAAGCCGGCGTCAGCCTCGTCCACGAGGGGCGCAGGCCGCTGGCGAGCTCCTGCCTGGACTGGACCGAGCGGCGCCGCCACCTGGGAGGCCTGGCCGGGGCGCGGCTGTGCGCGAGGGCGCTCGGCGAGGAGTGGGTGGTGCGGCCGGCGGCCGGCGGGCGGGGGCTGGAGGTGACCGAGGCCGGGGAACGGGCCTTCGGCGACCTGCTGGGGATCGGCCCGGAGGCCTGGAGCTGAGCTGAAGCGCCGTCCTCTATATTTCGGTGGACGCCGAAGTGTTTCGCTCGTAAGGTGGGTCCATGACGTCCCACCTGCGCTCGATTTCACCCGCCGTCCTCACGGTCGGCGCCGTCTCGTTCACCGTGTTCGCCTGGGCTTCGGCCTTCGTGTCCATCCGCAGCGCGGGCGACGCGTACTCACCCGGGGCCCTGGCCCTCGGCAGGCTGCTGGCCGCCTCGGTGGTGCTCACGGCCCTGCTCCTCATCCGCCGCCAAGGCCTGCCGCCGCGCGGGGCCCGGCGCGGAATCCTGATCTCCGGGCTGGTCTGGTTCTGCGGCTACACGGTCGCGCTGAACTGGGGCGAACGGCTGGTCGACGCGGGTACGGCGGCGCTGCTCGTGAACACCGGGCCCATCCTCATGGCCCTGCTCGCGGCCCGCCTGCTCGGCGAGGCGCTGCCGCCGCGGCTGCTGGCCGGCATGGCCGTCTCCTTCGTCGGGGCGGTGGTCGTCGGCCTGTCCATGTCGTCCGGCGGCGACGGCTCGACCTCGGTGCTCGGGGTCGTCCTGTGCCTGCTCGCGGCGGTTGCCTACGCGAGCGGCGTCATCGCGCAGAAGCCCGCGCTGTCCTTCGGGACGCCCCTGCAGATCACCGCCTACAGCTGCCTGACCGGAACCGCGGCCTGCCTGCCCTTCGCGGGGCAGCTGGTCGCGGAACTGCCGAGGGCGCCGGTGTCCGCGACGCTCAACATGGTCTACCTGGGTGTGGTGCCGACCGCCCTCGCCTTCACCACGTGGACCTACGCCCTGGCGCGCATGCCGGCCGGGAAGCTGGGCGCGACGACGTATGCCGTCCCCGCCATCGTCGTACTGCTGAGCTGGACCCTCCTGGGCGAGGTTCCCGCCTGGCTGACCCTGCTCGGCGGGGTGCTGTGCCTGGCCGGCGTGGCGGTGTCCCGCTACCGGCCGCGTACCCCTGCGGACACGACGGCCGGCGCGCAGACCTCCGGCGCCCGATGACCTCCGATACGGCGAAGGGCCGCGAGCGGCAGACCGTTTAGCAGGCGGCGGTGTTCTCCTCCAGCGGGACCGTCAGGCCTATGCCTTCGGCCGCCACGGCGATGGCGAAGTCGAAGTACGCCGACTCGTCCCGGACGCTGTCGTGGGTACGGCTGAAGACCTGGAACACCAGCAGCCCGATCAGATTGCTCCACAGCACGATGCCGCGCTCGATCAGGTCCGAGAACGGGGCCTCGGGTGCACCGCCGAAGAGCTCCACGGCCTCCGGCCGGAGCAGCGGCGGCCCGGGCACCGTCCGCCGGGGCGGGGTGAGTTCACCGGCCGCCAGCGCCGAACGTACGATGCCGGCCAGTACGGCGGGGGTGCGCGAGGCGGCCGGGACGGTGTCCTGCGGGGCGTGGTAGCCCGGGACGGGGGAGCCGTAGATCAGCGTGAATTCGGCGGAGTGGTCGAAGGACCACGTCCGCAGTGCGCGGGTCACCGCGAGGAGCCGGGCGCCGGCCGTCGCGCCGGCGGCGCCTGCGGCCCGGTCGGCCCGCTCCATCGCGGCGGCCGAGTCGTCGTAGGCGTCGATGACCAGTGCGGTCAGCAGGTCGTCCCGATGCGGGAACACGTCGGCCACGTCGCCGACGGCAAGACCGCCGGCCTCGGCAACGGCGTCCAGGGACAGCCCTGCGGCGCCCAGTTTCACCAGCAGCTGGCGCGCGGTGGCCTTGATGACCGCCGACTGCGTGGAGTTCTCATCGGTAGCGCTCGCGGAAAGATCCATGGCCAAACCGTACCTGTCCGCCACCGAGTTGCTGCTCCGGGCGGGTGCACCGCCGACTGCCGGTCGCGTACCCACTCGACCACCGACTCGACCGTCCCCGGGCCCCCGACTCCGGCGGGGCCCGGCCGGCGACCGCGCCCGGCCGGCGCGGGAGTGCACCCGCGCGAAGGGGCCCGTACCCGGGCCGGACGGCCCATCCGAGGGGGAGGGGCGGGGAGCGTTTGCATAGCCATGCGTTTAAGTGCATACTCTTCCCATGTCTAAGGTTCTCACCTCCCTGCCCGCCGGCGAGCGCGTCGGCATCGCCTTCTCGGGCGGCCTCGACACCTCCGTCGCGGTCGCGTGGATGCGCGACAAGGGTGCCGTCCCGTGCACCTACACCGCCGACATCGGCCAGTACGACGAGCCCGACATCGCGTCGGTGCCCGGCCGCGCGAAGGCGTACGGTGCCGAGATCGCGCGCCTGGTCGACTGCCGGGCGGCGCTGGTCGAGGAGGGCCTGGCCGCGCTGGCCTGCGGCGCGTTCCACATCCGCTCGGGCGGGAGGGCCTACTTCAACACCACGCCCCTCGGCCGCGCCGTGACCGGCACCCTGCTGGTCCGGGCGATGCTCGAGGACGACGTCCAGATCTGGGGCGACGGCTCGACGTTCAAGGGCAACGACATCGAGCGGTTCTACCGCTACGGCCTGCTCGCCAACCCCCACCTGCGCATCTACAAGCCGTGGCTCGACGCCGACTTCGTCAGCGAGCTCGGCGGCCGCAAGGAGATGTCGGAGTGGCTGGTCGCCCACGGGCTGCCGTACCGCGACAGCACCGAGAAGGCGTACTCGACCGACGCCAACATCTGGGGCGCCACCCACGAGGCCAAGACGCTGGAGCACCTCGACACCGGCGTGGAGACCGTGCAGCCGATCATGGGCGTGCGGTTCTGGGACCCGTCGGTGGAGATCGCCGCCGAGGACGTGACCATCGGCTTCGACCAGGGCCGCCCGGTGACGATCAACGGCAAGGAGTTCCACTCCCCGGTCGACCTGGTCATGGAGGCCAACGCCATCGGCGGCCGCCACGGCATGGGCATGTCGGACCAGATCGAGAACCGGATCATCGAGGCGAAGAGCCGCGGCATCTACGAGGCGCCCGGCATGGCGCTGCTGCACGCCGCGTACGAGCGCCTCGTCAACGCGATCCACAACGAGGACACCCTCGCCCACTACCACAACGAGGGACGGCGCCTCGGCCGGCTGATGTACGAGGGCCGCTGGCTGGACCCGCAGGCGCTGATGGTCCGCGAGTCGCTGCAGCGCTGGGTCGGCTCGGCGGTCACCGGCGAGGTCACGCTGCGGCTGCGGCGCGGTGAGGACTACTCGATCCTGAACACCACCGGCCCCGCCTTCAGCTACCACCCGGACAAGCTGTCGATGGAGCGCACCGAGGACTCGGCGTTCGGCCCCGTGGACCGGATCGGCCAGCTCACCATGCGCAACCTCGACATCGCCGACTCGCGCGCCCGGCTCGAGCAGTACGCGGGCCTCGGCATCGTCGGCACCGCCCACCCCGTGCTGGTCGGCGCCGCGCAGGCGGCGGCGACCGGGCTGATCGGCGCCATGCCCGAGGGCGGCGCCGAGGCCATCGCCTCCCGCGGCGAGGTCTCCGCCGAGGACGAGCTGCTGGACCGCGCCGCGATGGAATCCGGCACCGACTGACCGGACGGCCGGCCGGCCGGCCGTGCCGCACGAGCCGCCCCCGACGCCGCGTCGGGGGCGGCTCGTCCGGTGTGGGACCGCATAGGATGCGTCGCATGCCGGACGCCGCTCCCCGCCCCGAGCCGTTCACCCCGAAGACCGCCCCCGCGGCGCTCGAGGACCTCCGCGCGCGGCTGCGCGCGACGCGCTGGCCGGACATGCCCGAGGACGCCGGCTGGTCGCTCGGGACCGACCTCGGCTACCTGCGCGAGCTCGTCGCCTACTGGGCGGACGGGTTCGACTGGCCGGCGCAGGAGGCGGCGCTCGCCCGGTACCCCCGCTTCCGCGTCCCGCTGGGCGGCCTCGGGATCCACTTCGTGCACGTCCGGGCCGCCGCGCCGGCCGGGCCCGTACTGCCACTCGTACTCAGCCACGGATGGCCGGACTCCTTCTGGCGCTACACGAAGGTCATCCCCCTCCTCACCGACCCCGGCGCCCACGGCGCCGATCCCGCCGACGCGTTCGACGTGGTCGTGCCCGACATGCCGGGCTACGGGTACTCCGACCGCCCCACCGGCCCCCCTCCCGACGCCAGGGCCGTCGCCGGCCTGTGGGCAGAGCTCATGGGAGCCCTCGGCCACGCACGGTTCGGCGCGGCGGGCGGGGACGTCGGCAGCCACGTGAGCCGCTACCTCGGGCTAGACCACCCCGACCGCGTCGTGGCCGTCCACCGCACCGACGCGGGCCTGCCCGTCTACACCGGCGACCGGGCGGACCTGGCACCCGAGGAGCGCGCCTGGCTCGAGGGCGCCGCGGCCTGGGGCGCGACCGAGGGCGCCTACGCCGCCCTGCAGCGTACGAAGCCCCAGACCGCCGCGTTCGGGCTCACGGACTCGCCGGCCGGGCTCGCCGCGTGGATCGTCGAGAAGCTCCGGGCGTGGAGCGACTGCGACGGCGACATCGAGCGGAGCTTCACGAAGGACGAGATCCTCACGAACGTCACGCTCTACTGGCTGACGGAGACGATCGGCTCGTCGATGCGCATGTACCGCGCGAACGCCGAGATCCCACCCGCGCAGCACGCCCGCCGCGTCGAGGTGCCGTCCGGCTTCTCGCTCTTCCGGGGCGACGTCGTCCGCCCGCCGCGCGCCTGGCTCGAACGCACCGCGAACGTCGTGCGCGTGACCGAGCCCGCACGCGGCGGGCACTTCGCACCGTTCGAGGAGCCCGAGCTCTACGCGGCGGAACTGCGTGAGTTCTTCCGCCCCTACCGGGCGGCGGCCGGCTGAAGGCAGCCCGCGACCGGGGCGTGATCCCGTTCGTGACCGAAGGGTGCCCCTCCGTACAACCCGCATGTCATGATGCTGAGTTGTGGCTGAGGGGGA
The DNA here is from genome assembly GCF_042890265.1 of Streptomyces sp. NPDC002209. NCBI lineage: Bacteria > Bacillati > Actinomycetota > Actinomycetes > Kitasatosporales > Streptomycetaceae > Streptomyces > Streptomyces sp. NPDC002209. The sequence goes on along the minus strand of NZ_JBIARX010000004.1, from coordinate 256,484 downwards.
GGCTATGGCGAATACGACCATCCGCGTGCGCCTGACGCAGGGCGCGAGCGAGAGCGACACCGCGGCGCTGAAGGCGTGGCTCGAGCGGGAGCAGAAGCTCGAAGCGCACAGGGACAACGGCGTGCTGGAGATCCACGAGCGCGCGGGGACGGAGGACGGGCCCGGCAGCCCGATGGGAACCGGGATGGAGATCGTGCTGGTGCTGATCGGAGCAGCCGCCTCCACGTTGTTCGACGAAGTGCTCGCGCAGGTGAAGAGCGGGGTCCGCGCGTGGCGGGAGAACCGCCGCTCCGTGGAACGCGGCGACCCCCCGGAGGTCGAGGTCGCGGCGGAGAGCGACGGGAGATAGCCGGGTGGCGCGCTTCGACCCGCGCGGGAAGGTGAACCGGGCGCTGCTCGTCGGAGTCCCCGCATACGACTTCAAGCAGCCCGAGCACCCCTTCGGAGTCTCGGGCGACCTCGGCGCCGTCGAGCACAACCTCGCCGGACTGGAACGGGCCCTCCGCGAGGGCGGTGTGTTCGCCGACGACGGGATCACCGTCACCCGGCCGCACACCGTCGACGAGTTCGACCAGCAGCTGGACACCGCGGTCGAGGCGGCCGAGGGACTGCTCCTGCTCTACTTCTCCGGCCACGGCGCCGTGCCCAGTACGGGGGACGAGCTCTGGCTGCTGATGCGGCGGGCGACGATCGTCCCGGGCGACGAGTCCGTCTTCCGCGGCGCCGTGCCCTGGAAGAGCGTCCTCACCGTGCTGTCCCGCGCCCGGGCGCAGCAGGTGGTCGTCATCCTCGACTGCTGCTACGCGGGTAACGCCTCGGCGGCCTGGAACGCGCTCGGCACCGCCCAGCGGCAGCGGACCTCGCTGCTCATGAGCGTCCAGGCCAACAACCGCATCGACGCGGGCGACGGTGGCTCGCCCACGCCGTACACCGCCCAACTCGTGCGTTTCCTGCACGAGGGGGTGTCCGCAGAGGGCGGCAAAGTCGGCTTCGCCGAACTGGCCCGAGAGCTGTGGGCCTACATGTCCGAGCACCACACGACGCTGCGCGAGCCCGCCGAGCAGTGGGAGCCGCAGAGCCGCGCGGCCACCTCGGGCGTCGACGTACTGCTCGCAGCCCCTCCCGTCCGCTCGCCGCAGGCGCCGCCCGCGTCGGAACCCGACCCCGCCCGGGGCGGGTCCGGCGGCGGGCCGTCGTCGCCGCAGTCGCCTGGCCCAGGCCCAGGCCCTGCCCCAACACCGGCCTGGCTCGCCAGGCTCCGTCCCCTCACCGGCCGACGGCTCGCGGTCGCCATCGGCGTGCCCGCGGCGATCGCCGGACTCGTCGCCACCGGCATCGCCACGCTCGGCGGCGGGGACGGCGCCCCCTGCAAACCACCGCTCGAACTGCGGCTGCTCACCGACCCCGACCTCGAGCCCACCGTGCGCAAGGCCGCGGAGGCGTACCTGACGTCCGCGCAGAACACGTCGGAAGGCGGGTGCAGGCGCACCGGCATCACCGTCTACAGCGCCGGAGCCGCTGCGGCGGTCGCCGCGTTCAACCGGCAGTCCGACCCGTGGCAGCGGCCGGTGGCCGACGACACCAACCCGCAGCGCGACATCGGTCCGCAGCCGGACATCTGGATCCCGGGCTCGTCCGCGAGCGTCGAACGGGCCCGTACGGCGTCCAGCGAGCGGACCTACGTCGCACTGGAAGCAGATCCCGAGCCCTTCGCGTACTCGCCGGTCGTGCTCGCCGTACCGCAGGGCCCGGCGGCGGAGCCGCTCGCCGAGCGGGTGGGCCCTCTCGCGGCCCTGACGGACGCGCTCAGGAAGCGCCAGCCGACGTCCGAAATACGGCGTACGGACCCGGAGAACACCGACGCCGGCCTGCTCGCGACCGTCGGCCTCTACGGCGCGGGAGCGCCGGACCCGGCCGCCGCCGAACAGGGCGTGGCCCAGCCGGGACCGCCCGCGCGCACCGGCGGGGACCTCCTGTGCACCCTGCCCGACGACGACACCGCGGACAAGCGCACCACCGTTCTGGTACCGGAGTTCCTGCTCAGGACCGGAGTGGGCTGCGACAGGACGACCCGGGTCCGCCGGATGGCCGAGTACCCCGTCGACGTCCCGGGCCTCACCCCGACGTTCGTGCGCGTGCGCTGGCTGGGCCCCGAACGGGACAAGGCCGCGCGGGACGGCGCCGCGGAACGCTTCCACGCCTGGCTGACCGGCAAGGGGGCGGCCGCGAAGAGCGGGGCGAAGGACTCCGCGTCCGCCGTCCGAGGCGGACTCGCCGTGTTCGGGAACGACGGCTTCCGCAGTGCATCGGGTCCTCGCAAGCCCCTCGGCAACGGCAGCGAACCGTCCGCCGACACCGGTGTCGTCTTCAGCAACTTCGGGGCCCTGGACGACCCCGGCCAGCTCGGCGGCCCCGTCCCTCCGGCCGCGATGGCGGCGGCGCTGAAGGGGTATCGGGAGGCCAGCGGGCCGGGCCGGGTGCTCTTCCTGCTCGACTCGTCCGGGTCCATGGGCAGCCTGTGGGAGGGCCCCGGCGGCGCGCCCGGCATCATCTCCCAGTCCCTCGCCGGGCTCGGCGAGCAGGACGAGTACGGGGTCTGGGCGGTTGCCACCGAGCGGGACGGCTCCCGCGCGTACAGCGAAGTGCTGCCGTTCGGCAAGTACCAGCGCAAGGAGGCGCAGAGCGCCATCGCGGCCAAGGCCCAGGTCAAGGACCTGGAAGCCGAGCCCGACAAGGCGCTGGTCGCGGCCCTGGACTACATGAGGCAGCGCGGTACCGACGGCCGTGGCCCGCAGCTGATCGTCTACATCACGGATGACGAGGACAACAACCGGCTGGCCGAAGGCGGCCGGCTCGGCACTCTGCTCCAGGCCGTGCGGACGGGGCGCAGGATCCCGGTGGTCATGGCCTCCCTGGACAGCGCCGGCTGCGACAAGGGCAAACCGGATGCCGCCGTCTCCGAGGCGAGCGGCGGCCGCTGCCTGGACACCAAGAGCGATCTCGTCGCGCGGCTGCGCGACGAGGTCGCGAGGACCGGAACGGGGGATCAGGGATGAGGCACGGGCCCGCAGCGCGCGCCGCGTCCGCAGTGCTCCTCGCCGTGCTGCTCGCCGCAGGCTGCGACGCAGGCGCCGGAGCCGGCGGCGGGCAGAGCGGCGCCGCGCCCGCCGCCGACCAGCCCGGCGACATCGTGCTGGCCAGCGGCCGGGACGTGACCGGCAAGGGCGGCATCCGCCAGCAGCTGATCGACGAGTGGAACCGGCAGCAGGAGGGCAAGGGCTCCGGCCACCGGGCCCGCCTGGTCGAGCTGCCCGGCTCGGCGGACCAGCAGCGCAGCCAGCTGCTCGGCGCACTGCAGTCCGGCAGCGCCGAGTACGACGTGGTCAACCTCGACGTGACCTGGGTGCCGGAGTTCGCCGCCGCGGGTCTCGTCCAGCCGCTCCCCGACAAGCTGGTCGACTCCGACGTCATCAAGTCCGTTGCCGCCACGGCCCGCTGGGGGGACAAGCTGTACGCGGTCCCGTTCAACAGTGACGTGGGGCTGCTGTTCTACCGCCGCGACTACCTGGAGAGCGCGGGCGTCACGGAGACCGACCTGAGCAAGGGCACCGGCGGCTGGCCCGTCGTCCAGCAGCTGATCCGGGCCCTCGACGTGGCGCGCAAGAGGCTGCCGGAGGCCTACGAGAAGGGCTGGACCTCGCAGCTCGACGCGTCGTACGAAGGGCTCACCGTCAACGGCATCGAGGCCTTCGCCTCCGCTTCGGGCTCCGACGGATTCACCCTCACCGACAAGGAGGGCCGCTACGCCGGTTCCGTGGACGAGCTGAAGGAGGGGCTGGACGAGCTGCGCAACCGCACCGAGGCGGCCTACACCCTGCCGGCCGCCGCCCAGTCCGACGAGGCGGACACGCTCACCGACTTCGCGGCCGGCCGCACCGGCTTCCTCCGCCACTGGCCGTACGCCTACCGCACGCTCCACCAGTCCCTGCCGGGAGACAAGCTCGGCGTGGCCCCGCTGCCCGGCCGGGCGGTGCTTGGCGGCCAGAACCTGGCCGTGGCCACGGGGTCGCAGCGGAGCACCGCCGCCGGACAGCTCGTCGAGTTCCTCACCAACAGGGAGAACGAACGCTGCCTGCTCGACGCGGGGTTCGCGGCCACCCGGATCTCCGCGTACGTGGACGACAAGCTGAGCTGCAAGGCGGCGAAGCCACCCGGCCAGGCCACCGCGGCCCCGACGGCAGAGCGCACCGACCACATGCCGCGGGACGGGAACGGCCGCCCCGGGTACGCGCGCGGCACCCTGCTGCCCGCCCTGGAGAACGCCGTCCAACGGCCGCGCACCCCGCTCTACGGCGCCTTCAGCCAGACGTTCACCGCCCAACTGGCCCGCCTCCAGGGCGACAAGCCGCCCTCCAACACGCAACTCGCCAAAGACCTGGACGAAGATCTGAAGAAGGCACTGCCCCGGGGGTGACCGCGGACGGTCAGCCGGCGCGGTCCGGACGGGCACTGCGGAAGGTGCGCCGGTAGGTGTCCGGGGGCACGCCCACCGTGCGGTTGAAGTGGCGCCGCAGGGTGGCGTCCGTACCCATGCCCGTGGCTGCGGCGATCGTGCCGATGGTGTCGTCGGTGGTTTCGAGGAGTCCCTGGGCGCGGTGGATGCGTTGCGTCAGCAGCCAGCGCAGCGGAGTGGTGCCGGTCACGTCCGTGAAGACCCGGGCCAGGTGGCGCGAGCTCATGTTCGCCCGGCGTGCCAGGTCCTCCACGGTGAGCGGCTGGTCGAGGCGCTCCATCGCCCACGCCAGCAGCGCGCCGAGGGGGTGGTCGCGACGTTCGGGCAGCGGCGTGGTGACGAACTGGGCCTGCCCCCCGGCCCGGTGGGGCGGGACGACGAGGCGGCGCGCGACCTCGTTGGCGACGGCCGAGCCGTGGTCGAGGCGGACCAGATGCAGGCACAGGTCCATCGCGGCGGCCTTCCCGGCCGAGGTCAGCACGGTGCCGTGGTCGACGTAGAGCACGTCCGGGTCGACCTCCACCTCGGGGTGCCTCTCGGCCAGCGCCGCGGCGTGCAGCCAGTGCGTGGTCGCGCGGCGCCCGTCCAGCAGGCCCGCGGCGGCCAGTACGAACGCGCCCGTGCACAGGGAGGCCACCCGGGCGCCCGCCTCGTGTGCCGCGCGTACGGCGGCGACGAGTTCGGCGGGCGGGTCCGCGTCCAGGTCGGCGCACGCCGGGACGATGACGGTGTCCGCATGCACCAGCTGGTCGAGTCCCGCGTCGGGCTCGAGCCGGAAGCGGTCGCCGACCGGCACGGTGCCCGGGGCGCACACGGTGAACTCGTACCAGGGGTCGACGAGATCCGACCGGTCGACGCCGAACACGTCGCAGGCGGCGGCGAGTTCGAAGTGCGGTACCCCGGGCGTGACGGCCAGTGCGACAAGGGTCATGTCCGAAAGTGTACGGGGCATGGCGTTGCCGCCACTCCCGGCCGCAGGCCGCCGGAGGCACGATGGCATCCGGTGATCGTTCGCGTACGGGCAAGAGAAGCGCGAGCGCAGGAGACGGGGGAACCTCATGGGAACGAGTCGAGCGGCGGCGGTAACGGTGTTCGGTGCCTACGGGCACACCGGACGCTTCGTCGTGTCCGAACTGCTGCAGCGGGGGCTGATCCCGATCCTGTCCGGACGCGACCCCGACAAGCTCCGGGCACTGGCCGAGGGCTTTCCCGGACTCGAGGTGCGGCCGGCCTCGGCCGACGATCCGGCCTCGCTCGACCGTGCACTGGACGGCGCGGCAGCCGTGATCAACTGCGCCGGTCCGTTCGCCGTGACGGCCGCACCGGTCATCGAGGCGGCGCTGCGCGCGCGCATCGCCTACCTGGACGTCGCGGGGGAGGTGGAGGCCGTCGCCGATACGTTCGCGCACTTCGCGGAGCGGGCCCGTGGCACCGGCATCCTGGTCGTGCCCGCGATGGCGTTCTACGGGGGCCTCGGCGATCTGCTCGCCACGGCCGCGCTGGGCGACGCCCCGGCGGCCGACGAGGTGCACCTCGCGTTCGCCCTGAGCAGCTGGCAGCCCACGGCCGGGACGCGTGGGTCCGGCCAGGTCTCCCGGAGCCGGCGCGAGGGCCGGCGGCTCGTCTACGCGAAGGGCCGCCTGGAGCTGCGGACCGACCAGGCGCCCACCGGCCGGTGGACGTTTCCCGCTCCGGTCGGGGACCGGCCCGTGATCGGCGAGTTCACCACCACGGACAGCGTGACCATCGCCCATCACCTGTCCGCCCCGGACATCCACACCTGCATGACGCTCGAGGCCGTCAAGGACGTACTGGCCCCGGACGCCGAACCCCCGAGGCCGGTCGACGAGCGAGGGCGGTCGGCGCAGACCTTCCTCGTCGACGTCGTCGTCCGCGCGGGCGGCACCCGGCGCCGTGCGGTGGCCCGCGGACAGGACATCTACGCCGTCAGCGCGCCCCTCGTCGTGGAAGCGGTCAGCCGAATCCTCGCGGGAGAGGCCGGGACGGCGGCCGGGGTGGTCGCGCCCGGCGAGATCTTCGACGCGCACGCGTTCCTGCGCTCGCTGGCCCCGCACCACCTTTCGTACGAGCTCGGCCGGGCCTACTGACCCCGATCGGACGCGCGGCGCGGCTACTTGGGAGTCACCCAGACCTGCCGCTTGTTGGTGTTGGCCGTGTACAGCTGCACCGGGGTGCTGTTGGCGGTCGCGCCGCCGGTGACGTCCAGCACCTTCCCCGACGCGGTGTGCACGATCTGGCCCTTGGCGTTGACCGACCAGCGCTGGGCCGGCGTCCCGTTGCAGTCGTAGAGCGAGATCTTGTTGCCGTTGGTGTTCGCGTTGCGCGCGTTGTCGAGGCACTTGCCGAACGCGCGGAACGTGCCGTCCTTGCCCAGGATCCAGGACTGCGCCGGGCCGCCGTTGCACGTGTAGAGCTGGATCTGCGTGCCGTTGGCCGCCTTGCCGCCCTTGACGTCGAGGCACTTGCCGGCCAGGCCGACCACCTTGCCCTGGGGGGACAGCGCGGCACCGGCGCCGGCTGCGAGAAGGCGCAGCCCCTGTACGTCGAACTGCTGGACGTACGTGCCCGCCCGCTTGTCCAGGTACGCGTACGTGGGCGTGCACATGACGGGGAACTCGCCGGAATCGCTGCCCTTGACGCAGTCGCCCTTGGTCAGGCTGCGGTTCGCGTGGGTCAGGCCCAGCGTGTGGCCGATCTCGTGGCTGACGTGGTTGCGCATGATGCTCTCGCCCATGGCCGCGGTGGGCTTGCCGTCCGCGGTGAAGAATTCGTCGTCGATGTACGCGTGGCCGCTGGTCACCGTCTCCGGCACGGACGAGCTGGTGAACCCGCAGCTCAGGGTCGCGCTGCCGGATCCGTCGCGGACCACCTTCCATCCGGTGCTGCCCATGCTGCCCTCGCCCGCCGGCGGTACGCACGGCCGGTGCAGCACCCCGATGACCACCTCGCCCTTCGCGCGGGCGTAGTCCCATCCCACGGGCCGGGTGTCGACGGTGACGGGAAGGTTCGTGATGCGCTGGAGGTCCGCCGCCGAAGCCTTTGCGTAAGGGGCCAGCCAGTCGGCGGACTTCTGGTCGTAGAACTTGATCGTGTAGCCGGAGGCCAGCCACTTCGTCGCCCCGGAGAGCTTCCACCCCTCGCCCTGCGGGGGAGCGGCCGCCGCCACCCGCGCCACCGCGGCGGTGCGGCCCGCGTCGATCTTCATGACACCGTTGCCGAACACGGTGTTGTCGCTGGAGGAGACGACGGAATCGGCGTCTTCGGTGTGGGCGTCGGGTGCGTCCTCGACCGCGGGCGGCGCTGCCGTCTCCGCGACCACCGGCTCGGCGCCGGTGTCCTCGGTGCCGAAGGCCGTGGAGGACAACTGCAGCCCGCCCACGACGGCCGCGACGGCACATGCCCCGATCAGAGGTATGCGATATCTGGCGGTGAATCCCACGTCCCCGTTGCCCTTCATCGTGACCGCTCCCGCTGCACGAGCCGACGGATCGGCCGCCCGGGAGTCGAACAGATGATAGGGAACGCGCGAAGGGCGCCATGGGGCGGGGGAGTTGCCGCGTGCTGCGCAGCGTCGATGTGGCCGGCCGGTTCGGCGGGAGATCAGCCGTGCCATTGCCGATCGTGCAGCTGGTGGGCCTCGGTCAGGCCGTCGCGGAAGAACCGCTCGTAGTAGCCGGTCTCGACGTGGTGGGCCTGCAGCCAGACCCCCGGGACGTGGATCGTGTCGCAGTGTGCGGGGAACCGCCCGTGGGTCTCGTGGATGTACGTGCAGATGTCGCGCGTGCAGGCGATGACGTCGGCCGAGTAGTTGCTGGCCTCGCGCAGGTACCGGGCGCCGAACTCGCCCCGGTAGATGCGCTCGAACAGGCCCTCGTCGGTGTAGATGCCGCGCGGCCCGAACTTGTCCGCCACGACTGCGTCGACCGCGTCGTTCATGGTGGCGTAGTTCGGCGGGCACATCGCCTTGATCAGGTGCTCCCCGTTGTGGCGCAGGCCGACGGCGGTCGCCCGCAGCGAGGAATAGCGCGGCAGCGGCACCTGCCAGCGCAGGAGGTCGGCCGGCCGCCACCGGGGCGTGGTCCAGTCGAAGCCGAGCATCGGGCCGTACGCGGGGCGGAACTTCGGGTCGCCCAGCAGGATCGGCGGGGCGAGCGAGGCATGGATCCAGGCCCCGAGCCCCATGGCGTCGGCGGTGAGCATGATGTTCTGCAGCAGCAGGTCGGCCTCGATCTGCGTGCGCATCGCCCAGATGGCGCCCAGCGGGAGCTTGATGTCCTTGTTCAGGAACCCCGACGCGACCCACTTGCCCACGCCCGCCGAACGGTAGAGGTTCCGGTCGTCGACGATGGCCGGCCGTGCCCCCTCGGGCTGCGTGAGCAGGTACATCATGCCGTTGATGTACTGCCGCGACAGGTCCACCACGGGGAACAGGACGGTGGTGCCCGGCAGGTTCGAGAGGAACCGGTTGGAGTCGAGGTAGGCGGGGAAGTCGCGCTTCCCGTCCGGTACGTCGATGCGGTGGTCGAGCAGCTGCACCTTCGCCTCGGCGGCGCGTGCGCACAGGGTCTGAGCGTCGAAGGTCGCCTGCGAGCCGTCGGTGGGGGGAGGCAGCTTGCGCAGGAAGTACGTGCCGGTGTCGTTGATCAGGAAGAAGTGGGTGCCCTGGGCGTTGTCGGGGCTGCCCGCGGTCCGCCCCGCCATGTTGAGGTTCGGCTTGGCCATGATCGGCTTGCCGTTCCGGGGATCGGCGAAGGGGCGGTCCGGCATGGTGAGGCCGGTGCACCCCGTCATGGAGATGAGCACCGCTTCCTCCAGCTCCGTCAGCGGTGCGCGCGCCTCGGTGGAGGACCAGCTCATCGAGCCGGCTTCGACGGAGCTTCCGCGGCTGACCCGGTGGGTGCGGCGGCGCCAGATCGACGTGATCAGCGGGCGGTTCATGAGGGCGTCGAGCCCGGTGTGGCGGTCGGTGTTCCTCAGGTCTGTCATGCTCCCTGCCCCTTCCCGGTGGCGGCCGAGCCGGCCGGCGGTCAGTCGCGCAGACGCGCTTCGAGGGTCTCGACCAGACCGGCGATGACGCCGTCGGGCGAAGGGCTGTAGTGCGGGACGGCCCACCGCGTGATCCTGGCGTCGATGACGGTGGGCCGGCCGGAGGCCAGCGCCGCACGGAACGCCTTCTCGAACTCCTCCAGCGTCTCGACGCGGTGGCCGTCGGCGCCGCACGCCTGCGCGTAGGCGGCGAAGTCCGGGTTCTGGAACTCGACCAGGCCCGTCTCCCCGTAGGTGGTCAGCTGGAAGAGTTTGATCAGCTTGAACTCCCGGTCGTCGAAGATGACCCAGATGACGGGGATCTCGTTCTCGACGGCGGTCATCAGCTCGAACCCGGACAGCGAGTAGCATCCGTCGCCGCAGCCGACGACGACCGTCCGCTCCGGATGCGCGACCTTCAGGCCGATGGCGCCGTTGACATGGCCGGCCATCGGTCCGAACGAGCCGGCCTTGCGGAAGTGCTGCCCCTCTTCGAGCTCCACGTAGTAGCCGAGCCAGGCCAGGTGGGCGCCCGCGTCGGCGAGCAGAACGGCCTGTGGGGGCAGCATCCGGCCGATCGCCTGGGCGAGCTCTCCGGGGTGGATGTGCCCCGTCAGGTGGGTGATGTGCCGGGCCTCGTAGTCCCGGCCGTCGACGTCGGCCGTCGGGACCTCGCCGACCTTCCCCTCCAGCGCCTCGACGAGCGCCGCCACCGCCAGGCGGGCGTCGGACAACAGTGCGTGGTCGGGGCGGTAGGCCTTGTGGAATTCGGCCTCGGAGATGTTCACATGGATGAGCACCTTGTTCTCGAAGAGGTCCTCGCGGTAGTTGAACGTGGCGTGCTGGTTGAGGGAGTTGCCGATGCACAGCACGACGTCCGCCTCGCGGAAGGCCTTCCACGCACTGGAGTGGCCGCTGTCGGCGAAGACGCCCACCGAGAGCGGGTGTCCCTCGGACACGATGCCCTTGCCGTCGAGCGTGGTCAGCAGCGGAATCTGGAACCGCTCGATCAGCCGCTTGACCTCCGCTCCGGCTCCGCTGCGGACGGCGCCGAAGCCGACGAGCGCCACGATCCGCTTCCGCGCGGTGAGGGCCTCGGCCAGTACGCAGGCGATCTCCTCCACGCGTGCCGGATCGGGCACGACCGGCTTGACGTCGAGCCGTATGTGCCGGAAGTCCGTGACGTCGATGCCGCGCTCGGTGAGGTTCTCGGGCACGTGGATGTGCACCGGCCCGGGTCGGCCCTCGAACGCGGTGTTGACCGCTTCCTCGAGGACGTCGCACGTGTCGGCGGCGTCGGTGAGGAGGAAGGACTTCTTCGTGGTGGCCGCGAACATGGCCCGGGAGTCGGGCGTGCGGTTCAGGCCCGAGGTCTCGTTGAGCGAACCCCACCCCTGCCATTTCATCGACGCGTATCCCGAGACGGCGAGGACCGGGTAGGAGTCGGACATCGCCACGGCCAGCCCGGAGAACAGGTTGAACGCACCGGGCCCGGCCGTCGCGAAACAGAAGCCCAGCTGATGCGTGTACATCGCGTAACCACAGGCCATGAAGGACGCTGCCTGCTCGTGCCGCGTGATGACCGGTCGGATCTGCCGGGAATGCTTGAGCGCCAGCATCAAACCGGCGGCGTTCTCTCCGGCACCGCCGAACGCGGCCCGGACCCCGATGCCTTCCAGCCCCTTGACGATGGCCTCGTAGACTCTCATCGGCACTCCCTCAGCCGTGCCCTGCCGCACCGGGCGAGGACGACGATCCGATGCCGTGCTGTGCCGCCATCCTGCGTATCAGTCTCCCCGCGCAGACCCGGTCGGGCCGATTGCACTGGTCCGTTCGGGTGATGGGGCCCATGGCCGGCAACGCAGTGCGACGGGCAGCCCGAGGCCCCGATGTACCCGTCTGCATTGCTCCGCGCGACGTATCCCCTCGAATGGGTCAAAGTTGCTGCGTGTGACGAAGATGCCCGCAGCCACGTCACGGGCAGCCGTTCAACGTCGCCTCGTCATCGCTGGTACCGACGCGTCCGGACGACGAGGGGTGGCGCCTTCGCGAAGGGGCACAGATGGACGAGATCGGGCAGTACGAGCGCTACGTGGGCGGCAACCCCGAAGCGGAACGCCTCGTCTTCGAGCGGCTCGCCCGTGAGCTCATGAAGGTCCAGCTCAAGGCCAGGAAGCGCAGCGGCGCCGCGGGCATCGAGCGGGCGTTCCACGCGAAGGCCGTCCTCGGCGTGGAGAACGCCCGACTGGCGTTCGCCGAGGACCTGCCCCAGGACCTGCGGGCCGGCTTCGCGAGGCCTGCGGCCGAATACCCGGTCACCGTCCGGCTGTCCAATGCGAACGGCTCCCGCATGCCCGACCACACCCCCGACCTGCGCGGAGCGGCATTGCGCATCGAGGTGGGACCGGACGAGGCCCACGACCTTCTCATGACGAGCTACCCGGTCTCCCACGCACGCAACGCACGCGAGTTCGTCGAATTCGCCAAGGCCATGGCAGGTGCCGACACGACGCTCCGCAAGGCAACCGGGCTGTTCGTCACCCTGCCCCTCGCGGTCGGCTGGTCCACGGCTGCGCGCATGCGGCGCAACGTACGCGCCGGAACGAGCCGCACCGTACACAGCCTGGCGCTCGAGACGTACTGGAGCCGCGGGGCCGTCCTGTGGGGCGATCACGGGCCCGTGCGCTATCAGTTGCGTCCCGCCGCGAACGCGTCACCGGCCCCGAGCCCTTCCCCTGCCGACCCGGACCACCTGCACCACGAGCTCGCCCGGCGCCTGAGGGAGGCGGACGTCGTCTTCGAGCTGTACGTCCAGCGCTACGTGGACGCCCGCCGGACGCCCATCGAGGACGGTGCGACCGAGTGGACGGAGGCGGATGCGCCCGTCGTCCGGGTGGCGACGCTGACGATCCCGCGCCAGGACATCGACAGCGCCCAGGCGCGGGCCGCCGCGGTGCGGGTCGACCAGCTGGTCTTCAATCCGTGGAACACCACGGACGAGTTCCGGCCCCTGGGCAACCTCAACCGTGCCCGCAAGGCGGCCTACGAGGCCAGCAGCGCCCACCGGCTGGGCCACCGCTTCCTCACCACCGAGCCGCACCGCAACGCCGTGCTGGGCGTGCCGCTGGACGCCGCCTTCCAGGCCCTCAACCGGTTCGTCCCCTGGCACCGGCTGCCCACCCGGCTCGGCCTGCTCAACCTCGTGACGCTGCGGCAGGCACTGCGCCGGCACAACCTCATCGACACCGAGATCCACGAGGCTCCGCCCAAGGCCGGGCCGGTGCCGCCACCCGTCGACGAGCAGCTGCGGATCGCACGGAGCTACGACGGCACCTACAACGACCTGTCCGCGCCGAGGATGGGCGCTGTCGGATCGGCCTTCGGCCGCAACCTCCCACCCGTCTACCGGCCCGACCTGTTCGACACGCCCAACCCGGTCACCGTCAGCAGGGAGCTGCTCCGGCGCGACGCGTTCGTCCCCGCACGGTCGCTGAACATCCTGGCCGCCGCATGGATCCAGTTCCAGGTGCACGACTGGGTCAACCACAAGCGCTACCCGACCGGTACCAAGAGCGTCGAGGTGCCGCTCCCGCCCGGTGTCACCTGGAGCAACACCCCCGGCGGACGGCCCGAGACGGTGATGCGCTTCGCCGAGAACGAGAGCCTCGGCGCCGCCGACGGCGAAGCGCCGCCCATCCTGTTCGGCAACGCGGCCTCGCACTGGTGGGACGGCTCGGAGGTCTACGGCGGGACCAAGGACGCCGGAACGTCCCTGCGCGAGCCGGACGGCGGAGCCGCGCTGCGCCTGGAGGACGGGCACCTGCCCTTCAGCCCGAACGGATTCCCCCTCACCGGCTTTTCGGAGAGCTGGTGGCTCGGCCTGAGCGCCATGCACACCCTCTTCGCCCGGGAGCACAACGCCGTGTGCGAGGCGCTGCGGCAGGAGTACCCGCAGCTGGACGAGGACCGCATCTACCACACGGCGCGACTCGTCGTCTCCGCCCTCATCGCCAAGATCCACACGGTCGAGTGGACACCCGCCATCCTCGCCACCGAGACGATCGACATCGGGCTGAAGACCAACTGGCAGGGGCCGCCCAAGAACTGGCTCACCCAGCTCGGACTGTGGCTGTTCGAGGCCCACTCGCTGACCGGCATCCCGAAGACCCTGCCGGACCACCACGCCGCGCCGTACTCCCTCACCGAGGACTTCGTCACCGTCTACCGCATGCACCCGCTGCTCCCGGACGACTTCGAGATCGTGGACCACCGGCTCGGCCGGAGAATCGACACCCTCGGGTTCAACGACCTGCAGGGCACCGCCGCGGAACCGCTCATCCGCAAGACCGGGCTGGCCAACTCGCTGTACTCACTCGGCATCGCCCACCCCGGCGCGATCACCCTGCACAACTACCCCCGTGCCCTCCAGGCGTTCGAGCGGGACGGCGAGGTGATCGACCTGTCGGTGGTCGACCTGGTGCGCACCCGGCGGCGCGGTGTGCCGCGGTACAACGACTTCCGGGCCGGTCTGCACAAGCCGCGCCTGCGCCGCTTCGAGGACCTCTCCGGCGATCCGGACACGGTCGGCCGGCTGAAGGAGGTCTACCGTGACGTGGACGAGATCGACACCATGGTCGGGCTGTTCGCCGAGAATCCGCCCCAGGGCTTCGGCTTCAGCGACACGGCCTTCCGCATCTTCATCCTGATGGCCAGCCGCCGGCTGCAGAGCGACCGCTTCCTCACCGTCGACTTCCGGCCCGAGGTCTACACCCCGCTGGGCATGGACTGGATCGAACGCAACGGCATGACGAGCATCGTCCTGCGGCACTGCCCCGAGCTGGCGGGCCTGCTGCCGCGCACGGCGAGCGCATTCGCACCCTGGCGCCCGGCCCCGGTGCGCGGCCCCTCCGACGGAGGCGGCGCCTGATCAGCGCAGTGATGGAGGTGGCTCCCACACCACGGACCGCCGTGGTGTGGCTGCCCCCGTCCGGGCTGTGGCCCGTCATCCAGAGCATCCGTGAGGTGCACGACCCCCAGATCCGCCGCTGGCCGCCCCATGTGAACCTGGTCTTCGGCTTCGTACCGGAGGCCGACTTTCCGGCGGCAGCCCCACTGCTGGCCGCTGCCGCCGCGGAAACGGAGCCGTTCGCGATCCGGCTGAGCGGGGTGCGTGCCTTCCGGCACCGCGCCTACGCCACCGTGTGGCTCGACCCGGCCGCGGCCGGCCTCGCCCCCTGGACAGCGCTCCAGGGCGCCCTGACGGAGCCGTTCCCGCTCTGCGGCGGACAATTCCCGACCTTCACACCGCACCTGTCCCTGGGCCGCACCCACGAGCCGCGGCGTCTGGCCGAGGAGTGCGCCGCCCGGCTGGGCACCATGTCGGCCCGGGTCGAGGAGATCGTGCTGCTCTCGCGCCGCGGCGACGAGCCGATGCGGCCCCGCGTCACGATCACCCTGGGCACGGGCTCCGTCCACCGGCACTCCGGGCCCGACCGGTGAGCGCGCCGGTCACTTCGTCGAGGACGGGCCCTTGTTCTGCCACTGGACCGTCACCTTCAAGTGGCAGTTGGCTCCGGTCTTGGTGATCACGGCCCCGGCCTGGACCGCGAGGTCGACGCCGAACTCGACGGTGATCGCATCGGGGCGGGCCTTGCGCAGCTGCTCCAGGGTGGCGCGCGCCGCCGCCGTGATCGGCTCCAGCGCCTCCTGCAGGCTGCCCGGCAGATCGTGAATGGCGTCACTGAGGAGACCGGCCTTCACCGGTCCCGCCAAGCCGGGCGGGGCCTCGATCAGAAGGCTGCCCCCGCCGTCCAACGGAATCCGAGCCAGAGATGCCAAGACTCCTCCTCCGCCTGCTGCGCGCCGGGGACCGCCGGCTGTGGGGTCCCGGTCAGCATGGCCGGGTTCCGGCAGGTGCCGCATCCGGGGTGGACCGTACGCATGAGACACCCTCCGGTCCGCACCCCGTACGGGACGGGGCGGGGGCGGGGATCGCGTCAGCGACGGGACGACTCACGACGGGACGACTCAAGTGGCCCCGCACTTGTTGCGGCCGCGGCCCCACGGCTGCTCCCTGGAAGGTGACCTCTTCGACGACGGAACGGTGGACCCCATGGCTGAGCTGCCGGGGATGGACGAAGCACACGACGCCCTCGAACGGCAGCAGGCTGCGGCGAACCGGCGCTATCGCGACGCGAGCGGCACGCGCCGCACCGTGGAAGAGCGACAGGCCGAAGGCACGCGGTTCCCGGACTCGGCCGAGCACATGGCCGCCCGGGCCGGCCGGCTCATCGACAGGGGCGGGGTCCCGCCCTCGGCCCTGGTGGACGGCGTTCGCGCGGCGGCACTCACCGAGGCCGACGCCAACGAGCGCATCATCAACATCGCCAACGAGTCCCAGCCGTGGAGCTTCCTGCCGCGGGGCGCCCGCGCCGCCGCCACCGTCGCCCGGATCTCCGTCCGCACCGAGGGCCGCGAGCAGCCGCACGGCACCGGCTTCATGGTCTCGCCCCGCCTGCTGATGACCAACCAGCACGTCCTGCTCCACGAGGCGTTCAGCCAGCGCTGCTTCATCGAGTTCAACGTCCAGAACACCGTCGACAACACTCCCGACGCGGCCGTCCGCTTCGCACTCGATCCTGCGGCCTTCTTCGTCATGGACAAGCACCTCGACTTCGCACTGGTGGCGGTCGCCCCGGCAGCCGACGGGCGCCTCCCGGGTGAGATCTTCGGCTGGAACCGGCTGAGCATCCAGCAGGGCAAGGTGCTCCTGGGCGAACGGGTGAACGTCATCGGCCACCCCGGGGGCCGGTTCAAGGAGGTCGCCTTCAGGGACAACACCGTCCAGGACCGCCTGCCCGAGTTCCTCCACTACACGACCGACACCGAGCGCGGGAACTCCGGCTCACCGGTCTTCAACGACCAGTGGGAGGTCGTGGCCCTCCACCACAGCGGTGTGGCGAGGGAGGACGCCCAGGGCAACAGGCTGCTCAAGAACGGCGGCATCGCCCGCCCCGGCGACCCTGACGACGCCATCGACTACATCGCGAACGAGGGCGCGCGCGTCAGCTCGATCCTCAAGCACCTCGCCGCGCTGCCACCGGAACCCGCGCAGAGTGCGCTGCTGGCGGAGATGGGGCCGGAGTCCGGCCTCCAGCAGGGTCCCGCCGTCGCCGTTCCCTTCGCCGCGCCCGTCCCCGTCGCCGCGCCCGTCCCCGCTCCGGTCCCTGCCCCGATCTCCGCCCCGATCCCGGCCCCGGTGGTGGAGGCCCCGTCCCCGCTCCCCGCCGCGGGCTTCCCCCACGAGGCGGCCGCCCCGGGCGGAACCGCAGTGATCCGCAGCGGCCTGACCGCCCGCGGCGCTCCCTCCGCAGGCGGACGGCACCTGGTCTTCCTCCACGGCCGCAGCCAGCAGGTACACGAACCCGAGGAGCTCCGCCGTGGCTGGACGGCGGGCCTGAACCACGGACTCACCCGCGCCGGTCTCCCCACCGTCGACCCGGCGGACGTGTGGTTCCCCTTCTACGCGGACAGGATCATCGAGGCCATCAAGCGCAGGGAGAGCGCCGGGGGCCATGAGTCCGTCTCCCCCTCCGGCCCGTTCGAGGAGCTGAACGGCCACTCGGCAGCGGAGGCCTTCGCCGCCGAGTCGACGACGGGACTGTACGAGCAGCTCCTGCTGGAGGCGGCGGCGCAAGCGGGCATGCCGCAGGACGGCGCCACGACCGACGAAAGCATCGGGAGCATGCTGGCCGGACGTCTGCGCCAGGCGGTCAGCTGGCTGGCCGCCACGACCGACATGGACGCGCTGGCCATCGCCACCCGGTTTCGCGACGTCGACGCGTACCTGGACGACCGGGCCGTCCGCGAGGCAGTCCTGACCAGCGTGCTGGACACCCTGCCGTCCTCCGGTGAAATCGTCCTGGTCACCCACAGCCTCGGCACGGTCGTCGGGATGGACCTCGTCCACCGGCTCCCGGAGCGGCTGGACGTCTCACTGCTCGTCAGCACCGGCAGCCCGCTGGGGCTGGACACGGTGTACAGCCGGCTGCTGCCTCCGGGGCCCAACCTGTCGGCCAGAGTGCGTCGTTGGGTCAATGCCTGGTGCCCCACCGACACGGTCGCGCTGGGCTGTCCGCTGGGGGAGACCTGGGGCAAGCTCACCGACATGGCCGTGGAGAACGCGAACGGCCGGGCGCACAGCATCGAGGAGTACCTCGCCCATGCCGAGGTCGCCGCGGAGATCGGGCACGGGATCAGCCGTACCTGACGAAGTCGGCCGGACGGCTCAGCGTCCGACGATCCGCCGCAGCCAGCGGGAACGGGTGTCGCGGGCCTCCAGGCTGAGGGCCGCCCGCGGTGCGAGCGTGTCGGAGCCGTGGAACGCGCCGGGCCATACGTGCAGTTCGGCCTCGCCGCCGGATCGCCAGATCGCATCGGCATAGGCCACGGCCTCGTCCCGAAAGGTCTCGGCCGACCCGACGTCGACGTAGGCGAAGGGCAGTCCTGACAGATCCGTGGCGCGAGCCGGGGCCGCATAGGGCGCAACGTCGCCGGCGCCGTGCCGGTCGCCCAGCAGGGCTTGCCACGCGGTCGCGTTCGAGGTCCGGTCCCAGGGGTCGTGGCCGGCCATCTGGTGGCCGGACAGCGTGTTGTTGCGGTCGTCGAGCATCGGGCTCAGGAGCAGTTGGCCGATCGGATCCGGCCCGCCCCGGTCGCGGGTCAGCAGGGCGAGGGCTGCGGCGAGTCCACCGCCGGCGCTCTTGCCTCCGACGACGATGCGGTCCGGGTCGAGGCCCAGCCCGGCCGCGTGGTCAGCCGCCCAGACGAGTCCGGCATGGCAGTCCTCCACGGGTTCGAGGTACTGCGCCTGCGGCGCCAGCCGGTACTCGACGGATATGACCGCGAGCCGCAGCGGGAGGGCCCATTCGCGCAGCAGCCGCGGAAGGACGGACCATGCGTTGCCCATGATCATTCCGCCGCCGTGCATGTAGTACAGGAGCGGCAGCGGCCCGGTGATCCCGGCGGGCCATGCACTGACGAGCGTGACCTCCCTCCCGTCCCGGGGCCCCGGCGCACGCAGCTCCTCCACCTCGAACCGGCCGTCGGCCCGGAGCTCCCGAACGGTCGGCCTGGGCCGGGCCGCGGCGTCGCGCTCCTGCCTGGCCGCAAGGCCCTCCAGGGTGACCGGCTCCTTCGCGCCCTCGCCCCTGGCGGCCAGCGCGGCGCCCAGCTCCGGGTCGAAGGGAGGCGCATGCCGGGGCGCTGGGACGGGGCCGTGCTCCCACGGCACTCCGGCGACACCCACGCACGTACCTCCCTCGGCTCCGGGATGCCCGGCGGCATCCCGGCCGGTACAGCTTGCCAGGTCACATCCCGGTCGCGCCGTCGATGCCTTCGCGGAGGAGGTCCGCATGACCGTTGTGCCGGGCGTACTCCGCGATCATGTCGACCATGATCCTGCGCAGTGAGATCGGCTCGCCGGTCCTCTTGCGGATCCCCGTCTCGTCCAGCGAGGCTGCGGCGGCAGTGATCTGCCGCGATCGCTCGCATTCCGCCCGCCACACGGCGAAGGCCTCCTCGACGTCACCGTCGAGGCTCTCGAAGTCCTGGTCGGGGTCGTCGTCGGAGTAGTAGAGCAGCGGGACGTCCTCGTGGGCGAACTGGATGCGGAACCACCAGCGCTCGACGCCGGCCAGGTGCCGGACCAGGCCGTGCAGGGACAGCGCGGACGCCGGAACGGCCCTCTCGGACAGCTGCTCCGGGGTCAGACCGGCGCACTTGAGCTCGAAGGTGGCCCGCTGCCAGTCCAGGACCGTACTCAGCGTTTCCCGCTCGCCCGCTATGGAGGGCGGAGCCGTGCGGGTGTCGCCGTTCCATCGGAGTGCGTAGTGCTTGGGCACGGGTGCATCGGTCATCGCTCTGCCTCCTGCTCAGGTGGCACGGGTGTAGCGGACGTTTCCGCTCCAGATGCGCTCGAGCCGGACGCGCGTGCCCGGCCGTGGGGCGTGCCAGATCTTGTCGTGACCGGCGTAGATTCCCACATGTCCTATGGTCGCGCCTACGGGGAAGAAGACGAGGTCGCCCGGCACGCGCTGAACGCGTGGGATGTGGCGCGTACGTTCATATTGTTCATCGGCCGTACGGGGAAGCTTCCGGCCGGCCTTCTTAAAGGCGTAGAGCGTGAGGCCCGAGCAATCGAATTCCCGCGGCCCCGTCGCTCCGTAGACGTACGGTGCACCCCGCTTGGAGGCGGCAATTGCGACGGCCTTGGCGCCGTACGGTGAGGCCGCCTCGGCTTGGGCGGCGGGCCCGGTGAAGCTGGCCAGCGAGATTATGAGGAAGAACGTGAACACCGCGGCGATGCGACGGTTCGGCATGTGGCCGTTCGCAGGTTTTCGGTTGTCCGTCCTGGTGCAGCTCAATCGTGATACCTCCGCATTGCTTTGCTGAAACAGCCCCGGGCGGGGTTCTGCGTCGGTGACATGCGTATTGGCTCTCGATGGCGGACCAGTTTTCTCCGATGGGCCGGAAGTTGCGACCACCGGACACGACTTCAATCATCTCGGTTGGGTAAAATCATCCCAATTTGTACTTATGGATGATGTTCCGGAGAAGCGCCACGGCGGTGCCTGCGTGATCGGCCTGTCCGGGCTCCCCGAGTACGACGGTGGCGGGCTCGCGGCCCGCGGTGGCCGACCTGTCCGGCATCGCACCCCAGCGGCTGAGCGCCGCCCGTGAGTACACGCAGAGGTGCGGACTTGTCCGGTATTGCGGCCCCGCACTACCGTGCCGGTGTGGATCTCTTCTCACGCTCCTGGACGGCGTTGCGCACGGCGGTCGCCGCGCTCCCGGACACGGCCTTCGAGCAGCCGTCCGGCTGCACGGGCTGGCTCGTGCGGGACCTCGTGTGCCATCTGGTCATCGACGCGCAGGACGTCCTGATCACCCTCGCCACCCCCGCCGAAACGGAACCGACCGTCGACGCGGTGACCTACTGGAACGTCGAGGACCGGCCGCCGGCCGGCGAGGATCCGCTCGACGCGCTGATCGTCCGGCTGGCCGCCGCGTACGAGGAGCCGCGCCTGCTCACGTTCCACCTCGACGACGTCGGCTCCGCCGCCGGGCGCGCCGCGGAACTCGCCGATCCCGGCGCACGGGTGAGCACCCGCGGCGAGGTCCTCACCGTGGGCGACTACCTCGGCGCGTACGTCCTGGAATGGACGCTGCGCCACCTCGACCTGATCGCGCACCTTCCGGACGCGGCGGAACCGCCCCCGGAGGGGCCGGCTCGAGCCCGCGCCATGCTGGAGGAGATCGCCGGCGCCGCGTTCCCCGCGTCGTTCAGCGACAAGGACGCCCTCCTGATCGGCACCGGCCGCCGGGCCCCGACCGAAGCGGAGCGGGCCGCACTCGCCGGGCCGGCCGAACTGGCCGCGAAACTGCCGCTCGTCCTCGGCTGACCCGCGCACGGGCCATACCGCCGCCGGGCCTCAGCCGTCACCGCCTCCCTCGCCGCAGCCTGCCGCGCCGCCGCAGACCCGCTCCCAGGCCGCCGCGAACATCTCGTGCAGCGGTGCCGTCGGCAGGACCCGCCCGAACGGGCTGTGGATCTGGTTGCGCCACAGCGAGCGCACCGCGTGCGCCGCCAGCTTCGCGGTCTCCAGGGGCAGGTGCGGGGCCTTCAGCTCGGTCCACTCCCCGGGCAGGAACAGGGTCCGGCCCGCCCGCGCCCGCTTGGCCTCCACCACCGCGCCCGTGCCGAGCAGTTCCGTCCGGGCCTGCGCATGCTGCCTGGCCGACCAGCCGTTCCACCGCCGTACGTTCCGGTCGGTGGGTGCGGCCAGCGTCGCCAGCTGGAGGTACAGCGCCGCCGCGTCCGGGCCGGTGCCCAGATGCCGCGCCGCCCGCGCGACCAGCTCCGGGCAGGACTGCCGCGGATCCGCCTCGTACGCGCCGGCCGGCAGCGCCCCCGACCGGGCCCGGAGCATCATCCGCTCCAGCCCGCCGCCGGTCAGCAGCGGCGCCACCCGGTCCAGCTCCTCGGCCAGATCGGTGATCTCCAGGACCCGCTGCCACACCTGCGGGTCGGCCACCGCCGCGGGCCGCAGGAAGGAGGCACCGCCGGGCGCGCACACCACCAGCGGCCCGGAGTCGTACGCGGTCACCGGAACCGGCCCCTCCTCCTTGCGGCCGTCCATCGCCACGGAGAGCCGCCCGGGTCCGAACCGCTCCGCGATCCTCGCCGAGGTGTCCTGGACCCGCCCACCGGGCAGCGCCACCAGCAGCTCCGGACGGTCCAGTTCGGACCGCAGCCGCTCGTACAGGGCCGTGGCGCCGGCCACCGCCGGATCGCCGACGGGCCGGTCCGTCCACGCCCACACCAGCGCGCTCGCGATCTGCCGCCACGAGAGGCCCACCGGGGTGCGGTAGGGCAGCTCCGGCCCGGCCGGCGGTACGGCCCTGACCTCGACCCCGATGCCGTACGGGGTCGCCGCCAGCTCCCAGCCGGCCGCTTCCACGGTCGTGTCCGCGGCGGCCCCGTACCCGCCCGCCAGCCGCCGGGCCCACACCTCGGGGAGTTCGAGCTCGGCCTCCAGCGCGTCGGCCGCCTCGTCGTGCACGGCCGGCTGCACCCCGATGCGCTCCCGCCACACCTCGGCCATCCGCTCCACCGCCGCCCCGATCCCGCCGGGCCGCCACAGTTCGGCCGGATCCTCGGGCAGGGCCGCCGCCAGGACGGCGCGCCGGCCCGTGCCACCGAGCTGCGCGCGCAGCCGGTCGTAGGACTCGGCCGTCATCGGCGTGGCCTTGTACGGGGCCTTGCGGACCAGGGCGCGGTCCTCGTCGCGGTCCGGCCGGCCGACCAGACCCGACACCACCAGCCGGGCCACCGCCCGTCGTACGCCCGTCAGTTCGGCGAAGCGCGCGGCCGCCGACTCCGGCACCGGGACCGGCCCGTGCGCCTCGACCGCCGCGACCAGGGCCTGCAGCCGGGCGGCGTCGTCCCTCCGCACGTGGACGCAGCGCGCCTGCGCCACCGCCGCCGGGACCGGGTCGCCCGCAGGATCCTCGGCGGCTGCCGCCACGAACCAGCACTCCGACCCGCCGGTCCGCACCGCGCCGGACGCCACCGCGATCCCGCCCTCGCGCAGCCCGTCCAGGAGCTCGGCGGACGCGCGGCCCACCCACCACCGGGTTCCCGCGCGGGCGAACGGCTGGTCGGCCCAGGTGTCCAGCAACGCCAGCAGGGCGGCCCGGTCCCCGTCCGGGGTCGGTGCCACGGCAGCCCGCCACGCTGCGGCGTCGATCCCGCCCATCAGCTGCGACCAGTCGTGCGGCGGCGCCGGCGGCGAGAGCCGGCGCACCTCCTCGACGAGCGTCCCCGCCAGGCAGGCGCCGTCGGAGGCCAACGCGGTCAGCGTCGCCGCCGACGGCACGGCCGGGCTCCGTCGCCACGGGTCCCGGTCCCCGCCCGAGACCAGCCCGAACAGGGCGGGCAGCAGCTCGGTGTCCGGCACGGACCGGCCCGGCAGGGCCGGCGGTGCCTGGGAGAGCAGGGTGACCCGCCGGTGCAGGGCGAGCCTGCGCTCCTCCACCCGGGCGGCCCGGGCGGCCACCGCCACCACCGCCCCGACCAGCACCGGGTCGGTCACTTCCGGCAACTCCCGGGCCACGGCGGCACGCAGCACCTCCGCACCGGTACAGGCAGCGGCCAGCAGTGCGTCCGCGGTCTCCCGGCCCACGACCCGCAGCGCCCGGGAACCGGCCGCGTCCCGGGTCCGCAGCAGGTACCAGAACGCGGGGGGCAGCGCCACACCGCCCGAGGCGGTGGCCCGCCGGACCGGCTTCACCCGCGGATGCCGGGGCGAGTGGTGCCCGTCCAGCTCCCACAGCAGGGCGCCGTCGGCGGCGTACGCGCGCACGCCCGTCCGCGTCTCCGCCTCGGCGAGGACCACGTCCTCCACCGCACCCTCCGGCGGCGCCCACAGGGCCCAAGGCTCCTGCCCCGGCCGGTCGATGTCGAAGCGGGCCGTGCGCCCGTCCACGCTCTCCACCAGGAAGTGGTCGGGCGCGTGATCGCGGTGCCGGGTACGGAACAGCACCCGGGTCCCGACCAGTCCGTCCCGGCTGCCCAGCGGGGAGCCGGCCAGAGAGGTGGGCAGCGGTGCCAGTTGCAGGGCCTCCGCGGCCAGGGTCATGCCGACCTCGGAGGGTTCGGCGGCCGGATCGGCGCTCGCGGGCCGGCCCGGGAAGTCCGGCAGCGCGACCGCGCCCTGCGGCTCCCCGGTGACCGGGTCCACCGGCTCCCACGGCCGGCGCCCGAACACGGCGTTGGTCCAGATCCGGGCACCGTCGCCGAGCTGGAGTTCGTCCCGGTCGATGCCCTCCGTGCCGCCCGGACGCAGGACCCGCCGACCGCCGTGCCGCCCGCCCCCGTCCGCGGTCTCGAACTGGAATCCGTACGCCCCGTCCAGACTGCCGCCGAAGGGCACCAGCCCGCCCAGCTCGTCCGGGGTGAACGGCTCCGTGGGGTCGTCGGCCCAGACGGCGGTGTCGCAGTGGTACGGGCTGGGCCTGACCGTCCAGCTCACCAGGAAGGAGCCGCCCACGTAGTGGACCGCGTACATGGTCGCGCCGTCGGGCACCGTGAACCGGCAGGATCCCCGTACCCCGTCCGGGTCGACGGCGACCGCCCGGTCCCGCCCGAACACCGTCAGCACCGGCCAGGTCGTGGTCACCCCCGCCACCCCCGGCAGCACCTCGTCCGCCTCCTCGGGCCCGGCGTCCGCCGCGAACTGCGCGTACACCGACTCCAGGGCCGGCCAGGCCAGTTCCTCCGGCAGACCGGCCGCGAGCGAGCGCCGCAGCGCGCCCGCCGCTCCCGCCGCGGCGAGGGCGTCGCAGATCCCGCCGAGCGCCGATACCGTGGGCCGGTCCAGCAGCGTCTCGAGCTCCGCCACGGCCTCCTCGGCTCCGGCCATGCCGCCGCCCGCGACGGTGCCGACGAGCTTGCCCACCCGCCCCGCGACCTCGTGGGCGATGCCCTCGTTGCCCGGCAGCAGCGTCACCGCCGACCCGGCCGGGCGCCGCTGCGGCGACCACCGCGGCAGCAGGTCCGCGTGTACGGTCCCCTCCAGACGCGGGCCGAACACCGGGTCGGCGGCCAGCGCGGACAGGTCCCGCCGGGACCGCTCGGCCCAGAAGCGCATCCGCATCTCCGGGCCCGGGTCCACGACCGCCACCCCGGCCGCCAGACAGGCGTCCAGCACGTCCGCGTCGAAGCCCTGGTAGTGGTGCCGGGTCGTGTGCACCGTCACCGCAGTGCCCTCCGACCGCAGCCGCGGCCCCAACCGGCCCACCAGGTCGAGGAATTCCACCGGCAGCTGCTGACGCGCGACCCCGCCGCCGGACTGCTTCGCGTACTGGTACATGTGCACGAAGTGCCCCACCCAGCGGTGCAGTCCGCCCTCCGGCACCACGCGACCGGCCGCCATGGCCTCGGCCGCGCCGCAGCCGGTCAGCATCCGCAGCCAGGCCCCGCCGTCGGTGACCCCGTCCGGGAAGACCTCGACCAGCCCCGCGGCGATCGCGTCCGCCGGCGGATGGGCGGCCAGGATCGGACCGGCGGCATCCAGCAGTGCGTCCGGCACGGACTTCTTCCGCGTGACCGACAGGATCGCGCCCACCATCCGCGCGATCTCCCCGTCCCTGTGCCCGGCGGCCTTGGCGGAGGCCCGCACCCGCCGCACCAGATCCGCCGGCAGGTCCGCCGCCGATCCCGCCCACGCGGTCAGGAACGCCTCGAGCGCCGTGTGCGCGGCGGCCGGCTCCAGGGTCTCGGCGAGGAACCGCTGATGGGCCCCGAACTCCTTGGCCGGCATGGCCCCGCCCGCCGCGAACAGGAGCGCATTGGCCCTGCGGTATCCGGGATCCACCGGGAGACCGTGCTCGGCCTCGGCCGCCCGCGCCGCGGCGTAGGCCCGCCCGCCGGGCCGGCTCCCGTAGCCGATCAACCGGTGCCCCACGGTGTCCCAGAACCACGGCAGGTGCGCCGGCGGCAGCCGCCGCGCCCGCGCCGCCATCGTGTCCACGAACCGGCCGGGCTTGGTCCAGGACCGGCCGAGTTCGGTGCGCATGCCCTCCATCACCTCGCGCGCGACGTCGACCGCGGCCGGGTCGTGCGCGGCGACCCAGTCGGCGTACGTGGTCGAAGCGTGCGGGCCGGTGGTGGGAAGCAGGGGTTCCAGCGAGACGATCATGCTTCGGATCCTCGCACGCCCGACTGACGGCGAAGCCTTCGCGTCAGTGCATGAAGGTGCTCGCGTCCCCAGGCTCGGTCTCCGGCGTCTCGCGGTCGACTATCAGCATGACGAGGAAGAACGGCCCGCCCACGAGGAGCAGTCCGACCACGATCACGACGGAGACGAGCGCCTCCCCGGGTCTCACCAGCACGCACAGCGCGACGAGCGTCCACACCAGCGCACAGATCGCGACCGGCAGCTCGAAACGCCCGAGGTCGAACGCGCCCTTCTTGCGGCCCAGCCGTCTGCGCACCGCCAGGTGGAGGACGATCGTCGAGCCGTAGACGACGGCCGGCAGGATCGTCGATGCCGTGATCAGCTCGATCAGTGCGGCGCCGGGCAGCACCGGACCGAGCTGGTTCCGCATGATCGCCGCGACCGGAGAGCCGTCGCGGCTGGTCCGGGGGACGTCCTCGATCGCCACGGTGAGCGTGATCAGGAAGACCATGCCCAGGATCCCGGCGGCCACGACCGACCCCACGATCGCGCGCGGGGCGGTGCGGAAGGGATCCTTGGCCTCCTCGGCCAGGTTCGCCGCGGAGTCGAAGCCGACGGGCGTGGCGAGGCCCATTGGCAGGAGGAGCCGCTGAGCGGGATGCGGGCCGCGAACTGCGCGACCACCAGAGCCACCAGGGTCTGCCCCACCGCCGCGACGATCCAGAGCCAGATCCCGACCGGCCCCGCGGCCACGAGCACGTCGTCGTACGTCGTGAAGATGCCGACCGCCACCGAGATGAACGCGAACGAGATCGCGAACACCTGGAAGGATCCGAGCGTCCGCTTCAGCTCCTGCCGGTAGCTCCCGAGCTCGGCGGTCTCCCCGCCGCGCCCGACGTCCGCCGATGGTTCCGCCACGTCGGCCACCTCGCCTCTCCGGGCCCCCTCCGGCTCCGCACGCAGCGGCAGGGCCGTGACCAGTCTCCTCGTCCTGTCGCCTCCGTCACGCGTGCGGCGGCCGACGCACGCGACTTCGCCCCGAACGGACGCCTTTCGGAGCGTCAGTGGTGTCGCTCACAGGGGGCGTTGACGGATTCAAGGCGGATCGGGGCTGTGCCTTCGATCCCCAGAGCAGCCCCCGGCTCCCGCCATGGATCCCGTGGGCTGCACCTGTACCGCTGGGTAGAGGGACTCGGTATTGCCGTGCGGTTGTCGGAGGCGGGTGGCACCATCTGGCGCGGTGATCCGACCAGCTACAGGGGGTAGGCATGGCGAGCACGTACGACTGGCCGCGCGGAGCGGAAAGTGCGGACAGCGAGGCGCTGGAGCGCTGGCTGGACGACCGGGGGTGGGAGGTCGACCCGACCGTCTTCATGGCCGGGGTGCTGGGCCCGGCGGTCCAGGTCCGCCGCATCGGCCGGGCCTGCCAGGAAGGCGAATCCGGCCTGCTGATCCTGCCGGGCGAGACGGTGTCGTTCGACGGTGACCGCATGCGCATCGTGCCCCGCACACCGGCCCCGGCCACGGCGTAGCCGCACCGCCCGCACGCGCGGATGCCGGGGGCCGGCTCGCCGAACCGTCACTTCACCGAGCCGGCCATCACGCCTTGGACGAAGTGCCGCTGGAAGGCGAAGAAGACCACGAGCGGAACCACCAGCGACAGGAACGCACCCGGCGCGAGGACGCCGATGTTGCTCCCGAACTGCCGCATCTGGGACTGCAGTGCGACCGTGAGCGGCTGGGACCCGCTGTCCGCGAAGAGCAGCGCCACGAGCATGTCGTTCCAGACCCAGAGGAACTGGAAGATGGCCAGGCTCGCGATGGCCGGCCGGCCCAGCGGCAGCACGAGCCGCGAGAAGATGCGCCACTCGCTGCCGCCGTCCATCCGGGCGGCTTCCAGCATCTCGCGCGGTATCTCGGCGAAGTAGTTGCGCAGGAGGAAGACCGCGAACGGCAGCCCGTACGCGACGTGGAAGAGGACCACTCCGGTGATCGTGCCGAACAGTCCCACCGCGCCGAAGAGTTTGGCCACGGGCAGCAGGCCGATCTGCACGGGGACCACCAGCAGCCCGACGACCACGAGGAAGATGCCGTCCCGGCCGGGGAAGTCCAGCCAGGCGAAGGCGTATCCCGCGAGGGCTGCGATGCCGACCACCAGGGCGGTGGTGGGAACCGAGATCAGGACCGTGTTCCCGAAGGCCGCCGCGATGCCGGAGTCCTTCAGCAGGGCACCGTAGTTGTCGAAGGACAGCTGGGACGGGTCGGTCAGCGCGGTCCACCAGCCGTCGGAGGCGTTGTCCCGCTCGGAGCGCATCGACGACAGGAACAGGCCCGCCAGCGGGGTGATCCACACCAGGGCGACCAGGATCAGCAGGCCCTGGACGACCGAGCTGCCCAGCAGGCGCGACAGCCGGCTCCCGCGACGCGGTCCCGGCGTGGACGGGCCCGGGACGGGCCTCACCGGCGGTGTCGCCCGCCGGGACCGCCGGCGCTCGATGGTGCTGTGGCTGCTCATGCTCCGCTCCTTCGGAAACGCCGGATGTTGAAGACCATCGCCGGTACCACCAGCAACAGGAGCACCACGCTCAGCGCGCTGCCGAGCCCCTGGTCGTTGCCGCCGCCGAAGGAGACCAGCCACATCCGCGTGGCGAGTACGTTCGCTTCCTCCTGGACCGGCCCCGGCGCAATGATGTAGACGAGGTCGAAGACCTTCATCACGTTGATCACCAGGGTCACGAACACCACGGTGAGCACGGGCGCGAGCAGCGGCACGGTGATCCTGCGGAAGATCTGGCCCTCGCTGGCCCCGTCCATCCGCGCGGCCTCCAGCGCATCGCGCGGGATCGCCGCGAGCCCGGCGCCGATCAGGACCATCGCGAAACCGGTCCACACCCACAGGTACGCACCGATGATGGCCGGCGTCACCAGCGCCGGGCCGAGCCAGTTCACGCCCTGGTAGGGCGCCGCGAAGTTGGCCGCGGGAAGCCGTACGGTGTACGCGCCGTCGGCCAGCCCGGTGAAGCGGAACGACCCGTCGGCGGAGGCGGTCGTGGTCGCGGCGACCCGGCCGTCGTCCCCTACGGCCTCGACCGTCATGCCGGGCAGGCCCTTCTCGCCCGGGTCGACCCTGCCCGGTGTGCCGACGCCGCCGGGGGCGAAGTCGAGGTAGACCACGCCCCCGATTCCGTCCGCGCCGGGCGTCGCGGCAGCGGCGGCCTTCGCGCCGGCGGGTATCGCGTCGGGTGCCACCCCGACGAATCCGAGGGTGACCGTACCGCCGGGACGCACGGTCTGCCCGGTGCTGTACGGTCCGCCCGCCCTGCCGGTCAGGCCCTGGCCCTCGCGGGCACGGGCCGTCGGATAGGCGGCGGTGTCGTCGAAGGTGTCGTGGACGCCGACGACGACCGCGTTGAGCACGCCCCGGTTCGGGTCCTGCTCGTAGGCGAGCCGGAAGACGATGCCCGCGGCGAGGAACGACACGGCCATCGGCAGGAAGAGCACCAGCTTGAACGCGGTTGCCCAGCGCACCTTCTCGGTGAGCACGGCGAGCATCAGCCCGAGTCCGGTCAGCAGGAGAGGGGCGACGACGACCCAGATGGTGCTGTTGCGGATCGCCTTGAGGGTGGCCGGGTCTTCGATGATCGCCGCGTAGTTCCCGGCGCCGACGAACCGGTCGCCGCTGGCGTCGAAGAGACTGCGGCCGAAGGAGAAGACGACCGGGTAGACGACCAGCGCGCCGAGCAGCAGCAGGGCGGGCAGTACGAAGGCGATCGCGAGGCGGCGTTTCCTTCGCTGGGCCCGGCGCCGCGGGTTCGCCGCGGCGCGGGCGGAGCTCCGGGTGGGAGCGGTCAGGGTGTCAGCCATGGTGGGCCGCCTCAGTTCCCGTACGCCTTGGCGGCGGCGGCCTCGAGCTCCGCGGCCGTGCCCTGGGGGTTGGACGGGTCGCGCAGGAAGTCCTGGAGGAGCTTCCATTCGCCCGCGCCCTTGGTGCCGCCGAACGCGGCCGGGGCCTGGTCCGACATGTCGAAGCGGACCGAGTTGCCCGCCGCGACCAGCGACTTGGCGGTGCTGCGGGTGGTGTCGTCGCCGTACGCGGCGAGGTCGACCTGCGTGTTCGGGGACAGGAAGCCGCCCGCGCCGGCCCAGACCTCGGCCGCCTCGGGGCCGGCCAGGAATTCGACCAGCTTCATGCCGGCCTTGTTGTTCTTGGCGTCCTTGAGGACGACGGCCGCGTCACCGCCGCTGACCACCGGCGTCGTGCCGCCGTCGACCGCGGGGAAGGGGAAGAACTTGGCGTCCTCCCCGAGCTTCTTGCCGAACTGGTCCTTGGCGACCCCGCCGACGAAGTCGCCCTCGTAGACCATGCCCGCCTTGGGCTGGGGGCCGAAGACCTGCTCGACCGACGAGGGGAAGTCGGTGCCGAGCGCGCTCTGGGCGCCGCCGGCGACGAGCTGCTTGTCCTTGAACAGTTCACCGAGGGTGGTCAGCGCCTTGACGACGCTGTCGTCGGTCCACTTGATCTTGTGCTGGGCGAGCTGGTCGTACTTCTCCGGCCCGGCCTGCGAGAGGTAGATGTTCTCGAACCAGTCGGTGAGGGTCCAGCCGTCCTCGCCGGCTATGGCGAAGGCCGGGCGGCCGGAGTCGGCGAGCGTACGGCCGGCCTTCAGCAGGTCGGCGTAGCTCTTGGGCTCGCTGACACCGGCCTGGGCGAAGGCTTCGGGGGCGTACCAGACGGTCGACTTGTGGGCGGCCTTGAAGTACAGGCCGTAGTACTTGCCGTCGACGCTGCCGTAGTTCTCCCACACCGGGGCGAGGGAGTCGCCGGCCGTCTTGGCGGCCTGGTCGGACAGGGGGAGGAGCCAGCCCTCCTTGGCGAACTGCCGGAGCACGCCCACCTGGGGAACCATCACCACGTCGGGTGCGTTGCCGCCCTCGATCTTGCTTCCGACGAACGTGGAGACGTTGTCGCCGGAGGGGACGAAGACCGTCTTGGCGCCGGTCTTCTCGGTGAAGGCGTCCAGGACCTTCTTGAAGTTCTTCTGCTCGCTGCCGGTCCAGACACCGGCCACGGTCACGGTCTGGCCGCTCAGCTCACCGCCGCTCGCGGGGCCGGTGGTGCCGCCGCAGGCGGTGGCACCGAGGGCGAGGGCGAGGGCCGCGGATGCGGTGGCAGCGGTGCGCAGGGTCGTCTTGCCGGGTCGTCGCATGATGGGGTCCATTCCTGGAGGTCGGCAGATGGGACGTCGGGGAGGTCGGGGGTGGGAAAGCGGTCAGGTGGGGTCAGGGGGTCGGGCACTCGGCCGTCCACCAGGCGGCGGTCGCCGCGGGGAGCACACCCTCGGGACAGGGCCCGCTCGCGAGCAGCGGGGTCCCGGCGACCGGCGCGGGCACCGGCTCCGTGCCGAAGTTGACCGCGCAGATCAGGCCGTCGCCGCGGGCGATCGCCAGCACCTGCGGGGGTGCGTCCAGCCAGCGCAGGGCGCCCTCGCCCAGCTGCGGCAGGCTGCGCCGCAGCTGGAGGCCGTCGCGGTAGAGGTGCCAGAAGGAACGGGTGTCGGCCAGGGCACGGTCGGTGGCGTGCTCGGCGAACCACTCGGGCTGCGGCAGCCACGGTCTGGCGTCGGCCACGCCCTGGCTGAAGCCGAACGGGGAGGCGTGTCCCGACCAGGGCAGCGGCACGCGGCAGCCGTCCCGGACGTGCTTGCGGCTGCCGGTACGGTGGAAGATCGGGTCGGTGAGGACCTCGTCCGGCAGATCGAGCACCTCGGGAAGGCCGAGCTCCTCGCCCTGGTAGACGTACGCGGCGCCGGGCAGCGCGAGCATCAGCAGGGCGGCGGCGCGGGCCCGGGCGGCCCCCAGTCCGCTGCCCCCCACCCCGGGCTCGCCGGCGTACCGGGTGACCGTGCGCACCTGATCGTGGTTGTTGAGCACCCAGGTGACGGTGGAGCCGGTGCCGGCGATGTCGCGTATCGCCTCGGTGATGGTCGAGCGGAAGGCGTCGGCGTCCCAGGGAGCGCTGAGCAGGTCGAAGAAGAACGCCTGGTGCAGCTCGTCGGGGCGGACGTAGGCGGCGTGTTCGCGCGCGGTGGGCACGGACACCTCGCCGACCAGCAGTCGCTCGTGGCCGTCCCGGGCGGTGTACTCCTCGCACACCGAGCGCCAGCGGCGCCACACGTCGTGCACCTCGGGCTGGTTCCAGGCCAGCTGGTTGACGGCGTCGCGGGCGCGCTCGTCGGCTCCGGGGTCGTCCGTATCGGGCAGCTCGGGGTGCTTGAACAGTCCGGCGGCGACGTCGATGCGGAAGCCGTCGACACCGCGGTCCAGCCAGAAGCGCAGCACCTGCTCGAAGTCGTCGCCCACGGCCGGGTTGCGCCAGTTCAGGTCGGGCTGCTCGGGCGTGAAGAGGTGCAGGTACCACTCGCCCGGGGTGCCGTCGGGCTCGGTGGTCCGGCTCCAGGCGGGACCGCCGAACATGGCGCGCCAGTTGTTGGGCGGCTCGGCCCCGTCCGGGCCGCGGCCGGGCGCGAAGTGGAAACGGGAGCGCGGTGCGCTGCCCGGCGCTGCGGCGAGCGCGGCGCGGAACCACGGGTGCTCGCTCGAACAGTGGTTGGGGACGATGTCGAGCAGCAGCTTGAGCCCGAGCCGGCGGGCGTCGGCCACCAACCGGTCGAACTCGGCGAGGTCGCCGTATACGGGGTCGACACCGCAGTAGTCGGCGACGTCGTAGCCGTGGTCGTGCTGCGGCGACGGGTAGAAGGGGCTGAGCCAGATGCCGTCGACACCGAGCTTCCTCAGATAGGGGAGCCCGGCCCGGACGCCGGCCAGGTCGCCGATGCCGTCCCCGGTGCTGTCGAGGAAGCTGCGGACGTAGACCTGGTAGATCACCGCGTCGCGCCACCAGGGGGCAGGGGTGGCGGTGGTGCGGGAGGGGTGGCCGGTGTCGGCCGGAAGGGTGCTGAGCATCTCGCGTCGACCTGTTCTGCTGAATGCGAGAGCGCCCCGGATCGGTGCGCTGTTATGCATGCATGTTAAGTAGCAGCGACTGGAAGGTGTCAACGATGTGTCCAGAAACAGCGAAAAGCTGGGGTGGTTTGTGCCGAAATGCTCACATGCACAACGAAGGGCCTCTACTTAACATGTAAGTAGAGGCCCTCGGGGGGTGTCCGGGAGTGTCCGGGAGTGTCGCGGAGCGGAGAGAGGCGGAGTGGTGCGATCAGTCCTTGCGCGACAGCGGCCCGAGCTCGCGCGCGAGCCGCGCCGCCGCCTGCTCGGCCGTCTGGCGCTGCGCCATCACGTCCTGTGCCACGGCCTGCACGGCGAGGCTCACCTGGTCGTAGCGCGGGCTCTTCGGGCGGGGCACCGCCGACAGCAGGCTCTGGCGGAGCGTGGGCAGGTACGGATACGCGCGGATCAGCTCGGGGTCCTCGTACAGCGCCGCGCGTACCGGTGGCAGCGAGCCCTCGGTGAGCACCTGCCGCTGGACCCGCTCGCTGGTGAGGTAGGAGATCAGATCGGCCGCCGACGCCGGATGCCGCGCATGGCTGCTCACGGCGAGGTTGGAGCCGCCCAGCACGCTGGTGCCGGGCCCGTCGGGTCCGGGCAGGGGCACGGCGCCGAACCTGCCCGCGACCTTGGAACCGCTCGCGCCGGCGTCCGCGTACACGTACGGCCAGTTCCGCAGGAAGAGCAGCCGGCCGTCCTGGAACGCCCGCCGCGACTCCTCCTCCTTGTATCCGAGCGCCTCGCGCGAGATCCAGCCCTCCCGGACCCCGTCCGCGAGGAACCGCAGTCCGGTGCGCGCCGCATCGGAGTCCACCGTCACCCGCGCGCCGTCGTCGCGCAGGATCGAACCGCCCGCCGACTGCACGGCCTCGGTGACGTTGACGGTGAGCCCCTCGTACGGCAGGAACTGGCCGGCGTAGCCGTCCAGTCCGTACTTCGGGGCGATCGTGCGCGCCTGGCGCACCAGCTCGGCCCAGGTGCGCGGCGGTTGCTCGCCCTCCCGCTCCAGGATGTCCTTGCGGTAGTAGAGCAGTCCCGCGTTCGTGACGTACGGGACCGCGTACAGCCGGCCGTCGAAGGTCGCGGTGTCGACGACCGGACGCAGGAAGGCGTCCAGGGGGAAGCGGTCGCGCTCGAGCGGGGAGATCCAGCCGGCCGCCGCGAACTCGGACGTCCAGGCGACGTCGATGTTCAGCACGTCGAACCGGTCGCGGCCCGACCGCAGTTCGCTGATCATCTGGGCCCGGGTCTCGTCCGCCGAATCGGGCAGCTCGACGAGCGAGACCCGCTCGTCGGGATGGCCGTCGTTCCAGTCGTCGAGGAGCGGGGAGAGGTAGTCGGTCAGATCGCCCGCCGTCACGAGCGTCAGGGGACCGCGGCCCTCCGCGGCCAGGCTCGCGCCGGCGTTCGCACCGAAACCGGCGTAGCCAGCCAGCACCACCGCCCCCACCAGGAGAGCTCTACCCGCGGCACGCATCCACCGCATAGATTCCTCCCAGTGCACGATCCGGCTGCGCTGCCGACCATCGTGGCCTATATATACCCGTTAGGCATGGGCGATACTAGACGTCCAGGCAGACGAGGCGTACGGCGGCTGCACCGGTCCGCTGCCGAGTGAACCGTTGACTACGGAGCGGGAAGGAGGGGGAGCGAGTGCGGCTGGCGCTCCTTGCGCTCCTCACCCGTAGCCCTGCGCACGGTTACGAGCTGAAGCAGGACCTTGAGAAGCTCCTGGGCGCCGCGTACCCTCAGCCCAACGTCGGCCAGATCTACGTCACCCTCGGAAGGCTGGAGAAGAGCGGCCTCATCGAGGGCGAGGACGTCGAGCAGTCGGGCCGGCCCAACAAGCGCACGTACAGGCTGACGGACGCCGGGCGCGAGGCCGTGCTGGCCTGGTTCGAGGAGACCGCCGAGGAGCCCCGGGTACGGGACGAGTTCTTCATGAAGCTCGCACTCGCACCACAGTCGGGTCTGGCCGATCCGATCGCGCTGATCAACAAGCAGCGGCGGCAGTACCTCAACACCATGCGGGACCTGTCCAAGCTGGCGGCGGCCGAGGACCGCGACAACAAGATCTCCCAACTGCTGATCGAGGGCGCCATGCTGCACCTGCAGGCCGACCTCGACTGGCTGGAACGCTGTCAGGAGGAGCTGGAATGAGCGACGACGCCACCACCGACGCCACCACCGCTCCTGCCGTGCCCGGTGAGCCCATCGTGCGCGCCGAGGGCCTGACCAAGACGCACCACGGCGAGGGAGTGCCGGTGCATGCCGTGCGCGGGGTGGACCTGTCCGTCCAGCCGGGCGAGTTCGTCGCGGTCACCGGGCCGTCGGGAGCCGGCAAGTCCACGCTGCTGCACCTGATCGGCGGCCTCCAGCGGCCCGACAGCGGGAAGCTGTGGCTCGGCGGAGAGCGGGTCGACGAGTACCGCGAGGCCCGCTGGGCGGTCCTCAGGCGCCGCAGCATCGGCGTCGTCTTCCAGTTCTTCAACCTCGTCTCCAACCTCACCGTGGCCGACAACGTCGAACTGCCCGCCCTGCTCGCCGGCGCCTCCCCGAAGGCCGCCCGCGCATCCCGCGCCGAACTGCTCGCCGAACTCGGCCTCGAAGGCCGCGAGCGCTCGATGCCCGGCGAGCTGTCCGGCGGCGAACAGCAGCGGGTGGCGCTCGCCCGCGCCCTGGTCAACCACCCCACGCTGCTGCTCGCCGACGAACCGGCCGGCAGCCTCGACAGCAAGGGCACCCGCGAGGTGCTGCGGCTGCTCTCCCGGTTCCACCAGCGCGGCCAGACGATCATGATGGTCACCCACGACGCCCGGATGGCCAGCGCCGCCGACCGCGTCATCAGCTTCTTCGACGGGCGCATAGCCGACGACGCAC
The DNA here is from genome assembly GCF_042890265.1 of Streptomyces sp. NPDC002209. Lineage (NCBI taxonomy): Bacteria > Bacillati > Actinomycetota > Actinomycetes > Kitasatosporales > Streptomycetaceae > Streptomyces > Streptomyces sp. NPDC002209. The sequence goes on along the minus strand of NZ_JBIARX010000004.1, from coordinate 220,802 downwards.
AGCTCGACGGCGGCGGGCGGCGCGGGCCCGCCCGCGGCGTGTCCGGCGTACTGGACCTGGACCCGGAACCGAAGCGGTGACCGTGCGGGCCACTCTGCGCTGGGCACACGCCGACTTCCGGGCACACCGCGGCGAAGCCCTCTTCGTCGTGCTGGCCAGCGCCGGGATCATCGCCTCGCTCCTGCTCGCCGGCGCACTGTTCAGCTACGCCGCGAACCCCTGGCAGCGGATCTTCAACCAGTCCCACGGCGCGCACATCTGGCTGCAGACCCGCGCCGGGGCGGACATGGACGCCCTGTCCGGCGTGGACGGGGTCGCAGCCCTCTCCGGGCCGTACCGCACCGCGGCGACGACGGTCGAGTCGCGCGGCGCGCGGGTCGGCGTGACGCTGCGCGCGGCCCAGGCGGCGCCACCGGAGACGGGCCGGCCGCTCGTCACCGCCGGCAGCTGGCTCCCCCGGCCGGACGACGGCGTACGCGGCGACAGCGGCACCGGGGGCGGCACCGGCACCGGCACCGGCACCGGCGCCGTCGTGCTGGAGTCCTCGGTCGCACGGGCGCTCTGGGCCGAGCCCGGCGACACCGTACGGGTCACCGGGCCGGACGGCGCACCGCACGTACTGCAGGTGAGCGGGATCGCCGAGGTGGCCGAGCCCCGCTACCACCCGGGCGGCGGACCCGGCATCGGCTGGGTGCTCGCCGGCACCCTCGACGGGATCGCCCACGGGGACACCGGGCAGAGCGTGGGCCTGCGCCTGGAGGATCCGGACGACACCGACTTCATCGTCCAGCGCGCCGTGACCGTCCTCGGCGCCGACCGGGTGGCGCAGGTCACCAAATGGCAGCAGGCGCGGGCCGAGGCGGGCGGCGACGACCGGCTCCTCGGCCAGATGTTCGCCGTCTTCGGCCTCGGAGCGCTGCTCGCGGCGGCGCTCGCCGCAGCCGGTGCGATCGGCGCCCGGGTGCGCGGCCAGCTCAGGGACATCGCCGTGCTCAAGGCCGTCGGCTTCACCCCTGGCCAGGTGACCCGCGGCTTCCTCGTGCAGCATCTGGCCTTCGCGCTGCTCGGCGTGGCCCTCGGCACGGCGGCGATCGCCCTGCTCGGTGCCCGGATCCCCGGGCGGATCGGGGAGGCGGCGGCCGTCTGGCAGGACCTCCCCGGCCACACCGCCCTCATGATCGGCGTCCCCTGCGGCGCGGTGCTGCTGATCGCGGCCGCCACCGGGCTCTCGGCCTGGCGGGCCGGACGGGTGCCGCCGGTGCCGGTGGCCCGCGCGGCGCTGCCGTCCGCCGCGCCGATGACCGCGCTCGGCCGGCGGGCCCTCGGGGTACGGGTGCCTCCCGCGCTGGTCCTGGGGTGGCGGGCGGCGTTCCCGCGCCGCGGCCGGACCCTCGTTTCCGTGGCCCGGCTCGCCCTGCCGCTGGTCCTCGTGACGGTGGCGCTCGTCGCCTGGTCGACCCTGGACCAGTTCCGCAGCCGGCCCGCGCAGATGGGACTGCCCGCGGCGCTGACCGTACGGTCCGAACAGACCGCCGGGTCGTCCGACGCGGACCTGGACAAGACCCTCGCGGCGGTCCCCGGCATCGCCGCCGTCCATCCGGGCGCCGAGATGGCGGCGCTCGTACCGGGGCAGACCGGCACCATCACGCTCCGCGGGCTGGGCACGGCCCGCGACCCGTACCCCTCCAAGGTGGTGGAGGGACGCACGGTCGGCGGTCCGGACGAGGCAGTGGCCGGGCAGGGGCTGCTCGACCTCCTCGGGGTGCGGGTCGGCGCCTGGGTGCGGATGACCGTCGAGGGACGGCCACAGATCCTGCACCTCGTCGGCCGCACCATCGAACCCGAATCCGGGGGCCGGGTGATCACCACGACCATCGACGCACTGCGGGAGCGTGATCCGGGGCTGCGGCCCGACTTCCACGCACTGGTGCTGCGCAAGGGCGCGGACCCGCGGGCGGTGAGCGCCGAGCTCGCCGCGGCGGCGGGGGGAACGCTGGAGGTCCGTGAGACGCCCAACCCGGTGGACCGGCTGGAGCCGGCGCGCGGGGTGATCGCCGCCCTGATCGCGGTGCTGGCGCTGATCGGGCTGATCGAACTGCTGACACTGATCAGTACGGGCGTACGCGACCGCGGGCGGGACCTGCTCGCCCTGAAGGCGATCGGGCTGACGCCCCGGCAGATCGGCGCGATGATCGTGACCGCGGCCGGACTGACCGCGCTGGCATCCGCCGTGGTGGGGACGACGGTGGGGGCGCTGTCCGGCAGCTGGCTGGTGGACACCCAGGGCGCGTCGAGCGGGATCGGCGCCGGAATCGCCCAGCTGCCTTCGCTTCCGGTGCTGTTGACGGTGGTCGCCGGGGCGGTGCTGGGCGCGGTGGTGGCGGCGCTGGTACCGGCGACACGGACGGCCCGGCGCAGGCTGGCGGACTCCCTGAGCGAGACGCTCTGAGCCTGGGGCCACGGCGCCCGGGGGTGGGTGTCAGAGCCCGCCACTAGTCTTCGGGCCATGATCGAGTCTTCAGAGGGCCTGCCCTGCGACGTGGACGAGTTGTTCGCGGATCCGGGGCGTCTCGTCTCCGCCGAACCCGAGCGGGTCCTGGGGCTGTTGGACCGGGCGCGCGGTTCGCGCGCCCGGTTCGTGGCTGCGGTGTACCGGTCTTCCGCGGACGTGCACCGGCACCACGACGCCGCCCGCCGCCGCCAGGCACTGGCTCTGGACGCGGCCCGGCTGGGTGACCTCGACGTGGCCGCGTGGCTTGCCGCTGCCGAGGTGGCCGGGGAACCCCCCGCGCAGTGGACGGTGGACTGGACCGGCGGCTCTCCGGCGGACCATCGGCTGCTGCGCTCCCTGACCGGTCACGACGGCCCGGTCATGGCCGTGGCGACGGCGGAGGTCGACGGCCGGCCCGTCGCCGTCACGGGCAGCCGGGACAAGACCGTGCGCATGTGGGACCTGGCCACGGGCCGCCCACTCCACGAGCCGGTGACCGGCCGCACCGACCCGGTGTCGTCCGCGACGGCAGAAGTCGTATCCGTGGCCACGGCGGTGGTCGACGGCTGGCACCCCGTGGCCGTCACGCTGAACACCGACACGTCGGTGCTCCTGTTCGACCTGGCGACCGGCCGTCAGGCCGGGGAGTTCGTCCGCGTGCTGGAGAGCACGACGGTGGACGGTCGCAGCACCGTTCTCACGATCGGGGTGGACCGGACCGCGTGCCTGTGGGACACGGCAACGGGCCGCCAGGTCGGCGCATTCGCGCACGTGACGGCCACGGCGGTGCTGGACGGGCGCCGCGTGGTGCTCACTGCCGCATCGGACGGGGCGATCCGTGCGTGGGACGTGGCCACCGGCCGCCAGGTGGGGGAGTCCCGGGACGTGGTGGGCGCCGCATCGCTCGACGGGCGCTCTCTCGCACTCACCGAGGGGGCGGACCGGACGCCACGGCTGTGGGACCTGACCACCGGCGCCCCTGTCGACGACCCCCGGACCGCGCCTGCGGACCTGGAGGGTCCGGACGCAGAGGACATACCGTACGTCTCCGCGGTGACGGTGCTGGACGGGCGGGTGGTCGCCGTCACGGTCGACACCGGAGAGGAGACGTTCCTCGAGGACGTGACGACCGGTCACAGGATCGGCGCAGCCACGCGCGGGGCGGAGACCGCCGTGATCGGAGACCGGCGCGTCGCGCTCGTCGCCGGTGCCGACGGGACCCTGCGCATCTGGGACCTGGCCACCGGCCCTCGACGGGCGGACGGCGTACGTGTCGTGGAGACCCTCGTGCCGGGCGGACGGCCCCTCGCGCCCGCCGTCGGGGCCGACCGGGAAGCACGCGTCTGGGAGCTGATCACCGGCCATCGCGACAGCCGGTCGCACCTGGGCAGCAGCACCGGCCCGGCTGGCCCGACCGGTGCCGCGCAGAGCGTGGTGCTCGACGGGCAACCGGTCACCCTCACCGCTGAGGACGACGGCCTGGTACGGGTACGGGACGCGTCCACCGGGCAGCCCGTGGGCGGGCCGCTCGAGGGCCACACCGATCGCGTCTGGGCCGTGGCCGTCGCGAACACCGATCAGCGCACTCTCGCCGTCACCGCCGGCCTCGACCGGACGGTACGGGTGTGGGACATGACGACCCGGCAGCAGGAGGGGGCGCCGCTCGGCGGCCACACGGGCCAGGTCTGGGACGTGGCCACCGCGGTCGTGGACGGGCGACCCGTGGCCGTCACCGCGGGCGCGGACCACACGGTGAAGACCTGGGACCTCACCGGCACCCTGCAGGCCGGCCGACCCGTGGCGGGGGACACCGGTCCGGTCCTGGCGGTCGCCACCGCTGTGCTCGAAGGACGGCCCGTCACCGTGACGGCGGGCGCCGACCAGGCAGTGCGGGCCTGGGACCCGGCCACCGGGCGGCAGGCCGCCCCGGCCCTGACGGGCTTCGAAGGCGAAGTGTCCACGCTGGCCACCGCAGTGGTGGACGGCCGGGTCGTCGTCGTCACCGCGTCGCCGGACGCCAGGGTGCACGTCCGGGACTTGCGGGACGGCCGGTACCTCCATCAGCCTTTCCCCAGCCACCACGGCAGGGTGCTGGCCCTGGACACCGCCGTGCTCGACGGCCGGCCCGTCGCCGTCACCGCAGGCTCCGACCGGACCGTGGGCATCTGGGACCTCGCCACCGGCCGCCAGGTCGGCGAACCCCTCGTCGGTCACACCAGCAGGATCCTGGCCGTGGCCACCACCGAGCTGGCGGGACGGCCCGTCGCGGTCACGGGGAGCTGGGACCGGACGGTCCGCGTGTGGGACCTCGCCACCGGACAGCAGATCGGCGAGCCCCTGACCGGACACACCGACTGGGTGACCGCGGTGGCGACCGCAGTGGTGGACGGGCAGCCCGCCGCGGTCACCCGAAGCCGGGACGACACCGTGCGCCTGTGGGACCTGGCCGCAGGGCGGCAGATCGGCAGCGCGCCGGCACGCCACACGGGCTCGGGCCGGGCCCTGGCCGTCACCGGTATCGCAGGGCGGACCGTGGTGGCCGTCGGCCAGGAGCGGGCGGTGCAGTTCTGGGATCCCGCGACCGGCTGCGAGGCGGAGACCGAGTACGTGCTCCCACTGCAGCTCGGAGCGCTCGCCGCCGCGCCGGGCGGAGCGCTGCTGGTTGCGTTCGGTCCGCAGGCCGCGCTGCTCAGCCGGCGGACGGCGCACCCCGGGCACCCTGCCGGCGCGCTGCGGGAGGAAAATCCCCCGGCCCGCGCCCGGCCACTGGACTAGCATCGGCCGGTGCACGCCGAACCCCGCCCCTGGTCCCCGTACCCGAAGATCCCCGCCGGCCGTCGGCTGGGCGAGACCGGCGGGCGGGAGTGGGTCGCCCAGGAGAAGATCCACGGTGCCAACTTCGCCGTCGTCTGCGACGCCGCCGGCCTGCGCCCGGCCAAACGCCGTGAACTCCTCGCGGACGGCGGCCTGGACGACTTCTTCGGCGTCGGCGGGATCTGGCCGGCGCTGGCGGTCGCCGCGAGCCGCTGCGCCGCGCTGCTGCGGGAGCGGTACGGGGCTGCGGCCTCGGCCGCGGTGACCGTCTACGGTGAACTCGCGGGCGGCCGCTATCCGCACCCCGACACACCCCCGGTGCCGGGAGCCGAGCCCGTGCAGACCGGTGTCTGGTACGCACCGCAGCTGCTGTGGCTGCCGTTCGACGCGACCGTCGCCACCGACGACGGTTTGTGCTGGGTCTCCGACCAGGCGCTGCGGGCCGCGGCGGACGCGGCCGGTCTGCACTGCGCACCCCTGCTGGCACGGGGCACCCTGGCCCGGGTCGGGCAGCTGCCGGTGGTCTTCCCGACCCGGCTGCCCGCGCTCCTGGGGCTGCCCGCCCTGCCGGACAACCTCGCCGAGGGCATCGTCGTCAAACCCGCCGGGGAGTCATGGACGGCCGCTCCGCCGATGGCCAAGCTCAAGCAGCCCGCCTTCGCCGAGGACGAGCGCTTCGCCGGGTCCCGCCCCTACCGGGCGCCGGCCGAGGGCGCGGCCGGAGTCCCGGGCTGGCTGCTGGCCCACGCCACCGGACTGCTCACACCGGCCCGGGCCGCGTCGGCGGTGAGCAAGCTGGGGCCCCGTACCCCGAAGCGGGAGGTGGCCGCCGAAATCGCCCGGGACGCCGCGGACGAGACCGAAGAGGCACTGGGCGGGCTGGACCGCGCCATGCGGCTCGCGCTGGAGGGCGCCCTGCACGCCGGAGCCCTGTCCCTGACCCGCTTCGACGCGGCCGACCGCCGTACCGGATCCGCACGGTGACACGCGCCGGAACCGGCGCAGCGCGGGGTGCTCTTCGCCTCACTCCCCGAAAGCGCCGTGCCGCCCCGCACCGGAGGCGAACCGGCCCGCCCCCGCCCGGGTCTCGCCCGCGGCCAGCGGCACCAGACCGTGCCGGTACTCTCCCGCCAGCGCCTCCGATTCGCCCAGCCCGTGCTGTTCCAGGACGGACAACCGGTCATGGCGCAGGCACAGTTGGGGAAACGCGGCGATCTCGCGGGCCAGCGCCTCCGCGGCCTGCCGGGACTGCCCCACGGGCACCACACGGTTGGCGAGCCCGATCCCGTGCGCCTCGGCGGCGGTGACCGGACGTCCCGTCAGGATCAGGTCCATGGCGCGGCTCTCGCCGATCAGGCGGGGCAGCCGTACCGTACCGCCGTCGATCAGCGGCACGCCCCAGCGGCGGCAGAACACCCCGAAGACCGCGTCCTCCTCCGCCACCCGCAGATCGCACCAGAGCGCCAGCTCCAGGCCTCCGGCCACCGCGTGTCCCGCAACGGCTGCGATCACCGGCTTGCCCAGCCGCATTCGGGTCGGCCCCATGGGCCCGTCCCCCGCGGCGAGCACCTGATTGCCGCGCTCGGTGCCGATGGCCTTGAGGTCGGCGCCCGCGCAGAAGGTCCCGCCCTCGCCCCACAGCACGGCGACGGCCGCGTCCTCGTCGGCGTCGAACCGGCGGAAGGCATCGGCGAGCTGCGCCGCCGTCGGACCGTCCACGGCGTTGCGGACCCCCGGCCTGCTCAGGATCACCGTGAACACGGGGCCGTCCCGCTCCACCCGTACCGAGGCCTGCTCGTCCACCATGCCGCACCCTCCCGCTCGCCGGCCTCCATTGTGCGGGAGGGCGGCTCCCGCGGGCGGTGTGATGTCCGATGCGGGGTTCGCGCCGAAGGGCTTCAGCCCCGGCCGGTGAACTCCCAGGCCTGGATGTCGCGGTAGTGGATCGGCCCGGGGCCGCGGCCTATGTTGCTGCCGACCAGGTGGAGCCGTTCGGCCTGCCACGGGCGGCCCGTGAACCCGGTGAGCGCGGCGGCGACCTCCACCGTGCTGGAGGGATCGCTGCGGCGGGAGCGGGCCAGAGTGAGGTGCGGGCGCAGCGGCCGGTCTTCGAAGGCGATCCCGCATTCCCTGACGACGGTACGCACCTGTGCGGTGAGCAGGTGCAGACCGTCGAGCTCCCCGTCGATCCCGCTCCAGAGCACCCGGTGGTCGAAGTGCCCGCTGCCGCGCAGCGCCAGCTCCAGGGGCCGGTGCGCTGCGGCCAGGGCGGCGAGCGGCGGCTTCAGCAGCGGGACCGCGGCTACCGGGAGTTCACCGAGGAAGGCCAGCGTGATGTGCCAGTCCTCGATGCGGTTCCACCGCATGCCCGGGTAGGCGTGGTAGGCGGGCCGCAGTTCCCGGGCCAGTTCCTCCTTGGCGTCGTCGGGCGGGGCGAGGGCGATGAACACACGGACGGTTGCGGGCTGGATCTCTTCGTTCACGAGGGACTTCGTACCGCACCCCGGAGGATCCCGTCATCTTCCGCCCTCCGTCCACATGGACCCCTCGGCTCGACACGGCGCTGACAGCGGGAGACCCGGCAAGGGGGGAGGTCCGGGTCTCCCGCTGTCCGTCAGGGGTGTCTCACCCGTGCATGGGCTCGTCCGGTCCGGGGGAGTCCGCACCTGGCTACGTGGTGCCCGTCATGTTGGCGAACACGACCACATTGCTGTTGTAGTAGTGCTTCTTCGGGTCGAATTCGCCGCCGCAGGTGACCAGGCGAAGGCCTGCGTGGTCGAGGTTCTTGTAGACCTCGAGCGTCGGGAACTCCGCCTTCGGGTACTCGGCGACCCGCTCCACCGTGAACGTGGCCGTCTTGTTGTCCCGCCGGGTCACCTTGATCGTGTCACCGGCCTTCATCGTCTTCAGCTTCTCGAACACGGCCGCCGAGCCGTTCCACGTGACGTGGCCGGCGATCACGGCGGGCCCCTGGGAGCCGGGTGTCGGCCCCGGCTCGTACCAGCCCGCGAGACCGGGGTCCTTGGGGGTCTGCATCGTCCCGTCCGCGTTCTGCCGCAGCGTCTCCAAGGAGCTCGAGACGCCGAGGGACGGGATGGAGATGCTCTGCGGCTCCGACCGGGCGAGGGCGGGCTTGGCCTGAGCCGCACCCGCACCGTTCTGCGCCCCGCCCTCCGGCGCCGCGTGGTGGCCGCCGGGGGATGCCTGCCCGGTGGGAGCGCCCGCGGCGCTGCCGCTCACCGGCGCCCCGCCCTGCGGGGCCTGACCCTGAGGGGAGGCGGGCGCCGCCGGATCCTGGCCCCCGCACCCCGCGAGGAACAGCGTGGCGAGGGCGGCGGCGGCCAAGGCGCTCGCGGTCCGGCGGCGGCCCGGCCGTACGGCGGATGCGGCGGGTGCGCGCACCACGGCCGGTGCGGAGCTCTGGCCGGCCTTCACGCGGCGGCCGCCGTGGTCTGGGTACGCACGCGGCCCGAGGCGGCCCGCCTCCGCGCGACGAACAACGCACCGGCCGCGGCACCCGCCACCGCCGCGGAGACGGCGAGCGCCGCCCCGGTGGCCAGCGTCGCCGGCGCGGACGCGCTCTGCGCAGCGCCGCCGCCGGTCTCGACGCCGCCGACCGGGATCGAACCCACGGACGCGCCCATCACCATGCCGCAGTTGGTGGGAGCCGTGGCTTCCTGGGGCAGCTTCGGGTCGAGCTCGCTCTTGCCGGCCCCTTCGAAGTCGTACTTGCCGTTCTTGTTGCGGTCGATGCCGTGCTGCACGATGTGCAGGTCCTTGATGTGGTCGACCACGGCCTGCGAGACGGCGATGGTCCGCTTGTAGGAGACCTTGCCCTGCTTGTTCGCGACGGGCATGCGCTCCACGGCGAGTCCGCTGGCCGCCTGGGTGTCGCCGGACGTGGTGAGCGAGATGTTGATGTCGCCGTAGTCGACGGTGGCCTCGGTGTTGCTGAGGATCCCGTCGCCGTTGGTGTCGTCACTGGCGTCCGGGCACTGGAAGTCGTGCCCGTTGGTCGAGCCGTGCAAGTGCTGGGCCGACGGCGACCCGGGCACCATGCCCTCGGACTCGATCTGCACGGTCAGCTGATTGCCCTTGATGCTGAGCATGGCCGTACCCCGCGAACCGGAGTTGTTGAGCTGCGCCAGATCGATCTGGTACGCCTTCCCGCTTTCCGCGAGAGCCGGGCCGGAAAGCCCTACGGTCAGGAACACGGCGGCGGCGGGCACGGCGGCGAGCACCACGAGGCGACCAGTGCGCTTGGCTATCACATTCGCTCCTGTTCCGCGGTTCCCGTCGTGGGAATCGCAGATCGTACGGGTTTGCGTGAACCCCCGGGGAGGGTCTCGCCAGTACTTCGGAGCGCCGACGCCCTTGGATTGGAACTTCTTCGAGAAACTTTTCGGTGGCCCACTGGCGCCGCCCTGACCAGCGAAAACCTCGAGGAACTCAGGCGCACACCGTCGCCGCGCCCACCGTCCCGGCCGGGCCCGGGTCGCAGCGGACCGGCGGACCCTGGCCCGGGACCGTGCAGTTTCGCGCCAACTCTCCTCCATTTCAGGCGGGTTGTGGCTGTGTGGACCTATGTTCCATGGGGTTCACCGGTTCGCCCCAGGAGGTCAGATTGCAGAACAGGCGACGCTTCCTCGCCTCTTTCCGCGCGATACGCCGTTCCCACCTGCTCATCGCCCTCGGCCTCGGCTCGCTGCTGGTCGGTCTGATGCCGTGGCTCGGGGTCGCGGGCCCGGCAGCGGCCGGCCGCGCCCCGATACCCCGACCCGCACCCGTTCCGTTCGACCAGCAGACGGCGAAGCAGTCACCGCACCACGGCATCGCGCCGGCGAACGCCATGGAACCCACAGCTCCGCTCCTCGACCGGAGCGGCTGGACGGCCACGGCCGGCGACGAGGAGACCGGCGGCGAGAACGGCCGCGCGGCCAACGTGCTCGACGGCAACGACAGCACCATCTGGCACAGCAAGTGGGCCGGCACCCCCGCCCCCCTGCCGCACGGCATCACCATCGACATGCACCGCACGGCCGTGGTCTCCGCCCTCCTCTACCGCCCCCGAGCGGACGGGGCCAACGGGCGCGTCGGCGAGTACAGCATCAGTGTCAGTACGGACGGACAGGCCTGGGCGAGCCCGGTCGCCTCGGGCACGCTGGCCGACGACGGCAGCACCAAGACGCTCGGGTTCGCCCCGCAGGGGGCCCGGTTCGTACGGCTGACCGCGCTCACCGAAGCCGGCGGCCGCGGGCCCTGGACCTCCGCCGCCGAGATCAATCTGCTGGGCGACCCCGGCACCCCCGCAGCCACCGTCGACCTGTCCCGGACGGGCTGGACGGCCACGGCCGGCGACGAGGAGACCGGCGGCGAGGACGGCCGCGCGGCCAATGTGCTCGACGGCAACGACAGCACCATCTGGCACAGCAAGTGGGCCGGCACCCCCGCCCCCCTGCCGCACAGCATCACCATCGACATGCACCGCACGACGGCCGTCTCCGCCCTCGTCTACCACCCCCGCCCGGACGGACCCAACGGCCGGGCAGGCGCGTACACCGTCACCACCAGCACCGACGGCACGTCCTTCGCCGCACCGGTCGCCGCGGGCACCTGGCGCGACGACGACACCGTCAAGACCGCCACCTTCACCCGCACCGAGACCGCCCGCTTCATCCGTCTGACCGTGACCACCGAGGCCGGCGGGCGCGGCCCGTGGACCTCGGCCGGTGAGATACGCCTGAGCGGACCGGCCAGCCCGGCCGCCCACGGAGTCTGGGACCGGATCACCGGCTTCCCGCTGGTGCCCGTGGCCACCGCCGCCCTGCCCGGCGACAAGCTGCTCGCCTGGTCCGCGTACGCCGTCGACCGCTTCGGCGGCAGCAACGGCTACACCCAGACCGCGATCCTGGACCTGAAGACCGGCAAGGTCACGCAGCGCCGCATCGACAACACCGGCCACGACATGTTCTGTCCCGGCATCGCCATGCTGGCCGACGGCCGGGTGCTGGTCACCGGCGGCAGCAACGCGGAGAAGGCGAGCATCTACGACCCGGGCAGCGACACCTGGTCCGCCACCACCAGCATGAACATCGCCCGCGGCTACCAGGCCATGACGCTGCTCTCCACCGGCGAGGCCTTCGTGCTCGGCGGATCCTGGAGCGGAGCCGCGGGCGACAAGGCCGGTGAGGCCTGGTCGCCGGACACCCGTACGTGGCGCAGGCTCCCCGGGGTCTCGGCCGTCCCGGCGCTGACCGCCGACCCCGCCGGACCGTACCGGGCCGACAACCACATGTGGCTGTACGCCACTTCGGGCGGCAAGGTACTCCAGCTGGGCCCGAGCAGGCAGATGAACTGGATCTCGACCAGCGGCCAGGGCGCCATCACGCCCGCCGGCACCCGGGCCGACAGCCAGGACGCCATGACCGGCAACGCCGTCGCGTACGACATCGGCAAACTGCTCACCCTGGGCGGCTCGCCCGCCTACGAGGAGACCCCGGCCACCCGGCGCGCCTACACCGTCAGCATCTCGGGCGGCCAGCAGGTGCAGGCCGCCCGCACGGGCGACATGGAGCACGCCCGCGCCTTCAGCAACAGCGTCGTCCTGCCCGACGGCAAGGTGGCCGTCTTCGGCGGACAGGCCTATCCGGTGCCCTTCAGCGACGCGACCTCGGTGCTGGCCCCGGAGCTCTGGGACCCGTCGACCGGCAGCTTCACCCCGCTCGCCACCATGGCCGTCCCGCGCAACTACCACAGCGTGGCCAACCTGTTGCCGGACGGGCGGATCTTCTCCGGGGGCGGGGGCCTGTGCGGGGACTGCGCCACCAACCACGCCGACGGCGCCGTCTTCACGCCGCCGTACCTGCTCAACGCCGACGGATCGCCGAAGCCGCGTCCCGTCATCACCGCGGGCGTCCCGCCCAGGGCGGCCCCCGGCACGTCGCTCACGGTGAGCACCCAGGGCCCGGTGGCGTCCTTCGTCCTGATGCGGGCCGCGGCCGCGACCCACTCCACCGACAACGACCAGCGGCGGGTCCCCCTCGCGTCCACGGCCGCGGGAGCCGGCGCGTACACGGTGGCCATCCCTGCCGACACCGGTGTGGTCCTGCCGGGGAACTACATGCTCTTCGCCCTCGACTCCCAGGGGGTGCCGAGCGTCGCGAAGTTCGTCACCGTCTCCTGACCCCGCGTGCGGTGTCCGGTCTTAGAGCCGGCCGGACACCGCCTCCGGTACCCCTCCGGTCCGTGAGATCGTCCGATAAATTGGCGCACCGGACGGTCCGTTCACCACGGGTCGGCGAACGGCCATGGGGACGGGGGAGCCGGTGGAGTCTTTGCGGCCCGGCGATCAGCCGGAGATCGGCGGGTACCGCCTGCTGGCGCGGCTCGGCGAGGGAGGAATGGGCGAGGTGTTCCTGGCCCGGACGCCGTCCGGCCGGCCGCTGGCCCTCAAGACCGTGCACCGGGAGCTGAGTCTGGAACCGGACTTCGCCGAACGGTTCGCCCGGGAGATACGCACCAACGACCGTGTGCGCAGTGCGTGGACGGTCTCGGTGGTGGACTTCAGCCCGCCCGGCGTGTCGCCGCAGTGGCTGGCGACGGAGTACATCGCCGCGCCGTCGCTGGGCGACTGGGTGCACCGGCACGGGCCGCTGGCGGCGCCGGCCGTGTGGTGCCTGGCCCGGGAGCTGTCCTGCGCGCTCGTCGCGGTACGGGCGGCGGGGGTCGTCCACCGCGACATCAAGCCGGCGAACGTACTGCTCGGCCCGGAGCGGCCCTTCCTGATCGACTTCGGCATCGCCCGCGCCGTACGCGACCCGCGCCACACGCAGACGGGCGCGGTCATCGGCACGCCCGGCTTCCTCGCGCCGGAGCAGGCGACCGGCGCCGTGGCCGGGGCGCCGGCCGACGTGTTCTCCCTCGCCGCGGTCCTCGTGTACGCGGCGACGGGCCGCAGCCCTTTCCTGGCGGGCGGGGAGGAGCTGCAGCTGCCGGGCCTCCTGTACCGGATCGTCCACGACGAGCCGCTCCTCGACGGCGTACCCGAGGCGCTCCTGCCGCTGGTGAGGGAGTGCCTGGCCAAGGACCCCGACCGGCGCCCGACCGCCGAGGACGTACGGGCCCGGCTCGGCGCCGCAGAGGAGGAGGACTGGAGCAGGGCGGTACCACCGGCCCTCGTCGCCGACGTCGGCCGCCGGGAGGCCGAACTCACGCGTCTCCTGACCGTGCCGCAGCCCCCTGCCCACGCCCCTGTGGGGCCCGGTGCTCCGCCGGTTCCGCCGCAGTCGCCGGCCCTGTCCCCTGCCGCCCAGCCGGCGCCGCCGGCCACGGCTCCGGGCACTCCGCTCTCGTCCCGTCGGCCCCTGGTGATCGGCGCGGCCGCCGGCGCCGCCGCACTCGCGGTGGCCGTCACGCTCGCGATCGGGCTTCCCGGGGGCGACGGCGACGGTGGCAAGGCCGCACCCCCCACCGCCTCGCAGACACCGTCCGTACCGCCGTCCTCCGCAGCGGCGTTGCCGGCGTCGTGGGTCGGCACGTGGTCCGGCGTCGGGCCCGGCACGCCGGACGCGGACGGCATCACCCGGGCGCGGACGGGTGAGTTCGCGGTCACCGTCACGCTGCAGGCCGGAGCTGCGGGCGAGATCGTGGGCCGGCAGGTCAGCGACGTCAAGGAGACTTCCAGCGGGCGCAACCTGGGGTGCACGGAAGCCCTGGAGCTGCGGCAGATCAAGGGGAACACCGCGGTCCTGGCGGCAGCGACCAGCCATCCGACCGACCGTGCGGCCTCCTTCGACTGCCCCCGCGGCAATCTCTACGTGCTGACCCTGGAGGAACCGGACCGCCTGACGCTCCAGTCGGAAGGCGCACAGTCGGCCGGAGCCCCCGCCGCCCTGACCCGCAACCACTGACCCCGCGGGCCCGAGGGGCGTCGTACCTGCCCCCACCCGGCCGGAGCCGGAGCCGGAGCCGGAACCGGTAGCCCACCGGGTGGTGACCGGGCGGGCTCCCCGGCGTGGCTGCTTGTCCCGATGCGGACGCCGGGCGTGTCATGTGTGGGGTCCGTGCCATGAGCCTGGCCCCGTGAACGGCCGGCCGCGTGAGGGAACCATGGTGAAACTTCCTGCGCGCCGTTCCGTGCTCGCGGCCGGGGCCGGCGGAACGTTCGCGGCCGCATCCGCGGCCTTCCTGCTGCGACGCGGACCGGGGGCGCCGGGACCGGAGCCGTCCGCCACCCCGCCCGCGATCCCGCCGGCTCCGTCCGCCTCCGGGGGCGGCTCGCTGCGCACCGACCTGACCTTGCGCAGCCGCCTGCTCGGCCGGGACGTCCCGTACAGCCTCTACCTCCCCGCCGGGGTGAGCCCCCCGCCCCGGAGCGGCGGGCCCGACGGCGGGATCCCGGCCCTCTTCCTGCTGCACGGAGCGAGCGGGAAGCACACCGACTGGGTCGTCAAGGGCGGCATCGTGCCGACCCTGGAACGGGCCGTCGCGGCCGGCCGCATCCCGGCGTGCGCCCTCGTCATGCCCGACGCCCGGCGCGACCCCGGCGTGCCCGGGGGAGGGCAGGACGAGACGTTCTACATCAACGACGCCGGATCCGGCGGCGCGGCCCTGCGCTACGAGGACATGTTCATCGAGGAGTTCGTCCCGGCCGTGGAACAGGCCCACGGGGTGGGCGGCCGGGCGGAGAAGCGGGCCGTCGCCGGGCTTTCCATGGGCGGCTACGGCGCGCTGATGTACGCCCTGCGGTACCCGGGCCGGTTCGGCGCCGCCGCCGGCCTGAGCACGGCACACTTCACCGACGAGGGCTACCGCGCGATGCCGATGGCGGAGTGGAACCGCTTCTTCGGCCATGCCTTCGGCCGGGACCTGGCCGGATCGGCGCGGCTGACGGACCGCGCCCGGGAGTACGACCTGGCCGACATCATCCGGCGCACCACCCCCGACCGGCTCCGGAGCACCCGCTACCACCTCGGCTGCGGGACCGAGGACACCAACTACCTGCCGGGGACCCAAGACCTGCGCACGGCGTTCGCGGCCCGCGGCGTGGACGCCGAGGTGGTCCTGCAACCGGGCGGCCACGGGTGGCCGTACTGGACCGTCGCGGCGGAGCCGATGCTGGACTTCCTCGGCCGCCGGCTCGGCTGAGGGCGCCTTCACCGAGCAGTGACAGCGAGCCGACCCGACACCGCGGCGGGCTCAGCTGTTGACGAAGGTGAGGCTGGTCGCGTCGTAGCGGGTGCCCGCGATCTCCGAGGGCGGGGCTGCGGCCTCGATGGCCGCGAGGTCCTCCGGGGACAGCTCGACGGCCAGGGCCGCGAGGTTCTCCTCCAGGTACTTCCGGCGCCGCGTGCCCGGGATCGGCACCACGTCGTCCCCCCGGTGCTGCACCCAGGCCAGGGCGAGCTGGCCGGCGGTGACCCCCTTCGCCTCGGCCAGCTCGTTCAGCTTCGCGACGATCGCCAGGTTCCGTTCGAGGTTGCCGTCGGCGAAGCGCGGCTGAGTGCGCCGCACGTCGTTCTCGGCCAGCCCCTCGACCGAGCTGTACCGGCCGGTCAGGAACCCGCGCCCGAGCGGCGAGAACGGGACCAGGCCGATGCCGAGCTCGCGGCAGACCGGGGCGATCTCCGCCTCCAGGTCGCGGGTCCACAGCGACCACTCGCTCTGCAGCGCGGCGATCGGGTGGACCGCGTGCGCCCGGCGGATGGTGCCCGCCCCGGCCTCGGACAGCCCGAGGTGACGGACCTTGCCGGCCTGCACCAGCTCGGCCATGGCGCCGACGGTCTCCTCGATCGGCACCTGCGGATCGACCCGGTGCTGGTAGTAGAGGTCGATGTGGTCGACCCCGAGCCGGCGCAGCGACGCCTCGCACGCCTGCCGTACGTACGCGGCGTCACCGCGGACCAGGGTCGGCTCGCCGAGGCGGTTGGCGAAGCCGAACTTCGTGGCCAGCACCACCTCGTCGCGGCGCTCGGCGACGGCCCGTCCGATCAGCTCCTCGTTGTGCCCGGCACCGTAGAAGTCGGCGGTGTCCAGAAAGGTGACCCCGAGGTCGAGGGCATGGTGCAGGGTCGCGATCGACTGGGCGTCGTCCGAGGCGCCGTAGCCGTGGCTCATGCCCATGCAGCCCAGGCCTTGCGCAGGAACAGCCAGGCTGCCCAGGTGCCGGGTGGGGACATCGCTCATGGTGCTGCCTCCTGATGTCGGAATCATCTGCCCGGGACGCTAGGTGTTGGAGTGCACTCCATGTCAACCGACAGCCCAGGGCCCCGCGCTGCCGCGGTTTTGTATCCGGGGCGTATCAGTCAGCGCTTGGTTGCCCGTCGAAACGGCGCGCGGGCCCTGAGGACGGACGGCCCACATAGCTGCGAACGGCCCCGGATCCACCCTCTGCGCGATCCCCGCCACCCCGTCTGACCTGCGCGTCTTCGGACGGAGGAGGTTCCCGGGCGGGCGATGCGTGTCAGTCGTGCGACGCGGTGGCCGCGCCCGGTGCCTGCCGTATCGTTCCTTTCAGGTCGCCGGCCGTGCGTGAGCGCACCCGGGACCGCGCCCCCGAGCCCCACCCGGCCCGCCCGAACAGGAGTCGTCCCCCGTGTCCTCGCCCACCCCGGCTCCGGCCCCTGCACGCCCCGTTCGCGTGTTGCTGGTGGAGGACGACGAGCTGATGCGCCGGTCCTTCGCCGTCGCCCTCGAGCGCTACGGCTACGAGGTGAAGGCGGCGGCTGACGGGCTCACGGGGCTGGAACTCTTCCGCGACGACAGCTTCGACCTGCTCATCCTCGACGTGATGCTGCCCGGCCTGGACGGGATCGGCCTGTGCCGCAGAGTCCGGGAAACCAGCCTGGTGCCGATCTTGATGATGTCCGCTCGCGGCGACGGGCTCGACGTCGTCGCCGGCCTGGAGGCCGGCGCGGACGACTACGTGGTCAAGCCCGTGGACACCTACGTACTCGTGGCGCGCATCCGCTCGCTGCTGCGCCGGGCGACCTACGCGCCTGCCGCCGGAACCGGGCCCGCCGCGGCCGAGGAGACACCGTCCTGCGAGGGGGACCGGCTGGTCTTCGGGGACCTGGCCATCGACACCGGCGGCCTGGAAGTGTCCGTCTCCGGAAGCCCGGTGGCGCTGACCCCGACCGAGCTGAAGCTGCTGCTGGAGTTCGCCGCCCACCCAGGCGTCGTACTGGAGCGGCACACCCTGCTGCGCAACGTCTGGGAGTACGGCTGGGACGGCGACAGCCGCGTCGTGGACCTGTGCGTGCAGCGTCTGCGCAGGAAACTGGGCCGGGACCGGATCGAGACGGTCCGCGGCTTCGGCTACAAGTTCAGGCGCTGAGCCGGATGGGCCCCTTCCACCGGCTGCGGCCGGCCCGCGTGTCCCTGCGCCGGAAGATCGCCGCGCTGGCCGCCGCCACCGCCTGCCTGGTCGCGGCGGCGGTGGGCGTGCTGGTCCACCTGTGGACCGCGAGCGACATCCGCGGCCGGGCCGAACGGGATGCGTTCAACACCGTCTACTCGGCCATGGACACCTACCGGCGTACCGGAACGCTGGCGGACGGTGCCGAACTCGACCCCGCCGACCTGCCCGACGCCCTGCGCCACCCGGCCGACGGCAACCGGCGCACGGCCTACGACGGATACGTCGACGGCAATCTGGGCCCGAGCGTCTGGGGCGCCCAGCGGGTCGCCGGACCGGGCAGCCCGGTGCTGGCCGTCCGGTTCAACATGAACTCGGACCTCCACGGGCTGCGCCGGCTCGACGCGAGCATGGCGGTGGCCTCCCTGGTCTCGCTCGCGGCGGCCGTACCCCTGGCGGTCTACGGGGCCGGGCTGCTCGGCCGCCGGCTCCGGCGGGTCTCCGAGACGGCGGTCCGGATCTCCGCCGGTGACCTCGATGCCCGTACCGGACCGATCAAGGGCGGCGACGAGGTGGCCGACATCGCCGCCACCGTCGACCACATGGCCGACAGCCTCGGCCGACGGCTGCGTGCCGAGCGCCAGTTCACCGCGGACGTGGCCCACGAACTGCGCACCCCCGTCGGAGGCCTGCTGGCCGCCACCGACCTGCTGCCGCCCGGTGAGACCGAGGACCTGCTCCGGGGCCGCGTACGGGACCTGCGCGGCCTGGTCGAGGACCTGCTGGAGATCTCCCGGCTCGACGCGGGCGCGGAACAGCCGGTCCGCGCCCGTGTCCCGCTCGGCGCCGTCGTGCGCGAGGCCGTGGCCCGGACCGGACTCGATGCGCAGGTCATCGTCGCCGACGTGCCGGCGGCAGGGCCCGCCGAGCCGGTGGAGACCGACCCGCGCCGCCTCGAACGGATCGTCGGCAACCTCGTCGTCAACGCGCACCGGCACGGCGCGACCCCAGTCGAAGTCACCGTCGAGGGCCACACGGTCGTCGTACGCGACCACGGACCGGGCTTCCCCCCGGACCTGCTGAGCGACGGTCCGCGCCGGTTCCACACGGGAGCGGCGGAGCGCGGCTCGGGCCACGGCCTGGGTCTGACCATCGCCCTGGGCCAGGCCCGGGTCCTCGGCGCCGAGCTGCGCCTGGCCAACGCCCCGGACGGCGGCGCCGTCGCCACGTTGCGCCTGCCGGCCTGACCACCCCCGCCCGGAGCCCCGTCCCGCCCCACCCCGCCCCCGTACAGAACCGATACGAAGCGACGCGGACGCCGATACACGGCCGCCCCGGCACCGATACACGCCCCGGACACCCTTCGAAGTGCACCCATTGGCACCCGAAGAGGAGTCCCCCGTGACCGCCGCACCGTTCGACGCCCTCGCGCCGTATCCGACGACCGCCGGGATCGCGGCCGCCACCCATGACCTGTCGAAGGTCTACGGCAGCGGCGACACCCGCGTCGTCGCCCTGGACCAGGTCAGCCTCGCCTTCCGGGAGGGCGAGTTCACCGCGATCATGGGCCCCTCCGGCTGCGGCAAGTCCACCTTGATGCACTGCGCCGCCGGGCTCGACTCGGTCAGCTCCGGTTCCGTCCGCATCGGCACCACCGAACTGAGCACGCTGAACGACCGGCAGCTCACCGAGCTGCGCCGCGACCGGGTCGGCTTCATCTTCCAGGCGTTCAACCTGCTGCCGACGCTGACCGCGCTGGAGAACATCACGCTGCCGCTGACCATCGCCGGACGCCGCCCCGACCGGCAGTGGCTGGACCGCGTGGTGTCCATGGTCGGCCTCTCCCAGCGCCTCGGCCACCGGCCCGGGCAGTTGTCGGGCGGGCAGCAGCAGCGCGTCGCCGTGGCCCGGGCGCTGGTCTCCCGCCCCGCGATCATCTTCGGCGACGAGCCCACCGGCAACCTCGACTCCCGCGCCGGGGCAGAGGTCCTCGGCTTCCTGCGCGACTCGGTGCGCGAGCTCGGCCAGACCGTGGTCATGGTCACCCACGACCCCGTCGCCGCCGGATACGCCGACCGCGTGGTCTTCCTCTCCGACGGCCGTCTGGAGGACGAGATGACCCGCCCCACCCCGGACCGCGTCCTGGACCGGATGAAGGCGTTCGACGCGCGCTCCCGCACCAGCTGACCCGGCCTCACCCCGACACCTGCGTCACACGTTCCCGTACCCCACGTCCCCGAAAGCTGCCCATGCTGAGAACAGCCCTGCGCAACGTCCTGGCGTACAAGGCCCGTCTGGTCATGACCGTTCTCGCGGTCTGCCTGGGTGTCGCGTTCGTCTGCGGCACCCTCGTCTTCGCCGAGTCCTCCGCCGCCGCCTACCGCGCCGCTGCATCGAAGAACTTCGCGGACATCGCATTCACCGTCACCCCGAAGGACTCCCCGCCCGGGGCCGCGGACGACGAGCCCGGGGCACTCGACGACGCGCTCGTCCGGAAGCTGGCCGATGTGCCCGGTGTCGCCGCCGCGCGGCCCGCAGCCGACGGCTCGGCAACCCTGAACGGCGCGGACGGCGCTCCGCTGCGCGCCGGCAAGGCGTGGGCGAACCTGGCCGGCGCCTACGTACCGGGCAAGGACGGCACGGACGGCCGCCATCCGCTGGTCAAGGGCCACGCCCCCCGGAACGGCGACGAGATCGCCGTGGACAGCGGCACCGCCGCCGCAGGCGGGTTCGGCATCGGCGACACGGTCACGCTGGCCACCGACGGCCCGGTCATGAAGAAGCGGCTGGTGGGAATCGTCACCACCCGCGACACGCGGGTGACCGCGGGCGGCACCCTCGCCCTGTTCGACAGGGCGACCGCCCAGCAGCTGTTCGCCTCCCCGGGCCGGTACACCTCGATCGACCTGTCCGCAGCGCCCGGCACCGACCGGTCCACGCTCTCCGAGCGGGTCACCGCCGTGCTCCCGGCCGACCGGGCCGAGGCCGTCAGCGCCGCCGCCCAGGCCGCCCAGCAGGCCACGTACCTCGACACGCTGACCCGGGGCCACCAGAAGATGCCGATGGTCTTCGCCGGGGTCTCGCTGTTCATCGGCTCGTTCCTCATCGTCAACACCTTCACCATGCTCGTCTCCCGGCGCACCCGGGAGATCGCACTGCTGCGGGCGATCGGCTCCTCGCGCCGCCAAGTGGTGCGCTCCATCCTCTGGGAGGCCGTCCTGGTCGGCCTCGCCGCGTCGGCGGCAGGCTTCCTGCTCGGCCTCGGCATCGCCTCCGTACTGCCCGCCGTCCTGAGCACCTCGCAGGACACGCTGCCCCGCGGCCCCCTGGTGATCGGTCCGCTCCCCGTCGTGGCGGCGCTCGGCGTGGGCGTGGGGGTCACGGTGCTCGCCGCGTGGCTGCCGTCCCGCAGGGCGGCGGGGGTCGCGCCCATCGAGGCGCTGCGCTCGGCGCAGCAGCCGCCCACCGCCACCGCGTCCCGGGTCCGCGGTGCGGTGGGGCTGGTCCTGCTCGCCGTCGGCGCCGGACTGCTCCTGTCGCTCATGGGGGCGAAGGACGCCTCGGTGGAGAACCTGCAGAACGCGATGTTCGGCTGCGCCCTCGTCGTCGTCGCCATGATCGTGCTGGCGCCGCTTCTCGCCGCCCCCGTGATCCGGCTGAGCGGACGACTGACCGGCCGCTTCGGGATCACCGGCCACCTCGCCCGCGAGAACGCGCTGCGCGACCCGCGGCGCACCGCCGCCACCGCCTCCGCCCTGATGATCAGTACGGCGCTGGTCGCCGGGCTGGCCGTCATCGGCAACTCCAGCGGACAGGCCCTCGACCGGCAGGCCGCAGCCGGCCTCGGCGCCGACTACGTGATCGGCAGCCGCACCACCATGACCTCCATCGACCCGGCCGCCGAGAAGCGGGTGGCCGACACCCGCGGGGTGAAGACGGCCGCCGCCGTCGCGGACTCCGTCGTGTTCACCGCAGGCGGCGGTGTCCAGGCGATCGCCGGGGTCGACCCCGGCACCGTGAACGCCGTCATGAAGCTCGAGTTCCTCAGCGGGTCACTGAAGGACCTCGGACCGGGCCGGATCGCCGTCTCCGGCACCACCGCCCGCGAACAGCACCTGAGCACCGGCAGCCGGCTCGACGCCCGCATCGGCCGCAGCCAGGAGCCCGGGCAGTACACCGTCGTCGGCGTCTACGAGGACAACCCCACCGCCGGGGAGGTACTGGGCGACCGCGCCGAGGTGCAGCAGCACAGCTTCAAGTCCGGCACCATCCAGCGGATCCTCGTCCGCACCGACGCCGGCGCGGTCTCCGAGGCCACCGAGGACCGGCTGCGCGCCGCCGTGGGCAACAGCCCGCTGGTGCAGGTGAAGGACCGGAAGGAACTCGTCCGGGAGGCCGCCGGTTCCCTGGGCAACCTGCTGACCCTGATGTACGGGCTGCTCGCCATCGGCGCCGTGATCTCCGCACTCGGCATCGTCAACACCCTGGCCATGTCGGTCTCGGAACGCACCCGCGAGATCGGGGTACTGCGCGCCATCGGCATGGACCGCAGCGGCATCCGGCGGATGATCCGCCTGGAGTCGGTGACCGTCGCCGCCTTCGGCACGGTGCTGGGCCTGGCAGGCGGGCTGTTCGGAGCCTGGACGGTCGGCGCCCTGGCCAACGGCGCGATGACGCAGTACTCCCTGGCCCTGCCCTGGGGGACGCTGCTCCTCGTCTGCCTGCTGTCCCTCACGATCGGCGTGATCGCGGCAGCCGCCCCGGCCCGCCGGGCAGCCGCCATGAGCCCGCTGGAGGCCGTCGCGGAGATGTGACGCAGCACGTACCCGGGGCCGAGCCCACAGGCTCGGCCCCGGATCCGGCCGGCGGCGGCTTCCCGCGGACCGCCGGGAAGGCCTCAGGCGTCGTCTCAGGCGTCGGCCGGGTGGCGCGGCTCGCGGCGCATCGCCCACAGGGTCGGTCCGCCGCCCGGGAGTCGGAACTCGCCGAGCACCGTGAAGCCGAAGTGCTCGTAGACGGGGAGGTTGGACGCCTTGGAGGACTCCAGGTACGTCGGCAGGCCGGCCGCATCGGCCTTGGCGAGGCCCGAGCGCAGGAGCGCGGCTCCGTGTCCCTGACCCTGTGCGGCCGGGTCTGCGCCGACCACGGCCAGGTACCAGTGCGGCTCCTGGGGTCCTTGCCCGGAGGCCGCGGCCACGGCCTCGCGGAAGAGCGGAGCCCGGTCGCCCAGGATCTCCTCGAGCTGCCGGATGGTCTCCGCGTCGGGAACGGCCTTGTCCTGGGCGCCCGGCGGCACCCAGAAGGCCGCCGCCGCCCCGGTGCGTTCGCAGACGCCGTGCCGGCCGTACTGCCGGGTGAAGATCGTGCTGAAGTAGCGGCCCAGCCCCGCCTCGCGTGTGGCGTCGTCGGGGAAGAACCAGCGCATCATCGGGTCGTCGTCGAAGGCGCGGGCCAAGGTGAGGCCGATCGGTGAAGCGTCGTCGATCGATGCCGTCTTGGGAGTGTTTGTTATCGACATACCGGCCATTCTGCACCCGATGATCTTCGTCGGTCCGGGCGGGCCCCGACTTCGGCCGGGGCCCTGGCGGCGAACGACCGGGAGGGCGGGGAGCGGAGCCGCCGATGCCGGGAGCGGTCAGGGGATCATCACGCAGTGGTTCTCGATCACCCTGCCACTGCGGTCCAGGCCACCGCAGACGGCCAGCCGCGGGTACGCCCTGAACTCCCGGTTGATGACGAACCGTGCCCGCGACACACCGGCCCTGCTCCCCCGGTAGTCGCCCACGAAGGCGCGCAGCGTCCCCGGCAGTCCGTCCCTGGTGGTGACGGTGATGTCCTGGACGTAGTCGCGCCCCTGATACGCGGTGGCCACGCAGATGTAGGTCCCGCACGTGGACTTGACCTCGGCGCTCGCCGGCGCCGCGGTCACCAACGCCGAAGCGCAGGCTGCGGCGAGAGCCGCTGCGACCGTGGCCAATCGGCGGCGCGTGGTCGTCACCGACCGGTCCTTCTTCTGGCGTGCGTACATCGGGGGATCCCCTCCAAGCTGCGACGGCCGACTGCAAGACGTGTCCACGGTGTCACGTTCAGTGCCGCGCGTGCATGCGGCGCTGCCGATCGGTGCGGCATGGGGGGCGGATTTTCACACGGCCTCTACAGGCCGACCCCGGCGTTCACGCGCCGACAGGTGGTCGGAGTCCGGGCGGTCTATTCAAAAGTTGAACTGCCGTCAGGGAGCCAATCATGCTGAAAAGGCGTAGTAATAGCTGGATTGTGAGGATGCGGAGCGTGATGGCAACGTTGCCATCTCGTTAATAGTTCACTTCTTGACGGTGGTGTCGGTGCCGAGTTGACTGCGTCTACCTCGGCCGCAAGTACAGGGCCTCGTCAGGGAGGTTTACGTCGTGAACACATATCTGGGTCGAGCCGCCGTTGCAGTCGCCGCCTCCGCGATCACCGTCTCGCTCACTGCCTGCGGCAGCACGGATGAGGACGCCGGTGCGAGACCCGGGGCCTCGGCCACCGGTGACGCGATCAAGGTCGGTCTGCTGCTTCCCGAGGACCAGACGGCGCGCTACGAGAAGTTCGACAAGCCGCTGATCGAGAAGGAAGTCGCCAAATTCACGCGAGGCAAGGGCAAAGTGGTTTATGCCAACGCCAAGCAGGACGCGGCCACCCAGAACTCCCAGGTCGAAGCGATGATCGCCGAAAAGGTGCACGTCCTCGTCATCGACGCGGTGGACGCCAAGGCCATCGCCGGGTCGGTCAAGAAGGCCAAGGACGCCGGCATTCCGGTCATCGCCTACGACCGTCTGGCGGAAGGCCCGATCGACGCCTACACCTCCTTCGACAACGAAGACGTCGGCAAGGTCCAGGGCAAGGCGCTGCTGGAGGCGCTGGGCGACAAGGCCAAGGACGGCCAGATCGTCATGATGAACGGCTCGGTCACCGACCCGAACGCCAAACTCTTCAAGTCCGGTGCGCACTCCGTCCTCGACGGCAAGGTGAATGTCGGCAAGGAGTACGACACCGTCGACTGGAAGCCGGAGAACGCCAACACGAACATGGCGGCCGCGCTCACGGCGCTGGGCAAGGGGAAGATCGTCGGCGTCTACTCCGCCAACGACGGCATGGCCGGCGGCATCATCATCGCCCTCAAGAACGCCGGAATCTCCAACCTGCCCCCGGTCACGGGCCAGGACGCCGAGCTGGCCGGTGTGCAGCGGATCGTCGCGGGCGAGCAGTACATGACCGTCTACAAGCGGTACGCGCCGGAGGCCGCCGCCGCCGCGGAGATGGCCGTCGCCCTCGCCAAGGGCGAGAAGATCGACGGAATCATCAACCAGATCGTCGACAGCCCGACCACCAAGGGCGTGCCCTCGGTCCTCGTCCCGGGCGTCGCGCTGACCAGGAGCAATGTGAAGTCCACCGTGGTCGACGACGGCGT
The DNA here is from genome assembly GCF_042890265.1 of Streptomyces sp. NPDC002209. Lineage (NCBI taxonomy): Bacteria > Bacillati > Actinomycetota > Actinomycetes > Kitasatosporales > Streptomycetaceae > Streptomyces > Streptomyces sp. NPDC002209. Next base: position 195,695 of record NZ_JBIARX010000004.1, on the reverse strand, counting down.
CTACACGGTCGACGAGATCTGCACCGGGAGGTTCAGGCCCGCGTGTGAAGAGATCGGCCTGAAGTAGCAGGACCCCGGGGGCTGCCGCCGAGGGCGCAGTCCCCGGATCCCGGGCCGGGTGCGGTGTCCGCCTCGAGCCTTTTACCAAGATTGGTTCCAGGGGTCAAGCCACGTATTCGAGTGGCGTGACGCACGTGCCGCCGCAGGGTTTATTTGGAGTACGCCCTCACCGGGGAAGCCCCGGAGAACGAGAGGCCGGAAAATGATCCCCGGTCTTTTGTGGGGGCGGAATACAAACCCTTTTGGCACCGAATGGAGAACCATCATGTCTGAGCGTTTTTGGACCCGCCGTATCGTCCTGGCCGGAGCTTCCGTCGCACTGGTCGGTGGTGGCATCGCACTGCCGGCGACCGCCATGGCCGCACCCGTCGCCGCCCCGCAGCAGGCCGTCAACCTCCTCCAGGACGACAGTGCCGACGGCATCGGTACCGGCGGCGACGCCAACGCCGAGAACACCACGGTCGGCGGTACCGCCACGGGCGGCGCGGCCTCCACCGGCGTCGGCAACTGCAAGGGCAAGTGTGTGATCACCACCGGCAACGCCACCGGCGGCAACGCCAGTGCCGATGCCGTCAACACCGGCGACGCCACCGCCGTCGGCGGCGACGGTACGGGCAAGGGTGGCCAGGTGAACAAGCAGAACATCAAGCTGCAGGTCAAGGAGAACCTGAAGCAGAAGCTCGGCCTGTGAGGTCTGACAGCCCACACCTGGAACCACCCCACACAGCAGTAGCCGGAGAGGCCACAGCCTCTCCGGCTACTGCTGTGTGGGGGCGACGGCGAGCCCCGCAGCCGTCGCCCCGCCGTCCGCGCCTCCCCGCCCGCATGACGCGACCCCGCCTGTCACAGGGACCCCTGTCGCCATTCGTCAAGTCACGAAATCTCGGAACGTGACGCGATCCGTGGGCGAGGGCTTAATCAAGGTACGGGCTCACGCGCACCGGCCGGCCCCACCCGCGTCAACACGTGGAAGAGACGGGCTAGTCCAGCCGCCTCTTCACCTTTTTTCGCGGGAGTGAAACTTCCAATATTCACGCCTCCGGGACTCGGAGGTCATACTGGCGATGAGGAGCGAGCACATGCGAATGACCATTGTTTTCCCGATGTCCCACGTCGGGGGGAGTGCGTCGTGAGTTCCCTGCCTCCTTCGTCCGAGCGCCCCACCGGGCCCCCGTCCGGTCCGCTGTCCGGACGCCCCACAGACGAGCACCCTCCGCCCCCGGGACCTCCACCGCCTCCTGGGCCTCCTGGGCCTCCTGGGCCGCCGACCGTCAGTGGCGACCCGGGTGGGCCCGGCCGGCGCCGCGGTGGGTCGGCGCACGGATGGCGGTCGCGCAGAACCCTGCTGAGTGCCGGCACCGCCGTGGCCATGGCAACGGCAGTGGTCCTCGCCTTCACCGTCATGGGCGGAAACAAGGCGGTCGGCGGAGAGGTGTTCCTGCAGGCCGCCTCGGCTGCCGGCCCCGACCCGTTCACCCCCTCGACGGCCGCGGCATCCGCGGAGCCCGCAGTCGTACCCGTAGGTGCCGCTCAGTCGAAAGACGGCACGGCTGGTGCGCGCACCCTCGAGATCAACGGTGCGTACCCGGGGCTCTACGGTGGCACGCGCAACCTCGCGAGCTGCGACGTCGAAAAGCAGATCCAGTTCCTCACGCAGCACAAGGACAAGGGGAAGGCCTTCGCCGCCCCCCTGAGCATCCAGCAGCCCGACATCCCCTCGTATCTGCGGTCGCTGACTCCCGTCCGGCTCGGCTGGGACACCCGCGTCACCAACCACGGCTTCAAGAACGCCGAGCCCACCAGCTACCAGGCGGTCCTGCAGGCCGGCACGTCCGTCCTGGTCGACAACCGCGGCGTACCCCGCGTCCGCTGCGCCTGCGGCAACCCCCTGGCCCCGCCTGTCGCGGTCAAGGGCAAGCAGACGTACAGCGGCAAGGAGTGGTCGTCGTTCCAGTCCTCCGATCTCGTTGCGGTCAAGCCCGCCGAGAAGCCGGTGAAGACGGTCATGATGTTCGACCACCACCGCAAGGGCTGGTACGAGCGGTCGAGCGGCGACGTGCAGGGCAAGCACGACCACGTCGTCCCACCCCCGAAGGGCCAAACCCCCGACGCGGCGTACCCGGTCCTGCCCCCGACCGATTCGGGACCGGTGCAGAACCTCCCCGAGAAGGACAAGGGCAGGCAGCAAGAACAGGAAACGGACAAGGGGACCAAGACGGGCCAGAACCCTGAGAAGGGCACGGACCAGGTCCCGGAGAAGGGCACGAACCAGGTCCCCGAGAAGGGGACGCGTCAGAACCCGGAGAAGGGGACGGACAAGGCTCCCGACAAGGGGACGAACCAGAACCCTGAGAAGGGCACGGACAAGGTTCCCGAGAAGGAAACGAACCAGAACCCTGAGAAGGGCACGAACCAAGTCCCGGAGAAGGGGACGGACAAGGTCCCTGAGAAGGGCATCAACCAGGTTCCGGATAAGGGCACGGACAAGGTCCCGGACAAGGGCACGAACCAGGTGCCGGAGAAGGTGCCGGAGAAGAGCACGGACAAGGTCCCTGAGAAGGACGCGAACCAGGTGCCGGAGAAGAGTACGGACAAGGTTCCCGACAAGGGCACGAACCAGGTGCCGGAGAAGGTGCCGGAGAAGAGCACGGACAAGGTGCCGGACAAGGGCACGAACCAGGTGCCGGAGAAGGTGCCGGAGAAGGGCACGGACAAGGTGCCGGACAAGGGCACGAACCAGGTGCCGGACAAGGGCACGAACCAGGTGCCCGAGAAGGGGACGGACAAGGTCCCCGAGAAGAACACGGACAAGGTCCCGGACAAGGGCACGAACCAGGTCCCCGAGAAGAGCACGGACAAGGTCCCGGACAAGGGCACGAACCAGGTCCCCGAGAAGAGCACGGACAAGGTCCCTGAGAACGGGACCGGTCAGAACTCCGAGAAGGGGACAGGTCAGAATCCCGGCAACGACCAGGGCAACAACCAGCAAGGCAACAGCGAGCAGGGCAATAACCAGCAAGGCAACAATCAGCAAGGCAACAGCGAGCAGGGAAACAACCAGCAGGGCAACAACCAGCAGGGCAACAATCAGCAGGGAAGCGATGGGCAGTCCGGATGAGCCGGCGGTCCCGCTACCCGGGGATGCATCATCCGGCACCACCAACTCGGGACGGCGATCCTCCCGGGTCAGAACTGCACAGCGGCGTACGTGAGGGCCTTCTGCCGGTCGGTAGTGGTGATGTCGAAATCCACACCGAACCTGCGAAGGCCCTCACCCGTTCAACCCGCCTCGGTCGAGACCGGCTTCACGCCCCGCAACCTCCATCGACACAACGGCCGGTCACGGACGGCGTCACCTTGGCCGCATCCGCCGTGGGCTCGACGAAACACGTCGCGGCAGGTGCGGACATGGCGACCGGGGCGGGTCCCGCCTTCCGGCCTGTCGGCGCCACCGCCCGGTCCGGATACTGGGGGGCATGGAATTCGCCGTCTTCGTGACCCTGCCCGGCCTGGTCGTCCTGCTGACCGCCCTGGCCTTCGCGGACCAGGTGTTGCTCCGCGCCGGGCGGGCCGGGGTGCTGCCGTGGCGGAACAGCGTCCGGCAGGGCCAGATATCGGCGACGGGGTTCGAACAGCTCCATGCGAGTTTCTCGCCCGGGAAGCAGAACGAGCTCAAGGAGCGGCAGTCGGCACTGGTACTGCGGGACGACGAGGAAGACGGCGCACCACCGCATCGGACAACGGTGGATCTGGAGACGGGGATTGCGGTCGTACGGATGCCGCAGGGCAGCGGCTGACCCTACGGCGCCACCGTACGGGCGGCCCCGGAGGAAGTGCGGCCGCATGATGTGCAAACGCGCAGGCGGCGTGCCACGGCTGGATCGCCGTGACACGCCGTTCGCGGTGGGCCGGCAGCTCGCAGTCACCACTGCGTGGCCGCCGGCCCGGTCAGCCCGTCAGGGGCAGCGGGTCCGCGTCAGCCGTTGCGGTGGTGCCGGCGGCCGTCCCAGGACTCGCTGTCGACGACGTTGCCGCGGTTGTCGCGGAGCGTGGCGCTGTCGCGCTCGTCCCACACCTGGTCGCGGCGGTCCTGGTAGACGTCGTGGCGGGTGTCGCGACCCTTGCCCGTGTGGACCTTGACGCTGGAACGGCCTTCCAGGCGGAAGTCGTTGAAGCGGTAGCGGTTGCCCTGCCGGTCGGAGAGGGTGAAGCCGCGCAGGTTGACGCTGTGGCGGCCGGTGTTCTTCACCTCGACCCATTCGCCGTTCAGGGCGCGGGCGGAGCGGTCGTTGCGGCCGGGGCTGTCGTACTGGACGTCGCCGATGACGATCGAGGAGTGCGGGGCCCGGTGGTCACGCCCGTGGTGGTCGTCGGCGGCGGCCGCCGGCAGGGCGGCGGCGCCGAGCAGGGCGCCGGTGGCCAGGAACGTCGCGACGGCGCGGCGGGTGGCGAGAGAAGCAGACATGAAGATGACCCCTTCAACAGACAGCGGCCCGTCCCGGCTCGTACGAGGCGGGTGGGCTCCGAACAGTTCCCGGCGTCCTGCCGAGGAGCCACACTCTGGCCCCGAAGCACCTCCAAAAGCCACTAATTCGGAGCGTGTTGCCCAATGCGGATATACCAGTGACTCTTGCTTGTAGCGGACATCTGTCATGGCTGCGCCGACGCGGACTGCGGAGGCGTGCGCAGTGGGCCGTGGGAGGCTTGGGGACGGAGGCCTCCGCTGGTGAACGACCCTTGCTCGGGACGCCCTTCGACCCTGAGCCGAATGGGTTCAGGGCCTTGTAACAGCCGCCTCTACCGTTTCTTCGTACCTGCTCACGCGAACGGTTCTGGTGTTCTACGGCGGGCACGGTGCGGTGCGGCACATCGCCGCACCGCTCGTCATCGGTGCGTCAGAGGGAGGGCAGGTCGCCCCTCGGTGCCGGGCCGGGTTTCCGCGGCGCGCGGATCAGCGGGAGCAGGGAGGCCGCGCCCACGAGCGACAGCAGCGCCGCGCCCCTCAGCACGCTTTCGATGGCCGGTCCGTCGGAAGCCGCCTTCTGCTCCGAGCCGCTCAGAACCTCCAGTACGGTCGCCGCCACCGCCACGGCCACCGCGCCCATCAGGACGAGAGACGTCAGCACGAGTCCGGAGGCGGCGGCGAGGCGGCTCGCGGGGACGTACGACTGGGTGGCCGCGTTCGTCAGCGCCCAGCCGAGTCCGAGCCCGATGCCCACGACCGCGAAGACGGCCGTGTAGAGGGCGAGCGGCTCCGCCCAGGTCAGCGCCAGGAGGCTGGCCCCGCTCAGCAGGAGCCCGTCCGCCATCAGCGCTTCCGGCCGCCATCGCTGGGCGAGGTGGCCGGACCAGTAGCTGGCGGCCCCTGCGCCGACGGACAGCGCGAGGAAGACCAGCCCCGCGTTCAGCGGGGAGAGGCCGCGTGCCTGCTGGAGGTAGAGCGCGGAGAGGACCGCCACGAGGCAGTACCCGATGTTGGAGACGCAACCGGCCAGGGTGACCGTCACGAACTGCACGTTGCGCAGCAGGGACAGGTCCAGCAGGGGTTCGGCGGTCCTGCGTTCGATCACCACGAACAGGATCAGCAGCAGCGCTCCGGCGGCGAGGCAGGCCAGTGTCGCCGCGGAGGCCCAGCCCCAGTGGCCACCCTGGTCGACCGCGATCATGACCGCGGTGAGACCGAGCGCCACGGTGACGGCTCCGGGCAGGTCCAGGCCGTTGCCCGCCTCTTCGTCGCGGGTGTCGGTGACGAACCGCAGCATCAGGAAAGCCGCTACGGCACAGACCGGTACGTTCAGCAGGAACACGGCCCGCCAGCTGACGTGCTCGGCGAACACGCCGCCGACGAACGGGCCGAGGGCGACGCCGATCGCGCTGAAGGCCAGCACCGTGCCCACCGCGCGGCCCTGCCGGTCGTCGCGGAAGTAGGCGCTGACGACCGCCACGGCCACGGGGAAGATCATCGCGGCCGTGGCGCCCTGCACCACGCGCGCCACGACGAGCCAGACCTCGTTCTGCGCGGCGCTGCACACGACGGACACCACGGCGAAGCCGACCAGGCCCCACACGATGACCGTGCGTCGGCCGTGGACGTCGGCGGCCCTCCCGCCCGTGATCATCAGCGCGCCCAGGGTCAGCATGTAGCCGCTGACCAGCCACTGCAGATTCGTGGTCGGTGTGGAGAATTCCCGGGCGATCACCGGCAGCATCAGGTTGAGGGCGAACCAGTCCATCTGGACCAGGAGCATGGACAGCGAGGCGGCCGCGATGACCGCGCGGTCGCGGCCGGAGAACAGCCTGCGGCCGGGCGCCACGGTTTCCGTCTTGCCGACGCTCATCGACACGTCCCGTCCAGAGCCCCCGCCACCCCACCCCACCCCAACCAGCATGCGCCCGCCCGCGGCACCGGGCACCCTGCGGGGTGGGGGAGTTGCCGCACGGCGTGCGGATGCCGGAGGGGCGGTGGGCCTCTCCGGTATCCGCTGTGCGGGGTTGTGGGGGTTGTGGGTGGTCACTTGCCGAGCTTGGCCTTGAGGTCCTTCTTGACCTGGTCCTTGATGGTCTGCTTGTTGACCTGGCCGCCGGTGCCCGTGCCGTCGCCGCCCACGGCGGTGGCGTCGCCGGTGTTGACGGCGTCGGCGCTGGCGTTGCCGCCGGTGGCGTTGCCGGTGGTGATCACACACTTGCCCTTGCAGTTGCCGACTCCGGTGGAGGCCGCGCCGCCCGTGGCGGTACCGCCGACCGTGGTGTTCTCGGCGTTGGCGTCGCCGCCGGTACCGATGCCGTCGGCGCTGTCCTGGGGGAGGGTGATGGTCTGCGGGGCGGTGGTGGGTGCGGCCATGGCGGTCGCGGGGAGGGCTATGCCACCACCGAGGAGGGCGAGGGAGGCACCGGCGAGGACGATACGGCGGGTCGGGAAACGCTCGAACATGGGAATTCTCCATTCGGCAACGGATGAGGGTTTGTGTATTGCCCGGTGGAATCGACCGGGGTCTTCTTTTGGCCTTTTGTCCTCCGGGGGTTTTCCCGGTGGGGGCGTACTTCCAATAAACCGTGTGGCGGCGTGCGGGTCACGCCACTCGAATACGTGGCTTGACGCCGGTAACCGATCTTGGTAAAAGCCCGGTCGGCGGCGGACACGTTGACGGCGAAGGGGTGCGAGGCGTCCGCGCACGACCTGGGCGCGCAGGGCTTCCCATCGGTACTGACCGCCGGGAAGACCGGGACGGGGGCGAGCCCGGGCCCGGTCGCACCGCGAGGGCGGTCTGCCGCCGCGGCGCGTGCCGCAGGCCTTACGGGAGCCGCGGCTGCGTGGCCTTCAGCCCGTCGAGGGCCAGGTCGAGGAGGCGCTCGGCCTGGTCGCGTTGCTCGGGCCGGGCCGAGGTGAGGGCGATGCCGGCCAGGAGGGCGAACACGTCCGCCGGGCGAACGTCGGACCGCAGCGCGCCGGCGGCGGTACCGGCTTCCATGAGGGTCGTGATCGCGGTCTGGATCATCTCGCGGCTGTGGCCGTAGGGGTCGCTTCCCGAGGCGACGACGGCTCGAAGTGCGTCCGCCATGCCGAGCTTCGCCGTGGCGTAGTCGACGAAGCGGCCCATCCATGCGCGCAGGGCATCATGCGGCGGGAGCGTCGCCAGCAGGCCGGGAACCGCATCGCACAGCCGCGCCACTTCGTTGCGGTAGGCCGCCTCGATCAAGGTCTCCCGGGTCGGGAAGTTGCGGTAGAGGGTTCCGGTACCCACCCCCGCCTCCTTGGCGATGCGTTCGTAGTGGGCGTTCAGCCCCTCGTCGGTGAACACGCGTACCGCGGCAGCCAGGATCTTGTCCCGGTTGCGCTGCGCGTCGGCCCTCAGTGGGCGTCCCGTATCCGGTGTCATCGCCTGTCCGCTCCCTCGTCGCCGGTTGCTAAGTGGAGGAGCCTCCACTTATGGTTCCCAGTAACCGGCGGCGCCTCCACTTCCACTCTAGGCCAGACGCCGCCCTCATCCCGCCTCCGGAAGGACCAGTCATGCCGGGAATCGAAGGCAAGGTCATCGCGATCACGGGAGCCAGCAGCGGGATCGGCGAGGCCACCGCGCTGCTCCTCGCCGAGCGCGGCGCGAAAGTGGTGCTCGGGGCGCGCCGCCCGGAACGCCTCCGGGCGTTGGTCACCCGTATCGAGCAGGCCGGCGGCCAGGCCGTCCACGCACGCACGGACGTCAAGCGCCGCGAGGACCTGACCGGCCTGGTCGGGCTGGCACGCGACCGCTACGGCAAGCTCGACGTCTTGGTCAGCAACGCCGGGGTCGGCCTGATCTCCCCGCTGGACGAGCTCCGCGTCGAGGACTGGGAGGAGATGATCGACGTCAACCTCAAGGGCGTCCTGTACGGGATCGCCGCGGCGCTGCCGGTCTTCCGGGAGCAGGGGTTCGGGCACTTCGTCAACACCGTCTCCACGGCCGGACTGCGCATCGTGCCGCTCCAGGCGGTGTACGCAGGCACCAAGAACGCCGTACGCACCATCTCCGAGGGCCTGCGCCAGGAGGCCGGGGACAGCGTGCGCGTCACCGTCGTCTCGCCCGGGGTCACGCGCACGGAGTTCGCGGACTCCATGGCGCCGGAGATGCAGGCCCGGGTCCGCGACCGCATGGACAAGATCGCGATCCCGCCGGAAGCCGTGGCCCGCGCCATCGCCTTCGCCATCGAACAGCCGGCCGGTGTCGACGTGGGCGACATCGTCGTACGCCCCACGGCCCAGGACTAGTGACGTGAGACAGCGCGGATGCGGCGCTCGGGGTGACATGCGCGCCCAATCGTGCCGTGCCACCCTGTTCCCATGCCCCGGGGGTAGCTGACAGCCGCGACGAACGGAGCGCGCTGTGGGAAATCCGATCCGCGTCAGGGCGCTGCGGCGCCGGGCGGCCGCCTGCTTCGCCGCCCTGCTGTTGGTGGCCCTCGGCTCGGGTACGGGTGCCCGAGCAGCCCCGTCACCCTCTCCGGCGCCCTCCCCGTACCCGTCGCCGTGGGCCTCCGGCGCGGGAGACCCGGGCCGGCTCGACCCGCGCATCACGGAGATCATGCGCAAGCCGGAGTACCGCCATGCCCAGTGGGGACTCCTGCAGACCGAACCGGCCGACGGGCGGGTGCTGCACAGCCTGTTCCCCGGGCAGTTCTTCATCCCCGGCTCCACCGCGAAACTGTTCGCCGTCTCCGGCACATGGCGCACCCTCGGCACGGACCACCGCTTCGTGACCCCCGTCTACGCGGTCGGGGAGCGGGCCGGGGCCACGCTGACCGGCGACCTCGATCTCGTCGCCCAGGGCGACCTCACCATGGGCGGCAGGACGCGACCCGATGGCACGGTCGCCTACACCGACCTCGACCACACGTACGCCGACGACTTCCCCGGCGCGACCCTCACCCCGGAGAACCCCCTCGCCGGGATCGACCAGCTCGCCCGGCAGGTCCGCGACTCCGGTATCACCCGCGTCGACGGTGACGTGATCGTCGACAGCCGGCTCTTCGCCCCCGACCCGGTCCTGGACCCCACACCGACCCCCCTGATCATCAACGACAACCTGATCGACCTGCTGACCAGGCCCGGCGACCGGGCGGGCGCCGACGCAGGGCTGGACTGGCGGCCGAAGGTCGCGCCCTACCAGGTCACTTCCACGGTGAAGACCGTCGCGGCCGGGAAACCGACGGACATCACGGTGACGGCCACCGAGGGCGGCACCCGGATCCGGCTGTCCGGCACGATCGCGGCGGACTCCGAGCCGCTGCTGCGGACCTCGCCCGTCACGGACCCGGCCGCGTTCGGCCGTACCGCGCTGATCGAGGCACTCGCGCGGGCCGGGGTGGAAGTCTCCGCGGCCGCGACCGCCCCCAACCCGGTCGCCCGGCTGCCGAAGGACTACGACGGCCGCCCGCGGGTGGCCGCGTACACCTCACCGCCGTACGACCAGTACGCAAAGCTCATCCTCAAGGTCAGCCACAACCTGGGCGCGAACCTCGGGATCTGCCTGATGGCCGTCACGACCGGCAGCAACCAGTGCGAGGACGGCTTCCCGGTGCTCGCCGCCTTCCTGGACCGGGCGGGCGTCGACCGCAAGCAGGCGGAACTCATGGACGGCCGGGGCGGCAACCCCGCCGACCGGGCCACGCCGCAGGCGCTCGTACAGATGCTGGCGTACTGGCAGCGCACCCCGGACGCGCAGCGCTTCCGGGAAGCCCTGCCGATCCTCGGCGTGGACGGTCTGCTGGCCGAGAACTGCCGCAGCTGTCCGGCGCGCGGGAAGGTGTTCGCGAAGACCGGCGCGGCCGTCGGAGGGGACGCCCTCAACGACCGGCTCGCCGTCGGCGCCATCACCATCGCCGGCTACCTCGACAAGGGCGATGGCCGCTTCGACACCTTCTACGCGGGAGTCAACGGCGCGTCCACGCCGACGACCGACACCGCCGGTGTCCTGGCCATCGCCAACGACCTCGCCCTGATCGCCGCCTACCTCCAGGAGTCGCCCTGACCGGTGCACGCGCCGAGTCGGCGGCCGGGGCTGCGGCCGTTCGGCGTCAGTCGGCTGCCGGGGGCTGCGGGGCGTCTGCCGGTGCGTAGAGCAGGTGCATCACGCCGGTCGTGAAGGTCTCGGACTTCAGCAGCTTCAGCGGGTACGGGCCCTCGCCGTCCGCGAACAGCCGCAGGCCCTCGCCGAGGACGATCGGGTGCACCAGCAGCCGCAGCTCGTCGAGCAGGCCGGCGGCGAGGAGCTGGCGTACGAGGGAGACGGAGCCGGTGACGGCGATGTTCCCGTCGCCGCCTTCGGCCTTCAGCGCCTTCACACCGTCGAGGAAGTCGCCTTCGAGCTGCTCGGAGTTGCGCCACGTGAAGTCGAGGTCGCGGCTCGAGACCACGACCTTGCGCGTGTCGCCGAAGTCCTTGGCCAGCCCCGCATCCTCGCCGCCGGCGCGCTCGCGCTCGGGCCACGCCTCGGCGAACGCCTCGTACGTCGTGCGGCCGAACAGGAACGTGTCGCTGGCCTGGATGTCGCCCATCACGGCGGCGCCCATCTCGTCGTTGTAGTACGGGAAGTGCCAGGTCTGCGGCTCGGCGACGACGCCGTCGAGGGAGATGAACAGGCCTGCGGTGATCTTGCGCATGGGGGGCTCCCTGGGTTGCCGAGCGGGGTCGGGTCGGTTTTCTCATGAGGTAGACGGACCGGGACCGCGCAACTCATCGGCGACCCGCCATGAGTTTGCGACTGGGCCCGGCTTCCCCCGAATGGCCCGATCGACCGCCCGCGCGCACCCTGGAGGGGTGAAGACCGAGGCGCCCGCCACGGCCCGCGGTGCCGTGGCCGGATTCCTGGAGAATCCCGTCATCGGCATGGCGCCGTGGATCATCTTCTCGCTCCTGGTCGGTCCCGGCAGGTTCGAGATCGCCGTCGTGCTCGCCCTTGCGGCGACGATCGTGCTCGTGGCGGCCGGCCGGATCATCAACAAGGGCAGCACCTGGAAGCTGCTGGAGATCGCCGACCTGGTCTTCTTCACCGTCATGGCCGTCATCGGCGTCTTCGCGAGCGACGGCACCCGCAACTGGCTGGAGACGTACGCCGGGGAGGTCTCCAACATCGCCCTCGCCCTGATCGCCTTCGGGTCCATGGCGGTGCGTGTTCCGTTCACCCTCCAGTACGCCCGGGAGCAGGTCGATCCGGCGTACTGGCACACGCCGACGTTCCTGCGGACCAACTACTACATCACCGGGGCGTGGGGGCTGGCGTTCCTGGTCGCCGCCGTGGCGGGTGCGTACGGCGACCTCGTGCTGCACGATCCGAACAACATCTGGACCGGATGGGTCATCCAGATCCTGGCCATCGTGGCGGCGCTGCGTTTCACCGCCTGGTACCCGGACGTCGCCCGCGCACGGGCGCTCCGCGCGGCGGGCCAGCCCGGGCCGGAGCCGCCGCACCTGGCCGGGATGTTCCTGCCCCTGGCCGGACTGCTCGTACCGATCGGGATCGCCGTCCTGATCTTCGACGACAACGTGTGGTGGCTGGGCGTGGCCCTGATCGTGGGCGGCAGCCTGCTCACGAAGGCCCTGACGGCCCGCAATTGACCCCGCCCGCCGTGTCGGTCGAAGGGGCGCGTCAAACGGACAGCAGCTCCCTTTCGGCGACCGCCCGGAAGCCGTTGGCCGGGCGGCCGGTGAGGCGCTGGACGGTGTCGGTGGTGCGGTCCTCGGCTCCGTCGGCGATGGCGCGGTCCATCCCGGCCAGCATCGCGGCGAACTCCGCCGGTATGACCTGGGCCAGCCGGTCGCGCATGGCGTCGTGGGTCAGGTGGCGGTGGACCACCGGGCGGCCGGTGACCTCCGTGAGGAGTGCGGCGATCTCGTCGTGGCTGAGTGCCTCCGGCCCGGTGAGGACCAGGTCGGTATCGGGGGCGCGGTCGTCGGTGAGGGCCCGTACGGCGACGGCGGCGATGTCGTCGGCGTCGACGAAGCCGACCCGGCCCGTTCCGGCCGCGGTGTGGATGGTCCCGTCGTTGCGGATGCCGTCTGCGTGGGCGTGCGTTCCGGTGAAGTTCTGCATGAACCAGGAGGGCCGCAGGACCGCCCATTCGTCGAACAGGCCGGGCAGGGCGCGGTGCACCTGTCCCACCGCCGGGCCGCCCTGGGCGATGGCCGAGGAGCTCAGCAGTACGGCACGGCGTACGCCGGCGGCCCGGGCCTGCTCGAGGAAGGGCAGCATGACCGCGGCCGGGTCCGGGTCCCCGATGGGTGGGACGAGGTAGACACGGTCGGCGCCACCGAGGGCGTCGCCGAAGCCGGCGGGGTCGTACCAGTCGAAGCGGACCGGCTCGGCGCCCGGGAGCGGGGTGGCGCGGCGGCTCGCGGCCTTGACGCGCCGACCGGCGGCGATCAGTTGCGCCGCGGTGCGGCTGCCGGTGGTGCCGGTGGCGCCGATGACCAGCGTGGCGGGCGCGGTGCTCATCGGACACCGCCCGCGGCGAAGCCGATGCCGGGTTCCTGGACGGCGAGCGGGTTCCAGTAGTCGCGGTAGGAGGTGAACTGCCCGTCCTGGACGGTCACGACGGCGATGTAGGTCATGGCGAAGGGGCTTCCGGTCGCGACCACGCGGCCCACGCCTCGCATCTCGACCACGATGGTCCCGGGGCCGGTGGTCTCGTGGATGCGCAGCTCGGGGAAGTCGTGCAGGTCGATGTGGTCGGGATAGTCGCGCATGTAGGCGGCGATGGCCTCCCGCCCCTCCAGCCGCCCGGGCCAGCCCGGGGGAGCGAAGGGGAACTCCATGACGCCGTGCTCGGCCCACAGGCCGACCCAGGAGGCGATGTCCTTGTCCAGGAGCAGGCGCAGGCTGCGGCGGTACAGATCCGCCGCGGGTGATGCGGGCATGGGGGTTCTCCGTCCCGTACGATACGGACCAGTGGTCCGGTTCTCGTCGTGAAAGATACGGACCGCCGGTCCGTATTGCAACCGGAGGGCGGAACCCCATGACCGAACGCAAGCCGCGCAAGGACGCGGTCCGTAACCGGGCGGCCGTCTTCGCCGCCGCCGACGCCCTGTTCGCCGGCTGCGGGAGCCCCGAAGAAGTGACCATGGCCGACATCGCGACAGCGGCCGGAGTCGGCAAGGCGACGCTCTTCCGCGCCTTCGGCGATCGCACAGGGCTGATCCACGCGCTGTACGAGGCGCGGCTCGAACCGGTCTGGAGCGCCGTGGAGCAGGGCCCGCCGCCGCTGGGACCCGCGACCCCGCCGCTCCGGCGCGTACCGGCCCTGCTCGACGCCGTCCTGTGCTTCAAGCTCGACAACCGCCACCTCGCGCTGGCCCTGGAGGGAACCGGCGCGGGCAGCCCGTACGGGACGGAACACTACGAGCGCTGGCACGCCCTGCTCCGGGACCTGCTCCAGCGCATCCCGGGTCTGACCGACAGCGACTTCACCGCCCACGCACTGCTCGCCGCGACCCGGGCCGACCTGGTTGCGCACCTGGCCGGTGAGAAGGGCGCACCCCGTCAGGGGATGCGGGATCAGCTGGCGGGGTTCGCCGCCGCCGTCCTCGGTGCCCGCGCCGATGGCGCCGCGCCGGAGCCGGCCGCGATCCAGTAGAAGGCGTTCCACGGGGCAGCGGCATGCGGACGCCGGAGGGGCTGTGAGCCTCTCCGGCGTCCGCGGTGCGGGGGCGATGCCCTGCCCTCAATTGGCCAGCTTCTGCTTCAGGTTCTCCTTGAGCTGCAGCTTGATGTTCTGCTTGTTCACCTGGCCGCCGGTGCCGGTGCCATCGCCGCCCACGGCGGTGGCGTCGCCGGTGTTGACGGCGTCGGCGCTGGCGCTGCCGCCGGTGGCGTTGCCGGTCTTGATGTCGCATCCGCCTTCGCAGTTGTTGACGCCGCTGCTGGCGTTACCGCCGGTGGCCTCGCCGCCGACCGTGGTGTTCTCGGCGTTGGCGTCGCCGCCGGTGCCGATGCCGTCCGCGCTGTCCTGGGGGAGGGTGACGGCCTGCTGCGGGGCGGCGGTGGGCGCGGCCATGGCGGTCGCCGGCAGGGCGATGCCACCACCGACCAGCGCCAGGGAAGCTCCGGCCAGAACGATGCGACGGGTCGTGAAGAGCTCGAACATGATAATTCTCCATTCGGTGTAAAAAGGGTTTGCATTCTGCCCCGCAGAAAGACCGGAGACTGTATTCCGGCCCTTTGTCCTCCGGGGATTTCCCCGGTGAGGGCGTACTTCAAATAAACCCTGCGGGGGAGCGTGCGTCACGCCACTCGAATACGTGGCTTGACGCTGAGATTCGATCTTGATAAAGTCCGGCCGCGCGGGCCCGGCGGCCTGGGAACGCACCGGAGCGCGTGCTAGCTTCCGATCATGGAACAGCGTGTCAGTCTGATCACCCTGGGTGTTGCCGACCTCGGGCGCTCCCGGGCCTTCTACGAGAGCCTGGGCTGGCGGGGGCAGGAGGTCGAAGCGACCGTCTTCTTCCAGGCGGGCGGCCTCGGGCTCGTCCTGTGGGGCCGCGACGAGCTCGCACGGGACTGCGGCCTCGACGGCGCCCACGGGACGGGTTTCGGCGGCATCGTCCTGGCCCACAACATGCGCTCACCGCAGGACGTGGACGCGCTCCTCGCCGCTGCACGGCAGGCCGGAGCCACCGTGACCAAGCCGGCCGGGGCAACGTCCTACGGCGGCTACGCGGGGTGCTTCGCCGACCCCGACGGGTACCTGTGGGAGATCGCCCACAACCCGGGCTTCCCCCTGGCCGAGGACGGCTCACTGACCATCCCGGACTTCGGTTCCCCGTAGCGGCCGCTCCGGGCCGTTGACGGCAGTCCACGCCGGCCACTGCCCCGGGTCCGCGATCAGTGCAGGTCGGAAGTGCGTGCGGGGCTCTCGTCCAGGAAGCCGCCCGACTGGTGCTGCCACAGCCTCGCGTAGGCGCCCTCGGTGGCGAGCAGCTCCTGGTGCGTGCCCTGTTCGACGATGCGTCCGTGGTCGAGGACGACGAGCCGGTCCATGTGAGCCACGGTGCTCAGCCGGTGCGCCACCACGAGGGCGGTCCGCCCCTCCATGAGGCGCCACAACGCCTCCTGGACGAGGATCTCGCTCTCGGAGTCCAGGGCGCTGGTCGCCTCGTCGAGCAGCAGGATCGGGGCGTCGCGCAGGATCGCCCGGGCGAGCGCGACCCGCTGGCGCTGCCCGCCGGAGAGCTTGACGCCGCGCTCGCCGACCATGGTGTCGAGACCGTCCGGCAGCGCGTCGGCGAACTCGGTGACGTGCGCTGCCTCGGCCGCGCGCCGGATCTCGGCGTCGGTGGCGCCGGGCCGGGCGAACGCGATGTTCTCCCGCAGGGTGCGGTGGAACATCGCCGGATCCTGCGGTACGTAGGCCATCAGGCCGCGCAGGTCGCGTTGGCGCAGCCTGCTGATGTCCTGGCCCCCGATCAGGATCCGGCCCGCGTCGATGTCCGTCATCCGCAGGAGCAGCCGGGTGAGCGTGGTCTTTCCGCCGCCGGACCGGCCCACGAGCCCGATCTTGGCCCCGCTGGGCACGGCCAGGTCCAGTCCCTCGAAGAGCGGCTGCGCGCCCGCGTGGGCGAAGGTCACCTTCTCGAACCGCACGTCGGCGGCCCGGGCCGGCTCCGGCGCCGGCTCCGGCGACTGCGGGTCGAGCACGGTCGGCGGTGTCAGGAGCAGCGCCGTGAACTGCGAAGCCTCCGTCATCGAGCTCTCCAGACGACGGTAGATCTGGTTGAACTCGAACATGATCCGGGTGGCGTTGGAGTAGTAGGTGAAGGCGACGACGACCGCCTCCACCCCGTGCCCGTCCCCGGCGATCGTGACGGCGAGCAGCAGGCCCAGCGCGTTGGTCAGCACGGACATCGGCGCGACGAGGGTGTCGATGCGCAGGTTGCCGTAGTCCCACGACCGCAGCATCAGCCCGCGCGAGCGCGCCACTCGGGACCGGTGCTCGGCGGCTTCCCGCTCCTCCGCGGCGAACGCGCGGACCGTGTCCATGTTCATCAGGCTGTCGGAGACGTGTCCCGACACCCGGGCCATCGCCTCCTCCCGCCGGTTGACGAGCGCCTGGCGGCGCCGGATGAGGGGCAGTACGCACACCCCCGTCACCGCGATCATGACCAGGAGCGCCACGACGAGCAGCGGTTCGTAGTGCCAGAGCACCACCGACCCGAACAGCAGCGGTACGAACCGGCCCACGACCGAGAAGGTGAGCGTGTCGACGAACTCCTCGAAGCGGGTGGCGAAGCTCAGGACCCGCTTGGTCAGTGAACCGGCGAAGTTGTCGTGGAAGAAAGCGGCGTCCTTCGCGAACAGCTCGTCCATGCCGATCACGTACAGGCTCTCGATCCCGAGGGCGTCGAGGCGGTTCAGACAGTGCAGGCCGACGCGCCACGCAGCCTCGGAGAGCAACAGGACTCCCGCGAAGCCGAGGACGTACGGGAGCATCGAGCCGAAGGCGGGGGCGGCCGCGTCATCGGCGATCCGGCCGACGAGCTTCGCGACGACCAGCGGGGCGATGTAGTTGATGCCGATGTTGCCCAGGGCCGGCATCAGCATCGAGGGCGCCGTCAGCCGGCGCAGGCGCCGCAACTCCCGTCCGTAGTAACGAAGTGCGAGGACCACGGGGCCCTTGCGTGGCGGTACCGCTGGTGATGCAGACGATTCCATCGCAACCCTGTGATCTCGTGTCAGAACGGAATTCGCAGTGTCCCGCGAGCGCGTCTGCGCCGTCCAAGCGTTTTCCGTGTGGGTGACCCCCGATGTTCCGGGTCGCCGCGAGCGGCAGGCCACCTGGTGCCGATTGGCCCGGGGGCGACCGCGCGGACCGTGGAAGACTCGATCTCCGACGCCGCAACCGAGGAGTTCCGATGCAGGTAGCCGTGGTGACCTTCGACGGATTCAACGAGCTCGACAGTTTCATCGCCTCCGCACTGATCAACCGCTGCCGCAAGGACGGTCTGGAGGCCTTCATCACCACACCGACGCCCGTGGTCACCTCCATGAACGGCGTCGAGGTGAGCGGGCAGCGCCCGATGGAGTTCATTCCCGAGGCCGACGTCGTCCTGATCGGGAGCGGGGTGAAGACGCGTGACGTGATCGCCGACGACCGGCTGCTCGCCATGCTGCCCCTGGACCCCGCCCGTCAGCTGATCGGTTCGCAGTGCTCCGGCGCACTGGTGCTCGCGCGGCTCGGGCTGCTGGGAGCCATGCCGGTCTGCGCGGACACGACGAGCCGCCCGTTCGTCGAGGACCTCGGCGTCACCGTGCTGGACGCGCCGTTCCACGCCGAGGGCAACATCGCGTCGGCCGGCGGCTGCCTGGCTTCGCAGTACCTCGCCGCCTGGGTGATGACACGGATGCTGGGCGAGGACGCCGCGCGCGGTTCCATCGGCTACGCGGCCCCGGTCGGAGAACGGCACGAGACCGTCGAGCGCGTGATGAGCGCCGTCCGGGCAGGCGAGCCCGCGCTGCGCTGACACCGGACGCCGCCTTCGCCGTGGTGGCCGAATCCTGGGTCGTGGGACGGCGCCCGTACGGCGATGATGGCCCGATGGACAGACGGGTGGACGACCGACGGGTGGACACGCGGCGGGCCTCGTACGCGCAACTGTCGCAGGCCTGCCCTGACAGCGGAGCGCGCGGCCAGGCGTACGCCGTTTCGGCCGAGTTCTACGATCTGCTGCACGCCCGGTCCTACCACCGGCACGCGCTGGCGCTGGCCGGGCCGGCCGCCGCGGCGCGTGTGGGGATCGTCGAGGTCGGAGCGGGGACCGGCCTGGTCACCGACGTACTGATCGGCGCGTCGTGCGTGCCGGTCCACGCCGTCGAGCCGGCGGCGGCGATGCGGGCCGTCCTGCTGTCCCGGCTGCACCCGCCCGCCGGGGGATCCGTCGGGGACCGCGTGACCGTGCACTCCTGTTCCGCCGTCGAGCTGTCGCTCAGCGGGCAGGCCGATCTGGCGGTCTGCCTGCGCATGGCCTCCTGCCTGCCGCCCGACGAGCGGCGCGCCCTGTGGCGGACGCTGGCCGATCTGCTGGTGCCGGGCGGCCTGCTCTTCCTCGACCGCCCGCCGACCCGGCTGCCCGTCCGTCCGACCAGGCGTTCCCTGGGCGAGGTACAGCTGGGCCTGGACACCTACCGGGGGCAGGTCACCGCCCGCGCCGAGGGCGACCGGATCCGCTGCGACTACGCCTACCTGGTGTGCCGTCAGGGCCGGGTCCTGCGCAGGGCGCAGGAGTCGTTCCTGCTCTGGCCGCTGACCCGGCAGGCGCTCGGCGCGGAGCTCGCGGACGTGGGACTCGCCCTCGAGGGGGAGCTGCCGCCGGACCTGCTCCGCGTACGGCGCGGCATCGGAACGGGCCTTCCGCACCCTGCGCCCTGCTGACCACGCGGGGCGAATGCCCGTTCGGATCGCCGGGCCGGCGGTGGTGGCGAGGGCGCGGGTGGACTGGTGTCATGTGCCGGCCGGGACCTGGGGACCGGCGTGCGGATGCCGGAGGGGCGGTGGGCCTCTCCGGTATCCGCTGTGTGGGGGTTGTGGGGGTTGTGGCTGGTCACTTGCCGAGCTTGGCCTTGAGGTCCTTCTTGACCTGGGCCTTGATGTTCTGCTTGTTGACCTTTCCGCCGGTGCCCGTGCCGTCGCCGCCCACGGCGGTGGCGTCGCCGGTGTTGACGGCGTCGGCGCTGGCGTTGCCGCCGGTGGCGTTGCCGGTGGTGATGATGCACTTGCCCTTGCAGCTGCCGACTCCGGTGGAGGCGGCGCCGCCGGTGGCGGTACCGCCCACGGTGGTGTTCTCTGCGTTGGCGTCGCCGCCGGTGCCGATGCCGTCGGCGCTGTCCTGGGGGAGGGTGATCGTCTGCGGGGCGGTGGCCGGTGCGGCCATGGCGGTCGCGGGGAGGGCTATGCCACCGCCGAGGAGGGCGAGGGAGGCTCCGGCGAGGACGACGCGGCGGGTCGGGAAACGCTCGAACATGGGAATTCTCCATTCGGCAACGGATAAGGGTTTGTGTATTGCCCGGTGGAATCGACCGGGGTTTTCTTTTGGCCTTTTGTCCTCCGGGGGTTTCCCCGGTGGGGGCGTACTTCCAATAAACCGTGTGGCGGCGTGCGGGTCACGCCACTCGAATACGTGGCTTGACGCCGGGAGCTGATCTTGGTAAATCGAGGCAGTCGGCCACCGGCTGGACCGCGGAGTGCGGTGGTTGGGCCGTTCCGGTGGGTTCGAGGCGGCCTCGCCCGTGTTCCGGGCGGTGTCGGTCTGTCGGTCACCCGCCGTCCCCTCTGATGTGGTCAAGCTGTCGCAGAGGTAGGCACCGAATTCGAGGAGGCACGGGCAGGAATGCCGGACCCCGCGCGCATCGACGTCCACCAGCACCTGATCCCCCCGGACCGAAGTCGTGGCATGGCGGAACGCGCCGCAGCGCTCGGCTGGCCCGCGCCCGCATGGGACCAGCCGAGCGCAATCGCCATGATGGACCGCAGGTCCATCGCCACCGGAGTCCTGTCGTACCCCGCACCGCTCGCCGCCCCCGACGACCCCGCCGGCGCTCGCGCCGGGGCCAGGCGCGTGAACGAGTACACCGCCGAGGTGGTCAAGGACCGCCCCGACCGTTTCGGCCATTTCGCCGCCCTGCCCCTGCCCGACGTGGACGGCGCACTCGCCGAGGTCGCCCACGCCCTGGACGAGCTGCAGGCCGACGGTGTGATGCTGCTGTCCAACGCCCATGGCCGTTACCTCGGCGACCCGGAGTTCGATCCGCTGTGGGCGGAGCTGGACGCGCGCGCCGCCGTCGTCCTCGTCCACCCCACCGCACCGCCCGGTGCGATGGTTCCCGGCCTGCCCGGCCCCCTGGTGGACTTCCCGTACGACACCGCCCGCACCGCCCTGCACATGGCCGTGAACGGTGTTCCGCGCCGGTATCCCCGGATCAAGATGATCCTTCCCCACGCGGGCGGCTTCCTGCCCTACGCCGCCCACCGCTTCGCAGTCGCCGCCCGCCTCCACCCCGACACCACCCCCGAGGGCCTGCTGGACGACCTGCGGCGGTTCTACTTCGACACCGCCATCTCGGCCGGCCCTGCTTCGCTGCCCTCACTGATCGCCTTCGCCGCGCCCGGCCACGTCCTGTACGGCAGCGACTACCCCATGCTCCCCGAGGAGTGGGCCACCGGGTTCGACGCGGGGCTGGACACGTACCCCCACTGGGAGGACGGCCAGCTGCATGCGATCAACCGCGGCAACGCCGAACTCCTTCTCCCACGGCTCCTCGGATGACGGCCACGCAGGGCAGGCCGACGTCGCACGCAATCCCGCGGAGCGGCGCCGCGGCCGCAGCGGGTGCGTACGGCAGCGGGCTGCTCTAGCGTCGAACGGGGAGGGGTAGCCCTGCCGAGCCGGTCCGGTGCGGGGCCCGGGCCCTTCGCGGCACATCGGCCGTGTGCGCTCGGCGCCGTTCCCACGCGGATCCGGCACATGCACGTCCCGGGCCGCGCGAAGATCCCGGAGAGCAGGTGCGTCTCATGCGCACGTCAACCCGTCTCGCAGGTGTCCTCACCGGCCTGACCCTCGTATTCGGAGGCGCGGCCTTCATGGCCCCCGCCGCCCACGCGGACGTCTCGTCCTGTATCAACCAGGTGGAGCGGGAGCTCCATGGTGGTGAGGTCCCGGCCGCCGTCCGGGCGGCGTGTACGGCCGGGTCGACCGGCTACCACGACCAGTGCGTGACCGGCCTGACGAAGGCCAGCGTGACCAACGGGACCGCGGTGTCGGCCTGCAAGGTGGCTCCCTAGCGGGCGAGGCCCCTGAGGGCGGCTCCCCGCCGCGGGCCATCCCGTTCACGGCCGAACGCGCCTGCGGGTCCTGGTAGTCGATCGGCCCGGACGAGGCATCACGTGCAGGCGGGCAGTCGGACCCATCGGGAGGGGCCCGCGGACACCCGTCAGGTGTCGGTCGGCGCCTCGGGCTGCGGGGCCGTGGGCGGTGTCGCGGGCGCGGGGCCGGTGGCCGGCGCCGTGGAGGCGAGCTCCGCGAGGATCGCATCGGCGAGGCCCTCGCGGCGGATCCGCTGGTCGACGTACAGCACCCCGCTCACGAGCTGGGTGAATCCGATCTGGAACACCTGGCTGACCGCACCGCCGAGGAGCATGGCGAGGAAGGCCACCACGAGAGCGGTGATCATGCCGGACGTCGGGCCGCTCCCCTCGGTCTGGTCCGCCGCGGCGGGAATCACCGCGAACATGCCGATGAGGTTGAACGGCAACTGGATCAGGTACGCGATCGCACCCGCGATCATTCCGGCGAGCATGGTGATGCCGAAGATCCGCCACCACTGGCCCCGGACCAGCTTGGCCGAGCGGCGCAGCGCGGTGACCGGGCCGACGCCCTCCATGAGCAGCGCGGCCGGGGCCAGGGCGAGCCGGGTGCTGAGCCACACGGTCACGGGGGCGGCGAGCAGCAGGACCAGCGGCAGCAGGGCGACCATCGCCGGGGTGACGTCCCCGGAGGCCGCGGAGAACACCAGCGGCAGCGACACCGCCGCGACGGCCAACATCGGAGAGCCGGCGATCAGCACGGTGAGCAGCATCGTGCCGGCCGCCGCGGGCGTGCGCCGGAGGGCGGTGCGCCACATCGCACGGAAGGTGGTGGGGCGGCCCATGACCGCCTCCTTGAGGACGGCCGGGCAGAGCGCGGTGAGGACCGCCAGGCCCAGCCCGCCCGTCACCAGGAGCAGCACGAACAGCGTGCCGCCGGCGACGACCAACGGCACGACGTGCTCGGCCGTGGGCTCCGTCCCGAAGGGCGGATCGAAGACGGGCTCGATGTGCCGGTACACCGCGGCGACGGCGGCGCCCACCTCGAGGGCCATGACCGGCAGGACGACCGCCTGCACGGCCAGCATGACGCCGACCAGTTGCTTCCAGTGGCGGCGGATCGTCGAGAACGCTCCGCCGAGTATCTCCCCGAGGGCCAACGGCCGAAGGGGGATCACACCCGGCTGCGGCGCCGGCGCAGGCGCCCAGCCGCCCCACGGCGGGGTGCCGCCCCAGCCGCCCCCGTGGCCGCCCCACCCTGTGTTCTGAGTCATTTACAAGCTCCGTAGATCGTCCCCCGATTGGAGCCACAACGTATCCCACCTCGTCAGGAGCCCGGCAGCCGCTTCCCGTCCGGCCCGAGCTGCCCGAACAGGCGGTTGTCCCGGCATTCGGTGAGGTAGGCGACGCTGCTGGTGCAACCCGAGCCGTGGGCGTCCCCGAGCATGCGCACGGCGAGCCTGCGATGGGTGGACTTCCAGAGCCGGTGCCTGCTCTCCAGCCGGCCGAGCGCCGCGTCGAGCAGGGTCCGTTCCGCCTGGCTGAACCGGCCCTCGCGGCGGATGTCGTGACAGGCCCGCGTGAGACTGTCACGGCCGGCTTCTTCGGCCTCGGCGCGCACGGCCGGCACATGCGTGAAGGCAGCCGACCGCAGCCGTGCGTCGGCCGGCGGGCCGCATGCCGTCTCGAACCGCTGGTACTGCTCGGACTGGATGGCGCCGGCGCCTCGGGTGAACTCCCGGAAGGCGAAGAACTGCTCCACGCGCATCGTGGCGACCATCCGGAAGAGCGCTGAGGCACGCTCGAACATCGCGGTCGCGTGATCCACTCGCTGCACGGCGGCTTCGAGGTACCCGTCACGCAATGACCTCACGGCTGCCTGCACGTCCGTCGAGATCGTGGTGAACACCATCTCGTGGGTCTGCAGGGCGCGGATGAAGAAGTATTCGTCGTGCAGCACGTACACCGGCTGGACGGACACGTCGAACCAGCGGCCTGCGTCCGTCGCCGGGGGCCGCGGCAGTTGGGGGAGAAGCTCCTCCATGCGCGGTTCGGGCATCCGGTCCGAACGGGACAGCAGGTCACCGGTATCCGTCGCGCCGAGGTGGCCGCCCACGAACCGCAGGGCGTGGCGCAGCCGCTTCCGCAGCGTCGCCGGATCCGGCCGGCCCCGGCCCGGTTCCTCGGGTGACGTGGCGGCTTCGATCTCGAAGCGAATGACGTCGGAGACGAGGAGCGTGGCCAGCCGGTCAGGACTCAGCGCGCAGTGCCGTTCGTCCAACAGGAGCTCGAGGAGCGGCAGCGCGAGATAGCCGCGGTTCCGGAAGCGCCCTTCGTGCTCGTCGAGCATGCAGTGGAGAAAGGCCTCGAGGAACGGCCGGCCTGAGGCATGCCGGCTGCGCACCTCGCTCATCCGGACAAGGGTCCTCTTCGGCAGGAAATGCCTTCCTCTGCGTCGCGCCTGTTCCGTGACGGCCCGCGCCAGGGAGATCCCGTCGAGTTCAGCCGGCAGGCCGTCTCCGGTCGCCCAGCGGTTGATCTCCCGGGAGGCGGCCACGCGTGAGGCACACGTCCCGTGAGCCGGAAACTCGGAACCCTTCCCGGTGTCCGCTGCGAGGCATCCGCCTCGGGACGTCGCCCGAACGCATCGTGTACGGCAGTCAGAAGTCACGTGACCCGTCTCTTCCTTGGATGGCGGCCGCCATGAGTGGCGGGAACCGTTCTCTGTCCGGTGGTGAGCCTCACGCTTCGCGGGTGGGGCCCTGAGTCCCACTAGGCATGATCAAAGGGCCCGGCGTCTTCGCTCGAACATTCGTGGCTTGACAGGACACCGGAGGTCCCTGCTGCCTCGACGACATGCCGGACGAGCCGTCACCACGCGGTCCCGCGCCCGGCACGGCCGTCGCACCCGCCCGCGTCGACGCAGCACGAACGGCCCGCAACCCCGGTCGGGATTGCGGGCCGTTCCACGGTTCCGTGTGGCTGCCTCAGTCGTCGGTCGGCGCCGGGAGGGTCTTCTTGTCCACGGTCGTCGTGATGCTCTGCTTGACCACCTTGCCGTGGCGGTTCTTGGTCGTCTTGGTGATCGTCGTGGTCGTGGTGACCCTGACCCTGCCGTCGGGCAGTGTGCGGTTGAGGGTCTTCGTCTCGGTGACCGTCGTCGTGTTGCCGCCATGGTGCGCCTGGTGCTCGGATGCCGTCTGTACGGCTGCGACCTGCGGCGCAGCCGGTGCGGCGAAGGCGCTGGACGGCAGGAGGGCGCCGCCTGCGGCGAGGGCGGTGGAGGCGCCGAGGAGGGCGAGACGCGTGGTCAGGGCCGTGCGGATCATGGTGGTGCTCCTTGTGGTGCGAGAGGGCCTCGGGGAGCGAGGCCCCCGGGCAGAGCCCGCGGCGGGCTCCGTGTCTCCATTGGGCCCGGACACGCACGACGGGTCACGCCCCGGATACTCGGGGCTTGACGCACATCGGCGGGCGTGGTGCGGGGCGAAGCCCCCGACGGGCGCCCCCGGGAGCGCCCGTGGATCGGTCGGGCCGCTCGGCCGGCCGGACGCGCGCCGCCACCGCACGGTCAGTGTCCGGCCGACTCCAGACGGACGCGGAACACCGACCCCCCGCCCGGTGACGTCTCCAGCTCCAGCCCGCCCCCATGGGCCTGGACGAGCGCAGAGGCAATGGCCAGGCCGAGGCCCGCCCCACCGCCCGCCTGCCGGCTGCGGGAGGCGTCCACCCGGTAGAACCGCTCGAAGACCCGGGCCGCCTGCTCGGGCGTGAGGCCCGGCCCGGAGTCGGCCACCTCGATCACCTCGTGGCCGCCCGCACTTCCCACCCCGATCCGTATCGGGGAACCCGCGGGAGTGTGGGCGACGGCGTTGCCGACCAGGTTGGCGACCACCTGGCGCAGCCGCGCCTCGTCCCCGTTCACCGGCGCGGGCCCGGGCCGGCCGACGCCGCCCGGCCCCGTCAGTGCCACCTCGCGCTCCGGGTCCAGCGCCCGGGTGTCGTGCAGGGCGTCCACGGCGAGGGTGCGCAGGTCCATCGGGGCGAGCTCCAGCGGGCGCTGTTCGTCCATGCGGACCAGGGTCAGCAGGTCCTCCACCAGACCGCTGAGACGTACCGCCTCGCTCTCGATACGGGCCATGGTCCGTTTCACGTCCGCCTCGTCGGCGAGGGCGCCCATCCGGTACAGCTCGGCGAAACCCCGGATGCCGGCCAGCGGCGTGCGCAGTTCGTGGCTGGCATCGGCGACGAAGCGCCGCATCTGCTCCTCCGATGCGGCGCGGACCGCGAACGCCGATTCGATCTGCGCGAGCATGCCGTTGAGCGCGCTGCTCAGCCGCCCGGTCTCGGTACGCGGCGAGGCGTCCGGCATGCGGTGCGACAGCGGCCGCCCGGCGGAGATCTCCGCCGCTGTCTCCTCGATCCGCCGCAGCGGACGCAGTCCCGCCCGCACGGCGAACCAGCCGGCCGCGGCCAGCAGCAGCGACACCACGACGCCGATGAGTTCGAAGGCGGTGGACAGGCTGTCGAGGGTGGAGGACACCTCGTCCAGTGGAGCCGCGACCATCACCCCCGCGGGCAGCTGTGGGTCGTCGCTGCCCACCGGCACGATCAGCACCCACCAAGTGCCGCCCCCGTGGTCGCTCGGAACCTCGAACGCCCGCCCGAACCTGGCCCGCAGCTGCGCCCCGTCCATCGTCGGCCACAGCGGGCCCGGATCCCCGGCGGCGACGGGCTGCCGGAACTGGTCCGACACCGTCCCGTCGGCGTCGGCGAACGCCGCCACGTACTGGCTCGGCAGCCAGGCCCGGCCGCCGCCCGTCCGGCCGGTGTGCGGCTGCGGGGTGCCCTCGGCCCGGACCCGGTACGCCACCGAGTCGCCGAACCGTTCCAGCTGCTGGTCCACCCGGCCCACCAGCTGGGCGCGCACCGACCCGAGTACGACGGTGTCGCTGACGGTCAGCCCGAGGGCGATCAGGGCCATCGAGAGCAGTACGAGCCGAGAACGCAGCGACAGGCCCGAGAACCGGTACCCGAGCCGGCGTGGAAAACGCCCCGCCATGTCAGGTCTGCGGACGGCGCAGGACGTACCCGATGCCGCGCACGGTGTGGATGAGTTTGGCGGCGCCGTCCGCGCCCGAGTCCACCTTGCGGCGCACGTACGAGATGTACGACTCGACGATGCTCAGGTCGCCGCCGAAGTCGTACGCCCACACGTGTTCGAGGATCTGCATCTTGGAGACGACGCGATCGGCATGGGTCATCAGGTACGCCAGCAGTTTGAACTCGGTGGGGGACAGGGACACGGGACGGCCCCCGCGCAGCACCTGGTGGCCCACCGGGTCCAGTTCGAGGTCGCCCGCGACCAGCCGGCCCTCGCCCGTCGGAGCGCCGGTGCGGCGCAGGATCGCGCGGATCCGGGCGATCAGCTCCTCCAGGCTGAACGGCTTCGTGACGTAGTCGTCGCCTCCGGCCGTCAGGCCGCTGACCTTGTCGTCGACCCCGTCCTTGGCGGTGAGGAACAGTACCGGCAGATGGTCGGCCCCGGACCCGCCGCCGGCCGCCTCGCGCAGCCGGCGGACCACCGCGAACCCGCTGATGTCCGGCAGCATCACGTCGAGGACCACCAGGTCGGGCCGCTCCTTGGCGACCGCCGCCAGCGCGTCGGCACCGCTCGCCGCCGAGGTGACGCGGAAGCCGACGAACCGCAGCGAGGCGGACAGCAGCTCCCGGATGTTCGGCTCGTCGTCGACGACGAGCAGGCTCGCCTCGGGCGTGGCCGTCTCCATCGGGTCCTCCCCCTTGCGCTCAGCCCCGGCCGCCGCCCGTGAACCCTCCCGTGCCGCCCTGCGCGACCGTCGTCGCGGCGACGTCGCCGGAGTCGTTCAGGCTGCCCCGCACGGTCACGGTCTGACCCGGCTGGAGGTCGGACACCTTGCCGGCCTTGGCCTGGGTGATCTGGGTGTTGCTGTCGGTGGTCACTTTGACGACATTGCCCTGGGCGTCGGTGACGTAGAGGGTGGTGCCGTCGACGAGCCTCACCGTACCGGTGGTGACGCCGCCCCCGGCCCCCGGGCCGCCCGTCGCACCCCCGAAGCCCGGCCGCTGGCCGCTCTGGCCGTTCTGCCCGGCTCCGGTGCGGCCCTGGCCGGCTGCGCCCTGGCCCTGTCCGGAGCCCGTACGCCCTGGGGCGCCGCCCGCTCCGGCGGTGAAGTTCCGGCCTGCCGCGCCGGATCCCGCCGACCCCTGGAGGCGGCTCTTCTCGACCAGGGCGCCCCCGGTGAACGCAAGACCGGCCACCACCCCGCCCGAGAGCAGCAGCGTCAGCCAGGGCAGCCGGGGCCGGGGCGGAGCGGCGAGTTCCGCCGAGATGTCCCGAGTGTCCGGGGGTTCGGAAAGGATCCGCTCGGGATCGGCCACGGGATCCGCCCCGGGCTGCTTCTCCAGTGCGGTGCGGCGTCGTGCCATGTCAGCTTCTCCCTGTTCCTGCGTGTGTCGGCTCACTCGTGCCGCAGTGCTTCGATGGGCCGCAGGCTCGCGGCCCGGTTGGCCGGGTAGCCACCGAAGAACAGCCCGATCACCACGGCGATGGCGAAGGCGCCGACGACCGACTCCGGTATGACGACCGGCTTGATGCCGACGATGGTGAAGTGCGAGCCGATCAGCCCGGCCGCGACGCCGAGCCCGCCGCCGATCAGCGACAGCATGGTCGACTCGGCGAGGAACTGGCCGAGGATGACCCCGCGGGGCGCGCCGATCGCCTTGCGGATGCCGATCTCCCGGGTCCGCTCGGTCACCGTGACCAGCATGATGTTGGTGATCCCGATCCCTCCGACCAGCAGGGAGATCGCGGCGACCGCGCCCAGCAGCACGGTGAACGTCTTGTTCGTCGACTCCTGTGTGCTCAGCAGGGACGCCTGGCTGGACACCCGGAAGTCGAGGGCGGCCGGGTCCTTGAGCCCGTGCCGGGCCATCAGGACCGTGGTGATCTCGTTCTGCGCCCCGGCCGTGGCGTCCGCGGACTCGGCCTCGACGAGGATCTGGCCGACCGAGCCGAAGCCGGTGAAAGCGTTCTGCACGGTGGGCAGCGGGGCGACCACCACGTCGTCCGGGTCCTGGAACCCGGTGCCGCCCTTGGCGGCGAGCACGCCGACCACGGTGAACGGCGTGCCGCCGAGCACCACCTTCCTGCCGACCGGGTCGGCCGTGCCGAACAGGTCGGCAGCGGTCGTCGAACCGATGACGGCGACCTTCCGGGACGCCAGTACGTCGTCGTTGCCGAAGTAGTCGCCCTTGGCCACCTTGCTGTTGGAGGCCTTGAAGTACGCCGGGTACGTGCCGACGACCTGGCCGACGGTGTGCGAGGTGCCCTCGTACAGCGCGGTCTGCGAGGTGGTGACCTCGGGGGCCACCGACTCGATGTGCGGTGCGGCCGCGGGGTCGGCGAGCGCCCGGGCGTCCTCGACGGTCAGCGGCTTCGTCGCGGTGGCGGAGCCGGAGCGCCCGCCGCCGGATCCGCCGCCGGAGGAGACCGTCAGGGAGTTCGTGCCGAGCTTCTCGATGGAGTCCTTCACCGCCTGCGAGGAGCCGTTGCCGACGGCGAGCAGCAGGATCACCGCCGCGACACCGATGAGCACGCCCAGCATCGTCAGCGCCGAGCGCACCTTGTTCGCTGCGAGTCCGCCGAAGGCGAAGCGCAGCGTCTGAAAGGGGTTCACCGCACGCCTCCGGCCACAGCGTGCGTCGGCCCGGACAGCGCGGGCGGGGGACCGGCGACGGGCGCCTGGCGGACGTCCTCGACGATCTGCCCGTCCACCAGACGCAGGACCCGCTTGGCGTGCCGGGCCACCTCGTCCTCGTGGGTGATGAGGACGACCGTACGTCCCGACGCGTTGAGCCGGTCAACGATGGCCAGGACCTCCTCGGTGCTGCGGCTGTCCAGGTTTCCGGTCGGTTCGTCGGCGAGCAGCATCGCGGGCGCGGTGACGAGCGCCCGGGCAACGGCCACGCGCTGCTGCTGGCCGCCGGAGAGTTCGTTCGGCCGGTGGTCGAGACGGTCGGCCAGGCCCACCAGGGTGAGCGCGGCCTGCGCGCGTCGCCGCCGCTCGGCGGCCTTCACCCCGGCGTACGCCAGTGGCAGTTCCACCTGGGCGACGGCGCTGGTGCGGGGCACCAGGTTGAACGACTGGAAGACGAAGCCGATCTTGCGGTTGCGGACCAGCGAGAGCTGGTGCTCGTCCAGGCCGCCCACATCGATGCCGTCGAGCAGGTAGCGGCCCGAGGTGGGGACGTCGAGGCAGCCCAGGATGTTCATGAGCGTCGACTTGCCCGAGCCCGAGCTGCCCATGACCGCGACGAAGTCGCCCTGTTCCACGATGAGTTCGACACCGGGCCGGCGGCCGGTGGCCGGATCGCGCGGTCCGCCGAGCGCCCGTACGGCGGCGTCGCCGTGCCCGTACGTCTTGAGCAGCGACCGGACCTCGATCACCGGTGGTGCCGGCTGCTCCGGCACGCCCGCCTCCGGCGCCCCGGCCAGGGCCACGGGCGGCGCCTCGGGCAGCGCCCGGCGCGGCCACAGCGGCAGCCTCATCCGCGGCCACCCCCGCCCCCGCCGGTGCGGAAACCGCCGGCCCCGCCGCTGCCACCGCCGCGATTGCGGCCACCGGCGGCCCCGCCCGCCCCGGCCCCGCCGGGAAAGGCGCCGCTCGGGAAGCCTCCGTTGGCGCCCGAGGACACCGTCGCCAACTGCACCTGCTCGCCCTCGGTCAGGCCGCTGAGGATCTGGTCGGTGCCGTCGCCTTCGAGGCCGACCGTGACCGGCGTGCGTACGGCGGCTCCGTCCGCCTTGACGACGGTGACGGTACGGTTCGCGCCCGTCCCGGACACGGCTGCGGTCGGAACCGACAGGGCGCCGGACACCTCGCCGACGACGACCTGGATGGCGGCGCTGAGGCCGCTGCGCAGATCGTCGGTGGGGCTCGTGATGGTGAGGGTGGCCGCGAACTGCACGGCGCTCCCGCCTCCCGGGTTGCCGCCGCCGGAGGACGAGCCGCTGCTCACGGGGAGGGAACTGACCGACAGCACCTGCGCGTTGAGGACCTTGCCGGACATGGCGTTGAGCGTGACCGTGGCAGCCTGGCCGGGCTTCAGCTTGAGCGCGTCGGCCTCCGAGAAGTTCGCCGTCACCTGCATGCCGGACGGGTTCGTGAGCACCACGAAGCCGGACAGGGCGGGGGAGGAACCGGCGTTCGAGGAGCCGGAGCTGCCGCTCGAACCGCCGCTTCCGCCTCCCGTACCGCCGCTGTTGCCGTTGCCGTTGCCGTTCGTACCGGACACGGTGTCGCCCACCTTCGCCGCGACGGAAGCGACCGTTCCGGCCGCGGGGGCCTTCAGTACGGTTCCGTCGACGGCGCGCAGCGCGGCGTCGACGGCGTTCTGGGCCTGGGTGAGTTGGGCGCGGGCCTGGGCCACCTGAGCCGGGTCCACGGTCGGTGTGGCAGCCGGCGCGGCAGCGGCCGCGGAACCGCCCCGCGAGGACGAGGAAGGCGAGGAGCCGCTGTTCGATGCCGAACTCGCCTGGCCTGCCTCGGCCTTGGTGACTCCGGCCTGGGCCGCGGTCAGCGCGGCCCGCGCCTGGGCGAGCGTCTCCGTCGCGGCGGTCGAATCGACCTTCCCGAGCACCTGGCCCTTGGTGACCTTGTCTCCCGGCTTGACGCCGACTTCGGTGAGCCGGCCGCCGGTGGTGAAGTTCACCCCGGCATCGCTCGGCGAGCTCAGTGACCCCGAGCCGGACACGGTCGCGAGGACGGTGCCCTTCGTGACCGCGACGGTCCGCGCGCCGCCGCGGGCCGGACCCTCGCCGCCACTGGTCACCGCCGCGTACGCGCCGCCGGCGCCCGCGAGGACGGCCACTCCGAGCACCGAGTTGATCAGGACGGCCCTGCGCCGCCGTGGGAGCACCTTCATGGAGCAGGATCCTGGCCGTCCGTACTTTGGAGGCTCTGGGAGGTTCCTGGGAGTTCCCTGGGAACGGCGCGCTCCATCGAACCGGGCATACCGGCGGATATGGGGCGTACCCTCCTGCCTCCCGCTACCGCAGGGCGCCGGGGCCCCGTGCACTGTCAGGGAACTCCCAGCCGACGCCCCGGTCGCCCCCATCTCCGTGCGGTTCAGTCTTCGTCGCCGACGCGCCGACGCCCCGAGGAGACAACGGACATGCCCTGGACCACGACCCGGCCGGCCACCCCGCGCACTGACGCCGCGTCCCGGGCGGCCGTGTGCGCCCTGGTCCTCGCGGCGTGCGGGCTGGTGCTCGCGGGCTGCTCCTCCGGTTCCGGCGCGGTGAACGCGGAGGCCGGCGCATCCGCCTCGGCGTCGGCCTCGCCGGACGCCAAGGAGATGGACGCGTACCGCCAGTGCTTGGCCCGGCACGGCGTCACGATGGCGCCGCGCCCCAGCGGCAGCGGCCGCCCGTCCGCCGGCACGCGGGGGCCCGGCGGCAGGGGCGGTCCCGGTGGCTGGGCTGGTGGCGCGTCCGCAGGACCCGGCCGCGGGGCGTCGGCCGACCCGCAGCGCAGGGAGGCCACGCAGGCGTGCGCGGATCTGCGCCCGCAGTTCAACGGGCGCGGCGGCGGACCCGGCGGCGACGGCAGCGCCATGAAGGCGTTCACCGGTTGCCTCGAGGACCACGGTGTGGTGCTGCCGTCGGCCTCCCCGAACGCGCCGGGCACGCGGGGCATCGCCACCTCCGACCCGCAGTCGGCCCAGGCCTACCAGACCTGCAAGGCCCTGCTGCCGCAACGAGGTCAGAACACCCCCCGGCCGAGCGTGAGTCCGTCCGCCTGACTTGCCCTGGCATGCGGGGGGAGGGCGAGGGGCGCAGGATGGACGTGTCCGGACCCGCCGAGCCGGAGAGGGCGTGGTGCCGATGCCCCACGAAGCCACAAGGTCCAGCCGCGGCAGGGGGCAACTCGTTCGGGTCGTCGCGGCGCTCTCGCTGGCCGCCTGCGCGCTGTTGCCGGCCGGTGGTCTCGCGTCGGCCGCGATGCAGGCCCACGCCGCCACGACGACGGTCGCGGGCCTGGTCGCGGCAGTATCCCCGGCCGCTCGGACTTCGTACGACCAGACCGCGACCCAGACGCTCGACGCCATCGTGAGCGGCAACTTCGCCGGTGCCACAGCCCACTTCGATCCGACGCTGCGCGAGGCGCTGCCCCCGGACGCCCTCGCGGGGGCCTGGAAGACCTACCAGGACACCTTCGGGCGCTACCGGTCACACGGAGATCCCAAAGACGTCGCCGCCGGCGAGTTCACCGTGGTCAGTGTGCCGCTGACGATGGAACGCGAGGCCGGGGAGTTCCGCCTGTCCTTCCACGAGGACGGAAGCGTCGCCGGGCTGTGGCTCCTCAAGACGGGAGTGCCGGTCTTGCCGGTCGTCCGGCGGTCTTGAGCCTCCCGTCGGATCCGCCGGTCAGAATGCGAAGACGGCATTCCCGTTGAAGGTCGCGGACATGGTGCACGCGTTGGAGAACGTGTGCTTCCAGGAGATGCGGCTGCCCTTCCAGACGCCGTCCGCGCTGACGGTGACGGGGTCGTAGTGCATCGGGCAGGCGCGGTTCGAGTCCGGGGCCGCGAGGAGCGTGTCGAGGCTGCCGGCGGTGGCGGCGAGAGCCGTACACGCAGCCTGGGGGTCGGGGTGCGTGCCCTGGGCGGTCGGTGCGCAGCTGAGGGCGGACGCCCGTACGACGGTGGCGGCGTCCTCGCCCTTGGCGACGGCGAGGACCACGGCGGACGGGGCGTAAAGGCTCGCGGGCTGTGCCTCGGCGATGCCGGTGGCGCCGGTCAGGGAGAGAAGGGCGGCGGCGGAGACAGCAGCGATGCGGTAGCGCACGACAGTACTCACTTTCAATTCAAAGGGTGGATGCAGTATTTGGCTTCGGTGTGTCGGCTTGACGCTGCCGAGTCTCTCTGGTGTGAAGGCCGAGTGCACATCGATGACCGATTTACGGACACGTCGTTCGAATACAGGCGACCGAATGGTCGTTCTGGCTGCTCAGGTGGGGCGTGCGCCCTTCGCAACCGTGTGCGGACGGAGGGTGACACCGGGCGGGGAGGGCCTGTCGCAGGCCGTTGACCTGCCTTCGGCCGCGCGCGGTTCATCGAACGGCCATCCAGGCTGACCGGATACTGCCCTTCCGCATCCGACGGCCCGAGGTCGGTCACCGGTTGCGGCACCGGGGGCGGGCTTCGATAGTGGGAGAGGCCTGCGCGCCGTGGCATTCGACCACCGGCAGGCCGTTCACGGAGCCCGGCAGGACGGAACCGTCCCCGGGCCCCCACCCGGTGTCTTCACCTCCCTCACTCCCTCATGAGAGGGGTCCTCCCATGCGCAAGCACCCCCGCACGCGTCGGTTTCTGACGGTGCCGACCGTTCTTCTCGCCGGGAGCCTCGTACTGTTGCCCGATGCCGCGGTCGCGCAGGCAACCACGGCCGCCTCCCCGGCGCGGATATCGGGAACGTTCCAGCTCGTGAACGCGCAGACGGGCAAGTGCGCGACCGTGGCGGGGGGCGTCTCCGCCGCCAACAACCTCCAACTCGTCCAGTTCAGCTGTGACACGCACCCCTCGCGCCGCTGGCGCATCCCTGCCTCGAGCAGCACGTCCCAGCAGATCATCAACTTGCAGACCCGCAAGTGCGCGACGGTCGCGGGCGGTGTCTCCACCGACAACAACGTCCAACTCGTCCAGTTCACCTGTGACACGCACCCCTCGCGCCGCTGGCTCATCACCAACCGGAACAGCTCAGGCTCCTTCCAGCTCGTGAACGCGCAGACGGGCAAGTGCGCGACCGTCGCGGGCGGCGTCTCCCGGGAGAACAACGTCCCGTTGGTGCAGTTCACGTGCGACACGCACCCGTCGCGCCGCTGGTTCCTGCGGACCGGAGTCCCCATCGACTGAACCGGCCGATCCGTTACACGGGCCCTGTCGGCCGGACCGAGGCGCTGCCGCGGTCCGGCCGGGAACGACCGGCGGATCACCGTACGGATGGGTGAGGTTCAGCGGCACAGGGCCGCGTCGACGAGACTCCCGACATGCTTCGTGGTTTCGGGGTCGGGCGGGATGGCGGTCACCGCGACGCTGGCGGCGCGGCCGTCGTCCGTGACTCCGCCCCGGGTCTCGTATCCGTTGATGTCGCCGCCGTGGCCCCAGTAGACACCGCCGCACGACAGCGGCCTGCTCATGAGCCCCAGTCCGTAGCCGGCGCCGGTGTCCCCGATGGGAACGGTGGTGCGCATCTGGGCGAGCTGGGCCGCCGGGAGGAGCCGGCCGGCCAGGAGCGCGGTGAAGAACCGGTTGAGGTCCGAGTTGGTGGAGATCAACTGGCCCGCCGCCCAGCCCACGGAAGGGTCTATCTCCGTGACGTCGCGCAGCGGCGCTTCTGCCGAATCCTTGTGGTAGCCGTGGGGATGGGCCTCCCGGATGGTCATGTCACCGGGGGCCGGGAAATAGGTGTGGCGCAGCCCGATGCGCTGGATGACGCGCTTGTCCATCTCCTCGGCGAGGGGGCGGCCCGTGACCTTCTGGATGATCAGGCCGGCCAGCACGTAGTTCGTGTTGCTGTACCCCCAGCTCGTCCCGGCGTCGAAGGCGGCCTTGTGCTGGAAGGCGATGTCCAGGAGGTCGCGGGGGTCGAGGTAGCGGCGCTGACGGATGTCGTCCTCGACGAGTGCTTCGTAGTCGGGAAGTCCGCTCGTGTGCTGCAGGAGCTGACGGACGGTGATGCGGCGCCCGTCGAACCCTTCCCCGCGTACCAGGCCCGGCAGGTACCTGTCGACCATGGCGTCCAGGCCGATCTTTCCCTCACCGACCAGTTGCAGCACGACCACCGCGGTGAACACCTTGGTGTTGCTGCCGATCCTCACCTGCCCGTCGTCGGGCACCTTCGACCCGGTGGCGAGGTCACCCATCCCCGCGGTGTAGGTGCGGGTACGACCCTCACGGTCCTTGACGCTCGCCAGCGCGGCGGGCAGGTCGTCGGCGCGCACCAGGGCGTTCAGACCCTGCTGGACGGTGTCCGGCCGGGCGGCGGCGAACGCCGCATGCGGTGCCAGGGTGCCCAGTGCCATGACGCCGACGGCCACCGCAGCCGCGGCCGACAGGGCTCTGCGCCGACCGCGCTGCTGCCGCGTGGACGAACGTGAGATCTGCGCTGCCTGCTCAGACATGAGTCAACTCCTGTGGAAGCGTGGAACCGTGGGGCAGCCGTCCTTCGGTCGACTGCTCAGGGCACGATCGTGGCTTCCGGGCACTTGGATGCGCATCGCGGGAAAGCGGGAGAAGGCACTCCCTCGATCGGGGGAGGTCACCGGCCGGCTGCCCGACCATACTGGCCGACTATGATCAAGAGCATCCGGCCGCTGCTGCGCGGCTCCACGTACTCGGGCATGCTGTTCGCCTGCTGCGGCGCGGTGGCGAGCCTTCCACTGCTGCCCTTCGCGCTGCTGCCGCTGTTGGCGTGGCGATCCGCTCCCGAGGCGGTGCAGACCGTTCTGGTCCTGCTGGTCTGGGCGGCGCTCATCGGTGTGGTCGGGCTGGCCCGCATCACACGGCGGGCGCTGATCGCGTCCGCCCGCCGGCTGTTGAGCGTGCCGCTGCCGGATCCCGTGGCCGCACGCCGGCCCGCACGCTCGGATGCCGACCGCTGGCGGACTCCTCTCTGGCTGCTGCTGCACGTGGCACTGGGGTGGACCGGGGCCCTGGCGAGCGGTGTGCTGTTCCTCGCCGGCCTGGCCTTCCCGGGGGGTTGGCTCGGTGCCGAGGCGGGGCTGAGTCTGTTCGGCTGGTCGGCGCGGGTGGAGGGTGGCTGGCAGAGCTGGGTGGTGGCGCTCGGGTGCCTGCTGCTGGCGGCGGCCGTGTGCGCGGTGGTGACGAACTCCTTGCGGTGGTTGGCGCCCAGACTGCTGGGGCCGTCATCGGCCGAGCGGCTCGCGCTGGCGGCGGAGAGGGAACTGCACTTGGCCGAACGGAACCGACTCGCCCACGAGTTGCACGACTCCATAGGACACACATTGACGGCGACCACGATCCAGGCCGCCGTGGCGGGCGAGGTGCTCTCCGCCGACCCGGTGGCGGCGCGGGCCGCCCTGCGCAGCATCGAGGAGTCGGCCCGGGCCGCACTGGAGGACCTGGACTACGTACTCGGCGTGCTGCGCGAGGAGAAGGCGGAGACGGCGCCGACCCGCACCCTGGCCGATCTGCCGGAGCTGCTCGACCGGTTGCGGCATGCGGGCGCGGTGGTGGAGCCGGACCTGTCCGGCGAGTTGGCGCAGGTGCAGGGGACGCTCTCGCGGGCGGCGTACCGGATACTGCAGGAGGGGCTGACCAACGCATTGCGGCACGGGGCGGGCGGGCCGATCGTGGTCCGGGTGGCGGCCGCGGAGGACGGGCTGGAGCTCGGTGTCGTGAATCGGACCGGTGCCGGCACGCGTGTGGGTGAGGGCTCGGGCCCCGGCCGTGCCGCCTTCCCGACATCCGGGCACGGCCTGCCCGGGCTGGCCGAGCGCGTGCGGCTGCTGCACGGCGAGTTCGACGCCGGGCCGGACGGGCCGCAGCACTGGCGGTTGGCGGTTCGGCTGCCGGTACGGTGGTCGGCATGATCGGCTCTGGTACGAGCGCAGCTCCCACGCCCAGCCCTGACGCGAGCACCGCCATCGTGACCGGCGCTGCCGCCGGCCCCGTCGGTCCGCCCGTCACACTCCTGATCGCGGACGACGACGAGGTGACCCGCAGCGGTCTGCGCACGTTGCTCGCGGTGCAGCCGGGGATCACGGTGGTCGGGGAGGCCGCCGACGGCGTCGAAGCGGTCGAACAGGCGCGGGGGCTACGGCCGGACGTGGTCCTGATGGATGTGCGGATGCCGCGTTGCAACGGGATCGAGGCCACCCGGCGACTGCTCGCCGAGTCGGACGAACCGCCGAAGGTCGTGGTGATCACCACCTTCGAGAACGACGACTACGTCACCGCCGCGCTCAGCGCGGGGGCCAGCGGCTTCGTGCTCAAGAGGCTTCCGGTCCGCCAGATCACGGAAGCGGTGCGGGTGGTGGCGGCGGGGGAGGCGATCCTCTTTCCGACGGCCCTGCGCCGCATGGTCGCTGCCCGCCCGCTGCACTCCTCGAAGGCGTTGCCGAAGGCGTCGCTGACGGGACGGGAGGAGGGGGTGCTGCGGTTGATGGCCACCGGCCTGTCCAACCCGGAGATCGCGCAGTCGCTGACGGTGAGCCTGGAGACGGTGAAGACGCACGTCGGAAACGTGCTGACCAAGCTGGGCGCGCAGAACCGGACCCACGCGGTGGTGATCGCGTACGAGTCGGGTCTGGTGGTGCCGGGGTTCACCGGCTGACACGACCTCAGCTCGACCGAGTGCGGTCGGCCTGCTGCACATCGCCGCCCACGAGTGGACCAATTCGACCTGCTGACGCTGTCAGGCGGGGTCGTTCCCACCGAACGGCGCCGTAAAGGGAAACCGATCGGCCCCTCGGAACGTGTCGCCGCGCCCATCACCGGTCCCGGCATGGAACCGTCTGCGCATGACCGAAGGCTCGACACCTCACATCTCCCCGGCGCGGATCACCGTGCGGGGCGTTCAACCCGGCAACCCGCCCTTTCGCATCGTGGAGGTCGACGGAGAGTTCATCGGCAGGGCGATGTCGATGACGGACGTGCTGTTGCTCGCCGCGGAGATGGGGATCGTGATCCACGACCTGGACGACATGGAAGTGGTCCGGTGGGTCGGAGGCGGCAAGTTCACCTGGACCCCGCACTAGGTTCTGCCCGGCGGGAGACCGGCCGGATCCCGGCTGGGCACTGCGGCCGCGCGCAGTGCCCAGTCCGGGGTCGGCCCGGGCTTCAGTACGTATGTCCCACGTGCGCGAGTGCTTGCTTCAGCAGTACCCCCTGCCCGCCGGGCATTTCGCTCTGCACGGCTTGGGAGGCTGCCTCCTGGGGACTGAACCACACCAGGTCGAGCGCGTCCTGGCGGGGACGGCAGTCGCCGCTCACCGGCACGATGTAGGCGAGGGACACCGCGTGCTGGCGCGGATCGTGGTACGAGGTGACGCCGGCCGTGGGGAAGTACTCCGCGACCGTGAACGGCTGGAGCGATGCGGGAACGCGGGGCAGGGCCACCGGCCCGAGGTCCTTCTCCAGGTGGCGCAGCAGCGCGTCACGGACCCGTTCGTGGTGCAGGACCCGGCCCGACACCAGGGTCCGGCTGACCGTTCCGTCCGGACCGATGCGCAGCAGCAGTCCGATGCTGGTGACTTCGCCGCTGTCGTCCACGCGTACGGGCACGGCCTCCACGTACAGGATCGGCATCCGGGCGCGGGCCGTTTCCAGCTCGTCCGTGGTCAGCCAGCCGGGCGTGGTTTCGGTCGTGTCAGACATTGTCCGAGCATACTTCCTGGTGGGGTGCCTGCAGGCATGCGGGCCGGATCGGATGCGGGAGTTTCGGGTGGTCAGTCGTCCAGGGCGTCCAGCACCTTGCCCAGGTCCACGAACTTGAAGCCCGTGGCGGTGCGCGGGCCGTCCTCGGGGGCGTCGTGGCCGTCCTGGACCACCAGGAGGCCGCGGGGGAACGCGCGGCCGAGGGGCTGGTTCAGGGCCGCGGCCCCGTCGCACTCCTCCGAGCCGTCCAGGTCCCGCGAGCGCGCGGTGATCCTCACACCGCCCTCGTACTCGTGGTCGTCCTTGCGCTCGCGGTCGTAGAAGGCGAACGTGTTGTCGCCCTGGCTCGACGCCATGAGGTAGCCGTCGCCGTCCCCTTCGTCGACGAGGGTCAGCCCCTCCACGTCCGCGGACAGCCGGCGCCCGCCGAAGCCCGGGTCGGCGCCGGGTGTGCACTCCTCGGTGTTCTCGTCGTAGGTGGCCGGGACCCCGTACTCGCGGACCCGGTCCACCAGTACCGGCGCCGAGGTCAGATCGGCCCGCATCCGCCAGATGCCGACGTCCTCCTGGCCGGCGTAGAGGGTGCCGTCGGCGGGGTCGACGACCATGCCCTCGACCTGGGGCCGCTCGCCCGGTTCACCACAGGGGCTCCATGACGTGCCGTTCGGCAGACGGAAGGAGGAGGGCAGGTCCAGGGTCCGCACCAGGCGGTAGCCGACCGTGCCGCCGGGGGCGGCGGTCAGTTCGAGCAGGGCGAGCCTCGTCTCGTGGCGGCGGCTGACGAGGGCGTAGGAGCGGCCGGTGGCCCTGTCCGTCCAGGTCGCCAGACCGTACGCGGTGCGCTGGTCGTTGATCTCCTCCTGCGAGGCGGAGAAGACCGGAGGAACGGCCGGCGCGGTGACGTCGGTCAGGGGGCCGCCGGGGCGGTCGCGGTCGATGCGGTAGAAGCGGAGGCGGTCGTTGCCCCGGTCGGTGACGACGGCGAGATCCGCCCGGCCGGCCGACAAGCGCATCCGGTGGACCAGGTCGACGTTGTTGAACCGCCCCGGTGAGTCGTCGGGCCCCGGCCCGCTCGGCGCGGGCAGCGACTGCACCTGACGCGCGCCGAGGTCGTAGACCCGCAGCCCGCCCTCCTTGGCCGTGGCGACGACCAGACTGCGGTCGGGGTCGGCGCTGTTGCGCCAGATGGCGGGGTCATCGGCGTTGGCGTTGCCGCCCTCCTCGTCGTCGAACAGGGTGGCGGTCTCCGCCACCGGGGTGACGGCGGGCAGCGGGCCGCTCCTGCGGCCCTGCGCCGTTGCGGGGGCGGCCGCGGTGAGGCCGACGAGGACGGCGAGCGCCGCGGTCAGGGCGAGCGTGGCCGCGGCGGGGCGAGCGGGGCGTGCGGGACGTGCGGGACGATGAGGGTCCACCAGGAGTCTCCAACGGTTGGTCAGACACGCGTGCGGTCATGGCGGCTGAAGACTCGGGCCCCTGCCTTAAGGGCTCCTCGTCGCCGGGCGACGGACAGTCATGCACGGCATGAACACGACGTGTTCGTCGCTCGTCGCCCACCGCTCGCCGGTCACGAACCCGTGCCGGAGCGCGCGGACCAGTGCGGGGACGACACCTGGCCGAGCACCAGCACGCTCAGTCCGAACATCAGGACGCCCAGGGGCACGTGGAGCGACGGTATGTGCGCGATGCCCAACACCACCTGCACCGAGGCGAGTACGAGGAAGCCCGAGGAGTACAGGATGGGGCGGGGCGAGCCGCCGCCCGGCCGCCACGCCAGGACCGCGGCGAGCACGTACAGCATCGACGCGCCGTACATCAC
The DNA here is from genome assembly GCF_042890265.1 of Streptomyces sp. NPDC002209. Classification (NCBI taxonomy): domain Bacteria; kingdom Bacillati; phylum Actinomycetota; class Actinomycetes; order Kitasatosporales; family Streptomycetaceae; genus Streptomyces; species Streptomyces sp. NPDC002209. Next base: position 155,059 of record NZ_JBIARX010000004.1, on the reverse strand, counting down.
CCGCGCACCGACGCCGTGCAGTACCTCGCCGTGGGACGTGGACAGCAGCAGTCCGGCGGTGACGGCCTGGAAGAAGATGGCCGAGGTCTGCAGGGCGATCGCCACCTGCACGAACGTGGGTCTGCGGTGCTGCGCCGTCGTCGTTGCGGCCATGAGTCGGTCCCCTCTTCTGCCTTGCGGCGATGGATCGGTAAGGTCTCGCTGGTCCGACGACGTGGGGCCGTGAAATGTGAGGTGAAGCCAACGACCTCACCATCCGGCGCGGTGTTTCGTCGAAGGGGCGAGAGCGGAAGCGGACGAGAAGCGCCGAGGAACCAGGGAGCGGTCGAGGCCATGAGCAACCCATCCGAGTCAGGGCACGACCGGTCCGAGCCGGGCCTGAGCGACGCGCTCGTCAGCGAGCGACGGCACCTGATCAACCTCGGCTACCGGCTGCTCGGTTCGCTGAGCGAGGCCGAGGACGCCGTGCAGGAGACCTACACCCGCTGGTACGCGATGTCACGCGAACGCCAGGAGGCCATCGAGTCGCCCGGTGCCTGGCTGACGACGGTGGCCACCCGCATCTGCCTGGACCAGCTCGGCTCGGCGCGGGTGCGTCGCGAGAGCTACGTCGGCGCGTGGATCCCCGAGCCGCTGCCCGACCGTACGGAGTGGCACGGCGGGCCGGCGGGAGGCAGCAGCAGCGAGCCGGCCGACCCGGCCGACCGGGTCACCCTGGACGAGTCGGTGAGCATGGCCTTCCTCGTCGTACTGGAGGCGATGACACCGGCCGAACGCGTCGCGTTCATCCTGCACGACGTCTTCCGGTACCCCTTCGCAGAGGTCGCCGAGATCGTCGGCCGGACGCCGGCAGCCTGCCGGCAGCTGGCTTCCTCGGCCCGACGGCGCATTCGCGCCGAGCGGGCTCCGGCCGCTGCGACGGGTGAACAGGCCGCCTTGGTACGGAACTTCAAAGAGGCGTGGGAGGCGAAGGACATCGTGGCCCTCGTCGACCTCCTCGACCCCGATGCCACGATGGTCGCCGACGGCGGTGGCCTGGTCGGCACCGTCCTGCGCCCGGTCGAGGGCAGCGAGCGCATCGCCGAGTACCTGATCCACATCGCCGCCAAGGCCCCCGGGCTGACGCTCCTGGAGCGGACGGTCAACGGCCGGCCCGGTCTCGTCGCCCAACACTCCGGCGTCACCGTGACCGTGGCGGCGTTCGAACTCACCGGGCGCCGCGTCACCCGTATCTGGGCGGTCCGCAACCCGGAGAAACTCCGACCGTGGACCCGTGGCCTGGACCTCCGCGACGCATAGGCTCCAGGGGTACGGGCATACCGCTCAGCCCTGCTCCCGGACGCCCCACGGCGAGCCGTACGCGGTCAGCAGGTCCAGGAACGGGCGTGGCGGAAGGGCCTCGGGGCCGAGCACGCCCGCTCCTGCCCACACTCCGCCCGCCAGGAGCTCGAGCGCCACGACCGGGTTGACCGCGGTCTGCCAGACCACGGCCTGGGAACCGTACTCGTGCATGGACCACTGGTTGTCCACCACGTGGTACAGGTACACCTCCCGCGGCCGGCCGTCCTTGGTGCCCTTCACCCAGGTGCCCGCGCAGGTCTTGCCGGCCATCCGCTCGCCCAGCGTGGCCGGGTCGGGCAGGCACGCCGCGACCACGTCGCGCGGGGAGACCTGCACCGGGGCGCCGTCCGCGCCGCGCACCGTGACCGGCTCGGTCGAGTCCAGGCCCAGCGCGTGCAGGGTCTTCAGCTTGGCGATGAAGTCCTCGCCGAGCCCGTACTTGAAGGTGACCCGGTCGGCCTCCACCCAGCGCGGGACCAGCAGCACCTCCTCGTGTTCGACGTTGACGCACTCGACCGCGCCGATGCCCTCCGGGAAGTCGAACACCTCCGGCTCGCTGAACGGCTCGGTGGTGAACCAGCCGCGGTCCCGCTCGTAGACCACAGGCGGGTTCAGGCACTCCTCGATCGTCGTCCAGATGTTGAACGACGGGGCGAAGTCGTGGCCCTCGACGGTCAGGTTCGCCCCGTCACGGATGCCGATCTCCTCGATCTCGTCGAACAGCTCATCGGCCGCGTACCGGGCGAAGACGTCCGACAGGCCGGGTTCCACACCCATGCCGACCAGCGCCAGCCGGCCCGACTTCTCCCACGCGCCGGCCCGCGCGAACTGCTCGTCGCCGAGTTTGACCCCGCACTGGGCGTACGGCCGGCCGGGGTGCGGCCGGGACAGCGACATCGCCATGTCCACGTAGTGACTGTCCGCCGCGAGAGCCGCCTCGAACAGCGGCATCACGAACCGCGGATCGGTGGCGTTCAGCAGTACGTCGCACCGCTCCTCTCCGAGGAGCGCGGCCACCGCCGCCTCGTCGGAGGCGTCGATGCGGCGCGCGACGAACCGGCCGGTGCCGGTGCCGGTGCCGGTGCCCGGGCCGGTGTCGACCGCGGCCACGGCCGCCTCGGCGCGGGCGAGGTCGTAGTCGGCGACCACGAAGTGGTCGAAGAAGTCCCGGCGGGCCGCGATCCGGGTGATCGCGGTACCGACGCCGCCGGCGCCCACAAGCAGAACACGCATGACGAAACCCTCTCTCGGTGAGGTCCGCGCAGGTCCGCGCCTCATGGCAGGGATGAAAGCCGGGTCGGCGAGATAAGGTCAATGGTGTTGGCATAAGACCCCCCGTACGGTCGCCGGTCCGGCGCCGGCCGTACGTACGCGGCGCAGGAAGGCACCCGATGGCGAAGCAGGTGGTCCCCGAGGAAGCCCGCAGGCGACGGCGCCCCACCCGGCAGGGCACCGTCCTGTCCGAACGGCTGATCGTCGACACCGCCCTGCGCATGCTGCGCGAACACGGCAGCGCCGGGCTGTCCGCCCGCCGGCTCGGCGCCGCCCTCGGGGCGGACCCCAGCACGCTCTACCGGTACTTCGACGGCATGGACGGCCTCACCCTCGCCATCGGCGAGGAGCTGATCGGGCGGGCCCTCGACGGCTGGGCGGCCACCGGGGACTGGAGCCGTGACCTGCGCGAACTCGGCCTCCGCATCCACGGCGCCTACCTCGCCCACCCGCAGGCCGCCGTACTGACCGCCAGCCGGGTGACCGGCCGGCCCCGCGAGATCGCCGCCGACGAGGCCGTCCTCGGCATCCTGCGCACCGCCGGCTTCCCCGACCCGGAGGCCGTCCTGATCTACCACGCCTTCATCGACCAGAGCCTGGCCTTCGCGGCCCTCGACGCGGGCGCCCTCGCCCTGGCCGAGCCCTCCCGGACCTCCGACGAGCAGCAGTGGGAGTCCACCTACGCCCGGCTGCCGGCCGAGCAGTACCCGCACATCGCGGCCACGACACGGCTGCTCGCCGCCCGGATGAACCACAGCGCCTACCCGGTCGCCCTGGACATGCTCCTCGCAAGCGCGGAGGCCCGGCTCCGGACGGCAACGCGGCGGGTGCGCGGGGCGGCGCGTCGAGGTGCGCGGGGTTTGGCCGCTGGCGAGACTGGACCCATGACGACAATGGCGGTACTCGAGGGCGGGCCGGAAGATCTGCCGGAGCGGATCGTACCGGTCACCGCGGCGGGCGAAGACGTGAAGATCGCGCATCGCGGCGGATACGAACACTTCAAAGCCACGTCGCGAGTGCGGAACGGTCCGGAAGGCCGGCTCCCCGTCTACGAGTGGTGGGAGCGCACGGAGATCGCCGAGTAGCGGCCTGCGCCCGGACAGCGCGCATGACTGCTTTCGCCGGACCGCCGGCCGGCCTGCACACCCTGCTCGGCGAGGCGCACCGGCTGCTGCCCGGCATCATCGACGTGCGCCGCACCCTCCACCGGGCACCGGAGCTCGGCTTGCACCTGCCGCTCACCCAACAGGCCGTCCTCGAGGCCCTGACCGGCCTGCCCCTGCACATCACCGCGGGGGAGCGGCTCAGTTCGGTGGTCGCCACCCTGGACGGCGCGCAACCCGGCCGGACCATCCTGCTCCGCGCCGACATGGACGCCCTGCCCCAACAGGAGGACACCGGCCTGGACTACGCTTCCCAGCTCCCGGGCGCCATGCACGCCTGCGGCCACGACCTGCACACCGCCATGCTCGTCGGCGCCGCCCGCCTGCTCTGCGCCCGCCGCGGCCGGATCCGCGGGCGCGTCGTGTTCATGTTCCAGCCCGCCGAGGAACGCGGGGGCGGCGCCCCGTACATGATCGAGGAAGGCGTCCTGGACACCCCGGACGGCAGCGGCGTGGACGCGGCGTTCGCGCTGCACGTCATGACCCGCTTCGAGACCGGCACCGTGCACGTACGTCCAGGGCCGATGTTCGCCGCATCCGACCTGATCCGCATCACCGTACGGGGCCGTGGCGGACACGCCTCCGCACCGCACCTCGCCCTCGACCCGGTTCCCGTCGCGTGCGAAATCGTCCAAGCCCTGCAGACCGCCGTGACGCGCACGGTCAGCGTCTTCGACCCGGTGGTGGTCAGCATCACCCGCATCCGGGCGGGCACGACCAGCAACATCATCCCCGAGACCGCGGAACTGCACGGGACCTGCCGGACGTTGACGTCCGGGACCCGCGGGCTGATGCGCACCGTGATCGAACGGGTCGCCCGCAACGTGGCCGCCGCGCACGGCGCCGAAGCCGAGGTCGACCCGGCCAGCGGCTACCCTCCCGTGCACAACGACCCGGTCTTCACCACCACGGTCCACGAGGCCGCGACCGAACTCCTCGGGCCCGGCCCGGTACGGCACTTGGCCGACCCGGTCATGGCATCCGAAGACTTCTCCTACGTCCTCGAACGCGTCCCGGGAGCCATGGCCCTGCTCGGAGCCCGCCCACCCGCCGTCCCGGCCGACGGCGCCCCGGACTGCCACTCCAACCGCGTCGTGTTCGACGAGAACGCCATGGCGACCGGTACGGCCCTCCACGCAGCCGTGGCACTGCGCTACCTCGCGGCCTGACGGCGTACGAAGCCGCCCGGGCCGCCGCCGCCCGCGCCCCGTCCGACCCCGGTCCCCGTTTCCTACTCGAACGGCACATTGATGCAGGCGAGCCGCGCCCCGGCCGTGCCCGCCGTGCCGGGTTCCGTGTGGGTCGCGTGTTCGTGGATCACCACGGAGCGGGCCGCACCGGCACGGTAACGCCAGGTCAGGGTGGAGGCCGAGGTGCCATCGCCGTCGTGGTCGGTGGTGATGTCGAGCCACGTCTCGTTGCGGGGGTTGGCGTACGCGGGGTTCGTCGAGGGCTGCTTGGGATCCACGGCGTTCTGGTAGTGGGGCCCGGAGTCGTTGGGCTTGCTGCCGCAGGGCTTCTGGTGCACGTGGGCGCCGAACGTCCGGTTCGGCGCCACGCCGTGGAGCCGCAGCGCCACGAGGGTGCCGTCGCCCTCGACCCGCTCCGTGACGGTGACCTTGCTGCCGGCCGGTACCGCTCGGGTGTCGAAGGCGACCGCCTGGTGTGTGGGCCGGCCGTCGGCTGCCCGGAAAGACCCCTCCACCGTCACGTCCTGGCCGGCGACGACGCCGAGGGGCAGGACGGCAGCCAGGGAGGCCGTGAGCGCCGAAACGAGCAAGGACATCTTCTGCTCCTCTTCACCACGGGTTCTCGCCGGGGCTCCCCCCTTCGCCCGCGTTCCAGCCAGGTGAGTGCCGGATCATCAAGCGCCGCACGGCCCGGTGCCCAAGATCGTCCGGATGGGCGGGCCGGCGCTTCCTGGAACCATGTTCGCCCACCGTGCGGCCTCGCGCAGGGCACCTGGGGGGTGTCGGCCTGCTTTTGCCTGTTCAGCCGCGTGGTTCCGGCCGCCCGGCCCCACCGCCGACGCCGTCACCGACGCGGGGCGAGACCCGCCAACCGGGCCGGGCTTCCGGGCCGGTCCGGCATGGCGGCGGGCCGGGGGCGCGGTGCTGCGGAATGCTGATGGCCGAGCCAGGCAGGAGAGACCGTGGACGATCCCAGCCCCCCTGAAGCCCGGAGCTCGGCATCCACCAGCGCGAGCCGCAGTGTTGCCGGTCAGCCGGGAGTCATCGGCATCGCACTCGGCGCCGTGCTGACGGCCGTGCTCGCGCAAGGTTCGTGGCAGTGGTTCGCCACGTACATCGGGGTGACGCTTCTCGCGGTGCTCCTGTGCCTGTACCGGCTGCCGGAGTGGACCCCCGGCATCCGAACTGCCTACATGGGGAATCTGGCGGCGTACTCGCTGGTCGTCGGGCTGTGCGTGGCGATCACGGTGGCCCCCATGCTGCAACGCTGGCCGTGGCTGTTCCCGATGCCGGGCACGCGTGACAGGTGTCCCGCGCTGCGTACGTACGAGAGGATCCGGACGGAGGCGGCGCTGGCGGACCTGGCCGGTCGCGACCCGGCAGCCTTGGCTCACGCACAGGACGTCCAGGGTCATGTCGCCTTCGCCGACTGCCTGTCCTCCACCACGACCCTGTGGCTGCCGGCCTACGCGGCAGGAGTGGCCGTGCTCGTGGGTCTGGGCGCGTGGTCCTTCGGTCGGGCCCGGGCGGGGCACGAGGAGCGCCGTGGTCGGGCATAGACCTCCTCGTCGGGGCTGAGCGGTGGCGTGGACGGGGTTCGCGGCTACTTGCTCTGCAGCTTTCCCAGCGGGTCGGGGGTGTTCTCCAGTGCGGTGACCGCCGTCTTCCAGCCGGTGTCCCCGGGGTGGAGGGCGCTGCGGAGGAAGGCCGTGGTGAACTGCTGGATCAGGGCGACGCGGGCGGGACTCTCGTCCGTGGTCTCGGCGACCTCGTACCCGGGGATGCCGCCGAGCGAATGCTCCGCCCCGAAGAGCGTGAGCAGGCTCTTGTCGCCCGGGCTGTGGGTGTAGGGGTCGGTGAACCAGTCCGGGCCGCGGGTGGACAGCATGGACTGGTCGTTGTCCCCGGCGACGATGAGGGCCGGCGCGGTCATGGCGTCGAAGGACGGCCTCATGAAGGGGAGGTTCTCGGCGGCGAACGGGGTCAGGTCGTCGCCCAGGCCGGTCAGGGCGAGCAGCACACCCGCCTTGACCCGGGGATCGGACATGTCCTCGCCGGGAACGCCGTCGGAGTCGAGGACGCGCGCTCCCAGCAGCGTGCTCGCCGTCTGGGCTCCCCAGGAGTGTCCGGCGACAGCGATGCGGCTGTGGTCGATCCGCCCGCCGAGGCCCGGCACGGAGGCTTCCAGTACGTCGAGTCCGTCCAGTACGCGGGTGAGGTCCTCGATACGGATGCGCCAGATCCGCGGCGTACGCGGGTCCTCGTGCGGGATGCCGAGCGTCCGGGAGTCGAGGTGGGTCGGCTGGACGACCACGAAGCCGTGGGCGGCCCAGAAGTCGGCGAGCGGCGCGTAGCCGTCCATCGACCAGCCGAAGCCGTGCGAGAAGACGATGACGGGCAGATCGCCGCCGGTCGCGGGGGCGGACACGCGGACCTGGAGGTCCTCGCCGCGGTCCGGGGCGGGCAGGACGACCGGCTTCGCGGACACCACCGTGGTGGGCGCATGTGCGGGCTCGTACGCGTTCGCGGAGTTCGGTTCGGACATGGAGGTGCCTTCCGTTCAGGATCCTCCGGCCTGCGATCACGGCAGAACCGGAACCTTGCTCCGGAAACGATACGGAGCCGTGTTCCGGTTTGCAAGGTGGTCCCGCCCGTCCGTCCGCCTCGCGGAACCGGTCTTCCTATCGGGAGAAGTAGGGCTTGATGCTGACGGCCGGACCGTGGGAGAACTTCTGCACGGCCGCCTTGGCGTCTCCTGACACCGTGACGGAAGAGCTGCCGCCGGCCGGGATCGTGGTCAGCCCGCCGATCGGGACCACCTCGACCGCCTGCTGGGGCGATCCGTCCTTCGGCTGGTCGTAGACCAGATAGACGACGCGGACCGATACCGCCGTGGTGTTCGGGTTCTTGAGCACGACCTGGTCGAATGCGTCGAACTTGGTCAAGGGCTGACCGGCTGCGTCTGCCGGCTTGGCCTCGACGGCGGAGGAACCGGCCGGAAGGTCCGCCGGCACGAGCTCCTTGACGGTCACCCGGACATCGGCGACCTGGCCTGCGTGTTCGCCGCTGAAGGCCAGGACGTCGTGGCTCCCGCCGTGTTGTACGACGAGACCGCCTCGGTCGCTTCCGTAGGCGGTCCTGACCTGCACGTCGGGCAGATCCTTGCCCGCGCTGTCCACAGCCGTGAGAGCCAGGGTCGGCACCACACTGGTGTGCCCCGTGTTGGTGATGGAGAGCGTCTGGTCTATGAACTCCTGCTTGCCGTGCGCGTGGTAGCCGAAGGACAGGGAAGTGACCGACGGGCTCGCGGCAGGCCGTGCCGTGACCGGTGCGGAAGCCGACGGCGCCGCTCCGGCCGGAGGTGTGTTGGCACCGCTCGGACTGCAGCCGGCCAGTGCGACGATGCCGAGGACGGCACCTGCAAGTGCTGCGCCCCGTGAGTGTCGAATGAAGGATCGATCAGTGCTTGGCATCGTCGGAGATTAATGCAGGCAGGGGTGGCCACGAGGCCTCCGGTGTGTGGTTCTTCTGGGTCGATGAACCCCTACCGGAGACCTCGCTCCTTCCCGATCGGGACACGTCGCCGCTCAGCTCACTTCGAAATACGGCCTACGAGTCGTGCTTGGGCCAGACGGGGCCCTGATCGGTCCAGGTGACACCCTTGTTGCGGCAGAGGCAGAAGGGGTGGCCAATGGGGTCGGTGTAGACGCGGAAGCCGTAGCCGTTGGGGCCTATGCAGTCCCGCTGCAAGGTCGCGCCGAGGGCCAGGACGCGGTGCTGTTCGGCCTCGATGTCGTCGACTTCGAAGTCGAGGTGGAACTGCTTGGGGTGCTCGCTGTCGGGCCACTGCGGGGCGCGGTAGTCCTCCACCTGGATGAAGGCCAGTTCGATATCGCCGAACTGGACACCGGCCCAGTGCTCGTTGCTGCCCTCCTTGACCGGGAGCCCCACCACCTCGGAGTAGAAGGCCGCCAGCTTCATCGTGTCCGGGCAATCGATAATGAAGTCGGTTAGTCGTAGCATCCCGCGATCTTGCCACAAGATCAAATGAGCCGGACTTCGAGACGGAACCTACGCGCACGGGTTCCCCGTGGCCGCCCCCTGGGGGGTGAGATCGCGTACGGAACCCGACTCCACGGGCGTTGCGAGGGCGGAACACAGCCGGGCGACCGCCTGGCCGGTGTTGATGGAAGTGAGGTCGGCCGGACGGTGGGCGATCCTTTGCTCGGGGAGCGTTTCCCCCTGTCGCCCCACGATGCCGATCGCGCCTCGAGCGAACAAGGCCAGGGGGGCGTCGGGGCCGTCGCCCAGGGATCGTACGGACGTCCAGCTGGAGGACACGCGCATGGCGGACTGCCGAGGTTGCTCCTGTCCGCCCACACTCCAGACCCACACCCGCGCCGTCGAAGCATCTTCGAGTTCGTCCATCTCCTTCTCGAGTCCATCCGTGGCACCCGGGCCGAACGTGGGAATGATCTCGGGATACTCCGTTCCCAGATCGAGGAGAGTCGTGGCGTACAGGCGCTTTCCTGACCGGTCGAGGGTGATCCGGGCGTTGCCGAGGGTGTCGCTGAGGCCGGGACGCTGCGCGACCACCTCACCCGTGCCGACGTCCCAGACCTTGATCTCCGTTCCCCATTCGGAGGCCGAGGGCGAGAGAATTGCGGCGATGCGCGTGCCGTCACCCGAGACGGCGACGGCACCGTCGACGGCGTAGCGCGCCAGAACGGTGTCCTCCACGCTCCCATTGGCTCCGGTCAGCCGGATCCTCCTGAGCTCATGGCGGGTGTACGGGTCCTTGCCGCCATCGCCGGTCGTCATGACCAGCGCCGATTCTCCGCCCGGTGCCAGCCAGAAACCCGTCACCGACCTGAGGCCCATGTAACTGTCCCAGTGCAGGGGCGTTTCACTGAGGAGCCGGCCGGTCGCGAGCTCACGCCTCTGCAGTTCCCAGGTGTCGTTGGCGGTCTTGAGCACGAGCCCGATCACCTTGCCGGACGGATCGATGCTCATGTCGTCCACGGACGCCATGCGCGCGACGCCCTTCACCGGAACGACGACCGTGGCCCGGCCCGAGCCCGTGTCGAACACCGTCAGGCACGTGGTCAGCTCGATCGCGGTGGGATCCCGTGGCCGGCACGGATTGTCCTTGAACTCCGCAGTGATGGCAGGGGCCATGGGCGTGATGAACGCCGCGTACCGACCACTGGCGTCGACGGCCGGCCGGTTGCCCTGCATCACCGGGTCGAGCAGCCGCAGAGCGACCCGCTCCACCGTGCGGCCGTTCTCCGCGACCCGCCACACCGCGGGTTTCAGATCGGGAGCCGTCAGAGCGATCGTCCTGCCGTCCGCGCTCAGCTGGTTGCGCACGGACGTCACACCTCCGCCCCGCACGACGCCGGTTCCCGAGACGGCGGTGGCGGGGTCGGGCAGCACCAGGTCGGCGGACTGCAGACCGGCGTAGCTGTTCCGGACTTTCGCGCCGGCCTCCTTCGTGGCGGCCGTACGGTGCGCTCGCAGCGCCAGCTGGGCTTCGCCGTAGGCATCGCGCGAGGTGAGCTTCGAGGCGCCCTCGGCGAGGGAGTGGGCCGCGGAAGTGGTGAGCTTCTCCTGCTGGTCGCGCCAGACGAGCGTGCCCGCGACGGCGAGCGCGGTGACCACGGCCGCAGCCCGCAGGCCCAGTCCGCGGTGCCGGCGGCGGCTGCGGGCGAGATACCGGCGCTCCTGCGAGCCGATCTCGTCCGGATGGGTGCGCAGCCAACGGCGCGCCTCGCGCGCGTCGGAGAGCGACAGCAGGCGCCGCTTCGGGCATCCCTCCCCGTACCAGGTGTCGATCCTCCGGCGCAGACCGTCCTGCCAGATGCGAAAGTCGCGGTCGCGCAGGGCGAGTTGGTGCAGTCGTTCCCATCGGGTGATCAGGGAGTCGTGCGCGAGCTCCACGCCGAGTCGGGTCTGCTGGTCGTCGGCCCCGTCGGGGTCCTCGTCCTCTGCGGTGAACCGGGGTGCGTCGACCAGCTCCCGGACGACGACCACCCGGGAGGTGGCCAGACGGCCGGCCAGCGCCCAGATGTCGTCGCCGAACTCGCCGCGCGCCGCGGAGCGCCGAGTGAACGCGACACGGTCGGGGAGTGGATGGACGAGCTGGGTCAGCAACCGTGCTGCGCGGGTCTGTTCGGAGCTGTCGAGCCCGCTCCACATGTGCTCGGCATGATCGGCGAGGGCGTTCTGGACGCCGCCCAGAGCCTCGTACGCCTCGTGTGTCAGCAGGCCGTTGCGCTGGTGCTCCCACATCCGGGAGAGGGTGAACTGCACGAGCGGAAGACGCCCGGGCGCGTGCCCCACCTCGTCCATGATGCGGTTGACCAGGCCCTCCTCGTACCTCATCGTCCGCAGCTTCCCGACCGGTCCGACGATGGACCGGCGCAGCTCGGCGTCATCGAGCTCGCCGACCGTCACGAGCCGTTCGCCGTCCACCAGGAAGCCGAGCAGGGGCCGTTTGAGCGCGCTGCCGAGGAAGTCGGCACGCAGCGCGCACAGCAGGCGGACGGGAGAACCGGGCCAGGGGGCGGCACCGGAATCGCGGCCCGTCTCACCGCCGGAGCCCGCAACGACGGAGCGCAGCGCGGTGGCGAAGCCGTCCGCGTCCTGGTCGGAAGCGGCGAAGATCTCCTCGAGCTGGTCCACGAAGATCAGTAGTCGCTCTGCGCCGCGTGCCTCCAGCACGGCGCCGGTCACCTCTCGCATCCCGTCCCGGACGATGCGGTCGGCCAGCTCGGTCACCCTGTCGAGACGCCGTACGGCGTCGGACCGTGCGGCGTCGGGTTCGGCACGGGTCCGCTCCGGCGCGAGTGCACGGTCGAGTGCGAACGCGAGGGAGCGCAACGGCGTCCGCGCCTCGGAGGGGCGCATGGGAACGACCAGTGTGCCGGGTTCGGCGCGGAGCCGTGGCAGCACGCCCGCCCGGACGAGCGACGACTTGCCCACGCCGGAAGGTCCGATCACCGTGACCACCGGCGCGGCCCGGCTTCGCCGGGCAATCTGGGCGGAGAGCCCGTCGCGCCCGAAGAAGACGTCGGATTCCGCCTCCGAGAACGCGCGCAGCCCGGGGAACGGCGAGGGCGGCTGGGCCATGGTCCTCAGCTGGGGCCATGCCTCGAACAGTCCGGCAGTCGGCACCATGTAGGCGCTGCGGACGCCTGAGCCGCGCCAGGCGGTCACGATCATGCCGACGGCTGCCGCGCGCCCCGGGTCCCAGACGGGAACACCCGAGAATCCCTTGCGGATGTCGAACTGGCTGCTGCTGTCCACGTCGATCTGGACCCAGCCCCGGGCCTGCCGTCCGCGCAGCCGCCCTATGCTCCACACTCCGCTGTCGGACAGTTCGGGAAAGCCCAGCACCACTCCGCGGAGGTCGAAGGTCTCCCGGGCGTCGACCAGCGCGGCCGGGGTCGCAGCGGACGGGGGCGGGTCGACCAGACGGAGGCCTGCGATGTCTTCCGGGGCGCTCTCGCCGGGCGGCACCCAGTGGTCGACCCGGGCCGTCACCCGGACGCCCGGGGCCACGAGCGGAAAGTCCACGGTCAAAGTACCCCGCGGGTGCCGGGAGCTCCCTCCGTCCGACCCGAGCGCCATGTTGACGACGTGAGCACAGGTCAGCAGGTGCTCCGGGGCCGCCAGGAACGCACCCCCGACAGGGCGCCCGCCCTGGCCCCAGACGCGGGCCACGGCGGCGCCCAGCGGGCTCACTGCGGCGGACCCGGCCGAGCCCGTGGTCGCACCGTCGGGCTCATGGCTCACCCATCCCCCTCCTTCACCCCGCTCCCACCGCGATTCTGATAAGCATTGCACAACACCCGTTGCAGGCAGGAGAGTTGACGTACCTCTGCCATTCGCACGTCACCAGGATCCGAGGAGCTCCGGAGTATGTCCGAACTGATCGAGATGCCCCTGGACGGAGGAGGCACCGTCTGGATGGAGGTTCCGGACGACCTTCCCGTGATCGAACGGGTGGGCAGGGGGGACGATGCCCTGCGCACGACCGCGCGAACGCTCCAGGAGGCCCTGTCCCGGGTCGGTCCGGCGGTCGACGCGGTGATCGGCCAGCTCCGTTCCGCTGCCGTTGTGCCGGATGAGGTGAACGTCCAGTTCGGAATCAAGATCACGGCTGAGGCGGGAGCGGTCATCGCCAAGGCGGCCACGGAGGCGAACTTCACGGTCTCGGCGACGTGGTTGCGAGAACGGGGGGCGGGAGGGGCGGGCTCCGGCGGGGCAGCCGACGGCGGCGGTGCCGGCAACGCCGCGGAGGACGCCTGAGCGGGTACTGCGCGGAGCCGCCGTCCCCGTCAGTCGTCCGCCGGGTGCACCACCTCCACCCCGCGGTCGCGCAGCTCCTTGACCACCGGCGAGTCGTCGGGCGCGTCCGTGACGATGAGGGCGATCTGCTCCATCGAGCAGATGCGGCCCAGTGCCGCCCGGCCGAGCTTGTCCGCGGTCGCGACCAGGACCACCCGCTGCGCCGCGGCCACGGCGGCCCTTTTCACCTGTACGTCTTCGAGGTTGTAGGCCGTCGCCCCCTGGACCGGGTCGACACCGCAGCAGCCCAGGACGAACGTGTCGAAGCACAGGTCCTTGAAGGTCTGGACGGGCGTCTGGCCGTAGAAGGAGAGCTCCTCGGGGCGCACCTGTCCGCCGGGCATCAGCAGATGGATGCCGGGGTGTGCGGAGAGGGCGAATGCGGCATGCAGGGAGAGCGGGGTCACCGTGAACTGGCGGTCCGCCATGGCCTTGGCGATGGCCACGGCCGTGGTCCCGGTGTCCAGGGCCACCGTTTCGCCGTCGGTGAGCAGTGCGACCACGGTGCGCGCGAGTCGCTCCTTGGCCTGCGCCCCGGACATGGCCCGGATGGCGTAGGGCGGTTCGACGCCGCCGGGCAGGTTGCTCACGGCGCCGCCGCGCACGCGGCGTAGCGCTCCCCGCGACTCCAGCACTTCCAGGTCGCGGCGGATGGTCATCTCGGACGCACCGGTGGCCTGGGCCAGCTCGGCCACGGTCGCGCGGTTCTGCTGCATGAGCAGGCTCACGACGAACTTGTGCCTCTCCATCACGTTCATGTGTCTGCTTTTAGCACAGAGGGAGCTCCTGGACGGCATTGTTCACATCCGATCTGTTGAAATGAACATCCAGGATGCGTAATGTTCACGCTCTGATGTGAACTTCAGTGCGATGTGAACGTGAATACTGTTCATTTCGCCATGGGTGATGAGGAGAGCGATGTCCGCCACCAGTGAGGCCGGCCTGCCCGAAGCGGGAAGGCCGCTTCTCACCACCGTCGCCATCACCGCCTCGTGCGGGGCGTTCGTGGTGATCGGCGCCCTGCAGGCGCTCTACGGCCCGGCGATCCCGGCCCTTCGGGAGGAGTACGGCATCAGCCCCACGGCCGCCGGGCTCAGCCTCAGTGCCCACTTCGTCGGCGCACTCCTCGGTGTGCTGATCTACCACGTGCTGCGCGGCCGCCTGAACAACCGGGTGCTGCTCGGTGGCTCCTACCTGCTGATGGCCGCCGGCGCCGCGGTCTTCGCGTTCTCGCCGAGCTGGAACCTGGCCCTGACCGGCACCTTCGTCATCGGCCTGGGCTTCGGCGGCATCGACTACGGCCTCAACCAGCTGTTCGCCATCGGCTTCGGCCGCCGCAGCACCGCCATGCTCAACCTGCTCAACGGGCACTTCGGTGTCGGCGCCATCGCGGGCCCGGCGCTGATCGGCTGGCTCGGAGCGGACCGCTACCCGCAGATCTTCCTCGGCATCGGGGTGGTGTGCCTGCTCATCCTGGTCACCCTGGGCGGGGTGGCCGCGCGGGAGCCCGAGCCGGCCCCGGCGGAAGGCGGCGCGGCTGCCGGAGCCCGGGTGCTGCCGATCATCGCCGTGTTCATCGGCATCTACGTCCTGCACGTGGCCATCGAAACCGGCGTCGGCGGCTGGGAACCCACCCATCTCGAAGCCGTCGGGTACGGCGCTGCCACCGCAGCCACCGCGACCTCCGCCTACTGGGCGGCGATGACCATCGGCCGGTTCGTGGTCGCCCCGCTCAGCCTGCGCCGGTCAGCACCCTCGATCCTGATCGTCTGCTGCGCCGGCATGGCCGGCTTCCTGGTCCTCGCGACCGTACCGGCGCTCGCCCCGTACGCGTACTTCGGCGTCGGCCTGATGATCGCGCCCATCTTCCCGACCTGCCTGCCCTGGCTGAACCGGGCCGTGCCCGGTGTGGCCGCGGCCGGCGCGTACGTGATCGCCGCCTCGATGATCGGCGGCGTGGCCTTCCCGCCGCTGCTGGGAAGGGTGATCGACACCATGGACGTGAAGGCGGTGCCGCTCGTGCTGTTCGGCCTCGCCGCCGTGTGTGCGGCCCTGAGCCTGTGGCTGCGCAAGAACGCCCCCGACCCCGACGGTGCGAGCGGTCCTCGCACGGCGGGGGCGGACCGTTCGGACGCCGTCACCATGTGAACGCGCGGCCGGCGGTGACAGCAGCCGCTTCCGGGCGGCGTACCGGTGACCCCTCGGTCTCCTGCGCCGAACGGGCGGCGCCCGGCGGCGTCCGTTGGCATCATGGTCGCGCCGGGGAGGTCCTGACGGGGTGGGGTGGCGGCGCTGTGGTCGGTACGGGGGAGCACGAACGGGAGCTGCTGCAGGGTGAACTCGCCGAGCAGGTGGCGCTGCTCGCGGACCGGGCCGGAGCGGACTCCGCGGCCTCGCTGATCCGCCGCACGGCCCGCCGGGCCCAGTCCCCGCGGGCCCGCATCTGCATCATCGGCGGCAGCAACGTGGGCAAGTCCCGCCTCGTCAACGAGCTGATCGGCACGGTCTGCCTGCCGGTGTCCGTGCACCCGACGGACGGACCCCCCGTCGTCGTACGCCCGTTCACCGCCGAACCCGCCCGGTCCGCCGGACCCGGGGCTCCCCCGGCTCCCGAGGAGGCCGCGCCCGAGCTCCCCGGCCCGGCCGGCCTGCGTACCGTACGCGTCGAGGTGCCCTCCGCCTCCTGGCCCGCCCGTGCCGGAGTGGAGATCGTCGACACCCCCGGCTGGGAGGGCTGGTCCGGAGTGCGCCAGCCCGACACCGTCGCCCTCGCCCGGATCGTCGGCGACTGCGACGTGGTGGTCGTCGTCACCGAGGCGCGGCGCGCCATGCTCGCCACCGAGCAGGCCCGCATCAAGGCGCTGGCGGCCGCCCCGCACAGCCCTCCGCTCGCCGTCGTCGTCACCAAGCTCGCCGAGGTCGACGATGAGGCGGCCGACATCCTGCGGCGCGTCAACCACCTCGTCTCGGTCCTGGCCCCCGAGGCTCTGGTGCTGCCCGGACCGGTCCCCGCGCCCGCCGGGGGACAGGGGGCCGGGGAACCGGACGGCATCGCCCCGCTCCGCGCGGCCCTCGGACAGCTGGCCGGCATCCGGCTGCGCCGCGCGCTGCGGACCATCCGCAGGCTGCACCTCCTCTCGGCCACCTGCGGTCTGGTGGAGGAGGCCGCCGCGCGGGCGCTCACGGACGTGCACCGGACCGACCCCGTCAGAACGCGGGCCGCACAGATCTGGCACACGGCCCACGAGAGCGCCCGCTTCCACTGGATCGTGCTCAGCGCCGACGCGGGGGAGTGGCGCGCCTCGCTCGTCCAGACGATCGCAGCCGAGGCGCGCAGGAGACGGGCCGCCGCAGCGCGCGAACTCGCCGCGCGTTTCTCCCGGATGCTGGACACGCCGGAGGAACAGCACTTCATCCGCCTCCACGCGATCCCGTACACCGCCGAGACACTGCACCACTTCGAATCGTGGACCAGCGGGACCGTCGACCGCGCACTCGAGGAGGACACCCGCCGGCTGCGCGGCATCCTGCTCCGCAACAGGCCCGGCGAGGAACTGTTCCAGGGACTGGCCGCCCCCGGTGCCCGGCGGGTCGTGCCGGCCGCGGCACTGCCCGGTGTCGCCGATGCGGCCGCGGCCGCGGAGTCGCAGAACGCCACCGGCTGGGACGCCTCCTGGCTGCCGGAGTTCGTCGGCACCGCCATCGAGAGCGTGCTGACTCCCGTCTCCACCGAGGTCGTGGCGCAGATCGCGGGAGCCGCCGGTACTGCGCTGGTCACGGAGGCGCTCGAACACGGCCAGGCCGAGCGCCGTGAACGCGCCATCGGCGACCTGGAACGGATCGTCGAGGCGGCCTTCACGGAGCAGCTGGCGCGGACCGAGGCACGCATCGGGCAGGTGTACGACCGCCTGCTGAGCCAGGCCCGGGACCGCGACGAGCAGTGGTGGCGGCTGCACACCACGGCCGTCGCCGCGCAGCCGGAGTCCCTCGACCACTGGCGTTCACTGCAGAGCACGGCGCGGTCGCTGAGCCGCTCCGTGCACGCTCACCTCTCTCCCCTGGAAGGGACCTGATGGCGCACGAGAACCGGCAGTTACCGGAGGGCCAGGAATCACCGGCCGTGCAGTTCCGCGGCTGGAGCGACAACATCGGAACCCTGCGTTCGTACTACCAGCGCCTCCAGCGCGTGGCCGGCGAAGCCGCGGCGGTCATCGCCCCGCCCGGCGGCGCGGGCGCGGCACTGGACCTCGGGATCAACGGGGCGGTCTTCGAGCGCGAGACCTTCCGCATCATGGTGCTCGGCGAGTTCAGCAGCGGCAAGAGCACCCTGATCAACGCCTTGCTGGGAAAGCGGCTGCTGCCCACCAAGGCCAACCCGGCCACCGCCTTCACCACCGTCCTGCGCTGGGGCGAGACCGAACGGGCCTGGCTGTACCGGGACGCGGACCGGCAGGGCGTCGAAACGGCCGTCACGACGGAGGAGTTCAAACGAGAGGTCTCCCTCCAGATCGACGCGTACGGCGCGCCCCGCACCCCCTCGTTCGCGCTGGCGGTCGTCGAGCAGCCGCTGGAGCTGCTGCGCAGATCCGTCGAGATCGTGGACTCGGCCGGGATCAACGAGAGTTCGGACCGCGAGCTGGTGACCCTCCGGTACCTGGAGGAGGTGGACGCCGTCGTGTTCGTCACCGACGCGGGACGGCCGTTCACCCTCCACGAGACCGAGAACTACCTCACCCGGGTCCGGAAGCTCGGGCACCGCGACATCTTCTTCGTGGTGAACCAGTTCGACCGGATCGAGGAGGAGGAACGGGCGGAGGTGATGAGCCGCTGCCGCAACGCGGTCGCCGAGCTCAGCGGGGAATCCGGTTCCACCGCCGCCGCCAACGTCTTCTTCATCAGCGCCCTCCAGGCCCTGCGGTCGCGGATCGACGGTGACGCGGAAGGCCTGAAGGCATCGGGGATCGGGCGGCTCGAGTCCGCCCTCGAAGTCTTCTGCATGCGCGACGCGGCCCGCGTGAAGTTCGTCCGTCTCGCCGAGTTCCTGCGCCACAACGCCGTCAACCTGCGGGTACGGTTGCACGACGAGGGCGCGATCCTGATGAAGTCGACGGCGGAGCTGCGCGAGCTCCTCGACCGCAGCCAGTCCACCCAGGACCAGCTGCGTGCCAGCGCCGACGCGATCCGCGACATCGTCGGCGGCAAGATCCTCGACATCGAGGACGAACTGCAGCTGAAATTCAGCACGTTCCTGATCCACATCAGTGACGAGATCGCCGACTGGCACGTCACGAGCGGCCCGGGACGCCTGAGCCGAGCCGTACGGTCCTTCACCAAGGGCGGCCGCGTCGCCGCCCAGCACGAGCTGATGGACGCGTACACCGTCCGGCTCCAGGAACGCATGCAGGTCTTCTGCACCCAGGATCTCGACCAGCTCATCGAGCAGCGGCAGGCCGATCTGGTACGCCAGCTCGAACCGCTCATCAGGGCGCACACCACCCTCCTCGACAAGCTCCGCGCGGAACTCACCGGCACCACGCAGTCGATCAGGGACCAGAACGACCTGCTCTACACACTGGCCATTGCGGCGGGGAAGGGCCACGGGCGCGACGGGCGCCGCCACCGCGACGACGTGCCGCTGCTGTTCCGCCCCAGCTCGCTCATGGCGATCGGCGCGGGCACCGGTGCGACGGTGGTCGGCGGGACGGCCGCCGCCGCAGCGGCCGGCCTGATCAGCCTGGCGCTGCCACCGGTCGGCGTGGCGGTGGCCATTGGTGCGGCCGTCGGACCGCTGCTGGCCTCCGGGGCGGTCATCTTCGCCAACGGCAAGCTGCAGTCGCGGGCGGCGGAGGAGTTCTCCGACCACGTCAAGGACTCGGCGGACCAGACCGCCCGTCAGTACGCGGACAGCCGCGCCGCCGACCTGCGTGCGGTGTGGGGCGGGATCAGCGAGACGCTCCACATCCAGCTCCAGGACCTCATCGGCATCGTCCAGCGCAACATCGAGGAGTCCCGCCTGGACGAGCAGGCCAAGGCGGGCATGCGGGACCAGCTCTATGCGTACGAGCAGCGGATCACCGACGTGGAGCAGCACATCGCGACGTTCCTGCAGCCGTTCGTCTCGGAGACGGACCCCGATCAGGTCTAGGCCGTCTCTTGGCCGGGCGTCAGACGGCGCTGAGGAGCGCGGTGTTCTCGATGCGGCGGGGGCTCGGAGAGGCGTGGAGCGAGCGGGAGCCGGCACCGCCCGGGCCCGCCGCTCGCGAGGCCGTTCTCCTGGACGTAGCGAGCGAACTCGGCCACGATTCTGCGTGAGGCTTCCTCCATGCCCGCACGGGTCATGCCCGCCGCGTGCGGGGAGAGCGTGCAGTGGGGGTTGTCGCCGAGGGGGGAGGCGAATCCGGAGCCCTCCGCCTCGAAGACGTCGACCGCCGCGTGCCACGGACCCGATCCCGGGTCCCGAAGGGCGCGGTCGAGGTCCGCTTCGCGGACCACGCTCGCCCGGGCGGTGTTGACCAGGATCGACCCCGGCCTCATCAGGCGGAGTTCCTCGGACCCGATGAGGCCGTTCGTCTCCGCCGTGGCCGGCACGTGCACGGAGACGATGTCACAGCCTTCCAGCAGCTCCCTCATGGACGCGACCCGGCGACCGGGCCATCCGGCCGCGCGCTCCGGCGTGAAGCGCGGCGATCCGAACACCCACACCTCGGCGCCGAAGGCCCGCACCAGATCGGCGACCCGGCGTGCCGTGGCCCCGGAACCCACCAGTCCGACGCGGGCACCGGCCAGGCTGCCCGTGGGCAGGTTCGCGGTCGCCGCGGTCCAGGAGGCCCCCCGCAGGGCCTGTGCCCGCTGCGACACGCCACGCAGGGCGTCGAGCATGAGGGCCAGGGTCAGTTCGGCGACGGCCCCGGCGTTGGCTCCGGGGGTGGTGCGGAGGGCAACGCCGAGACGTCGTGCGGCCGCGGTGTCGAACGTGTCGGAGCCCGCCGCGGCCCGGCCCACGAGTACCAGACGGTGCCGGAGGGAGTCCGCGGTGGCCCGTTCGAGCACGGCCTCGGTGAGGGGGATGCCGGCCCGGCACTTGAGGGCCTGGTGGCCGAGGCCGCCGTCCTCCAGCTGCCGGGCCAGTTCCTCCTCCGCGAACCCGTCGAAGTCCACGGTCCGCCACCGCTCCGCGATGCGCGACCGCAGGTCGGGATCGGCCACCCGCCGGATGTTGACCGTCGGTTCGAAGCCGAGACGGCTGAGGTCCGCCAGCTCGGTCAGCGCCGCCGTACCCGGAGGGCAGTCCACGACCAGAACCCGGCCGCGGGCCGCGTCGTCCTGTGCCCGGCTCATGCCACTGCCTTTCCGTTGCTCTGTGGATCACGTGTAGCACCGGCGTGCCGCGCATCGGCCATGCGGGGTCCGGATCCGTCGGTTCCGGGTCGGCTCCTTCTGTCATCGGCCGGTTCGGGAATGGTCACCGTCGTGTCTCAGTGGCCTACGGCCGAACTCGGCCGGGAGGAGCTCCGTGTCCCCAGTGTCATCGTTCCGGAACCCGCCGGGGCGGCCGAACCGACCGAACCACCAAGGGGATTCCTATGTTCCGCACCCGTACCGGTACCCGTACCGCGTCCCTCGCCGCCCTCGCGACGGCCGGCGTACTCCTGCTCACCGCGTGCAACGGCAACGGCTACGACGACGCGGCCGCCGCCGCGTCCCCGAGCGCCGCCGCGGCCGGACCCACCTTCCAGAACGGCACCGCCCGGCAGAACAACGCCCAGCCGAACTCCGGCGACCTCGCGCCGGACGCCGCGCCCGCCGCAGCCCCGAAGAAGCCCGTGGCCCGCTCCTGGGTGCAGCTGTCCGCCGGCAGGGCGGGCGCGCTCGACCCCGTGGTGGCCAACGGAGCCGGGTTCACGCTGTACCGCTTCGACAAGGACTCGGCGCAGCCCTCGAAGTCGACGTGCTTCGACGCCTGCGCGAGCACCTGGCCGCCGTACCTGGTCGCCAAGGGCGGCAAGGTCTTCCTCGACGGCGTCCCGAAATCGGCGATCGGCTTCATCCCGCGCGACGACGCCTTCCAGGTGACGATCGGCGGCTGGCCGGTCTACCTGTTCGGCAAGGACACCAAGCCCGGCGACACCAACGGACAGGGGGTGGGCGGGACCTGGTTCGGCGTGACACCGGACGGCAAGAAGGCCGGCCAGGGCGGCGGGAGCGCCGCCCCGGGCGGCGGCACCCCACCGCCCGGGGCGGCGAAGCCCGCGACCAGTGCCACCTTCTTCAACTCGGCGAACTTCGCCGACCCGGCCGAGGGCGTCGCCGGCCCGGGCTGCAAGCCGGTCCGCTTCTCCGGCTCGCTGCAGATCAGCGGCACCGCCAAGATCTGGGACGGGCCGAACTGCACCGGCAAGTCCCAGGAGGTGCAGGGCGACGTCAAGGACCTGGCCGCCATCGGGTTCCCGGCCGTGAAGTCCATCCGCTTCGGCGGCTGATCCGGTCCTCCGGGTGGGTGGACGGGCCAGGCACTGCCCGTCCACCCGCCCCAGCTGATCCTCCCTTTCCGACTTCCGTCCGGCGCCCGGCAGTTCAGGGGGCCGCGGTCCCCACCCGAGGAACGTCACCATGAACGTGCACTCCGGCCGCCCCTGGGGCGCCGTGCGCCCGGGCGCCCTGGCCGTCCTGCTCATCGTCCTGTCCCTCCTCGGCGTCACGACCGGCTGCTCCGGGCCGGCCGACACGCTCAGGCGAGCCGTACCGGCCTTCTCCAACCCCGTCATCCCCGGCCTGTGGACTCCGCAGCGCATGGCCGAAGCCGAGAGGTACGACACGCCCGTGGCGGACGCGCTCGGTGCCGACCTGGGGGAGACCGATCCCGAACCGGCCCCCGTCCCGGCCACCCCGGAACGCACCCCGTACCGCGCGAGCGCTCCCACCCTCGGGAAGGTCTTCTTCGACGGGCCCGACGGGCCGAGCGTCTGCTCCGGCACCGCCGTCGAGGACCCGGCCCGGCCGGGTCGCTCCAGCCTGGTGTGGACGGCGGGCCACTGCGTCCACGGCGGCGCAGGCGGCACGTGGCACCGCAACATCGTCTTCGTCCCCTCCTACAACGACCGGGGCCTCACCGGCGCCTCCCGCCGCACGGCCGGGGCGGCCGAGGTCGCTCCGCTGGGCACGTGGTGGGCGGACCGGGCCGGGACCTCCGAGCAGTGGCTCGCGGAGGGCGCAGCCAAGGGCGGCGCCGGGGCGTCCGGCGACTTCGCGGTGCTGCACGTGTCCCGGCAGAACACCCGCACATCGCTCCAGGAGGCGACCGGGGCGGCCGTCCCGGTCTGGTTCGACGCGCCGCCCACGGCGGCGATCCCGGCGATGAAGGCCTGGGGCTACCCGGCCGCCGTCCCCTTCGACGGGCAGCGGATGTTCGCCTGTCAGGACCGCCCCGGTCGGCTGTCCCTGCGCCGCGACCGGCCGTCGCTGTACCGCATCGGGTGCACGATGACCGGCGGCGCCTCCGGCGGCGGCTGGTTCGCCCGGCGCCCCGACGGCACCCTCGCCCTCGTCAGCAACACGTCCATCGGCCCCGCGTCGTCCACCTGGCTCGCCGGGCCGCGGCTGGGCGGGAAGGCCCGGGCCGTGTACGCCTCGGTCGCGAAGGACGGCCCGGCCTGAGGGGCGTTGGCGAGTGGGCGAGGGGTTGGGCGGGGTCCGACGGCTTGGAACGGCCTGGACGGCTTGGTGGAGGTTCTCGCCTTCGCCGCTACCGGGCGCCCCTGAGCGTGCTGGTCGGCTGACTGCCGCGGGCGGCCGAGACGGGCCGCGGGGCTTGTGGCGCGGGGTTCTGGAGAGCGGGCCGGGACCACGGCGCGTCCGCGCCGCCGGACTCCGGCCGCAGCCCGAGCTCGCGGAGCTCGTTGACGGCCATCATGGTGGTGAACATAGGGCTCGGGTTGGCGCCACCGACCCCCTGTGCGGCGACGGTCTCCGCGAACCGGGTGGTGAACGCGCTCGGCCGGACCCGCCTGCTCTCCCTGGTCAGCCCGAGTGCCGCCTCCTGCAGGGCGGTGGCCTGCTCCAGCAGTCCGTCCAGGTAGGGAGCCACTTCAGCGCCACGGCGCACGGAGAAGGTGTGCCCGTCGGTGAGCACTGCGGCTTCTCCTTCCTCGAAGAGGCGGGCGACGGCGCCGAGCGTGGTCTGGATCTTGAGCTGATCGGCGTCGGCCATGGCACCGCAGGGGCCGTTGCCCTCGTCGGACAGGTGGAGGACGCCGCCGTCTCTCAGGTGCACGATCACATGCCCGGCGCAGTGGCCCTGGCTGCGCAGCACGCGGACCGCGCCGTCGGCGAAGGTCCAGCCGGTGAACCGCAGCGAGCCGATCCGGATCCGCTCCAGCGGCCGCTCCTCGTAGGTCCGGGTCGTAGCGCCGAAGGGCCGCATGGGCCGGAAGAGTGACACGACCTTGTTGGCGGCCAGTGCCGGCGGGGGGAGCGGTGCCGCCCCGGCGATGCGTTCGAAGGACCGCAGCCAGTACGACACGGGGTCCCGCATCTGGTCGAGGTCGGGGGCGGGGACGTAGTGCTCGACCGGCACACCCAGCTCGTCGGCCAGGTCGTTGTTGCCGACGTGGTCAGGATGGCCGTGCGTGGTCAGCACCAGTGCCCGCGACCAGGGCCCGACCCGGTCCGCCGCCGTCCGCAGTGCCGCGCGGAAGGTCGGCGCGACGCCGGTGTCGACCACTACCAGGGTGTCGCCGGCCCGGTGTACGAGGGCGTTGGCGACGTCCGGCTGGTCGTGCTCGAGGTCCAGTTCCTGCCCGAGGACCAGCACGGTCCTGTCGTCGATCTCGATCAGGTCACCGAGTGCGGTCACGGTCATGGATCCTCCCGCGGTCTCGTCGCGTCCTGCTCGACTCGTCCTCGGTGAGCCCTGCCGCCCACCGCGCCGGTGTCGACCACGAGTCTCCTGTCGACGAGCCTACGCCGCACCGGCCGACACCGCCGTGCCGCCCGGCATGCGCGCGGCGGCCACGACTGGTCACCCTGCGTCCCCGCCCGGTCCGTCGCCCGTCTTCCCGTCCGCGTTCCCGTCCGTCCTCCCGCCCTTCTTCGCGTCCGTCTTCCCGTCTCCCTTGCCTTCCGCCGCGCGTCGCCTTTCGTCCTCCACCGCTGTCCAGGCGGCCGAGTCGATCCGCGAGGGATACCCCTCCTTCGGCTCCGATCCGTCCAGATGCACCGCCCACGCCCACAGGACGACCGCCGCCAGCAGGAAGCCGCCCGCCACCCCGAGGACCGCGTCGATGTCATCGTCCTGGGTTTCCGGGTCCGTCCCGAAGAAGGCGGGAGGACCGTCGACGATCATGCTCACCCACCAGGCGAGGGCCGCGTTGAACGCGAGGAGGGCCACCCAGTACAGGACGCGCACGGCCTTCGCCGGGCCACTGTGCAGTGCGCGCAGCAGGAGCAGACGGCGCACCCTCCCCGGTCCTCCCCGGTGGCGGCGCGCCGCAGCCTCGAAGGTGCGTACCGATGCGTAGCAGTCGTCGAGCCACTGGCCCGGCTCCGGGTTCGGCGCCTCGGTGGGTGCCAGTTTCTTGGCCTCGATCCAGTTGGTGATGAACTGGACCTCCATCTGCGCCTTCTCCAGCCTCCGGCGATAGCGGTGGTCGGCGCTCCGCGCCTGGCGGCGATCCCTGAGGATGAGGCTGATCCCGCCCACCAAACCGGTGATCACGGGCACCAAGAACGGCGCGAACGACACCAGGGAATCCACGCCAGGCACCGGCACCGCCTCCTGTCCGACCCGGCCTCGGCCGGGGGCCTCCGCTCCAGCCTTGCATTCCCGGCGGCGACCCCACCGCTCCGCGCGGCCGATCGGGTGGTCAGGAGACGAGCGGGGCGGCATCCGCTTCGGTCAGCTTGATGGTGCACAGGCCGCCGCGCTCGGTCTTCACGTCCGTCACCTTGAGCTGGGTGCCCGGCGCGAGGATGTACTCCTCCTCGCCGGTGAAGGCGGAGAAGCTCCGGATCCCCACCGCCCGGGCGGGCGTCACCTCGAAGAGCGTCCGCTTCCCGCGGCTGCCCAGGAAGGACCGGGCCACGCTCAGCTCGGAGGTGCACGAGGACACGCCCCACCAGGTCACCGTCCCCCCGACCGGATACTGGGCCCGCAGGTCCAGCGACACGCCGCGCCAGAGCGGCCGGGTGTGCTCGGGCAGCCCCGACACCGCCGCGAACAACAGCCGCAGGTAGGGGAGGTAGGGCACGACCCTGGTCCGGTCCGGGGAGCGCAGGACGGCGTTGATCTCGCGGTAGAAGGCGGACTCGCAGGTGTAGAGGTAGAGCGCGGCGATGGCGTCGGCGGACATGTGGCCGGCCGTCTCGTCCGCCCGGCGCTTGCCGAACTCGTGGGACCGGTCGATCTGCCGGCCGAGCCCGGACAGCACCTCGCCGACCGGGGCGACCGCGTCCTGAAAGTCCATCAGCGGAGTGTCGAACACACCGGTGATCGCCGGTAGGACGAGCCCCTCGTCCTTTACACCGGTGAGCCGGTCGAGGTACAGCTGGTGCAGTTCCATGGTGGACGCGATGAAGGCCCCCATGCGCTCCGCGACGTCCCCGCCCGCCCCGCCGGCCCCCGTCGAACCCTCGTTCCACCCCTTGCTGGGCAGCCAGTCGATCTCCTCGGCGCCCAGCGACGCGAGGGCCGCGTTCACCGTGGCGAAGTGGTCGCCCTCGCAGAAGATGTCGCCCTGGGCAGCCGGGTTGGGGTGATCGATGTGCCGGACCTCGACGTCCGGGTACTTCTTCTGGAGTCGTAGGACGATCTTCTTCAGGCTGCGGGCGTGGGCCCCCCACCAGGCGAAGACGACGCCGCGGTCCTCCTCGTCGGCGTCCTGCTTCGCCTTGAGGATCTCCTCGACGATCCGTTCGGCGACGGGCCGCCAGAACGCGGTGTGCTGGTCGGCCCCCATCGCCCCGTCGCCGCTGGCCGTGAGCGAGGCGTTCAGCAGCAGTACGCCTTGCGTCAGCATGGCCTGGAACCACTCCGGCGGCTGAACCGTTTCCCGCTCCTTCAACAGCGCGCGGACGTCGGCGATGGGTGTCTTCTTGGCGATGCCGTACTTCCACATCGCGGCCGCCTTGATGATGCAGCGGATGCTGACGACCCTGCCGAACTGGCTGTCCTTCCAGTCGTTGAAGGTGTTGTCGAACATGGCTATCCCGGTGGCGCTCTCCGGCCGCGGGTACGGGTTCTGGCCGAAGACGACGACCTTCCACTTGTGCGGCGGGTTCGGCTTGAGGGCCTGGAAGGTCAGCTCACGGACCGGGACGACCTCCGGGCTGCGGCCCTGGCCGATGAACCGGGCGGCGTCCGGCTGTGCTTCGATGACCGGCTTCAGGAGCGGAAGCCAGGGTTCACCGCCACCCTTGAAGAGTTCGGTGAGGCCCAGGGGGTCGTTCGCATCGGGCTGGGCCGGGGCGGTGGTGGCGTCGGTCATGGGGGAAGGGCTCCCGGTTGTCGTACCTGAGGGATGGAGGTGGCCGGCAGGCTGACCGGCGGTGTGCACGGGATCAGCGGCGAAAGGAATGCCCTTTGGGTGGCACGATGCGCACCCGCTCGGTGGTCGGCGCGTTCTCGATGCCGTCGAGCTGCGCGGTGATCGTGGCGCGCAGCTGGTCGTCGTCCTCGAACCAGTGGTCGTGGAAGAGCGTGAAGCCGGTCCACATCAGGTTGGCGCACACCCGGGCCGGCACCCGGCCGGTCTGCGCGCCCATCCCGACCAGGGCCACCGAGCGAATGCTGCCCGGCACCCGGCGGTTCTGGCGGTGGACGGCCTGGAACGCTGCGGCGCACGCCAGGGCCACGTTCAGCGTGTCCTTCACGTTCTGCGAGGACTGCACCATCGTCGGCGTCGATATCAGGTACCGCGGGACGGTCGCACCGGACGGTACGCAGACGGCACTGCCCACCGGCAGGGTCCCGGCGAACCGGTCGCGGATCGCCCGCTGCACGCGCAGCTGGATGCCGGCTCCCAGGTGCCGCTTGATGACGGCGTCGACCCCGCCGTCCATCCGGCCCCGCGAGTTGGTCGGGGTGACCCACGCATCCACGTCCTCGTCGAGGATCGAACCCCTGCGGATCTCGATGCCGGGGGTGTCCGCGAACGCCGCCCGCCAGGCCTCCACCACTCGCTCGTTGACGTCGGTCAGCACCACCCTGAGCGCGGGCTGCACACGGTTCTCGGTCATCGTCCACTCCTGTCGGGAAACGGCCCTTCCAACACCCCCGACGCTATCGGCCACCACTGACAACGCCGCGGCACGAACGGGACGATGACGTCCCATCACGGCACCGCGCCGAGCTCCTCGCACGCTCAACAAGAGCGAGTGGGACGCAGGAGGAGCAACGGCGTGCCGGCGAGGAGCACCGCAACGCCGATGATCGATCCCCAGCCGGCGTAGAACAGGCTCGACCAGAGCACCCACAGGCAGCTGAGGGCGAAGAGCGCAGGCGTCACCGGATAGAGCGGCACGCGATAGTGCGCCTCGTCGCCGGATGCGCGGCGGCGGAACACGTAGATCGAGAGCGAGACCAGCAGCATGAAGAACCAGAACACCGGTGAGGTATAGGCGACCATCGCCCGGAACCCGGCACGTGTGGCGGCTCCGAAGACGACGAGTGCGGCTGACACCGCACCCTGAAGCACGAGCGCGTTGGCGGGAGTCGAACCGTGCTCCTTCCACGTGCCGATCGAGCGGAGCGCGGCCACATCCCGGCCGAGCGCGTAGTACGAGCGCGACCCGGTGATGATCAAACCGTTGAGCGTGGTGAGAGTGGAGAGTACGACGACGACGCTCGTGATCGTCGCTCCGGTGTCACCGGCGACGACGCGCATCATGGCGGCGCCGACGGCGTTGGTGTCACGGATGCCGTCGAGCCCCAGCACATGGAGGTAGGCGAGATTGATCGCGAGGGACACCCCGATGACGATCAGAACGCCGACGACCAAGGCCCGGGCCATGTTGCGCCGGGCGTCCTCGAGCTCACCCGAGAGATACGCGGCCTCGTTCCAGCCGCCGTAGGTCAGGAGGATGAACATCATCGCGAGCCCGATGCCGCCCGGGGACGAGTCCTGAGGGGTGCCCTCCCGAGGCGTCGGCACCGTCGCGACGAACGCGGCGATGACGATGCCGAGCATGGCGAGCACGGTGATGACTTCGACGACCGTCTGGGTCAGCTTCCCCGGCGTCGTTCCCACGTAGTTGACGAGGGTGAACACGGTGATCGACACGAGGGCGTAGACGCCCGGACCGTACGTCCCGAGCGGCCACAGCACATTCGCGTAGTCGCCCATCACGAAGGCTGCGGCAGTGATGGCGCCGGGCTGGATCACCGTGCACCGCGCCCAGGCGAACAACAGCGCCACCCCGGGCCCGTACGCCTCCCGCAGGAACGCGTATTCGCCACCCGCGTCGGGGCGCGCGCTGCCCAGCTCGGCATAGCAGACCGAGCCGATCACCGTGATCAGTCCGCCGAGCAGCCAGAGCAGCACGAACACCGTCTCGTCGCTCGAGTATTGCGCGACCAGCGATGGCGTCTTGAAGATGCCGATACCGAGGACGATGCCGACCACCATGATGGTGACGTCGGTGGGCGTCAGACCGGCCCGGGGGGCCGCGCTGACGGTTCCAGGCATCGGACGGACCTCGGAATGTCGGAAACGGGAGCGGGCACGGCTACGGCGAGGGCCCGAAGGCGTGGACTGCAGGAGACCATGATTCCGACTCGATTGCGGCCCCCGGACGAGTGGTGTCCCGAGGAGCAAGCCATTTGCTCGTCCCCTGCGTGCCGAGACAGCGGCCCGCTGCGGGTGTTCCGTTCGCTCGTACGGCCGCCGTCCGGCCCACCGGATCAGGACTCACCGAGGCAAGGTGATCCTCCGGCAGCCCGGGGAGGACATACTGAGTGGGGCGGTCTTCGGACACACTCGCTTCGGCACCAAGTGGCGGCATGCGCGAACTCACCTTCACTGCTTCGAGGAGACTCACGGCCGGGGGCTTCCTCTGGGCGTCATTGATCCAGATTTTCGTGGTGAACAATCTGATCGTCCTTCCCCGTGCCTCGAGCCAGAACCTGGAAGAGCACATCATCTCGGCGCTCGGAGTCACGCGATGCGGTCTCATCGGGGGGTTCCGCTTCTGCTCGCCCTGGCACGAGGCCGCGGACATCGCCTGGATCGTCGGAGGGGTGTGCCTCACTTCGGCCGCGGTGCTCAACATGGTGATCTTTCCGGCGGACCGTCTCAGGAACCTCACGTTCGGCGTACTGGCCGTCAGCGGACTGGGACTCGTCTCCACCGGCTTCAATCCCTACAACCTCCGACCGAGCGTGCATCTCCTGTCCGCCGGAACGTGCTTCTTCTGCGGCGCCGTGGGCGTACTGCTCCTGGGGGCCATGCTGCGCCAGGCGCGCCGGCCCTACTGGGGCGCCGCCGGCATCGTCTGCGGTGTGACATCCATCGTCTCGGCCACGCTCACGGCGCTGAGACCGGACCCCGGGGTCCAAGGGCTGTTCGAACGGATCGCCGCCTGGCCCAGCGTGGTGTGGATCATCTGGACCGGGGCGTTCATCCTCGTCTTCACACGGCGAGCAGCCAACGGCATCCGAGGCGGTCAGTGATGAGTTCGCTCCTGCACGCTCTCCTCAGCCCCCGTGGCCTCGCCCGTCACCCGTGTCCCCGGGTGGAGCAAGGTGCACAGGTACGCAACGCCCAGTGCGACGGACATGCCGTAGAAGACCCACTGGTTGGCCTGGGCGAAGTCCATGTGGACGGCCTGGAAGGCGCTCCGCATCAGCGTGGAGGTCGGCCCGCCGTCGCTGGGGCCGTGGTCGTCCGGGTGGCCGGTGACGGCTTCCGCAATGCTGTGGGCCGCACCCTGGACTTCGGCCTCCGGCAGGCCCCTCGCGGTGAGTGTTTCCGCGACCCGGCTGGTCATGACATGGGTGAGGAGCGTGCCGAACACCGCCATGCCCAGGGCCCCCGCGTAGTTGCGTACGGTCTGGGTGACACCGGTGACCTCGCCGTACGAGGCGCCGATCGCCCGGTTCACGGCGTCGGTGGAGGCCGGTGAGAGGACGAGGCCCATGCCGGCTCCGGCGAGGCAGGCGTAGGGCCACTGGTCGTGGGCCGACAGGTCCGTCAGTTTCGCCGCCCACAGGGCGAATCCCACGCAGGCGAGCGCCGTGCCGAGCTTCATCGTGGGCCGGGCTCCGTGCTTGTCGAGGATCCTGCCGCCCCACTGCGCCGAGAGGCCGAAGCCGGCGAAGAAGTACAGCACGTACAGCGCGGCCTGATGGGGAGACGAGCTGAGCGAGATCTGCGCGTACACCGAGGCGAAGAACAACACGGGGACGAACGCCAGCATCGAGAAGAAGAGCACCAGGGTGTCGGCCGCGAACGCCCGGTCGCGGAAGACGCGCAGCTTGATGAGCGGTTCGGCGGTGCGCATTTCGTACCAGCAGAAGACCGCGAGGACGGCGAGCCCGCCGATGATGCACGCCCAGGTGGCGAGGCCGGTCCAGCCCCAGGAGGATGACTGCTGGATCCCGAGGACGCTCAGCCCCATACCGGTGGCGATGAGCACGGCGCCCGGCACGTCGAGACGTTCACGCCGGCGGGCGTCGGGGATGCGGGCGAGGGCGGTCAGGACGAGCGCGACGACGGCCACGGGCACGTTGACCCAGAAGATGGCCCGCCAGGTCCACGCGGTCAGCCAACCGCCGAGCAGCGGTCCGAGAGCCGTCAGCGCGCCGGCGAGGACGAAGAACAGGGCGAGCGCCCGCCCCCGTTTGTCGACGGGCACGACGGAGACGACGACGGCGAGGGCGGCGGGGAACACCAGCGCCGCGCCCAGCCCCTGGGTCGCCCGGAAGATGATGAGCCAGCTCTCGGCGAAGTCTCCGGGCGGCACCGAGCCGCACAGCACGGACGAGACGACGAAGACGAGCGTGCCCACCACCACCATCCGGCGGTGTCCGAAGACGTCGGCGAGCCGCCCGCCGAGCGCGAAGCACGCGGCGAGTGCCAGCAGATACGCGTTGACCACCCGCTGCATTCCGGAGGACGAGAGCCCGAGTTCCTCGACGATGCTGGGGGCGGCGATGCTGACGATCGTCTGGTCCACGAAGATCATCGCGACGGCGAAGACCATGGCTGCGAGGGCGAGCGTCTGGTTCGGAGCCGTCCCTTGCCGGCCGGACGGCCACGGCGTGGCATCGCCTTGCCCACCGTTTGCGCGCGGAGCACCATGGGAGGAGCCCCCGGCGGCGCTCCCTCTGCCCTTCACAGTCCTCATCCTCCCTGCCGGGGAGCCGTTCCGCACGCCGGTGGGAGGCGCCGAGGGGCGCTCGTACGCAGCGGTCCCGGCAGCGCGGCGAGGTATGGTGCCGGGCGGCGACGGCCTGGGGAGCGTCCCGGCGGTAGCCGGGTGAGCAGGATCCGGAATCGACGGCCCGGGCTGCGCGCCGCCCCCGTTTCGCCGACACAGACAAGGTGACCATGTTCGATCCGGTGCAGGACAATCCGTACCCCGACACCCACACGCTCGGCGAAGGCCCCGAGCCGCACCCGCTGTTGAAGCCGGTGCTGGGGCTGGTGGGGCGCTGGCACGGCGGGGGCCGGGGCCAGTACCCCACGCTGGAACGGGATTTCCGCTACGAGCAGGAGGTCGTCTTCAGCCACGACGGGCGCCCCTTCCTGCGATACGAGGCGCGCGCCTGGCTGGTCGATGAGTCCGGGGCCGCGGTCCGGCCCGCCGGCCGGGAGGCCGGCTGGTGGCGGGCGACGCCGGACGCGGGCCTGGAGGTCGTCCTCGCCCACGCCACCGGGATCGTCGAGACGTACGTCGGCACGGTGTCCGGCACGGAGATCGAGATCGGGACGAAGGACGTGGCGCTGACCCCGCTGGCCAAGGAGGTCACCGGGACGCGCCGCCGCTACAGCCTCGACGGCGACCTGCTGACGGTGGTGCACGACATGGCGGCGGTCGGGCAGCCGCTCCAGCACCACCTGACCACACGGCTGCGCCGCCGCCCTTCCTGACGGCCGAGGCGGGCGGAGTCGGCCCCGCCCCGCCGGCAGCGGCGGAGCGGGGGCCGGGGCCGGGCGGTCAGGCGGAGGAGCCGCTGTCGACGACCAGGTCGTGGCCGACCACGGAACCCGCCGCGGACGAGGCGAGGTAGAGGACCGCGGCCGCGACCTCCTCGGCCTCCGCGACGCGGCCGAGCGGGTTCTCGCTCTTGACCCGCTCCGCACGGTCGGCCTCCGTCTCGCCCGGCCGCAGGGACATGGGCGCGGCGGAGGTTCCCGGGCTGACCGCGTTGATGCGGACGCCGTCGCGGATGTGGTCCAGGGCGGCTGCGCGGGTCAGCGCGGAGACGGCGGCCTTGGAGGTGATGTACGCGGCGGCGTTCGGGATGCGGGCATGGGCGCCCAGGTTCGAGGAGATGTTGACGATGGTGCCGCCGCCGTGCTCCCGCATGTGGGCGATCTCGTGCTTCATCGCCAGCCAGACGCCGGTGACATTGGTCCGCAGCACCGCGTCCCAGTCCTCCTCGGCGATGTCGCCGGCGGGCACCGTGCCGCGGAGTATCCCGGCGTTGTTGACGGCGACGTCCAGCGTGCCGAATCGTGCGACGGTCTCCCGGACGAGAGCGGCCAGTTGGGCGGAGTCCGTGACGTCGGCGGTGACCGCCTCGGCCGTGCCGCCGGCCGCCCGGACGAGGCGCACGGTCTCGTCGAGGGAGGCCGCGGTCCGGCCTGCGGCGACCACGCGGGCGCCTTCGGCGGCGAAAGCGAGGGCGATGGCCCGGCCGAGGCCGGATCCGGCGCCGGTGACCAGGACGGAGGCGTCGGTGAAACGGTTCATTGCGGTGGCTCCTTGTGCAGGTGTCGGCAGGGGAGAGCGGTGGGGGAGAGCTGTGGGAGGGAAGGCTGCCGTCACGTCCGGGCGCGGCGGTGTACGGAGTGCAGGAGGGCCATGGCGGCGAACGCGGCGGCCGTCGCGGCGAGCGAGGCGGCGTCGTCGCCGAGGGTGAGCAGGAGGGCGAACAGCACGGTCGGGCCGAACTCCATCGCGGTGTTCAGTACGCCGCCGGCCAGGCCGGCGTCCCGCGCGGGCACCCCTTCGGTGGCCAGTACGGCTGCTCCGGCGAAGGAGGCGGCGCCGCCCGCCCCGAGGAGGACGAGGCCGGGCAGCAGACCGAGCGGGTACGGGGTGCCGGTGTCGAGTCCGGTGAGCGCGAGCAGCCCGAGCCCGGCCGAGCCGGTGGCCAGTCCCCCCGCCGTGACGGCGCGGGCACCGTGACGCGCCGTCAGGGGCCTGACCGCGCGGCCGCAGGCGATCAGGGCGACGGCGAAGGGGACGAAGGCGGCGGAGGTGCGCAGCGGTGACCAGTCGCGGTCCTGCTGGAAGTGGAGCGAGAGCAGGACGAAGGTGCTCGCGGTCCCGCAAGCCGTGAGCGCGACGGCCGCGAGGGCGGCCGCCCGGCGCCGGTCGAGGAGGAAGCGGGGCGGCAGGAGCGGGTCGCGGGCGCGGCGCTCGGCGCGGGGGAACGCGAGGAGCAGGGCCGCTCCGGCGGACAGCGGCGCGAGGACCGCCGCCGAGGTCCAGGGGTGGGCGTCGGTGGCGACGAGGCCGTAACTGACCAGGCTGATCCCGGCGGTGGCGAGCAGAGCACCCGGCAGGTCCAGGCTCCTGCCCCGGCTCGGCACGGTGCCCGGCAGCAGCTGCGGCGCGAGCATCAGGGCGGCCAGGGCCACCACCGGGGGTACGACGAGGGCCCAGCGCCAGGACAGCAGGGCGGAGATGACGCCGGAGAGCAGGTTCCCCGCGGTCGCGCCGAGGACCGAGAGTCCGCCCCAGGTGGCCATGGCCCGGCCGTGGGCGGCGGGGGACGCGAACAGGACGCGCAGGACCGCCATGGCGGCGGGGGCGACGAGGGCCGCTCCGGCGCCCTGCGCGAAGCGGGCGGCGAGCAGGGTCTGGCCGCCGGGGGCGAGGGGGGCCACGAGGGAGGCCGCGGCGAACAGCACGAGGCCCGCGGTGAGGGCGCGCCGCCCGCCGTACCGGTCGGCGAGGCGTCCGCCCAGGAGCAGCAGCCCGGCGAACGTCAGGCCGTAGGCGGCGCTCAGCAGGATCAGGTCGGCGCGCTGGAGGGCGAAGTCGCGGGCGATCCGGGGGAGCGGAACGGTGGTGGCGGCGAGGGTGTAGATGAGGGTGATCTGGATGCTGCCGAGCAGCGCGAAGGCGGCGCGGCCGCCTGCGGCTCCCGCTCCCTTGGCGCCCGGTGCGGTGGCGGGCGTGGTCCCGCCTGCGGTGGTGCCCGTGGAGGCCGTACTCCTCCCCATGTCCTTCCCCCCTCGATATTTGACCGATCAGTCCATTATTCGGGCGTACGAAGGGAGCCGGATGGCTCCTCCACGGGCGTCGCGGTCGGTTCGGACCGGTTCGATTAAGGGCGGTCCGGTCGGTCCGGTTCAGTCCAGCAGGGACAGCGCCTGCTCGGCCGCGTCCCGTACGCGGGCGGGGTCGGCCGAGGCCTTCCCGACGACCCGCACCCCCTGCAACAGGACCAGCAGCATCCGTGCCAGAGCGCGCGGGTCGCGTTCCGGAGGCAGTTCGCCCTGCGCCTGTGCCCGGACGAGCGCCGCGTGCAGCAGCGTCTCGAGCCGGTCCCAGCTCGACTCGACCCGGCGGGCCGCCACGGAGTCGTGAGCGCCCAGTTCGGCGGCGGTGTTGGTGACGAAGCAGCCGTTCAGCCGCTCCTGCGGCGAGGCGGCCTCGGCGGCGAAGCGGCGCACCACGGTCCGTACGGCCGGCAGGGCCGGTCCCGGCCCGGACAGGTCGGCGAAGAGCCGCGGGTCGACGGACTGCGCGTACCGGTCGAGCGCCTTGAGGTAGAGCTCGTGCTTGCTGCCGAACGTCGCGTAGATGCTCGCCCGGCCGATGCCGAGGTGCTCGACGAGGTCTGCGATCGACGTCGCTTCGTATCCGCGCCGCCAGAACAGCTCGAGGGCCGACTGGAGCGCGGCGTCCGGATCGAATTCCTTGGTCCTGGCCACGAACAAGATCATAGAGATATCTGGAACGATCGGTCAATATTTCGAGCCGAAGGGAGCCGCCGTCGGGGAGTGATGCGGCGAACCGATGAGGCTCGTATGCTCGAAGTGATCGAAATGACGACTTGGAGACCCTCGGGGCCCTGGCGGCCCCGACGGCCGGCGGGCCGGTCAGGGGGGGCGGGCAGTGGACCGCGTGCTCGGCGGAATCGTGGCTTCCTGCAGGCGCTCACCCCGGGAAGGGGATCAACCATGTGTCGGTGGCTCGCGTATTCGGGAACCCCGCTTGTCCTTGAAACGATCCTGTACAAGCCCGAACATTCCCTGATCGATCAGGGTCTCCACTCCCGTCTCGGTGTCGAGACGACCAACGGTGACGGATTCGGTATCGGCTGGTACGCGGAGAACTCGGACAACCCCATCCCTGCGGTGGTACGCGACATCGGCCCGGTGTGGAGCAACCGCAACCTGCGCGAGATCGCGCAGCACGTCAGATCCCCGCTGCTGTTCGCCCACATACGCGCCTCGACGGGCACGGCGGTGCAGCAGACGAACTGTCACCCCTTCCGCCACGGCCGCTGGCTGTGGATGCACAACGGCTCCATCGCCGAATTCCACAGGCTGCGCAGGGAGCTCTGCCTGGCCGTGGACCCCGAGCTGTACGCCGACCTCGAAGGGTCCACGGACTCGGAGGTGATGTTCTTCCTCGCCCTGACCTTCGGCCTGGACGCCGACCCCCCGGGCGCGGTGGCCAGGATGGCGGGCCTGGTGGAGCGCGTCGGCCACGCACACGGCGTCGCTGCGCCCCTGCAGATGACCGTCGCAGTCACGGACGGCTCCGCGGTCTGGGCCTTCCGTTACGCCAGCGAGGGCGTCGCCCGGTCGCTCTTCTACAGCACCAAGGTCGAATCGCTGCGCGCACTGCACCCCGACATGCCCATCCTGCGCGACTTGTCGGACGATACCCGCCTCATCGTGTCCGAGCCGCTGGGTGACCTGCCGGGGGCGTGGAACGAGGTGCCCGAACACAGCTATGGCGTGGTGCGGGCAGGGGCGGACGATCTGCGCCCGTTCGCCCCCCTCCCCATGTGAGGCGCCGCTCGCACGGGCCCCGGCGTGGCCCCGTCAGAGGTCCAGGCTGACCACCCAGTAGTCGTACTCCTCCGCGGTGACACCGCAGATGTGGTCGCCGGACGGGGAGCGGGCGATGAATTCGATCCGTCCCTGGTCGTCGACGAGGCGGGATACGTCGGCCGTGTCGGTCAGGCGCACACGGACCCAGCCGACCGCGGAGCTGCCGGTCACGACCGCCGTCAGGAGGAACGTCCCGTCCTCGCCGACGACACCGGCGTGACGGGCATGGTCGAGCCACAGCCGGTGGATCCCTCCGAGCTCCCCCTTCAAGGGAAGGGACGCGCTGGGCTCCACGCCGAACCCCGCCATCGCACGCCAGGCGGTGTCGACCGACGGACCGGGTTCGTTGCCCTGGACCGCGTCCACCTCGAGGCCGCTGCCCCGAATGAGCTCGATGAGGTTGTCCTCGCTGGTGGGCACTCAGTTCTCCTCGTGAAGTGGTGGTCTCCGCCGGGGACGGCCGCACGTTCCCAGGTCAGCCCGGCCGGGTGGGCTGAGCTGACATCCTCTGCCCTGAGTTGCAGTCTCGGGAGCGAACAGGCGGGCTCGTACCCCTGTCGAGCACTTTGCACCTTGGGCAGTGTCCTGCGACGCCCGGCCGCGTACGGCGACCTGGACACCGCTGCCCCACGACCTGGCCCGGGATACGCACACTGCGTCCGTTTGGTTCCCCCGGGCCAGGGACCGGGGGAACCAAACGGACGACGGGGCTGCGGTGGATGCCGCGGAGCCGGGGCGCGTCCTCGCCGCGGGGGTCAGTCCGTGGTGTCCTCCAGAGCGCTGTCGGGGATCCAGGAGCCGTGGAGTCCGGCGCTCACCCGGTGGGGCAGGTGGACGGTCGCGATGCGGTCGAGGCCGGAGGCGTCGAGGACCAGCAACTGGGAGGCGTCCTGCTTGAGGTCGGACACGACGGTCAGCAGATAGCCGTCGTCCTCGCACGTGGCCCGGGCGGCGGGGACGAAAACGGCTTCGCCGGGCATGCGGGCGTCGCCCACCTGGTGGATGCGGCGGGCCCCGGTGGTGCGGTCGTACTTGACGACGCCGTAGCCGCCGAAGCCCTTCTCGTCGGGGAAGGAGATGGCGTACTGGTAGCGGTTCTCGGCGCCCAGGTAGCCCTCGTTGAGGGTCGGGAACTCCACCGGCAGATCGTCGATGATCTGCTCGTCGACCGTGCCCGCGGCCATGTCGAGTACCCAGCGCCGCGTGTAGGAGCGGGAGACGGGCTCGCTGCCGCGCCCGGGCGCTCCGACCCACCAGTTCCAGGACAGCCGGAAGCCCTCGCGGTCCACGGTGGGGCCTTCCAGGACGATGCGGCCCTGGCCGTCCTCGTAGGCGTTGGAGACGTGGAGCATGTTGCCCGGTTCGATGGAGAACCAGCGGACGTACCGGGCGCCGTCGCCGCCCTGCGGCATGACACCGATGCGGGCGGGCTGGCGGTCGTTCCAGCTGTAGGGGATGCCGGAGGCTTCGGTGTGGTCGAAGGTGACGTTGCCCTCGACGAACACCACGTGGCGGCGGGTGACGGCGAAGTCGTGCTTGAGCGCGGCGGTCGCTCCGGGGACCTCGGTGCTGTGGATGATCTCGCCCTTGGCGTCGGAGACGTAGTACGTCAGGAACGGCGGGAACGGCGAGGACCCGAAGAAGTGGAGATCCCCGGTCACCGGGTCCTCCTTGGGGTGCGCGGTCATCGCGCTGCGCAGCTTGCCGCCGAAGTCGTGGGCGCCGACCGTCTCCAGCTCCGGGGTGAGCTCGAAGGGCAGGTTCGCCTCGCACAACGCCAGGAGCCGTCCGGCGTGTTCGATGATGTGGGTGCCGGCGGCGCTGGCGGTCAGGTCGGGCCCGTGCTCGGTCATGTAGGGAGCGCCGTCGAGGGCGGGGGTGTGCACCCAGCGGTTGCGGTACCACTCGGCGCGGCCGTCACGCAGCCGGATGCCGTGGACCATGCCGCTGCCCTTGAACCAGTGGGTGGGGGTGATGCCGGGCTTCGGGTTGTGCCCGTTGCGGAGCAGCCGGCCGTTGAGCTCGGGGGGCAGGGTGCCCTCGACGGTGAGGCCGGTGGCGGTGACCTCCTCGGCGACGGGGGTGAAGTGGCCGGTCAGGTACGGCTTCGCAGCTGTCATGGCAGGGATCTCTCTCGTGGATGTGATGCGGGGTCAGGAGGCTCGTCAGGTACGGGCAGGGAGTCCGGTTCGGCCGGCTCAGGGGATTCGCGAGGGTCGTGGACGGGAGGGGTGCGGATCGCAAGCCCGGCGGGCGGTGGCGGTTGCGGTGCGCGTGCCGGCGCCGCGGGCGAGGAACAGTGCGAGGAGTGCGGTGGCGGCCAGGACCGCGGCCGAGACCGTGAAGGCGGTGCGGTAGCCCGCGGTGAGCGCCTCCAGGTGCGGCTGGTGGTCCGCGGCGTGCCCGGTGACGGAACCGGCCAGGGTCGCCAGGGCGGCCAGGCCGATCGCGCCTCCGACCTGGCGGGTGGTGTTCACCAGGCCGCCGGCCAGCCCCGCGTCCTGCGGCGGGACGCCGTCCACGGCCAGTGCGGTGAGCTGGACGAAGGCGATGCTCAGGCCGAGGCCGACCAGGACGCTCGGACCGAGGACGTCCACGAGGTAGCTGCCGTGGGCGCTGATGCCGGACAGCCACAGCAGGCCCGCCGCCTCGGTGAACAGGGCCGCGGTCACCGTCGCGGTGGCGCCGATGCGCCGCGAGATGCGGGGCGCCACCGCCGCACCGAGCATGTTGGCTCCGGCGAGCGGGAGCTGGCCCATGCCGGTGGTCAGGGGATCCTCCCCGAGAACCTGCTGCTGGTAGAGCGGCAGGAAGAAGAACAGCGCGATCCACACGGACCCCAGCAGGGCCATCAGCAGGTTGCCCGCGGCAACCCGGCCGGTGGCGAACAGGCGCGGCGGTATCAGCGCGTTCGGCCGGCGAAGCTCGATCACGGCGAAGGCCGCGAGCAGCGCGGCGGCTCCGACGAGCGAGCCCAGCACCCGGGCGTCCGTCCAGCCGGCGCCCCGTGCGGTGGTCAGTCCCCAGACCAGGCAGGTCAGGGCCAGGGTGATGACCGCGGTGCCCAGCAGGTCGAACCGCCCGTCCTTCCGTCCGGGAGACCGCGGCACCAGCGCCGCCACGGCGACCAGCACCAGCGTCGCCCCGAGCGCCACGGAGTGGAAGATCCAGGGCCAGCCCCACGCCTGGGTGAGGAGACCACCCAGCAGGACGCCGCCCGCCCCTCCCGCACCGGAGACCGCGCCCCAGACCCCCAGCGCTCGGCCCCTCCCGGGTCCGGGTGGGAACAGATCCATCGCCAGGGCGAGCGCGGCCGGGGCGATGGCCGCGGCCCCGAGGCCCTGAAGGGCACGCGCCGCGACCAGCACGCTCGCGGATGCGGCCAGTCCCGCTGCCAGCGACGCCGCCGCGAACAACGCGAGGCCGAAGACCAGCACCCGACGGCGGCCGAGGAGATCGGCCGCCCGGCCGCCCGCGAGGAGCAGCGCCCCGAACGCCAGGCCGTAGGCGTTGACCACCCAGGTGGTCCCGCCGTCCGAGAGCCCCACCCCGGCGCGGATCTGCGGGAGCGCCACGTTCACGATGGAAGTGGCGAGCATGACGGTGAACTGGGCCGCGGCCAGCGCCGCGAGCGTGGCTCCCGGCCGGGGAGCCCGAGCTGCTGCCCGGTCCGTCTGCGCGTGTGCAACGTTCATGCCGCACAGACTGGCTTCGGGTGGTGTCCACTCTCCAGGCCCGACGGGGGCGGGCGCTGTCCACTCCTGTCCGCACCTGTCCACCCGGTCCCGCCGGGGCCGCGCCCCTGCCCCTGCTACCGGGAGCCGTGCAGCTCCTGCTGCCACAGCGCTTCGCAGAGCAGGTCCAGGCCCTGACGCAGGTGGCGGCGATAGGTGCCGTACGGGAGGCCGAGGCGGCGGGCGGCGGCTTCCTGAGTGGGCGCACCGGAGAAGTAGCCCGCCGTCAGGGCCTCGCGGGCGCGCACTCCGCGCGGGTCACGGGCGAGGTCGTCGACGGCCTGGCGCAGCAGGGCACGCAACTCCCCGACAGGATCACCGAAGTCGGCCGCGAGACGCGTGCGCAGCAGGGCGCAGGCCGCGAAGGCGCCCGCGTCGCGCCAGTGGGCCAGCGCTTCACGCACGGCCTGGTCGAACGTGGTACGCGAGACGGGCGACGGTCCGGCCGGCACGGGCGCCTCGGGGGCCGATATGAAGCTCTGGAGCCATGTCTCCACGGGTATCCGGCGCCAGTCGACGCCGAACAGCCCGTAGGTGTGTTCACCGACCCGCGGGCGCGCCCCGGTGTCGCTGAGGGTGCCCTCGACCCGCTCGGCCCAGGTCTCCGCGTCACGGAAGACGGCGAAGCCGTAGGCACGGCCGCGGGCGCGGGTCGCCTCCGCCTGGGCCCGGGAGCTGCTCAGGTCGATGACGCGCGAGGGAACCTGGTACCGCTCGGGGTAGATCGAGAAGCGGCTGACGCCGATGTGCTCGCCGGGGCTCACCGGCGCGGTGGCATCGGTGTACTGCCACGCGGCGGCAACGACGGGATCGGTGGCCAGGTCCCGGGGGTCGGGAGGGGCCGGCAGCGCCAGTCGGGCCGTGAACGCCACGATCCGGCCCGTGTCCACGAGACGGTAGACGCTGAAGGCCTGTGGCTGGCGCTGCGCCCAATAGCGGACCAGCTCCGCGGAAGCCGCTCCCTCGGTCTCCTCTGCCATGCGCAGCACGGCAGGGATGTCGTCCGGGTGCAGAGGGCGGTCGTGCACCTCGTCCTCACGGGACCAGGAACGCAGTCGGGCCAGGGTCTCGCCCTCCCGGAAGAGGTAGAAGAGCTCGTCGGTGACGGTCCACACCCGCTCCTCGGGTGCTTCGCGCAGCAGGCGCAGGTACTCGTCCGCCAGGCGCTGGCGCATCGCCTCGAAGGCGTTGGGCGCTCGCCAGCGCAGGTCGGCGGCCAGCGTCTCGCGTGCGGCGTCGTGCGGGTGGAGCCCCCGGTGCGTGGACTCCATGAAGGGCAGCTCCCGCAGCCAGGAGAAGAGCAGATGGGCATCCTCTCCGGGCAGCACCGCGGCGAGCAGCTCCTCGGACGTCGAGTGGGCCTGCGCCGCCACCTCCAGGGCGCGGCGGTGGACCGCAGTGGGCACCTCCCCGATCAGACCCGCCAGCAGGGTGCGCAGGACGTCCGCCGTGGGGGCCCAGATCTCCTCCCTGCCGCAGCCCGCTGATCCTGCCGCGGCCGCGAGGGACAGGGCCAGCGGATTGCCTCCGGCGAAGCGGAGCACCCGGTCCCGCAGCTCGGGCCGGATCTGCGCCGCCACCAGCAGGCTCCGGGCCTGCTCCTCGGAGAACGGCTCCAGTTCGGTCACGTGCAGGAGCCGGGACCAGGCCGGGTCGGCGGTCCACTGCGGCTGGGGGGCACGCCGGCCGGCCAGGACCACCAGGGTGTCGTCCGCGGCGCGGGGCAGGAAGTGGTGCCACAGCCAGCTCTCCAGCCACTGGCAGTGTTCGAACGAGTCCACGAACAGGACCGTGCCCGCAGCGTCCAGGAACGGGCCGGCGGCCTGCTCGAAGTCGGCCGGGTCCCGGCTGACGAACCGACCGTCGAGTTCGACGAGCTGCCGGCCGGCCGTACGGGCGTGGTCCGCCAGGCGCCGCAGCAGCGTCGACTTCCCGATGCCGCCCGGCCCGCATACGTAGAACGTGAACGGCGCCTGCGGATCGCCGGCCAAGGCCTCCCCGAAGCGCCCGAGTTCCTCGTCCCGGCCGATGAAGGCCCGTACGCGCGCTCTGCTCAGTCTTTCTCCAACGGACACCATGGCGGCTGAGGTCCTCCTTGTGCACCACCCGGATCCGACCGGGCGAACGGAAATCCTAGGGGAGGGGGGCCTTCAGTGAGCAAGGCTCGTCTCGAAGGCCCGCCCGTGTCACTTGACGAGACCGAGGTTCTCGTCGTCGAGCTGACCGGTGATCAGGAGAGTGGTCTCCTCCACGCGTTGGAAGCGGCCGTCGGGGGCGAGTTCGGCGAAGAGGTAGACCTCGGTGCGCGAGGTGTGGCCGTCGTGGTGGCCGAGGGTGACGGTGTGGCGGTCGGCGTAGCGCCGTCCGTCGCGGAGTTCGTCGTGGACCTCGATGTGTCCGCTGCGGATCAGGGAGCGCAGGCGTGTGATGTGCTGCGCGAAGGAAGTCCGGTCGCTCCACACGCCGTTGGTGCGCTGGCGGTAGTCGGGGGCGAAGTGCCGGTCGAGGGCTTCGGCGAGGTCGAGGTCCGGGCTGAACAGCAGGTCGGTGATGGCTCGGGTGATGTCGGTCGATGTCATGGTCGTCTTCACCTGGGGAGAGTAGGGGTATGCGAAGGCCGGGGGAGCGGCGGCCGTCGGTCGTGGCCGTCCGCCTCAGCGGACGGGGGTGAAGTCCAGCGACAGGGAGACGGGGCCCCGGGTGTACAGGCCGGCCTCCCGGTATCGGAAGCCGGGGCTGTAGCGGACCTGGTCGAGCCGGGGCAGGAGCATGGCGGCGACGGTCTCGATCTCGGCGCGCGCGAACGCGGCGCCGACGCACTGGTGGAGTCCGGTACCGAAGGCCAGGTGCTGGGCGGCCGCGGTGAAGGAGCGGGCGGTGCCCAGGTCCGGGCGGTGGATGTCGAAGGCGTCCGGGGCGGTGAAGGCCTCGGGGTCGCGGTTGGCCGCGCCGATCATGCAGAAGACGGTGGCACCTGCCGGGACGGTGGTGCCGGCGAACACGGAGTCCTTCTCGGCCTGGCGGGGGATGAGCTGGACCGGCGGGGTGTAGCGCAGGGTCTCGGCGATCGCGGCGGCCAGCAGTTCCGGGTTCCGGCGGACCTGCGCCAACTGCTCGGGATGGTCGATCAGGTGCTTGAAGAGCAGGGCGA
This sequence comes from Streptomyces sp. NPDC002209, assembly GCF_042890265.1. Taxonomy (NCBI): domain Bacteria; kingdom Bacillati; phylum Actinomycetota; class Actinomycetes; order Kitasatosporales; family Streptomycetaceae; genus Streptomyces; species Streptomyces sp. NPDC002209. Next base: position 111,619 of record NZ_JBIARX010000004.1, on the reverse strand, counting down.
GCGTCTTGTCCGCGGGCTCGGTGGAGGCGGCCAGAACGTTGATGATCAGTGCGGTCACGTCGCGGTCGCTCATGGCGATTCCGTCGAACTCGGCGGTGCACAGCTTCGATATCAGGTCCTCGCCGGGTCTGCGGCGCCGTTGTTCGATGACGGGGAGGAGATAGGCCTCCAACTGCTCGGCGCAGTCCATGCAGTGCCGGCGGCGCTCGGGGGTGAGGGCCAGACTGGTGATGAACTCGGCCACCCCGCTGTGCCAGGCGGCCACTTGCTGCCAGTCCCGTCTGTCCAGACCGAGGACGTCGAGCGTCACGTGGACGGCGAGGGGCTTGCCGAAGTCGTTGACCAGGTCCATCCGGCCCCGGGCAAGGAACGGGCCCATGAGTGCGGCGGCGTTCGCATGGATGGCGCGTATCTGGTCCTGAAGGGCCTGGCCGGTGAAACCCCGTACGACGATCTTTCGCTTGGCGGTGTGTTCGGCCCCGGTCATCTGGGCGAGGACCGGCCCCCGCATGACCGGCTCGGCGCGCACCTGCAGCGTCTCGGTGGTGAATGCCTCATGGTCGGTCAGTACCCGTTTCACGTCCTCGTGGCGGGAGAGGAAGTAGCTGTCGATCGCCGGCTCGTAGTGCACCGGGGCCTGCTCCCTCAGCTGCGCGAAGTAGCGGTGGGGGGCAGCGGCGAACTCCTCGGACAGGACGCTGAAGTGGGGGTGGACCACGGGCATGCGAAGACCTTTCGAAGGGCACAGTGCGCGCAACGGGCAAGAGCCGGAGGGCCCTTGCGTTCGCGCGGGAGCAGCAGGCAGACCCGCCCGGCATGCAGGACGAGAGAACGACGGTGCGGGTTCCGCTCGTGAGCCCGCTGCCTGAGTGAGGCCTGATGAAGCCCTATGCATCACCAGTGCATGAACTCGGTGACTTCTCCGTGGGCAACGTACGCATGGTCCGAAGAGGTGACAGGAAGTGGGGGAGGGCGCTCAGCGTCATGCCGGCTGCTCCGATCCACAAGGTGCTTGCTGCTCCGAACACAGAGCCCGAGGCTCCGCCCAAGAGGGCACCGAGAGGGATGCCGCCCCAGGACACGCATCGCGCTGTTGCGCTCACACGGCCCAGAAGCCGGTCCGGTGTCAGGGCCTGTTGGACGCTTGACTGGGCTACGACGCGGACGACTCCGCCCAGTGAGAGAGCCGCGAGTCCGACCGCAGCCACGTACAGGCTCCAGCCGGGCCGCGCCAACGGCATGAGGGCGGTCAGTGGGCAGGTGGCCAGGGATGCGATCCAGATGACCGGACCTTGCCCGACCCGCTTCGCGACGCCGGCTGCCGACAGCGCACCCAGCAGGGCGCCACAGCCCATTCCCGACAGGATGAGGCCGATGCCGGAGGTCTGCAGGCCCATCTCCCGCTCCAGAAAGACCAGCAGCATGGTTTGATACATGACCAGGAACAGGTTGAATGCCGCGTCCCCCGCCATGATCGCGCGCAGGGTGGGGTGAGAAAGGGTGAATTCCAACCCGTCCTTGATCTCTCGGCCAAGTTGCGGGTGTTCACTCGACTCCGGCCTCTGTTCGCGCCTGCGGATCGCGCTCGCGAGCAGTCCGGACAATGCCATCCCGGCCGAACTCGCCAGAAGCGTTGCAGGGGCTCCGACCATGCCGACCAGCGGCCCTGCCACCGTCGGCCCGCTGATGCTGGTCACCGAGCGCACGGCCGACAGTTTCGCATTCCCCTCCACGAGATTGCCGCGTCCGACCAGGTGTGGGAGATAGCTGACGTACGCGACGTCGAAGAAGACGGTCAGCACTCCGTGGACCAAGGCAACGGCGTAGAGCCACCACAGGGTGAGAAGGCCGGCCCACGACGCCGCGGGTATCGTCAGGAGGACCAGCGCGCGAGCGAGATCGGCACTGATCATGACCGCTCGCTTCCGCATGCGGTCCACCCATGCACCGGCCGGCAGACCGACCAAGAGCGATCCTGCCGTGGTCATGGCGGTGAGCAAACCGACCTGGAACTCCCCGGCGTTCAATGCCGCGATGGCAACCATGGGAAGGGCCAGAAAGGTGATGCGGTCGCCGAGTTGACCGAGCGCGGTAGCGGCGAACAGCCGCCCGAAGTCCCGATCTCGTAAGAGGTCGATCCGAGGGGCTTGTGACATGTGGGACTCCCGCTGTCGTATGTGAGGTGCCGCTCCCGTGGCTTCAACCGCTACGGAGGGTCGACTCCGAACTCGTAGACCACCTCTCGGCGTGCGTCCGGAATGACGATGTCGGCCGTTTCCACCGGTCGGCCGTCCGTGTCGTAGATGGTCCGTTCGATCTGGAGCACGAGGTCCCCCACGCTGATCCCCAGGAGGTTCGCCTCCGCCTGTGTGGCGCGAGCCGGGCGGGGGGCCTCGACCACCCTCGAGACGAGCACGCCGATCGAGCGCATGCGCTCGACCACGCCCTTTCCTGCCAAGGGGCCCCTTTCGGGCAGCAGGATCGGGGTTCCGTCCGTGATGGCCATCGGTTCCCAGGATGCGGAAAGCTGGACGGGCTGCCCGTCGGCGAGGAACTCGTAGTGCGTGTTGACGCAGGGGTCTCCGGTGCTGACGGCGAGCCGCTCGGCGATCGCCTCGGGGGCTGGGGCGCGTATCCGGCTGTGCGCGTCCCATGCGTCGGCCCTGCCGCGCTCCCGCGTGGCGGGGCGGGGGGAAGAAGACCCCTCCCGGCGTTCGCGGTGCTGCGAGCGGACCAGGCGCAGTCGCTCGCGCGGCCTGCGGACATAGGTGCCCGAGCCGGCACGTCCTTCGAGGAGACCGTCGATGATCAAACGGTCCATGGCCCTTTGCATGACATTGCGTCCGACCCCGTACTCCTCGGCGAGTCGCGCCCGGGACGGCACGCGCTCCCCGACTTCCCACTCTCCCGCCAGGATCCGCGCGCGCAGCACGTCGGCCATTGCGAGGTAAGGCGCCTCTCTGGGCACGGGGGATCCTCCGGATGTTCCGCTCTTCGGCAGCTGGTCGTTCCCAGGGGGTTGTCGGCAAGTTACCGGACCGGCGGAAAGCTGCTGGAGTAGAAATGCGCCCGCGTGCGGCCCGGTCGGGGCCGTCGTCTCGAGATCCGGTCGAGTGGGCCCGGTTGATGACGGTGCGTTGGGTGGTGATTTGACCGATCTGTCCTGGGGTGTCGGCGCTCGGGGCCCTGTTCCCGGCAACCAGTGATCGTCGCTCTCTGGTGACGGGACGCTCCTGCGTGTAGCGTCAGCGGCAGCTGTCGTGGTTCGCAGTCCCTGCCCGCGCCCTGGCGTGGGCGTTTTGCTGTGCAGTGCCGGACCAGGGCGATCACCTCCGGGGCCGCGCGGTGCGGCCCCGACATCGACTGAGAGGCAAGACCATGGCAAGCGGAACCGTGAAGTGGTTCAACTCCGAAAAGGGATTCGGCTTCATCGCGCAGGACGGCGGCGGCCCCGACGTCTTCGCCCACTACTCCAACATCAACTCCAGCGGCTACCGCGAGCTCCAGGAGGGCCAGGCCGTGACGTTCGACATCACGCAGGGCCAGAAGGGCCCGCAGGCGGAGAACATCACCGCTGCCTGATCCGCGCAGCCGTTTCCACCGCCCCCGGAGCGTGCGCTCCGGGGGCGGCCTGGCTCTGCGGCCGTGTCCCTGCCGGCAAGAGGGTTGTCTCCTCCCGCGGCCGTAGACCCTGTCGGGGTCCGGCGCGGTGCCACCCGGCGAGACGCCGCACGCGCATCTGCGGCGACGGGGAATGGCCGAACTCTTACGGAATCCGACTGCCGTTCGCCTGGTGTATGCGCCGCGGTCACGCCAGGCTCCCTCTCCGGTACCCCGTGCACGATGTCCTGGGGGCGCTCACGCACTTCTCCACCGAAGCAGAGGTCCCTCCCGCCATGGCAGAACTCAACCGCCGCCGCTTCCTCCAGCTCACCGGCGGCGCCGCCGCCCTGACCATGCTCAACGAGAGCATCGCGCGCGCCGCCGCCATCCCCGCGCAGGGGACGACCGGCACCATCGCCGACGTCGAGCACATCGTGGTCCTGATGCAGGAGAATCGTTCCTTCGACCACTACTTCGGTGCGCTGCGCGGCGTCCGCGGTTTCGGCGACCCGCGCCCGGTGACCCTGCCCAGCGGCAAGTCCGTCTGGCACCAGACCGACAACGCGGGCAAGGAGACGCTGCCGTTCCGGCCGCCGTCCGACGACCTCGGCATGGAGTACCTCCAGGGCCTCAACCACGACTGGGCGGGCGGCCAGAGCGCCTTCAACAAGGGCAAGTACGACAACTGGGTGCCGGCCAAGACGCCGGCCACCATGGCCCACCTGACGCGCGAGGACATCCCGTTCCACTACGCCCTCGCCGACGCGTTCACCATCTGCGACGCCTACCACTGCTCGTTCATCGGCTCGACCGACCCCAACCGCTACTACCTCTGGTCGGGCCACACCGGGAACGACGGCAAGGGCGGCGGCCCGGTCCTCAACAACGCCGAGGCCGGCTACGGCTGGACCACCTACCCCGAACGCCTGGAGGCGGCCGGCATCTCCTGGAAGGTCTACCAGGACGTCGGCGACGGCCTCGACGCCGCCGGCTCCTGGGGCTGGATCAACGACGCCTTCCGCGGCAACTACGGCGACAACTCGCTGCTCTACTTCAACAACTACCGGAGCGCCCAGCCCGGCAACCCGCTGTACGACAAGGCCCGCACCGGAACCGACGCCAGGACCGGCGAGGGCTACTTCGACAAGCTGCGCGCCGACGTCACCGCCGGCACCCTGCCCCAGATCTCCTGGATCGCCGCCCCCGAGGCCTTCAGCGAGCACTCCAACTGGCCGGCCAACTTCGGCGCCTGGTACATCGCGCAGGTGCTGGACGCGCTGACCTCCAACCCCGACGTGTGGGCCCGCACCGCCCTGTTCATCACCTACGACGAGAACGACGGCTTCTTCGACCACGTCGTCCCGCCGTACGCCCCCGCGGACGCCAACCAGGGCCTGTCGACCGTGCCGACCGCGCTCGACGTCTTCCCCGGCAAGGCCGGCTACGTCGCCGGACCGTACGGTCTGGGCCCCCGCGTCCCGATGCTCGTGGTCTCACCGTGGAGCACCGGCGGCTACTCCTGCTCCGAGACCTTCGACCACACCTCCGTCATCCGGTTCATGGAGAAGCGCTTCGGCGTGCAGGAGCCCAACATCTCGCCCTGGCGCCGTGCCGTCTGCGGTGACCTGACCTCAGCCTTCGACTTCGCCCGCACGGACACCGGCGCGGTCCGGCTGCCCGACACCGGCCGCTGGGAGCCGCAGGACCGCGAGCGCCACCCCGACTTCCGGGCCACCCCGCCGGCCGTGGCGGCCATGCCGCGCCAGGAGAAGGGCCTGTGCCCCACGCGTCCGCTCAAGTACGCCCCGTACGTGGACGGCACCGCACTCACCGGCGAGGGCAAGTTCCGGCTCACGTTCAGCGGCGGCCCGGACCTGGGCGCGCAGTTCTACGTCACCTCCGGCAACCGGACCGACGCCCCCTGGACGTACACCACCGAGGCCGGCAAGTCGATCGCGGACGCCTGGAACACCCGCTACTCGGCCGGGGTCACCGACCTGACCGTCCACGGCCCCAACGGCTTCCTGCGCGGCTTCCGCAACCCCGGAACCACCCCCGGCCCCGAGGTCACGGCCCGCCACAACGCCACCACCGGGAACCTGGACCTCACCCTCACCAACGCGGGGGCGTCGACCGCGACGCTCACGGTCACCAACGCCTACGGCGGCGGGCCGAAGCGGCTCACGGTCGCCAAGGGCGCCACCGTCACGTACAGCGTGCCCCTGAAGAACACGCGACGCTGGTACGACGTGACGGTCACCGCATCCGAATCCCCGGACTTCCGCCGCCGCTTCGCCGGCAAGGTCGAAACCGGCGTGGCCGGCCTCTCGGACCCGGCCATCCTGACGGACCAGTCCTCCTGACCCGAGCCCCGTCTGCCGGAGCGGGCCCTCACGGGGCCCGCTCCGGCGTCGGGACGGGACGGGACAGTGAAGGAGGAGTTCGGCGCTTCGCTCGAGGGGGGAGCCCCCGCTCACGGTGACCGCCGGGAGCGCCGGGCCCCCGCCGGGTCCTACGGGGCCTTGCCGCTGTCGCACAGCGCCTGCCGGTACAGCGTCGACAGGGCGTCGTCGATGGGGTGGGGCTGCGGCCTCCCCGCGGAGTCCCGCTCGTTCCACCTGGCGAGGTTGACGGCGACGGACAGCTGGAGCTTGCCGTCCGCGCGGGTCAAGGACATCGTTCCGGCGCCCCAGACCGTACCGTCGTGGCCCCAGAAGGTGCCGCAGTCCGCGATGACGATCTTGTGCAGGCCGAGGCCGTACTCGATCGTCGTTCCGTCCAGGGCGCGGACGGGCACCGTGCGCTGCATCTGCGCCAGCGAGGACCGGCCGACGGTCCTGCCGTCGAGGAGCATGCGGTAGAAGCGGTTGAGGTCCTCCATGGTCGACACCAGGGCGGCGCCCGTCCCCGTCCAGGACATGTCGTAGACGCTGTAGTCGCGCGGCGGGTCGATCAGCCCGTACAGGGACTCGTACATGCGCGGGTGCGGTCCGTCGATGCGCGGGCCGACCGGGAAGGCGGTGTGCCGCAGCCCGGCGCGGTCGATGACGTTCCGGGTGATGCACTCCTCGGCCGTGACACCGGTCACCCGCTCCAGGAGCCGGCCGAGGAGGAGGTAGTTGGTGTTGGAGTACACGCCGGTGGGGCCGCCGGGCTCGCCCGCGGGCGGCGCCGCGAGTCCCAGCTCGATCAGCTCCTCCGGGCTGAACCGCCGGAACCGGTTGTCGTCGAGACTGGCGGGCGAGTCGGCCCGCAGGGACGGGAAGGCGTAGGGGATGTAGTCGGGGATGCCGCTGGTGTGGTTGAGGAGCATCCGTACCGTGATCTTCCTGCCGCGCTCGCCCGGTACCAGCCGGGGCAGGTAGCCGCCGATCGGCGCGTCGAGCCGGATCCGGCCCCGCTCGACCTGCTGCATGACCGCGGCGGCGGTGAAGGTCTTGGTGATGCTGCCGACGCGGTGCCGCATGTCCGCGCTGACGGGGCGCCCCGTCGTGGTGTCGGCGACCCCGGAGGCACCGCGCCAGGTCCGGCCGGCGGCGCGCACCTCGCCGAACACCCCCGGTACGCCGGCGCGGTGGACACCGTCCATGGCGGATTCCAGCCCGGCGGGGTCGGGGCCGGCCGTCGCGGACCGCGGCCCGTGAGGGGTGGGGGCTGCCGTAGCCGTGCCGGCGGGAAGGGTGGGGCTCATCCGGCCAGGGCCCGGCGCAGGACGGCTCCGAGTTCGGCGTTCTGCCGGTGCGAGACCTCGGCGGACAGGATCGCCTGTGACCCGTGGAAGGTGCCGGGCCACTGGTGCAGCTCGACCGACACGCCCGCCTGGAGCAGGCGCAGCCCGTAGGCGAGGCCCTCGTCGCGGTTCGGGTCGAACTCCGCGGTGGAGATGTAGGCCGGGGGCAGGCCGGACAGGTCGGTGGCCCGTGCCGGGGCGGCGTACGGGGTCGGGAGCTGGTCGGCCAGGTAGTGCCGCCACCCCGTGGTGGCCTTGTCGCGGTGGAACCAGGGGGTGTCGGTGAAGTTCCGCGCCGACCACGTGTCCTGGCGGTCGTCGAGACCGGGCTGGTTGAGCAGCTGGAAGCGGACCGGCGGCCCCTGCTCGTCGCGGGCGCGCAGCGCCACGGCGGCGGCGATGTTCGCGCCGGCGCTGTGGCCGCCGACCGCGAGGCGGGCCGGGTCGACACCGAGGTCGGCGGCGTGCTCGGCCGCCCAGGCGAGGACGGCGCAGGCGTCGTCCAGGGCCGCCGGGAAGGGGTGTTCGGGGGCGAGGCGGTAGCCCACCGATATCACCACCGCGCCGGAGCCGGCGGCGATCCGGGAGGCCCACGGGTGCTCGGTGTCCAGGTCGCCCATGAGGAATCCGCCGCCGTGCAGCCAGATGACGGCGCCGTGGGCCCGGTGCGGGCGGTAGATCCGTACCGGAACGCCGGGGTCGGCGGGCACGGTGCGGTCCTCGACCTCCATGCCGGAGGTGTCCGGCGCCGGCACCGAGGCCGCCAGTCCTGCGAAGCTCTTGCGGGCGGCGACCGGGTCGCTCAAGTCCGTCTTGGGGAACAGCGGTACGAATGGCACGAGTTCGGGGTCCATGAGGACCATCCTCACGGGCCGCGCGGGTCGGGGTCGCCCGCCGTCCGTCGCGCTTTGCGCGGCGATCGCGCGCCGATCGGCGCACGTTCGTCTCCTTCCGTCCTTCTATGCTTCTGCCATGGAGGCACTGGCCGTACGGCTGTCGGGACTCGATCCGTACGTCGACGGCGCGCTCCGCATCGTCGCGTTCTACGACACGCTGATGCGCCGCCGGGTGGACCTCCCGGCGCTGGCCCGGGCCTCGGCCGGCCTGGCCGAGTGCGTCGCCGGCATACGGCTCCACGGCACGGAGCGGGCGATCCGCGTCGCGTCCGACGGCACCGCGACCTCCGCCCCGCCCGCGCGCGCATCCGGCACGGCGGTGGTCCTCCTGGACGAGGAGGAGATCGGTACGGTGTGGCTGGAGCGGCCCGGCCCGGCCAACCAGCTCGACGAGGTGCTGCTGGACCGGCTCGCCCTCGCCGTCGCGGCGGCCGTCGAACGGTACGGTCCGGCCCGGACGACCATGGCGGACCCCGCGCTCGTCGAGCTGGTGATCAGCGCCGACGGCGACGAGGCGGCCAGGGCCCGGGCGCTGCGGCTCCTGGGTTTCGCCGCCGGCCTGCCGGTCCGGGTCCTCGCCGTACGGTCGCCGCGGCTGCCGCTCGACCAGGTGGGCGGGCTCGTCTGCCCGGACCGTACGGTGAAGGCCGCGCGGATCGGCGGCGTGGGGGTCGTGCTGGCCGCCGCCGTCGACCCGGACCGGCTCCCGGCGGGCGTGCGCGCGGGGATCGGCGCCGCCGAGAGCCCCGACCGGTCGTGGCGGGAGGCCCGTACCGCCCTCCGCTTCGCCACACTGCGCGAACCCGTCGTCCACTACGCAGACCTGGGCGCGCTGGCGCTCCTGGCGCAGGTGCCCCGGGGCGCATTGCGGGAGAACCCCGATGTCGCCGCGCTCGCCCGCGTGGCCGGCAACCCCGAGGACCTGGACACCCTGGACGCCTACTGCGCCGCCGGGTCCCTGCGCCGGGCTGCCGAGCTGCTCCACCTGCACCACAGCAGCGTCGCCCGCCGGATCGAGCAGATCGGCACGGCACTGGGCATCGACCTCACCGGCCCCGCGGGGCTGAAGCGGGCCGGACTCGCCCTCGCCGCATGGCGCCTGCTCGACGACGAGGCGCCGCTGTGAACGGTGGCATGTCCCTGGCGGGTGAAGGCGACGGGCGGGCACGGCGGTCGGCGGTGTCCCGAGGGCACCACCTGGCATGCCCGGAAGTCGCGTTACAGAATGTCCGATTATCGATCCCCATCGGGGAACACAGCGCGCCTTCCCGTCAGTTCACCGAAGCGAACCGGGGCGAGCCCGCACGACTCGTCCTGGACCGGTAGACCACTGGCAAGGAGAAACCGTGCGCATACTCTTCACCGGACCGGCCGCGGCCGGTCACCTCTTCCCGATGATCCCTACGGCACAGGCACTGCGCGCCGCCGGCCACGAGGTGCTGTTCGCGAGCTCGCAGCCGCTCAACCAGCTGCGCCAGGCAGGTTTTCCGATCGTCGAGATCGGCGACGGCCGCACCATCCGGGACGTGTTCGAGCAGTCCACCGGCGAGGAGGTGCGCTACGTCGCCCCCGACATGACCCAGGACCAGATTCTCGACAGGGCCGCCCACGGCTTCGCGCTCGTCTCCCGCACCACCGTGGACGGACTGCTGGACGTTGCCGACAACTGGGGCGCGGACCTGCTGGTCTACGACTCCTTCCAGGCATCCGCCCCGCTGGTCGCGGCCAAGCTCAAGATCCCGTCGGTGATCCAGAACTTCGGCGTCACGTCCGGCCTCGACATGGTCGGCCGGCTCGCCGCCAACTTCACCGAGGCGTACGAGACGTACCAGGTGGCCGGCCCCGCCGAGCCCACCGCGCTGAACATCGTCCCGGCCTCCCTCGGCGGTGACCCGGGCGGCCTGCGGATGCGCTACGTGCCCTACAACGGCGGCGGGACCGTCCCCGCCGAGCTGCTCCGCCGCGGCACCCGCCCGCGCGTCGCCGTCACCCTGGGCACCGTGCTGACCGAGATGGACGGCGTCCGCGCCATCGTCCGCCTGATCGAGGCCGCCGCTTCGGTGGACGCCGAGTTCCTGCTGGCCGTCGGCGACGCCGACCTCACTCCGCTCGGCACCCTCCCGGACAACGTCCGCCCGCTGCCCTGGGTCCCGCTCGCCGAGCTGCTGACCGCCTCCGACGCGCTGATCCACCACGGCGGCTCGGGCACCCTGCTCACCGCCCTGCAGGCCGGCCTGCCCCAGCTCCTGCTCCCTCAGGGCGCCGACCACTTCACCAACGCCGACGCCCTCACCTCGACCGGCGCCGCTCTGCGTTCCGCCTCCGACGACGTCGATGCCCTGCTCCTCACCCGACTGATCACCGACCCGGCGCTGCGCGAGGCCGCCACCCGCCTCCAGGCGGAGAACGCCGCGCTGCCGACCCCGGCCGAAACGGTCCCCGCCCTCGAGGCCCTGGCCACCTCGTAGAGCGCGGCACGGCCGCCGGTGGCGGCGCGGTCCCGTCGCCCCGCCACCGGCCGTTGTGCGTGCCGTCCATCGTCCGGCGACCCGGTGGCGGCCCCGCCTCCACCCTGGGCGCAGGCTTCCGGTGGTGATCCGACAAGATGGTTCCCGTGCAGCACATCGAGTTCTTCACGTACACCTCCTCCCGGCTGTGGGGTATCCGCGTCGACGGGTCCGACCTGCGTGTCCATGCCGCAGAGGCCACCCGCCCCCTGTGGCTGCAAGAGAAGAGCCACTACGAGAGGACGCCGGAGGACACGGAGAACTTCCTGTTCCACCAGTACGCCGGTTTGGCGGAGTCCGACGTGCGCGATCCTGTTCCCCACTTCCTCGGCGACGCCGCACCGGAGCTCCGGCACACACCGACGGACGCAACGGCGGTACTCGGCTGCCCCTGCGGCTTCTGGGAATGCTGGCCCCTGTTCACCCGCATCACCGCCACCCCTGAGACCGTCGCCTGGTCCGACTTCCGCCAACCCCATCGCCCGGCCTGGGGAGACCTCGCCATGGGACCGTTCGTCTTCCCCAGACCCGCCTACGAGAACGCCCTCGCGCGCACCGTCCACCACGCCGAGGACCCCCTCACGGCCCTGCCTCCCTCCGACGTGGCCGGCGGGGAGTGAGTACGGTCCGCACGGGGCCGGGGGAACGGCGTTGAACGGTGCGGGTGTTAGCTTCTTCCCGTGGTGGAACACCAGGACGAGACCAGGGCGGCCTACGACGGGGTCGTCGAGCTCTATGCGTCGTTGTTCGCCGATCGGCTGGAGACGCGGCCCTTCGCGCGGGCCATGGTCGGGACCTTCGCCGAGCTGGTGCGCGGGACGGGGAACTTGCGGGTTGCCGACGCCGGGTGCGGGCCCGGACATCTGACGGCCGTGTTGCACGAACTGGGTCTGGACGCCTTCGGGCTCGACATCTCCCCGGCCATGATCGACCACGCCCGGCGGGCCCATCCGGCGCTGCGGTTCGACGAGGCGCGGATGGACGTCATGCCGGTCGAGGACTGCGCACTCGGCGGCGTGCTGGCCCACTACTCGATGATCCATACGCCGCCTGGGGATGTGCCCGCTCTGCTCGCCGAGCAGGTGCGTGTCCTTGCGCCAGGGGGCCTGCTCCTGGTCTCGTTCTTCGCGACCGACGGACCGGAGCCGGTCCGCTTCGACCACAAGGTGACGCCCGCCTACAGCTGGCCGGTGGACCGCTTCGCCGAGTTGCTGGCCGGGGCCGGGCTCGCAACGTTCGCCCGGCTGCTCCACGACCCGGCCTCCGAGCGGGGCTTCCTCGACGCCCACTTGCTGGCCCGCCGCCAGTAGAGGGTGCCCGCGGTCTTGGCGGCGGCTGCTGCGGGCGTCGCTGTTGCCGCGCAGCAGGCCGGTCAGGCGGCGCGGCAGAGCTCCGCCGGGCCGGCCGGTGCTGCGGCGCGGGGCACGGTGGGGTGTACCGGACGGGCGGTGCGGGCGGTGGCCGCGGCCTGCGAGCGGTTCCGTGCGAAGACGACGAGGCGCAGCACCGCGAACCGGGCGACTCCGGCGATTGCGGAGGCGGACAGGTAGACGGCCTGCTCGAGCAGCGCACCGGGCGCCGCCACCAGCTGGTGCAGGACGAGCATCGCCAGGCAGGTCCCCGCATACGCGGCCGCCGCGGAACCGGCCGACTGGGCATGCTGGCGCCAGGTCGCGCGCCCGCCCGCGCCGAAGGAGAAGCGGGCGTGCAGCTCGGTGGTGAGCAGTGTGGAAACCACCGTGATCAGGGCGTTGGCCAGGCCCCAGGGAATCCGGACGGCGAGGGCCGCCACCGCGAAGCTGGAGGCGAGTCCCACTCCGCCGCCACAGAGCACGAAGCGCGCGAAGGCGGTGACGGCGCCGGGTGCCGCCTGCTGCCGGCTCTGCAGTGTCTCCATGGTCCGCCCCCTTCGATCGCTCCCTTTGCGAAACGCGTACCTCCGGCCTGCGAGGCCTTCGGGTCCTTTGTTTCTCATGCATGAAACGCTACGTTGCATTCACTGATCGGGCAACTTAATTATTGCGAGTAATTGGCATCATTGCAGGTCGAAGCGGAGAAATCGTTGCAATCGCTGTGAATCTAATGCAACAGCACCTAGCCTGCACGTTGCAATGGAATGAGGGTGAACGCTATGCCCGATGGCGCGGCCTGCGGCGGCGTCGACGCAGCACGCGACCACCACCGGCCCGCGCGTTGCGATGAGTACGGGCTCTTCCGCCGGTCTACCCTGCAGATCCATCGCCTGGGAGGAGTGGCAGATGACCGACACGAGGACGCTAGACCTCGGACCACAAGCCCGGATCGTGGCCCGGCTGGCGGTGGCCGTCCCGGACACCGGGCTCGCCGACCCGACGCCCTGTCCCGAGTACGCGGTCGGCGATCTGCTGGGTCATCTCGCGGGCCTCGCCGTCGCGTTCCGCGACGCCGCCCGCAAGGACCTGGGCCCCACGACGGATACGGCCCCCGGCTCGGCCTCGCCCGCCCTGCCCGCACGCTGGCGGGAGGAACTGCCCAGGGCCCTCGGCGAACTGGCCGAAGCCTGGAAGGATCCGGCCGCCTGGACCGGCATGACCCGCGCCGGCGGCGTGGACCTGCCCGGCGAAATCGCGGGCACGGTGGCTGCCGACGAACTGGTGCTGCACGGATGGGACCTGGCTCGGGCCACCGGTCAGCAATACGCACCCGATCAGGCCGCGCTGCGCGCCTCGCACGCGCTGCTGCTGGCGGCTGCAGAGGACGGGGACCGGGGCGAGGGGATCTTCGGGCCGGTGGTGCCCGTACCCGACGACGCCCCGCTGTTGGACCGGGCCGTCGGCCTGAGCGGGCGTGATCCGGGCTGGACGCTGCCGGCGTCCCCGTGACGTGGGCGATCAGCCGTCCATCCGGAGCGCATCCTGTCCCGGCGAGCGTCATCGGTCCCCGGGCGGAGCCGCTGCCCGCGTGGGGTGGGCCGTACGCGGGGTGGACAGCGCCACCTCCGCCCACACCTGCTTGCCGCCGCTGAGCGGCACCGAGCCCCACGACGCCGTCGTCGCCTCGACGATGAGGATTCCACGGCCCCCGGTCGACGACCAGTCCACGTTCGCAGGCCTGACCGGGCTGCGGGGCGAAGCGTCGTTCACGGCGATCCGCAGCCGGTCCGCGGACAGCGTCAGATCCAGCCGCACCTCTCCCTGCGTATGGGCGATCGCATTGGTGACCAGCTCGGACACCACCAGCAGGGCGACGTCGACCTCCTTCGCCACGCCCCACGAGCGCAGCGTGCGCGCGGTGAAACGGCGAGCGTGGTGGACGGCGTCGGGGAGGCGCCAGACGGTCCAGTGCGTCCGCATCGGCCGGATACGGGTGCCGTCGTAGCGCAGGAGCAGCAACGCCACGTCGTCGTCCCGCCGGTTGACCCGCGCGACCAGCTCGTCGGCCACCATTCCCGGGTCGGACGGGTCCGCCGAGGCCAGCACGTCGCACACCCGGCGCATGCCCTCCTCCAGACGGACGTTGGACGACTCGACCATGCCGTCCGTCAGCAGGGCGAGCATGGTCCCCGGGACCAAGCCGATTTCCGTCATGGGGAATTCGGTGTCCGTGACCACTCCCAGTGGCGGTCCTCCTTCGACCGGCACTTCCTGGGTGCTGCCGTTCGGTTTGCGCAGGACCGGCTGCAGGTGCCCGGCGCGGACGAACCAGGCGATGCCCTCCTCCATGTCCAGGTCCACGTACAGGCAGGTGGCGAACAGGTCCGTCTCCATGCCGACGAGCAGGCGGTTGGCCCGGGCGATGACCACATCGGGCGGGTGGCGCTCCACCGCGTAGGCCCTCACGGCCGTGCGGATCTGGCCCATGATGGTCGCAGCTCCGGCGCTGTGCCCCTGCACATCGCCGATGACGAGCGCCACGTGGCCGTCGCCGAGCGGGATGACGTCGTACCAGTCGCCGCCCACTTCGAGCCCCGCGGTCGCGGGCAGATAGCGGGCGACGGCCACCCCGCCGGGCAGCGAGGGGAGCTTGCGCGGCAGCAGGCTGCGCTGGAGCATCGTGGCGAGTTCGTGGCCGGCGTTCAGCGCGTGCGCGCGCATCAGCGCCTGCCCCACGAGCCCCGCGGTGGCGGTCAGCAGCGACCGCTCCTCCGGTCCGAACCGGTGCTCGCCGTCCCATCCCACGAGGCAGACGCCGACCATCCGGCCGTCCGCCGGCAGTGGCAGGACCGCGAGCCCGCCGGGCCCGATCCCCGCAAGAGCGGGTTCGAGGTCCGCACCCGGCGGCCACAGGCTCACATGGCCCTCTCGCAGTACGGTCTGCAGCGTGGGCAGGTCGTGCATCGAGGCGTCCGGCCATTCGGACCGCCATTCCGAACGCCACATGTCCGGCCACACCTGCGGCTCGGGAGGGTCGAGGACGGTGACCACGAGCCGGTCGGCCTCCAGCTCGGCGACCGCCACCCGGCTCGCGTCCAGCGGGCCGCGCAGGGCGTTGACGACGATGTGGCTGACGTCCCTGATGGTCGTCGCGCCGGCCAGCGTGGCGGACAGCCGTTGCACGATGGAGACCTCGTCGGCACTGGGACGCAGGTAGGAGGCGTCGGCCACCACGCCGAGGACCCGCAGGGGGGTGCCGTCGTCGTCCGTCATCACCCGGCACCGCAGGCCCAGCCAGCGCAGTTCACCTCCCGGTCGGCGGATGCGGAAGGCCAGCTGCTGCGGACCGGACGTCAGCCTGTCGGGCTCCACGACGGCCATCAGCGCAGGGATGTCGTCCGGCACGGCACTCGCGAGCAGTGTCTCCACCCTGCCGTCGAACTGGTCGGGCGGGATCCCGAGCAGCTCGAGTACGCGCGCGTGCGCCTCCATGCGGCCGGAGTCGAGTTCCAGGATGAACGCGCCGCCCCGCAGCGGCACCAACGCGTGTCCCCGCACGGGGCGCGGGGCCGTGCGCCCGGGGGCGTGGGCGGCCACCGACGCGAGTCCGGCGGCGACCTGGTCGGCGTACAGCTCCAGCAGGTTCCGGCGGTCGTCGCTGAACCCGTCAGGGACGTTGCCGGCGACGATCAGGCAGCCCAGCTCCTTGGCGCCGTGCCCGAGGGGCAGGGCGCCGAGCGAGAGCCTGGCGGGAGAAGCCCTGACGGAGTCGTCCCGCACCCGTCCGGGGAAGTGGTGCGGGTCCTCCTCCACGTATGCGGCGAGTTCCTTCGGGTTCAGCCACAGCGGGCGGCCCGAGCGGTATGCCTCGGCAGCCGGGGAGTGCCCGTCCACGGAGAGGACCGCCGGCAGCCCGTACAGCATGGAGCGGTTCCCGGTCATCTCGGCCAGATGGAGTTCCTCGCGGCCGTCGGCGAGCACGTAGACAGCGGCCAGCTCGGCCCCGCAGAACGCAAAGCGCTGCCTCGTCACGGTCTGTAACGCCTTCCTGCGAGGGCAGCCGCGGCCGACCGCCCTCCCTCCATGCTGTCGCGCCGCGCACCGTCACGGCGAGTCGGGAGTCGCAGGGCCCCGGCGAGGCCGATGGGGCCCTTGGCCGGTGGGCACTGCCGGCGGCGGGCGGATACGGCCATGGGCGGGGACCTGCGGCGTGCCGGGCACGCCGGCCGCCGGACAAGCCGGACGAGTAGGAGCGGGTAGGCCACCCGGGCGATGACGACCGGGACCGGCACCGCCTCGGACGGGATGCCGACGCAGGTCCCCACCACGTCCCCGTGGACTGATGCGTTCCGGTGGCGAGCGAGTCCGCAAAACACCGCATCCCCGTTCCGTATTCCCGGACAGGGAGTTCCGGGTGGACCAGTGAGCCATCCACGAGGATTCGTGAGGAATGCACCTAGGTGGCGGCTCCGAATGCCCGTAACGTATTTCTCGTAAGCGACACCCAAACGGGAGGTAATTCCATGATCTCGACCGTCAAGGCCAACGTCGTCACCGCTGTGGTCCACAACCGCGCCGTCGTGCACAACCGTGCCGTCGTGCACAACCGCGCGGTCGTCCACAACCGTTCGGTCGCCAAGTGACGATGACCTTCTGAGGTCTTCCGACCACGGTCCCGGGTTCTCCCGGGACCGTGGCACTTTGCACCAGGAGTCAGTTTCTATGGGGGCTGATATGTCGGCGGACGACACCGCTTTGGAAATCATGGGCGTTGAAATATACGACCTCGAGCAGAATCTGTGCTTTCTTGCCACCCCGAACGGTGGGCAGTTCTACATTTCCGCCCCCACCTCCGAATTCCGTGCATGGTTGGCGCGCTGCGACGGAACCAGGTCCCGCAGCGAACTGCTGGCGGGAATGACCTCCGATTACGCCGAAGTGGTCGACGTGCTGCTGCACGACGGCTGCCTGCGCCCGGCCGGGGCCACCCTGGACGCCGAGCGGGCGGCGCGACTGGCGCGCACCACGGTCCTCGTCACCGGCTCGCCGGAACTCACCGCCCCGCTCGCCCACGCGCTGAGCACCACCGGCTACGTACGTGTCGGGCCGGCCCCGGAAGACCTTTCCGTCGTCGATGTCCGCGACACCGTGCTCGTCGCCGCCTTCTCCCACCCCGCCCACAAAGAACTGAGCCGTATCGACGAGCTGTGCGCCCGCTCCGGCCTGCGCTGGCTGCCGCTGCGCCATGAACGCGGCCGGGCCGTCCTCGGTCCCGCCATCACGCCCGGTACCACGGCGGATTTCGCGGACGTACTGGACCGCCGGCTCAGCGCGGCACAGGACCCGCGGGTCGTCGAGGCCATGCGGGCCGCTCCGGAGCCGGACGGCCACCGGCTGCGCGACGGCGACGTCCGCTGGACGTCCGCCCAGCTCGGCACGTACCTGGAGCGCTGGGTCACGGGCGAGGCCACCGTCGACGAGGTCGAGCTCGATCCGCGCCGGCTCGACCGGATCGAGCGCACCGTCCTGCCGGTTCCGACGCGGCCGCGCCCCGTGGTGCGCGGCGACGCCGAGGCGGACCTGCTCGTCGACGACCAGGTCGGCGTGGTGACCGGCGTCCAGGAGCTCGCCCCCTTGCCGGGCATGCCGACGCAGCTGCGGGTGTGCGCGGTGGACGTCGCCGACATGCGGCGCGTCGCGGACTGGCCCAACGACCGGCAGGCGTTCGGCACGTCCTGGTCCGATTTCGACGCCGCCCGCCGCAGCGCGGTCGGCGAGGCGGTCGAACGCTACTGCGGCAGCCGGCTGCCCGAGGAGCGGCTCCGCTACGGCAGCCACGCCCAGCTGCGCAGGGCCGGGGTGCCCGCGCTCGACCCGCGCCGGCTGCACCTGTATTCGCAGCAGCAGTACCGCAGCGAGGGCTTCCCCTTCGCGCCGCTCACCGTGGACGCGGAGTGCGCCTGGGTCGAGGGCCGCTCGTGGACGACCGGCGAGCCGGTGTGGGTGCCCGCCTTCCTGGTCGCCCACGGAGAGCACGACCCGGTCGCCTACT
This sequence comes from Streptomyces sp. NPDC002209, assembly GCF_042890265.1. Classification (NCBI taxonomy): domain Bacteria; kingdom Bacillati; phylum Actinomycetota; class Actinomycetes; order Kitasatosporales; family Streptomycetaceae; genus Streptomyces; species Streptomyces sp. NPDC002209. The sequence continues at coordinate 93,479 of NZ_JBIARX010000004.1, read as the reverse complement.
CCGATCCGCTGGTGGCCGGGGTGGCGTGCGGCGTCAGCGAGGAGCACGCCGTCACCTCCGGGCTGGAAGAGGTCATCGAGCGGGACACCACCATGCTGTGGTGGGCCAACGCCGCCCGCCTTCCCCGCCTGCCGATGACCGACCGGATCCGCGAGCTGGTCGCGGACGCTCTGGACGCCTACGACATCAGCCTGATCCACCTGGACAACGAGTTCGACGTCCCCGTACTCGCCGCGGTCGTACGGGACCGGGCCGCCGGGTGGCTCGGCATCGGCTTCGCCACCCGGCCCGACCCGCAGGAGGCGGCGCAGAAGGCGCTCGCCGAGGGGTTCACCCTGCACCACACCTGCCGCTTCCTCGACGACGACAAGATGCTGGCGGACGGCCTGGCGGAACTGCCGCACCTGGGCAACCTCAAGCCGTACCGCGCCGACCGGCGCTATCTCGACTCCTACCGCCCGGACTTCAGCGATGTCCGCGACCTGCTGTGCCAGCAGCAGGTCCACCTCGATCCGCGGGCGGGGGAGCGGGTCGCACCCTGGGTACTGGACCTCCCCACCCGCACCTGGGACGGACTGCCCGCACTCGCGCAGCGGAGCGTCGAGGCGTACCGCGAACGGGTCGAGGCCCGCGGCTTCGAGGTGATCAGTGTCGACCTGACGACCTGTGACGCCGAAGCGGCAGGGTTCAGTGCCGCCCACACGATCGTGCCCGGCCTCGTGTCGAACTTCCCCGCCGGCATGCCCATGTGGGGCGACGGCAGGATCGGCCGCGCGGGCGTCCGGCTCGGCTGGCGGCCGCAGCCGTTGGCCGAGGAGGAGTTCAACGTCTTTCCACTACCCCACGCGTGAGGGATACCGATGGCTGTCATCGACACACTCGGCCTGCCGAACACCAAAGGCCGTAAGCCTCTGATCGTCGCGCAGGTCGTCGATGCTCTGGGCACCGGGCTCTTCCTCCCGTTCGCCGTCGTGTACTTCCACGCCGCCAAGGGCATCCCCCTGACCACGGTCGGCCTGATGCTGTCCGTCGGGGCGCTGCTCTCGCTGCCCGCGGGACCGCTGGGGGGCCCGCTGATCGACCGGATCGGGCCGCGCCGCGTGCTGATCGCGAGCAACCTGATCCGTGTACTGACCTTCACCGGCTACGTGTTCACCGATACTCCCTGGCAGCTGGTCGTGCTGGTCACGGTCACCCTGTGGGGCGACAGCCTGTTCCGGCCCGCGGTCTCCGCGCTGGTGGCGCAGGTGGCCGACGAGGGGCACAGGGCACGCTGGTACGCGATGGACCGGTCCCTGCGCAACGTCGGCATCGGCGCCGGCGGGCTGGTGGGCAGCACGCTCGTCGGCTGGGGCGGCACCTCGGGCTACACCGCCGTGGTCGCGCTGAACGCGGTGTCGTTCCTCGTTGCGGCCGGGCTGGTCGCGACCTGGCGCCGGACCACCGTGCTGCCGCCCGCGAGCGACGGCGGCGCGGCCCCGGCCGCGGACGCTCCGGGACAGCGGCGCGACGGGTACCGGGAGGTGCTCGCCGACCGGGCCTTCCTCGGGGTCCTGGCCACCGTGTGCGTGTTCGCGCTGTGCGACCTCGCTCTGACGATGCTGCTGAGCGCCTACGTGATCGAGGCGCGCGGGCTCCCGGCGTGGCAGCCCGGGATGCTGTTCGCGATCAACACGGTCATGGTGATGCTGGCGCAGACCGCAGTGGCCAGGGCGGTCGAGCGGTACCGGCGGACCAGGGTGCTGCAGGTGGCGTCCGTCCTGTGGATGGTGTCCTTCGCGCTGTTCGCGGCGGTGTCCGGCGAGCACGTCGAACTGGCCTTCGGCGGGCTGATCCTGGGCATGGTCGTCTTCACGGTCGCCGAGCTGCTCCAGGCCCCGACCAGCAGTGCGCTGACGGTGTCGATCGCCGCAGGGCATCTTCGCGGCCGCTACCTGGGGTTGGAGGAGCTGATGTGGAGCCTGGCCCGGGTGATGGCGCCGACGGTGTTCACCTGGCTGCTGGCGCGGGGGGCGGGCCTGCCGTGGTTCGCGCTCTGCCTGTGTTGCCTCGCGGCGGTCGTGGTGCTCCAGCGACTCCACCGTGTGCTGCCCGCGTACGTCCAGCGGGAGACCGTCCGTGGCTGAGCGCGCGGCCGAGGTCCGCCGCCCGGAGGAGTTCCGCGACGTCTACCACCGGGTCTACCACGAGCCGCCCTACCACGAGGACGCGGCGGCAGCAGACGGCTTCGCCCGGCAGCTGGCCGATCACGCGGCGCTGCCCGGCTTCTCCGTCACCACCGTCCTCGACGGCGGGGTGCTCGGCGGATTCGCCTACGGTGTGCACCGCGAGGAGGGATGGTGGCATCCGCGCGCCGCCGCGCCCGCGCCGCGGTGGCTGCGCCGGCCGCTGTTCTACGTCTACGAGCTCGCGGTCGTCACGGAGTTGCGCGGCCGCGGGCACGGGCGTGAGCTGCTGGACCTGCTGCTGGCCGACCGCACCGAGCCGTTCGCCGTACTGGCCGCCTCGAGCAGGGCGTCGGCGCGCGAGCTGTACCGGCGGTGGGGCTGGAAGAAGGTCGGCGAACTCGCGGGGCCACCGCACGGTGTGGACCTCCTGGCACTCCCTTTGACGCCGTAGCGATGACCGGGGCGCGCCGCTCCCCGGTCTCGCGGTGCGGCGGCCGATGATCAACCGGCATCCCGGTATTCCGGCGTCCACCCCGATGCCCCGGACACCAACCCCCCGCCGGTGATGCGCGTACGGGAAAGCCGATCCGCGAGCGCGACCTGACACAGGCAGCGGATGATTCGACGTCCGAAACACGTCGCGTGCAAGGGTGTTCGGTATGCCCACGACGCCCGGGTCGCGGCCGTCCGGCGGCCGGCCTCCCACAGTGTCCGCCGCCTGCCCGTATACGGGCGGTGCCCACTGGCGTTTTCGTACGCGCACGCTGTCGCTGCATCGTCTCAATTGATCGGGGGATTCGAATGAGTGTCGATGTGATGGTTTACGATGATCTTTCCCTTTCTCGATTCGCGCTCACGGCACTGCTGGAACAGCAGCCGGACATCAGGGTCGTGGGATCCGTCGACAACAGGTATGCCGCACTCGAGTTCGCCGAGATGAATCGGCCCGATGTCGTGATCATCAGTTTCGAAGGCAGGGACGAGGAAACCGTCGACATCGCCGAGAAGATCGCCATCCTTCCGAAGGTCCGCACGCTGTTGGTCGCCACTGCGTGTGTCCGATCGGCCGTCCGCAGGGCCTTCTCCGGGGACATCGGCGGAATGGTGCGGCGCAGTGTCCCGCCGCAGCGCCTCGTCGAGGCCATCCATCTGGTCCACGAGGGTGAGCGAGCCTTCGACGCCGAGCTCGCGGTCGCGGCCGTGGCCAACGGGGACTGCCCGCTGACCCCCCGGCAGTTGTCCGTGCTCGAGCGTCTCGACGGCGGTGACACGGTGGAGGAGATCGCCGCACGGCTGTCCCTGTCCGAAGGGACGGTGCGCAACTACATCTCGTCCATCGTGGTGAAACTGGGTGCGCGCAACCGCATTGACGCGTTGCGCATGGCCCGGAACCTGGAATGGATCTGAACCGCGCCCACGGGTCGCACGACCAGCCGCCCTCGCTCAGGAACGACCACATGTCAGGCACGGCGGCACTGAAATTGCACACGCATCGCACAAGGACGGCTCGCATGCCCAACTCCATCCATCCCGGCGGCGGTCGGCTGCCCCGTCAGGTGGCCGACAGCCATGTCGACGCCCTCGTCGAACTCGACCCGATCGCCGGCACCTTCCTCGGCGTCGCCGAGAGCTCCGGCCGGCTCCCCGACTTCTCGCCGGACGGCCAGGAAGAGGTGACCCGGCTCGCCCGTACGACCCTGCGGCAGCTCGCTGCCGCGGAGGCCGCTCCCGGTGCGGACGACGTCGCCGAACGCCGCTGCGCCCGGCTGCTGCGTGAGCGGCTCACCGCCGAACTCGAGGTGCACGAGGCGGGCGAGGGCCTGCGTACGGTCAGCAACCTCGACTCACCTCTGCACCAGGTCCGCGACGTCCTCACGCTCACCCCCACGGACACGGACGAGGACTGGGCGGCGATCGCGCGACGGCTGCGGGCCGTGCCGGACGCCCTGGCGGGCTACCGGGCCTCTCTGGACGCCGGCCTCGCCCGCGGGCTGCCCGCAGGGCCGCGGCAGGTCTCGGCGGTCATCGGCCAGTTGACCGAGTGGATCGGTACGGACCGCAGCTGGTTCGCGGAGTTCACCGACCCCGGCCCCGAACGGCTGCGGGGCGAGCTCACCACGGCCGCCACCGTGGCCACCGGCGGCCTGGCGGAACTGCGCGACTGGTTCCGCGACACCTATGCCCCGGCCGTCGAGGGCGCGCCCGACGTCGTCGGCCGGGAGCGCTACGTCCGCCTCGCCCGTCACCACAACGGCGCCCATCTCGACCTGGACGAGGCCTACGCGTACGGCTGGAGCGAGTTCCACCGGCTGCTCGCCGAGATGCGCACCGAGGCCGAAAGGGTCTTGCCGGGCGCCGGCACCCCCTGGGAGGCGCTGGCATGGTGCGACCGGCACGGCGAGGCCGTCGAGGGGGTCGAGGAGACCCGGCAGTGGCTTCAGTCACTGATGGACGAGACCATCGACACGCTGAACGGCACGCACTTCGAACTGGCCGAGCGGGTACGCCGAGTCGAGTCGCGCATCGCCCCGCCGGGAAGTGCCGCAGCCCCCTACTACACCGAGCCGTCGCTGGACTTCTCCCGGCCCGGCCGCACCTGGCTGCCGACGATGGGGGAGACCCGCTTCCCGGTCTACGACCTGGTCACCACCTGGTACCACGAGGGCGTACCCGGTCATCATCTCCAGCTGGCCCAGTGGGCGCACGTCGCCGACGACCTCTCCCGCTACCAGACCACCGTGGGTCTCGTGAACGCCAATGCCGAGGGCTGGGCCCTGTACGCCGAGCGCCTCATGGACGAGCTGGGCTTCCTGTCCAACGCCGAACGGCGGCTGGGCTACCTGGACGCGCAGATGATGCGGGCCATCCGTGTCGTCATCGACATCGGGATGCACCTGGAGCTGGAGATCCCGAAGGACTCCCCGTTCCACCCGGGCGAGCGCTGGACGCCGGCGCTGGCGCAGGAGTTCCTCGGCCGTCACACCAGCCGACCGGCGGACTACGTCGAGAGCGAGGTCACCCGCTATCTGGGCATGGCGGGCCAGGCCGTCGGCTACAAGCTCGGCGAGCGGGTGTGGCTCATGGGCCGCGAGGCGGCACGGGCCCGGCACGGCGCGGACTTCGACCTCAAGGCCTGGCACATGGCCGCGCTGTCGCAGGGCTCGCTGGGCCTGGACGACCTGCTGAGCGAGATTTCAGCGCTCTGAGGGAGGCGGGTACCGCCCCGACCTGCCGTCGGGATCCCCCTGCGCCAGGCGCCCTCCCCGCCGCTTCCCGAGGGGGCCGGGGGCCCGTGGTCCGGTTCGCGGGGAAGGAGCGGTGCCGGGTTCTTCAGAGCCGGACGATGACGAGCGCGGTGTCGTCGGTGGCGCCCACAGCGGGGAGCAGGTCGAGGAGGAGTGCGTCGGCGAGCGGCTCGGGGTCGGTTCCGAGGTGGCGCGTGAGGGCGTCGGCGAGGCGGGCAAGGCCGGTGTCGATGTCCTCGCGGCGGCGTTCGATCAGGCCGTCGCTGTAGAGGACCAGGGTGTCACCCTCGGTGAAGGGGGTGGTGGCCTGGGGGCGGGCGACGTGGTCGGGGCGGGCGCCGAGCGGGGGGTCGGTGGCCTGGTCGAGGAATTCGACGGTGCCGTCGGTGCGGAGCAGGGCGGGCGGGGGATGGCCGGCGCAGCTGTAGGTGATGATGTGGGTGTCCCAGTCGATGCAGGTCTCCACGACGGTGGTGTTCTCGGCGCCTTCGACGGAGCGTGCGTACAGACCGAGGACTTCCAGGGCTTGGGCCGGGCCTTCGGCGACGCGGGAGACGGCGCTGAGGGCGCTGCGGAGCAGCCCCATGACGCAGGCGGCGTGCAGGCCGTGGCCCACGACGTCGCCGACGGCGACGCCGATGCGGTCGCCGGGCAGGTCGACGAGGTCGTACCAGTCGCCGCAGACGTTGAGCGTGCCCATTGCGGGCTGGTAGCGCACGGCGGCCCGGTGGTGGCCGACGGGCCCGGGGGCGGGCAGCATCGCGTCCTGCAGGGCGAGGGCGACCTCGCGCTCGCGGGCGTGGGCCTCGCGGAGCCGTTCGTTGAGCGCCTGGAGTTCCCTGGCCCGGGTGTACAGCTCGGCCTCCAGCACCTGGGGACGGCTGCTGCCTCGCGCGCCGCGGGCCTTGATGAGCTCGGTGACCTCCTCGACGCGGTGCACCAGCACCGCCACCCGGCCGTCCGGTCCGAGCACCGGTGCATTGACGGGGCTCCAGTACCGTTCCTCCCACTCACCCGGCCGTTCCGCCGACTCCACGTCGTAGCGCTGCAGCGCCATCGTGTCCCGCTCGCCGGTGGCGATCACCCGCTGGAGTGAGGCCTGCAGGTTCCGCGAGCCGTTGGCGGTGGGGTCGCCGGGATTGTCGGGGAAGACGTCGAACAGGTACCGGCCCACCAGCTGCTCGCGCGTCCGGCCCGCCATCCGCAGGAATTCCTCGTTCACGTCTGCGTACACCAGTTCGGGCGTCAGTAGTGCGACCATGCCGGGCAGTGCCTGGAACACCGCCGCGTAGTCGATTTCCGCCTCCGCCATGGTCGGCCCGCCTCAGTGCTCGATGCCGTCTCTGATCCCCACGATAGAAGCCGCGTGAGGCGAGCGCGGGAATCCGTTGGGCAGGACGGGGGAGGACCGAAGCGGATCGAGCAGGAGCGGAGGTGCCCGAGGACCCGTGGCCCGTCAGGTGCGGCCCGGTGCCGGCTCCGGGGCCGGCTCCGGCTCCGAGGGGAGCGCTGCCGCGCGGTGGGGGAGCAGCAGCGGGGTCGCCAGGAGGAGTACGCCGGCCAGGCCGATGGCCGTACGCGGGCCGAGCAGGACGCCCAGCACGCCCCAGCCCGCCGTCAGGAGCGCGGTCGTGCCCTTGGCCGTCACCGCCCAGGCGGACAGCGTGCGGGCGACCCGGTCGGTCGCGGTGCGCTCCAGGCGGTACGTGGCGTGGACGGGGTTGAAGACCCCGCAGCAGAAGATGAGCCCGAGTTCGACGCCCATCACCAGCAGCAGCCCTCCGGTGCCCGGTCCCACGAAGGCGAGGCCGACGGGCCAGATCGCGCGCAGTGTCCCGGCCACGGTCAGGACCCGGTGCTGTCCGAACCGGGTGACGAGAGGTCGGGCCAGCTGCGCACCGAGCAGCCCGCCGATCGACGGTACGGCGAAGGCGAGGCCGTACTGCCAGGGTGCGAATCCGAGCCGGCCGAGCATCAGGACGGCCAGCAGCGGCTGGGCGGCCATCACCAGGCCGTTGAACAAGGCGGTGTTGAAGAACAGCCGTCGCAGCGTCGCATCGGCGAGGAGGTACCGCCAGCCGTCGAGCAGGTCCCGGGCCCGCATGCGCGGGGCCTCCCGGCGCTCGGGCTGCGGCTCGGGCCCGCCCGTCGCGCGGATGCCCAGGGCCGAGAGCAGGTAGCTGACCGCGTCTGCCGCCACTGTCGCCACCGGGCCGAGGAGCCCGATCGCCGCGCCGCCCAGCGGCGGTCCGACGATCGTGGTCGTCCAGGCCGTGGACTCGAACCGGGCGTTGGCGACGAGCAGGTCCTCGGTCGGCAGCAGCGTCTTCAGGTACGCGCCGGAGGCGGCACGGAAGGTGATGTCGGCCGCCGCGACGACGACCGACACCAGCAGGAGCTGCATGAAGCCGAGCACGCCGAGCGCGAACGCGGCGGGGACCGTCAGCAGCACCGCGCACCGCACCAGGTCCATCGAGACCATCACCGGCCGCTTGCGGCGGAACTCCACCCACGGGCCGAGCGGCACCGCCACGGCCGCGCCCACCGCAGCCCCTGCGGAGGAGAGCGCGGCGACCTCGGCCGGCCCGGCGTGCAGCACCTGGACGGCGATCAGGGGGAACGCGCCGAAGGCGAGCCACGTGCCGAGCGCGCTGGTCGCGTACGCCCCCCAGAGCCACCCGAAAGGCCGCCCCAGACTCCGTCCGCTCCTCATGTCCTCATGTCCGATGCCCCTCGCCCGCACAACCGATCCGTGATCGGAAGCATCAAACCGAGTACCACGACCAGGGATCAAACAACCGCTGGAGCCACGGCCACAACCCATGGTTGTGGCCGTAGGGTAGCGGCATGGACCTCGACGCAGTCCGGACCTTCGTCGCCGCCGCCGATGCGGGGCAGTTCCAGGAGGCGGCCGCCGACCTGGCGGTCACCCAGCAGGCCGTCTCCAAGCGCATCGCCACGCTGGAGCGCAACCTCGGGGTGCGGCTGTTCACCCGTACCCCGCGCGGCGCCGAGCTCACCATCGACGGGCAGGCGTTCCTGCCCCACGCCCGCGAACTGCTGCGCGTCGCCGAGCGCGCCACCGCGTCCGTGCGCACCGGCCGCCGTCCGCTGCGCGTCGACATCATCGCCTCGCGCGGCGCCGCGTCGGGCCTGATGCGAGGCTTCCACCACGCGCACCCCGAGATCGACCTCGACGTGCTCATGCTGCTCGACATCCAGACCGCCGTCGCCGCCATCCGGTCCGGTGAGATCGACGCCTCGTTCCGCGCCGTCGCCGCGCCCGGCCGTCCCCTCCCCGAAGACATCGAGTCCGTCCGGGTCCTCGACGAGCCGCTCCAGCTCCTCACCGGCCCCGCCCACGTGCTGGCGGGCGCCCGGTCGGTGCCCCTCGACCAGCTCGCCGGCCACCGGATCTGGATGCCCGGCATCGTCCCCGGTTCCGAGTGGGCCGCCTACTACGACGTCCTCGTCGCCGAGTTCGGCCTCACCATCGAGGCGACCGGCCCCAACTTCGGCTCCGACGCGCTCCTCGACACGGTCGCCGACACCCCGGCCCTGGCCACCTTCATGGGCGAACACACCCGCCTCGTCTGGCCCGCGGACCACGGCCTGCGCCGTATCCCGGTGACCGACCCGACACCCGTCTACCCGCACTCGCTCCTGTGGCACCGCGACAACCCCCACCCGGCACTGGCCACCCTCCGCGCCCACCTCGCCACCACGGCGGCCGGCCACGACGCCGCCGGGACCTGGGTGCCGAGCTGGGTGATTCCGCGCTGAACGCAGCAGATCATCCGGCTACCGCTCCAGGAGTCCGGCACGCAGTTACGGCGCGAGCGAGGCGAGGAAGCCGTCGAGCAGGGTGACCTGTACGTCCTCGGGGAACCGGTCGGGGTCGAACAGGGCCTGGACGACCAGTCCGTGGGTGAACGCGACGGCGGCGGCGGCGAGTCGGTCGGGGTCGGCCGCCGAGGGGAGCTCGCCGAGGTCGCGCGCGGCCTCGAGGTGCGGGCGGATCGTCGAGCGCAGCCGGGTGTAGCGATCGGCCTGCTCCGTGGTCAGCCCGTGGTCCGCGAGGGAGAGGTCCCAGGAGCTGACCCAGATGCGGTTGCGGGCGATGTCGCCCGGGGTCAGCGGCAGGATGTCCAGGAGCATGGCGCGCACGGTGGCGAGGCCCGCGGCGGGACGGGCGCGGCGCGGTCGCTCCGCGGTGCGTTTCTCCAGCAGGTCCAGGGCGTGCGTGATCAGGGCCCGTTTGGTCGGGAAGTAGTGCATGAGCATCCCGGTCGAGACCCCCATCGCAGCGGCGACGGCGCGCAGGGTCAGTCCGCCGAACCCCTTGTCGGCGAGTACGTGCCACACCGCCTCGGATACGTCCTTGCGGCGGGCTTCACGGTCTCCAGGTGCGGGCGGCATACTGCCATCCTACGTACCGAACGCTTGTTACGCACCAGAGAGTGAGGCTTCCATGTTCACCCTGCCGCTCGGCGACCACGCTCAACTCCGGCCCCTGGAGCCCTGGCAGGCCCCCGAGTTCCTCGCCCACATCGACCGCGCCCGGGCCTCCGTGGACCCGTGGATACCCTGGGCCACGTTCAGCACCGACCTCGACTCGGCCACGGCCACCCTCCAGCGGTATGCCGACCGCCTGGCGTCGGACACCGGCCGCATCCACGGGATCTGGCTGGACGGCACGCTGGTCGGCGGCGTCATGTTCACCCGCTTCGACAGCGCCTCCGGGGTGTGCGAGGTCGGCTGCTGGCTGGAGCCGGCCGGGGAGGGGCGGGGCCTGGTCACCGGGGCCTGCCGTTCGCTGATCGACTGGGCCTTCCGGGAACGCGGTATGAGCCGCGTCGAATGGTGGGCGACGCCGGGCAACACCCGCAGCACCGATGTCGCACGCCGGCTGGGCATGACCCGCGAGGGCGTGCTGCGCCAGCGCTATCCGTACCGAGGCGTGCGGCACGACAGCGAGGTCTGGTCGGTCCTCTCCGAGGAATGGCTGCCGCTCGGGGAAGCGGCGGAGTCCGGGGTCCGGGCCGAGCTCGACCGGCTGATGGGCGTGTTCGTCGGTGCCTTCACCAACACCGGCGAGCGCCGGCCGGACCTCGGCGTCATCCGCGACGTGTTCATTCCGCAGGGCAGGATCATCGCGAACGTCGGGGACGAGCCCGTGATCTACGACCTCGACGCGTTCATCGAGCCACGGCAGAAGATGCTCACCGACGGGACGCTGACGGAGTTCTCCGAATGGGAGGTCGCCGAGCGGACCGAGATCTTCGGATCGATCGCGCACCGGTTCAGCGAATACCGCAAGTCCGGCTTCCACGACGGCACGTGGTTCGAGGGCTCGGGCCACAAGACCACCCAGTTCGTCCGGACCCCGTCAGGATGGAAGATGTCCTCGCTGGCCTGGGACGACGCACCCGCCACCGCCGCCGAATGAGCAGCCCCCGCATGCCCCGAGCCGAGCGGCTGCGGGGCAGTTCCGGTTCGTGTCGTCCGATCCTCATGGTGAGGGTGTGAGTGGGGCCAGTGCTTCGGGCCGTACGGCGTCGGCGGCGACCGAGCCGGCCAGCAGTCCGTTCAGGTCATGGGGCTGTGCGTGTTCGCCGGTCGGGGCTGCTGCTGCGATCCGGTCCAGCCGGAAACCGCGGCCGGCCCGGCGTGTGCGGCACCAGGCGATGAGGTACCAGCGGCCGCGCGCGGTGAGCAGTCCGGCCGGTTCCACGACGCGGTCGCTCTCGTGTCCTGCTGCGTCGGTGTAGGACAGCCGCAGCACCATGTTGCCGGCGATGGCCTGTTCCACCGCGGTACGGATCGCGCAGTCGCCGTGCGTCGGCAGGGTGACGAGCCGGGCGGCGAGTCCTCGGGCCGTTGCCGAGGCGGGGCCGGTCATCGAGGCCATGATCTTCTGGGCCGCCGTGCGGGCCGCGCCGGAGTAGGGGGTGGAGGCGTCGGCCGCGGCGAGCGCGGCGGTCAGCGCCGAGGCTTCATCGGCAGTGAGGTGGATCGGGGGCAGGGTCATCGCCGGATCGATCGACCAGCCGCCGCCCCGCCCGGGTAGGGAGCGAACCGGTACACCGGTCTCCATCAGGGTCTGAAGGTCGCGCTGTACCGTGCGCGTGCTGACGTCGAACCGGGTGGCGAGCGCCGCGACCGTCAGCGGTCGCGGCGCCGCCGCGCGCAACTCCTCAACCAGCGCATACAGCCGGGCAGTACGGTTCATGCCGCCGACGCTACCGTCACGAGGAGGCCAGGAAGTCCCGCTGTCTGTGCAGTTCGCGCTCGGTGACGGTCAGGGGGAACAGGGTGAAGCCGTGCATCGCGCCCGCGACGACGCCGAGCTGCACGGGCGCACCCGCCGCCTGCCACCGTGCGGCCAGGAACATCGAGTCGTCCAGCAGGGGATCCTCGGCGCCGACGACGATCCGGGCGGGCGGCAGCCCGGCCAGGTCCGCGAACAGGGGCGAGACCTCCGGACTGCGGCGCTCTTCCTCGCCCATCCCCGGCGTGAACAGCTCGTAGCCGCCGCGAAGCGCGTCGGTGTTGCTCAGCAGCGGTCGTGAACCGAACCTGCGCTGGCTCGGTGTCATCGACAGGTCGTAGGGACCGAAGAGGAGGTTGGCCGCCCGGAACGCGGCGGTGATGCCGTGCCGGTCGCGAAGGCGCAGCAGCGTCACGACGCTGAGATGGGCACCGGCCGATTCGCCGCCGATCAGCAGCCGTTCGGTACCGAACTCGGACGCGGCGTGTTCCACCAGCCATCGCGCAGCGGCCTCGCAGTCGTCGGGCCCGGCGGGGAACGGGTGCTCCGGGGCGAGGCGGTAGTCCACGCTCACCACGGCCAGCCGTGCCTGCTCGGCGAGCCACCAGAGCCGCTCGTCCTGTCCGTCCGCGGACCCGAACGCCCAGCCGCCTCCGTGGATGTGCAGGTACACGCCGTCGACCTGGTCGGGCACGAAGGCTCGTACCTTCACACCATCCTGAACGACGCGGTCTTGGCCGTGCGGCAGTCTCACCGGTGGTGTGTCGCCGCCGAGCCGGTTGCGCCGCAGGAGCGCCAGCGTGGCTGCGCTCGGCGCTCGCCCGCGAGCCGGACGGCCCGCGGCGGCAGCCTCGAAATGCTCGTTGAACGCCAAGGTCTCGTGGAGGCAGTCCTCATCTGTGATCTTCATGCGCCGACGGTCGCAGCTGCCCGCGACAACGTCCTGTCACCCTTTCCCCGTGAGCTGCGTCACGCCCCTGCCGTCCGGGTGCCACCGGGCCCGACCGGGCCCGAACCGTGGTCGTATGGCGCGAATGCCCTGGTTAAGATCATGGCTTTCGTCCAACGAGGGGAAACCATGCGGAAGATAGTTGCGGGTACGGCTCTGGTGCTGGCCGCCGGGCTGCTGACCGGATGTGGTGGCAGCGGGGGCAAGTCCGAGGACGCGAAGGGCTCGACGGCCCCGGACAAGCCCGCCGCCACCGCGAGCAGCAGCCCGTCGGGATCCGGCAAGCCGGCGTCGGGCGGCGAGGTCAGCCACGAGGTCACCCTGGAGGTGCTGGGCTCAGGACCGGCGCAGGTCTACTACAACCTGGCGTCCAACAAGGGCGAACAGGTGACGCTGCCGTGGAAGAAGACGGAGACGATCACCTTCACCACCGAAGCGGAGAAGCGCATCGGCACGACGGTCTCCGTGGTCCCGGGCTCGGTGCAGGCCGCCGACGGCATGCTCAAGCCGGCATCGTGCGTCATCACCGTCGACGGCAAGAAGGTCGCGGACAACCAGGACGGCAAGGCGCCCATGTGCAGCTACCGCCTGAAGTGACCGCGGCCGGACTTTCCGCGGACCGGAGAGCCACCACCATGTGACGTGAGCCACGGGAACCCTCCCTGCTCGGGCGGACAACTGCTGATGTGAACTACTCATTGCACTCCCGGATACGCGCCGGGGAACCGGAAGCGTTCCGGGAGATCTTCCGCGATCACGCGCAGCTGGTTCACCGGCATGCCGTACGGGTCACAGGGGACTGGGCCGTCGCCGAGGACATCGTCTCGCTGACCTTCATGGAGGCCTGGCGGCTGCGCGCGAAGCTGCGCGACGAGGGGGACAGCCCGCGCCCCTGGCTCATGGGCATCGCCGTGAACGTCCTGCGCAACACGACGCGGGCCGCCCGTCGGCACCAGCGTGCCCTCGGGCGGCTGCCCGCCAAGGAGACGGTTCCGGACTTCGCCGACGAGCTCGTCGCCCGCCTCGCCGACGCCGACCAGCTGGCCGCCGCGCAGCGCGCGCTGAGCAAGCTGCGGCGCAGCGAGCGGGAGGTCTTCACGCTCTGCGTCTGGTCCGGGCTCGGCTACGCGGAGGCCGCCGCCGCGCTCGGGGTGCCCGTCGGCACGGTCCGGTCCCGGCTGTCCCGCGCCCGGACGCGGCTGCGCAGGCTCGCAGAGGAGGAACTGGGAAGAACCGGGGAACCCACCCCCCGCTCCGGACAAGTACAGGGCGGCCGCACTCCTGCGGCCCGGTCGACAGAGTCGCACGAGGAGGAAACCCGATGATCCGCAGGACATGGCGGCGAGACGAGTCGCTGGACCACGCGGAGCTGGGCCGGCTGCTGCCGCCCCCGGGGAGCCCGGAACTGCCGCTCGACCGTCAGCGCCTTCTCGAGGAGCACCTGATGAACGAGTTCCAGAGTTCCGCCCCGGACACCGCCCCCGGAACCCCGTCCCGCCGCCCGGTGCGCCGGGCCCTCGTGGTCGGCGTACCGGTCACGGCCGCCGCGCTGGCCGCGGTGGTCGCCTTCAACACCGTCGCGGGCTCCGCCGGTCCCGGCCGGGCGGCGCCGGTCGAGGCGCCGGTGGTCGCCGTGGAGGCGGCCAGCGCGGAGCAGGTGGCCACCACCGTGCGGCAGATCGCCGCCGCCGCTTCGGCGGGGCGGCTGCCGGAGCCGGGGCCCGGCCAGTACGTGTACGTCAAGAGCCAGGTCTCGTACCTCGCCCTTTCGCACGACGTCGACGAGAACGAGTCCAAGACCTGGGTGCAGCCGCTGCACACGCGGGAGGTCTGGAAGTCCCCCGACGGCACGAAGGGCTGGCTGGACGAGCCCGGGCAGCAGCCGAAGGGCGGGATCACGCTGGACAAGGACGGCCCGCTGGCCAAGCCGAAGAACGGCCAGGACGTAGCGGGCGAGGCGCCGAACGTCTCGTACGACTGGCTGAAGGCGCAGAACGCCGACCCGGACTCCCTGCTGAAGGCGGCGTACGCGGCGGTCGGCGAGAGCGGGGACCGCGACCAGCAGGCGTTCCGGGAGATCGGCTCCATGCTGCACGAGCAACTGGTCCCCGCGCCCATCGCCGCAGCCCTCTACCAGGCCGCCGCCAAGATTCCGGGCGTGGTCGTCGTCCAGCACTCCCAGGACGCGGCAGGGCGTGACGGCATTGCCCTGGCCCGGCTCGACGAGCGGCGCGGTGAGCGCACCGAGTGGGTCTTCGACCGCTCGACGTACGCCTACCTCGGCAGCCGGGGCGTGCAGGTCAGGGAGACGGACGGGATCAAGGCGGGCACGGTGGTCGAGCGCACGGCGGTGTTGGAGCGGGCCGTGGTGGACGGGCCGAAGAAGCGGCCCGGCGCCACGCAAGGCACCGCCTGACGCGTCCGGTCCGCCCCTCGCGGGACGGCCCCGGCCGCCTCCGCTCTCGCAGCGGAGGCGGTGCCCGGTGGCCGGGTGAGCGGGCGGCGACCGGGCCCCCGGTCGGGGCCGATCAGGTTCCACCGCCCCGACCGGGTGGCGGGTCCCCTCACCCGTGGCAGCCCCGGTGGGCAGGTGTCGGCGACTCATCGGCGGTGCGTGCGGTCCTGCCCGGCGCGTCGCCCCCGAGCCTCGGCCATGCGGTTCCCGCGTTCGGTATAGGTAGCGGCATGGGAGTCAACAGCTACGACGAATGGTCTCCTCTGCGCGAGGTGATCGTCGGGTTGCCGGCCGGCTACGCCGAACACGAGCTGGATCTGTCGTTCCGGCTGTTCTTCGAGGCGTTCGACGAGTTCCCCGATCGACACACCCTGGAGATCGCCGCCCGCTACACGGAAGAACTCTGCGAGGACGTCGAGGAGCTTGCCGGCGCACTGGCCGATGCCGGGGTGGACGTGCACCGCCCCCGGGCCAGGCCCGCGCCCGTAGAGGTCCGTACGCCCTGGTGGCGCAGCACGACCACGCCCGCTCTCAACATCCGCGACCAGGCGCTCATCATGGGGAACGAGATCGTCGAGACCGCGCCCCAAGTCCGTGCCCGCTACTTCGAGAACGAGCTCCTCAAACCGCTCTTCGCACACTACTTCGACCGCGGGGCGCGCTGGACGGCGATGCCCCGGCCGAGCATGTCCGACCGCTCCTTCGACCTCTCCCACGCCCGCACCCGGGACCCCGGCCTCGTCCCCACCGACGACGATCTCGCCGCCGACGACGCGGGCGCAGGGGTGGAGATGATGCTCGATGCCGCGCAGTGCCTGCGATTCGGCCGCGACATCCTGGTGAACGTCGCCACCGCCCACCACGCTCTCGGCGCGCGGTGGCTCCAACGCCACTTCGGCGACGTCTTCCGCTTCCACGTCATGCACCGCCTGGACAACAACCACATCGACACCCAGCTCCTCCCGCTCCGGCCCGGCACCCTCCTGCTGCGCGGCCCCCAGGTCCTGGATCACCTCCCGGCACCGCTGCACAGCTGGGACAGGATCTACGCCCCTGAACCCGACTTCGGCGAGTTCCCCGACTACGGCCCGCTCGACCTGACGCTGACCGGCCCGTACATAGACATGAACGTCCTGTCCGTCGACGAACGCACCGTGATCGCCAACTCCCAGGCGCCCAGGCTGGTGAAGACGCTGGAGGCGCACGGTTTCAACGTCATCCCCGTACGCCACCGCCACCGGCGCCTGTTCGGCGGCGGCTTCCACTGCTTCACGCTCGACACCGTCCGAGCGGGATCCGGACCTGAGGACCACTTCGGGTAGGCGCCCGGATCTCCGCCCACCGGCGCGAAACGCCTCCTTGACGCGGGGCGCCTGGGATAGTGTCCATGTCTTGCGTAACCGCGTGCTGACGGTGAGTGCGCAGCGACGGGCCCGGGGGCGAGGGGACATGGCAGAGGCGGCGGCACGGGCCGCGCGGCGGAGTGCGGCGCCGCGCAGCGGACGCGAGCCCGCGGGGCAGGCGGTCCTCACCGAGTACTTCGCCATCGGCGACAGCCTGGTGGCCTTCGTCATGCGGCCGGAGTCCGACCACCCGGAAGTGGTCGAGTTGCCCATCGGCCGCCGGCGTGTCGCGGCGCTCGTGCACGACTCGGTGGTCGCTCCCGGGCCCGACGACAGGCCCCTCGGGGCCGCCGAGGAATGGGCACGGGCCGCCGGCGCACTCGTCGAGCCCGCGCTGCGTTTCAGCCGCCCGGGAGAGGTCCTCTGGTTCGTCGGCCACGACGTCCTCCACCTGCTGCCCCTCCACGCAGCCCCCCTGCCGGGAGGCGAATGGCTGCTGGACCGCAACCCGGTGTGCTACGCCCCCAGCGCCACGGTGATGCGACACTGCCGCAGCAAGGTCCGCGGCCACGGCCGTGGCGCCCTGGTCGTGGGGGACCCCGGAGGGAACCTGCCCCATGCCGGGGAAGAGGCCAGGGCCGTGGGGAGCGTCCTGGGCACCGTTCCGCTGATCGGTGCCCGGGCGGACCGGGAGAAGGTGCTCGCCCACCTCGAGCGTGAGGATCCCGCGCTGCTGCACTTCGCCTGCCACGGATACTTCGACGCGACCGACCCGATGTCCTCCGGGATCGAACTCGGGGCCGGCGACGGCGCCCGGCTGACGGTCCGGGACCTGCTGACCGTACGACTGCACTCCGATCTCGTCACCCTCAGCGCCTGCCGCACCGGACTGCACCGGCTCGCGCCGGGCGACGAACTGATCGGCCTCTCCCGGGCCCTGCTCCACGCCGGCGCCCGCGCCGCCGTACTGACCCTGTGGAACGTGTCCGACTTCTCCACCCGTCTGCTCATGGAGCGGTTCTACACGGCGCTGCGGACGGCCGCCGTTCCTCCGGAGCCCACCGCTCCCCACCGCTCCCCGGCCGAAGCCCTGCGGGAGGCGCAGCTGTACGTGAAGTCGCTGACCGCGCAGGCCGTCATCGACGGGATCGACGAGGAGCTGGCCCGGACGACCGACGATCCGGAGCGACAACTGACCGCGCTGCGCGCACGGGCCCGGATGCAGCTCGCCGCTGGGGACCCGGCGCAGGCCCTCACCAGCCACCAGGCGGCGCTGGACCTCCTGACGGCCCTGCCGCACCCGGCGGATCCGTCCCTGGCCGCCCGGCTCTCCGAGCAGGCCGCCCTCCTGCGCGTCCGTGCCCGCGTCCGCGCTCGCGCCGCGCCCGACTACGGACGGTGCCCCTTCGCCCACCCCTACCACTGGGCGCCGTTCGTCCTGCACGGCGACTGGTCCTGACTCCTGCTCCGGCTGCAGAGGTTCCCGATGATCCAACTGACCGACAGAATCCGGCCGCTGGCCGTCCTCGCCCCGGACAGCGACCGTGCCGCGGCCCTGGCCGCGCTGGATGCCGCCGGGGCGCGATGGGCCGTACTCGACCACCGCGGACGCTACTTCGGGACGCTCAGCCGGACCCAGCTGGCCGGCCTGCCCGACGCGGCCACGGTGAGCGTCCTCGCGGACCGGGCGCAAGCCTCGCCCCGTCTCCACATCGACGAGCCGTCGCAACTGCACGCCCTCTCCGTCCGGGAGGCGGAAGCCCTCGCCCTGCTGGCCGCCGTCGACACGGAGGGCCTGGTCCTCTTGCAAGGCGGCCACCCGGTGGGCTTCGTCCCGTGGGACGACCTCGCGGATGTGCTCCCGCTCGCGATCGACGAGCCCGAACGGTCCGGCGGACTCGGCGGTACCCCGATCACACCGGTCCGCTGCTACGTCTGCCGGCACTGCGATCCACCGGTGCGCCGGCTGCCCCGGTCGGGACGGGAACTCCCGGTGTGCCCCCTGGACCTGAGACACGGACTGATGGAGCGTGAGGTCCCCCGGTGCTGACGACGATCCTGGCCCAGGGACCTTCGGTGTTCGACCGCAGGACCCTCCTCTCCGCCTTCCTGCCGGCCGTCGTCTTCTGGGGTCTCACCGCGGTCGTGGTGCTCGACGTCGCGGTGGGACGGCGGGCCGCGCTCCACAGCTGGCAGGCCGCGGGCGGTGTCGCCCAGGGGCTCGCTCTGGCGGCGTTCCTCGTGTGGTCCGCCCTGTGGGCCTTCCTGACCGCCGCCATGAGCACCCGGTCCATCCGCTTCCTCGAAGGCTACGGCCCGCGGCGGGGCGCGGCGGCGCCGGTGCGCGCCGGACTCCGGAACCGGCACGTCGCCGCGGTGGACGCGCTGGAAAGGGCCGACACCCGACTCGAGATGCGCCACGTGGCCCTGCTGGAGGCCGGCCGCCTGCTGGTGCCGCCGAGTCCCGGGGAGGACGGCGACGGTCCCCCCGGGGCCGACGGGGAGCTGGACCGGCTGCTGAGCCGGGCGGAGCCGGCCGTGGCCGACCTTCGCGACGAAGACGTCCGGGACCTGCCGGGCCGGCTGCGTGCATGGTGGCTTTGGTCGGCCGCCCAGCCGTCCGCCCCCGGTGCGGGCGGAGCGCAGCAGGAGCGCCAGCGGCGGCTGGACTCCGTCCTGCGGGCCTTCGCCGACCGGGTCGCCCGGGCGGAGCGGGCGGTCGAAGCGGAGCGCGCCGAGCTTCTGGCGCAGCTCGCCGTCTACCCCGCCGACCGGTCGCTGATCATGCCCACCCGTCTCGGCAACGTCGTCCGTGCCGCCGAGGGCTACGGAGCCGAGCGGTACGGAGTGGACACCGTGCTCGTGTGGCCCAGGCTGCATCCGCTGCTGCCGGACGCCGCCGTGAAGGCGGAGACGGACGCGCGCACCGTCCTGGACCTGCTGCTGAACGTGTGCCTGTCCGTCGTGCTGTTCGGGCTGCCGCTCTCGGCGCTGCTCGCGTTCGGTGGCGCCCACCCGCTGCCGTGGTGGACACCGCTCCTGCCGCTGCTCGCTGCGGTGGCGATGCACTGCGCGCCGGCCGTCCTGCTCGCTGCCGCCGCGTTCGCGCTACGGGCCCCGGGCCTGCCGGCGAGCTGGTCCGACGGCCGGGCCGGCGTGGGGCTCCAGCTGGCGCTGACGGGCTTCGCGGTGGTGGCGCTGCTGTCCGCGGCCACGTATCGCGCGGCGGTGGAAAGCGCCGTCGCCTGGGGCGAACAGCTGAAGTCCGCGGTGGACCTCTACCGGTGGCACCTGCTGGACCAGCTGAACGTACGGCGCCCGGCCGACCCGGAACAAGAGCGGCTCATCTGGGGCGAGGTGACCGGGGTACTGCACCGCGGCTACCCGCCGGACGCGGCCCTGGTCGGCTACGCGGGTGCAGGCCAGGCGTCCGCCGCCGGTTCCGCGGCGCCCCGGATGTTCCCCGTGCCCGTCCGGCCGCTGCCCGCCTTCCACCCGGTCGGGCCCGGCGACGTCCAGCCGCGATGGATCTGGCAGGACCTGCCGGACGAGCGGTGCGCGGCAGCCGCCGAGGACATCGTGGGGCGGTCCCCGCTGCAGCCCCTGGAGCCCGGCCGCCCGGTCCCCGCCCGACTGCTCCTCGGCCCGGACGCCCCGGGCACGACCGGCCCGCTGACGGAGGTGGGGATCGCCATCGCCGGGCCGGACGCGCTCGGCGGCACACTGCGGCCGGGCGACCGGGTCGACCTCACGCTCTTCTCCGCCGACCACGGCATCGCCTCGGAGTTCCCCGGGGTCCTCGTACTGCGCTACGTGCCCGGACCCGCCGCCGCTCCGCCGGACCCCACACCCCCGGACACGCTCGTGGTGGCGGTCGAACCCGTCCTCGCCGCAGCCCTGATGAGAGCCGCCCGGAACACCACCGCCGTGGCCACCAGACCGCTGCCGCCCACCCGACCAGCCCTCACCGCACGGAGCACCGGAGGCGCGGCGACGTGACCCGGCCACCCCGGTTCGAACAGTGCCTGAAGGATCTCCTCGCCGACCCGCGCTCCGACGAGCGGGCACTGCGGCGGTGCCTGCGCCGGCTGCCGCCGGTCGGCATCGCCGAGACCGTGGTCCTGCGCGAGACCGGACTCCGGCTCATCAACGACGTGTCGGTCGAGGCGACCTGGCCGCTCGGCCGGCTGCGCAGGCTCGCCATGACCCTCGCCGAGAGGGGCGATCCGGTGACACGGGCAGGACTGTTCGTGGTCGGGCGGGAGATCGAGCTCGCCGGAGCCGCCCCTGCCGGGACGCCTGCGCAGGTCCTGAACTACCGCGGCTGCGTGCTGGCCGAGTACGAACAACTCCACCCGGCCGTCGACCACTTCTCCGCCGCGCTCGGCGCCGACCCCGGCTTCGTACCGGCCCTGGTCAACCGTGCGCTCAGCGCCATGGAACTCGGCAGGACGCTCGACGCCCGGTCGGACGCCGCCGAGGCGTTGGAACGGGGCCGCGACTACCCGCCGGCCCGGTTCGCCGACCGGCTGGTGCGTACCCTGCTCCCCTTGGCGGAACGCAGTCCACTGCCCGTCAGCCTGCTGGCCGCCGAACACGGCGTGCTCGACTTGCTCCGCACCTACGACCGTGCTGCGCGCCCGCTCGAACCACGCGACGCCTCCCCATGGGACGAGGAGGCCATCACACCGCCTCCGAGGCCGCCGGCCTCCGCGGACGCGGCGGAGCACAACCACTACGGAGTCGTCAACGGCCGGATCGGCCGGTACACCGAGGCGATCCACGCCTTCGAATCGGCGCTGGCACGGGATCCGCATTTCGCCCGGGCCAGGTTCAACTTGGCGAAGGCCCACCAGATGGCCGGTGACCACGAGCGGGCCCTGGCGGAACTCCGGGGCAAGAACCTGCCGCGCCGCGAGGCCTGTACCGTCCGGGCCCGGTCGCTGAGGGCCCTGTGGCGCATCGACGAGGCCCGGGCCCAGGACGCGAAGGCGGACGGCCTGGAACGCCGGCAGCGCCGCACGTCCGCCCCACCCGGCCTCCCCGACCTCTCGGACCTCCTCCGGGCCGTGGCCCGGGAGCCGGTGGGCCTGGAACCGTGGAGCCCCGAACGCATCCGGTCGGCGCTCGCACAGCTGACCCGGATGTCCGCCCGGGGACGCCACGGCGAGGCCATGCAGCTCCTGGTCCGCATGGCGCAGCGGCCGGCACCGACGCCGGGGCTCCAGGCCCGACTGCACGAGCGGCAGGCGGTCGCCCTCGCGGGGCTCGGCCGGGCGGCCCGCGCCCGCGAACAGTACTCCGCGGCCCTCGCACTGCTGCCCGAGGGCTGCGACGAGGACCTCCGTTCGCGCTGCTTCGAGGGCCGGGCGGCCTGCGCCGCGGACGGCGCCGGGAAAGCGGGGAAAACCGGGACGGCGGGGAAGACCGGGAAGGGTGGAAAGGCCCGCACGGACGACCTGCACGCGGCGCTGACCTCGGCCCTGCGCGCGTCGGACCGGGCGGCCGAGGCGCGGCTGAGGAGCCTGCTGGGACGCGCTGCGCAGGCGAGTGGACACCCGCATGCGGCAGCAGCGTGGTACCGCTCCGTGCTGGTGCCCGCCCGCGAGGCCGAGGACTGGCAGACCGAGCTCGACGCCCTGCGCCGCTGCGCCGAACTGGCGGACCGACTGGGCCACGCCGACCGGTCGCGCACGTACGGGGACGAGCTGAGCCGCGCCCGGCACAGGGCCGGCGACCTCGCCCTGTGCGTGGACGAAGACCCGGAGGCCGTGGTCCAGGCGTCCCGGCGGACCCTGCTCGCCTGCGCGCCCGCCCGTCCGGCCGCCGTGGGAAGCAGCAGCCGGGAACTCGAAAGGCTCCTCGACCACGCGGACGGGCTGCGCGGTGCGCAACGGCGCCCCGCCGACGCTCTGGCCTGCTACTACCCGGCGCTGGCCGTGTGTCTGCAACGCGAGGACCCGGGCGAGACGGAGAGGTGCCTCACCGGGATGGGCACGGCCTACGAGGGCCTGGCGGGCGAGGCCGCACTCCGGGCGCTCACCGAACTGGCCCGGGCGCTCGGGGAGGACGGCCGGGCCGACACCCTCCGGAGCGCCTCGGGAACCCTCTCCGACGCCGCCGGGGTCATGACCGACGGCGAGGCGGGCGAACTGACGGAATGCGCCCGGGCGGCGTTCCGGTGGGCACTGGCCCTGGGGAGCCGCCGCGGAGACCAGGTCGCACAGGCCGCTGCCGTGAGCAACCTCGCCATGACCGAAGCGCGCCTCGGGAACCTCGACACGGCGTCCCGGTACGAGCGTTGGGCCTTGGACGTGCATCTGCGGGCCGGGGCCGACGACCGTGCCCGCATCGGCCTGGGGCACCTGGTGAGGATCGCGGAACGGCTCGGTGACGAAGAGGGTGCTGCCCGACTGCGTCGCCGGCGGGAGGAGTTGGACCAGCGTGGCGAGCTCTGATCCGGGCCGCGGGCCCCACCCGTACATTGTGGACCGGCTGACGGCCGTCGTCGGCGAGCACTCCGACGCGCAGGACGCCGTCGCCGAACTCCGGACCCTCCTTCGAGAGCTTCCCGCCGACTCTGCCGAGGCCCTGACCGAACAGTTCGCCGAGCTGGCCCGGCTCACGCATGACTCCGCGGACGACCGGCCCGCCACGGACACGCTGCTGGCTCTCCTGGACGCCGCCGCTGCCGTCACCGGGTCCCGTGCCGCACGCTTCACAGCGGAGCTGGAGCGTGGTCTGTACCTCCTGCGCGCCGGAATGCCGGGGGGCTCCCTCCCCAGGCTGGCCGCCGCGCTGGAGCTGGCGCAGACCCCGCAGGAACGGTGCCGCGCCGTCTTCCACAGCGCCGTGGCCCGGATGGAGCTGGGAAACGCGGCAGACGCGGAAGCCGGGTTCCGCACGGCCCTGCACCTGGCGACCGAGGCCGGCGACATCGAGGGACTCGTGCAGGCGGCCAACCGGCTGGCGGTGCTCGCGGTCTGGCGCAACGCGCCCGGCGAAGCGGACGGGATCGTGAGCGCCGCCCGATCGCACGCCGAGCGGGTGAACCGTCCCGACCTGGTGCTCTACCTGGTGATGGTTTCGGGGGTGCGGTTCGCGGGCCGCGGGGAATTCGACAGGGCCGAGCAGGAGTACGTGCGCCTCGCCGAACTGGCGTCAGCCCCGGGGGCCGGCACGGACACCGACCAACGCCACCAGGCCGTGGCGGCCTCCCTCGCGGGCCGGATCACCCTGCGGCTGCGACGCGGGGAGCCGGCCGAGGCCGCCCGGCTGGCCCCGCGACTGCGTGCCCTGCTCGACCGACTCAACGTGGGCGAACGGGTCAGGGACTTGGTCACGCTCAGCCTGGTGAGCCTGCAACTGGGCAACCTGGACGAAGCGATGGAGGACGCCGTGCGAGCCGTGGGGCTCTCCGAGGGGGAACGGCTGCGCCCCGAGCAGGCAGAGGCCCTGGGCCAGCTCTCCAGCGTGTACCTGATGAGAGGAGCGTTCGAGCCGGCGCACCGCACGTGCCTCGCCGCGCTGCGCCTCATCGAGGACAGCCGCACGACCGTGGGCGATGCGCAGGCACGGGTGGCCTTCGTGGAGGACCGGTCGGAGCTGTACCAGCAGGCGGTGCGGCTCTGCCTGATTCTGGCGAAGACCCACCGCGACCCGGCCTACCGCACCGAAGCGCTCACCTGGGTGGAGCGCATCAAGTCGCGCACGCTCGGCGAGCTGCTGGGCCTCGGCAGCCTGGCCGCCCCCGCAGGCATCCCGGCGGACATGCGGGAATCGGAGCAGGTACTGCTGCGGCGGATCCGGAGGCACGAGTCGGCCGGCGGCATGTCCCGTGACGAGTACCACGAGGCGTGGCGGCGGCTGGAGACGCTGTGGAAGGCGATGGAGGACGAGGCACCCGAGTACGTCGCGCTGCGCCGCGGGCTCACCGCGAGCCCCGACCAGATCCGGGACCTGCTCGGCGCCGTCGCCCGCCTGCCCGCTCCCCGTACGGCCGGGACCGGAGCCGCCGTCGGGTCCCGCTGCGCGGCGGAACGGACACAGACCCCGCCCGGGTTGCACGAAGCCGCACGCGAGGTCGACCTCGAGCTGCCGGAAGGCGGGCACCGGCGGGTGTCGATCCTCGCCGGGACGCAAACGGACAGCCGCCGCCGACTGCTCGACCGCATCACGCGACCCGCCCCGGTCGGCGACCGGCTGGTCGACCTGGTGCACAACCTCGCGGCGGTGGACACCGCCTGGTGGCCGCTGTACGGGGATGCCCTGGACGGCGGTCGCGTGCCGCAGGCGCAGCAGCTGGGAGAGCGGCTGCGGCGCTGCGTGGCACAGTGGGGTTCGGACGACCAGCGCCGGGCTGCCGAGCACTGGTGGAACGATCGGCTGGTGTCCCTGCTGTGCCGCACGCTCACTCCCGTGCAGCCGGACGATCCTTCCTGGGCGGCCGTGGGTCCGGCCCTGCGGAAGGACCGTACGGCCGCCGATGCCTGCCGCGCCCTCCACGCCCGCGGTCTGCTGCCCGGGGAACCCGCTGTCGACGAACGGCTCGCCCGGGAGGAGGACTGGCTGGCCGGGCATTTCTTCGAGGCTCTGGCCCACAGGGTCCGCGCCGCCTCCCGGAGCGGCCCCCCGGGAGCCGCGCTGGCCCGCTTCCGGCTCGGCCTGCGCGCGGCGGTGCTGCTCGTGCCGGGCGACCCCCGCCTGCTCGCCGCGGGCGCCGCGTTCGTCGACGAGTTCCCCGAGTACCGCTACATCTGACCCTGCCCCGGAGAACGCGCCGGGGGCGGCAGGTCTCGTCACGGGGGAGGTGCGGTGGCGTACCCCCTCTGACCAGGTGTTGTCACACACCGGCCCGTTCCCTGCTTTATCTGCCGGAGGCGGGCACTTCAGCACCGCCGTAGTGGAGGAGTGCAGCAGATGGATCCCGCCCTGATCGTCTCGGCAGTGCCCCTGGTGCTCGGTTTCTCGGTGAGACTGCTCCGCCCTTGGATCACGGCGCGCTCGGACATCCGGAAGGCCGAGCTGGCCCAGGACGGGCTCTCGGAGCGGCTGCGTTCGCTGCCGCCGGGGAGCCGCCTGGTGGAGAAGGACGGCGACCGGCAGGTCGAGATCGTGGTCGGCGGGCAAGGCCGGACGGAGCGGAGCGAACGGACGTGACCGAACTGCCGGTGACCGCCACGACGGCCGGACTCCATTCGGCCGGACGCCGGTCGGGCGAAGGCCCCGATGCGTTACCGCGGGACGACTTCGATGCCCTGTACGTCCAGGAGATGCGTGCGGTGACCGTGCACCTGATCTACCGGGGTGCGACGCCCTACGAGGCCGCCGATGCGGCGCACGAGGCCTTCATCGCCCTCCTTCCGGACCGATGGCGGACCATCGAGTATCCGGCGGCGTACCTCAGGAAGGTTGCATGGACGAACTATCTCCGCCAGGCCCATCACCGGGAGTCGCCCACGGATCCGGTCCCCGACCGCCCCGGGGGAACCTGCCCGATCGGTGAGGTCATGCTGACCGAGGCCCAGCGACGCATCGTGCACGCGATCCAGCAGCTGTCGCCGGCACAGCGGGAGGTCCTGGCATGGCGACTGGACGAGTTCGAGTACGCGGAGATCGCGGATTTCACGGGCAAGACCGAGGAGGCCCTGCGTACGAATGCCAAGCGAGGCAGGGCAAGGCTGAAGGACCTCCTGCTCGTCGCGGAAGCCGGCCGGAACGAGGGAGGTGCTTCGAATGAGTGACCAGTGGGACGACCACGGTGAGGCCGACGGCCTCCTCGACGCGCTTCTCTTCGCCCACACGAGGAGGCTGCGCGATGCGATCGGCGACGCCCTCGACGTCGACTCCGGACTGGCGAACCTCCGGCCCCTGAGGGAGCCCGTGCGGCAGACGGGGGAGAACTCGGGGGGAGGGGAGAGCGCGGCAGTCCGGGCGGCGCCCGCGAGGCGTACGAACATCGCCGGCGAGGGCACCGCGGTGGAGCGGCTCGTTGCCACCCTGCGCCACGAGAAGCGTCAGGTCGCCGGGCTGCGCGAGAGGTTCCAGGCCGTCGGACCGACCGGGTTCAGCGCCGTCCGGTCCAGGCACATCTCGAACAGCCTGCTCACCTACGGCTCCTACCTCGGAGGTCTCGCAGAGGATTTCGGAAGCCGTAGGGGGTCGATGGACAGGGACACGGTCCTGCACGGCCTCACCACGCACCAGCAGCGCCTCGGTGGAATCCGGGTGCAGTTCGCGGGCGCGGCCGCCGGTACGGATCAGCAGACACAGGGGGAGTGGAAGGTCTTGGTGCTCCTCGTGGAGGAGCGTGCGGACGTCCTGCTGGACCTGCGCGGGACCATCGAGTGGCTCTTCGAGGACTCCGACTCCCTGCAGGAGGTGAACTCCTGATCCCGAGCCGGCGTCATGCACCCCGCCCCGGCGGGTGGACCGTGAGGGTTCCCTCCGGGGTGCGGGTGATGTGGGTGCCGAAGGCACGGCTGGTGCGGGCGAGGACCTCGTGGACCCGCTCGGCGTCCTTGCGCGAGGCGTGCCGCAGGCGCATCCGGTGGGCCTGCAGGGGAACGAGGCGGGCGTGGTCGAGCCGCCCCGTCTCCGGCTCCAGCGAGACGAAGTACAGCAGCCGCAGATCGTCCCTGTACTGCTCGTGGCCGCCGATGCCCTCGTAGTCGTCGATCAGGTCGCCGCAGCCGTACAGGACCGGATGCCCCCGGTACACCTCGAGCGGACGCGGATGGTGCGAGGAGTGCCCGTGGACGGCGTCCGCCCCGCCGTCCACGAGTGCGTGGGCGAACCGGATCTGGTCGCCCGGGACGGCGTAGCCCCAGTTGGAACCCCAATGGATCGAGACGACCACGAGGTCGCCGGAGCGTTTCACCTGCCGGATGCGGCCGACCACCTCGGCCGCGGCCGCATCGGATGCCTCGTCGCAGAAGTCGATCCCGCTCCGCTGCGCAGTGGCCGCCCAGGTGTGGGGGATGCCGCTCGACGCCATGCCCAGGGAGAAGACCAGCAGGCGCCGGTGCCCGGGGAGGGGGACGGCCGCGGGCCGCCGCGCCTCGTCGAGGTCGCGGCCCGCTCCCGCCGTCCGCAGCCCTGCCGCGGCGAGCGCGTCGAGGGTCTCGGCGAGCCCTTTCCGGCCGTAGTCCAGGACATGGTTGTTGGCGAGGACGCAGACGTCGGGACGGGCGGCGGCCAGGCAGGGCAGGTTGGCGGGGTGCATCCGGTAGTGGACCGCTTTGCCGGGGGCGATGTCGTCGCTCTGGGTGACGGACGTCTCCAGGTTGAGGATCCGGGCGTTCGGCGCGGCCGTGTCGAGGACGGCCAGCGCTTCTCCCCAGGGCCAGGAGAAGGCTGCCGGACGCGGGATCGTGCCGTTCGCCGCCTGCGCCAGCTCGACGTACGTGCGGGCGTCGGTGACGTAGGCCTCCGGCAGGGACGCGTCGCCGGGGTGCGGAAGGATCTGGTCGACGCCGCGGCCGAGCATGACGTCCCCGGCGAGGAACACCTGCACGAGTTCACCGCCCATGCCTCCAGGCTAGCGAGCTCGTGCAGGTGGCCGGCGAGCCGCCGTTCCGGCGACTGCCGGCCCGGCCGCCCCGGCACGCAGGGCTCAGGGCCCCTCCGTCGACTCGGCGATGCGCTTGATGCGCGCAAGGCGCCTGTCCCAGTCGGCGGCGAGTGCGGCCATCCAGCGGGCCGTCGCGTCCAGCGCCGCGGGACGTACCGCGTACCGGACCTCGCGTCCGACCCGGCTGCCCGACACCAGACCGGCGGCGTCCAGCACGGCGAGGTGCTTGACCACGGCCTGGCGCGAGACGGGAAGCCGGTCCGCGAGCGCCGTCGCGGAGGCCTCGCCCTGCGCCGCGAGCAGATCGAGCAGTCGCCGTCGCGTGGGGTCGGCCAGGGCGGCGAGGACGTCGTCGACGGCCTCCGCCCCGCCGCGGTCTTCGTCCGTCACGCGGAGGACTGCTCGGTGCGCTTCTTGAGGGCGTCGAGCACCTGGGGCCAGCCTCCGGTGTTGTCCTTCACGGCCTTGGCGCGCAGGTCCTCGGGCCCGGCCAGGGACGCGAATCCGCTCTCGACGACGCGGAGCCTCGTCTTGTCGCCTTCCGCGGTCAGCGTGAACTCCACGAGGGTGCTGTTGTCCTCGCGCAGCTCCTCTCCCGGGAACGCGCTGGCCCAGCGGTACGCCAGGTAGGTCTGGGGCTCGACCTTCTCCACGCGCACCGGGAAATCGCCGTACTCGGGGTTCCGCGCCACGAGGGACTCTCCTTCCCGCGCCTGGGTGCCGGACGCGCTCGCCGGGTCGGCGACCCAGAAGCCGGGCTCCGCCACCAGTGGCCAGACCCGGTCCACGGGTGCGTCGATCAGGGTTTCGCGTTCGATCCGGTCTTCGCTCATGACGGAACTCCTTCATCCGCGATCCAATGGTGCAACTCCAGGGTTGCACGTCAGTCTTTCAGGTGCAACCCGGAGGTTGCGTCTGGGGCCTCGCGTCGGGGAGCGCCCCGCCGCCTACGCGGGATCGTCCCCGCTGCGGCCCGGCTCGGAGAATTCCGCCTTCCCGGGGAGGAGGGCGACCGCCGCGGCCGCCGTGACCAGCACGGCTGCGCCCACGTAGAACGCGGCCGAGACGGCGGCGGTGACCGCAGCCTTGAGAACCGGGACCAGGTCGGCGGGGATCCCGGCGGGCAGGGGTGACCCCTGCTGTGTCGCCGCCACCGTCTTCCCGATGGACCGCTCGACCTGGTCGAAGCGGTCGGCAGGGATACGGCCGTCCCGTTCGAGGAGCTGACTCAGCCGCGCGCCCTGGAGGTTCGCCACGGTCGCGCCCATGACCGCCAGGCCCAGCGCTGCACTGATCTCCCGGGCGGTCTGCAACACCCCCGCCGCGGTGCCCCGCATCCGCGTGGCGGTGCCGCTCAGTGCAGTGACCCAGGCCGGGCTGACGCACAGCCCCATCCCGATGCCCATCACGCAGTAGAAGGGCGCCAGCCAGCCGTAGTCCTGCCGATGCACCTGCGCCGCCGCACCGAGCAGAGCCCCCACGCACAGCACCATGCCGATTCCCAGGGGGACGCGCGGCCCCAGGCGGTCGTACAGCCTTCCGCCGAGGGGCGCGCACACAGCCGTGGGGAGGGTGAGCGGCAGTACGGCGAGGCCGGCTTCGAACGGGGACATTCCCACGACGTCCTGCAGCCAGATGACCCCGAACACGGCGAATCCCACGAACGCGAAACGCACCGTCGAGATGACGGCCGCTCCCACCGAGAACTCCCTGTTCGCGAACAGCTCGAGGTGTACGAGCGGATCCGGACGCCGCCGTTCGCGTACCACCAGGAGCGTCATCAGAACGGCTCCGGTGGCGAGCAGTGAGACGACGGTCGCCGAGGACCATCCCCAGTACCGTGCCTGCATGAGCGGGAGGACCACGCACACCAGGCCGCCGATCAACAGGGGTGCGCTCGCCCAGTCGACCCGCTCGCGCCGGGGTGGCCCGCTCGTGAGCAGGAAATGAGCGAGGAGCAGCGCGCCGATGCCCAGGGGCGGGTTCACGAAGAAGATCGCGCGCCAGGAGAACGCCGTCGTCAACGCGCCCCCGATCAGCGGAGCCGTGCCGTACAGCAAGGTGGAGACGCTGGAGGCGATGCCCATGGCCTGGCCCCGCTCCCCGCGTCCGAATTCCTTGATGATGAGCACCTGGGAGGCGGGCCGGAGGATCGCTGCACCGGCACCCTGGGCGGCGCGCGCGGCGATGAGCCAGGCGTCGGACTGGGCCAGACCCGCCCCGATCGAGGCGACGACGAACACTACGGTTCCGAAGCGGAAGGCGCGTTCGGGCCCGAAGACGTCGCCGATCCGCCCGCCGAGCGGGCTCATGCAGGCGAAACTGAGCAGATACGCATTGATGATCCACTGCGCTCCGGTGGTCGAAGCGTCCAGATCCCGCTGGATGGTGGGGAGGGCGACCAGTACCACCAGTGCATCGATCGCGATCATCGACGAAGCGCAGGTCATCACGCCCAGGACCCACCAACGGTGACGCTCGCTCATGAACTGCTGTCGCCGCTTCACGCGTTCCCTTCCGGTGGGTTCCGAGCGACGGGGACCAGAGCCTGGAGGGAGTTCGGCCTGCTTCGAGAAGGGCACAACGGTAACAAGACGGGCTGACTCCGCCCGTCCGGACACTCTGACGAAGGGGCGTCGGCTGCCTCTCGAGAGACCTTCAGGCATCCCCGCCGGGCCCTCGTCGCGGCCAGTCGGGGGCGGGGTCCTCGGTGAGGAGCGGCCGGAGGGCGCCGATAACCGATCCGATGCAGACGTCGCGCAGCTGGTTGCGGGTGCAGGTCTCGTGGGTGAGCCAGTCGACGCAGAGGATCTGGACGAAGACCAGCCAGCTCTTCAGGACGCCGTTCACGGCCTCGCGGGCGCTCTCGTCCACGAGGAGGAGGGCGGTCAACAGTCGCGCACGGAGCGCGTCGAGCTCGTTCGTCATGATCGTCTGGATGACCGGGTCGCCCGCGAGGACCCGGTTCGCAGCGAGGACGGCGTTGCGGTTCGCCACGAAGTAGTCGAGGTGGACGTCCATGCCCTGGATGAGCTGTTCCACGAGGGAGTCGGCGGGGGCGAGCCGTGTCTCGGCGAGCAACTGGTCCGCCGCCTGCTGGTACACGGCTGCGAAGAGGGCGTGCTTGCTGGGGAAGTGACGGTAGAGCAGGGCCCGTGAGACGCCGGCTTCTTCGGCGACGTCCTCCATCAGTACGTCGGCGTACGGGTGGACGGCGAAGAGCCGTGCGCCGACGGCGAGGAGCTGGGCGCGGCGGTCGTCGGGGGCGAGTCGCTGGCGGGGAGACATGGACACAGTTTAGTTGACATGTGTCTACTACTGCCTCAAGGTGTTAGTAGACACATGTCAACTAGGCTCCACCAAAGACGGGTCGGAGGGACCATGGTCAGGGCTCTGCGCGTACTCACACGGTCGATGGGCTGGGCCTGCGTGGCGATCGGCCTGCTCCACGTGGCCCTCGGCAACGCCGCTGTCCCCGGCGCCGGTTCCGCCGGCGCAACGGTCGACAGCTGGGGCAGGTTCATGGGGGCCGCCTTCGTCGGCTACGGACTGGCCTGGCTCTGGGCGGCACGCCGGCGTCCGATCCCGGCTCCGGCGGTGCGATGGCTCGCCGGCGTCTTCCTGCTGGGTGGCGTGGCGCGGCTGCTCTCGCTCGCCGTGCACGGCTGGCCGCAGTGGTTCCAGATCGCCCTGGCGGCGATCGAGCTCGGCATGCCTCCCGTCTTCTTCTGGCTCGCCGACGCCGAGGAGCGGGCGCTGCGCGGCAACGCGGAGGTCGTGCCCGCCGGGTGATGAACACGGCCGCGCCCGTGTGCGGGCGTGCCCGGGCCCGGGACGCTGATCCGCGGCTTCTCCACCGGCAAGGGCTGCGCGGCGGCCTTGGTGCACGTGCTCGCGGAGCGGGCTGATCGACTACGAGGCTCCGGCTCGGTGCTCGCCCGGCCGCCCTTCCTGCGGTACCAGCCGCAGGATGTCCCCGCGCTCGAGGGCCGTGTAGAGGGCCCCGTCCGGGCCGAAGGCCAGCCCGTGCGGCTCGCAGTCCGGTGCGGGCAGCGGGTACCGCGTCAGCTCCCCGGCCACGGTCAAGCGGCCGATGTGCGAAGTGGCCCACTCCGTGAACCACAGGGCGCCGTCCGGTCCCGCCGTGATCGCGTGGGGACGGCACAGCGGATCGGGCAGCGGGTGACCGGTGATCTCCCCCGACGTCGTGATCCGGCCGATCCGGCCCGCTCCGATCTCGGTGAACCACAGGGCGCCGTCCGGCCCCGCGGTGATCCCCACCGGTCCGGCCGTCGCGGTCGGCAGGGGGTGGACGGTCACCTCGCCCGCCGTCGTGATCCGGCCGAGGGCATGGGCCCGGTTGAGCGTGAACCACAGCGCGCCGTCACCACCCGACGCGATCATGGAGGGGAAGGCGCCGCTGAGCCCGGGCAGCGCGAACTCCCTTACGGTGCCGTCCACTTCCATCCGGCCGATCCGGTCCGAGTTCATGCCCGTGAACCACAGTGCCCCGTCCGGGCCGGTGGTCATGCCGTACGGGCCGCTGCCCGGCGTGGGGACGGGGTACGAGCGCGATGTGCCGTCGGTGGTGATGCGTCCGATCCTGTCGTCCCGCATGCGGGTGAACCAGAGCGCGCCATCGGGTCCGGCGGTGATCTGGGCGGGCCCGCAGTCCGGCGAGTCCAGCGGGAACTCGGTCACGGGCGTCCGGCCGACGGGGTCGAGGCGGGCGATGCGCCCGGCGTGGACGAGGGTGCACCACAGCGCTCCGTCGGGGCCTGTGGTCAGGGCGTAGGGGCCTGATGCGGCATCGGCCACGGGGAAGGAGCGGCCGGTGGTGAGGGACACGTCGCGGGGCATGGGGTCCTTTCGGCACAGCGGGACGGGACGGGACAGGGCGGGGCGGCGCGGGGCGCCGTTGTCAGGCGGCAGCGGGGGCAGGCGTGTGACGCGTCGCCGGCTGGAGGTCCAGGACGCTCCCCTGCCAGCGCGAGCGCAGCATGCGGTCGTGGCTGACGACGACCACCGCGCCGGGGAAACCGGTCAGCGCGGCCTCCAGCTCCTCCACCAGCGCGGGGGAGAGGTGGTTGGTGGGCTCGTCCAGCAGCAGGAGGTCGTACGGCTCGCTCACCAGCCGGGCCAGTGCCAGGCGCTGCCGCTGTCCTGCCGACAGGCTGCCCACCGGGAGGTTCACCTGGTCGCGGGTGAACAGGTCCAGGGAGAGCAGCTGTTCGGCATGTTCGCCGGGGCCGCCGGCCCGACCGTGCCCGAAGGCCGCCAGGACGCTGCGGCCCGACGGGACGGGGTCGGGCGACTGGCGCAGCCGGCCGGTCCGTCCGCGTCGTACGAGGTGTCCGCGGGCCGTCGGCCCGGCCGCCGCGGCGTCCCCGGCCAGCAGGCCCAACAGGGTGCTCTTCCCCGCCCCGTTGGGGCCGCCGACCAGCAGCCGGTCACCGGCGGAGAGGGTCAGGCCGACCGGGGCCAGCCGTCCTGGGACCTCCAGCGCCGCTGCCGACACCAGCAGCCCGTGCGTCCGGCCCGAACGCGGGGCGGCGGTGAAGCGCAGCGGCTCGGGCGGCGCGGCCAGGGGGTGGGCGAGCAGCCGCTCCAACCGTTCCCCGGCCTGGCCACCCGCCCGGCCACGGACTGCTGGACCCTGCCGGCAGCCCGGTCGTAGGCCATCTTGTTGCCGTCCTTGCGGGCCCGGCCCGGCGCCACCCTGCGGGCGCCGTCGGCCGCGCGCTCCCGCAGCGCCTCGACCTCGGCCTGCCAGGCGGCATGGGCCTCGGTGCGGCGCTGCCGGTCGGCGGCGCGCTCCGCGAGGTATCCGGCGTACCCGTTGCCGTGGCGGACGACGCGGTGGGTGTCCCCGTCCACGTCCAGCAGGACGGTGGCGACGCGGTCGAGGAACACTCGGTCGTGGGAGACGGTGACCGTGGTGCCCGCCCGACTGCGCAGGTGCTCCTCCAGCCAGGACAGGGCGCCCTCGTCGAGGTGGTTGGTCGGCTCGTCCAGCAGCAGGACCTCGGGCGCGGCGGCCAGCAGGGAGGCGAGCCGTAGCCGGACCTGTTCGCCGCCCGACAGGCCGCCGACCCTGCGGTCGCGGGGGACGTGGACCAGTCCGAGGCCGTGCAGGGCGCGCTCGACGCGGGCATCGGCCTCGTAACCGCCGCGGAGTTCGTAGCCGGTCAGCAGGTCGGCGTAGGCGGTGAGCAGGGTGGGGTCGGTTGCGGCGGCGCCGTCCGCCATGCGCTGCTCCATCAGGCGCAACTCCGCCTCGACGGCGCGCAGTCGGGCGAGGGAGCGGTCGATGACCTGCTGCACGGTCAGCTGCCCGGGCAGCTCCTCTTCCTGGGGGAGGTACCCGATGCCCCCGTCTGCGCGGGTGATGATCCGGCCCCGGTCCGGGCGCTCGACGCCCGCGAAGAGGCGGAGCAGGGTCGACTTGCCGGAGCCGTTCTCGCCGACGATGCCGATCCGGCCGCCGGGCGGGAGGGAGCAGCTGACGGAGTCGAGGACGAGGCGGCCCTCGTAGGCCTTGGTGACGTCAAGCGCGGTGAGCTGTGCGGTGGTTGCGGTCATACGGAGACTCCTGGGGGTGGGCGGCGAGGGGGAGGGCGGCTCGGGCGGCGGAACGGATGCGGATGAGCATCGAGGACTCCTTAATGCGACGACTGTTGCTTTAAGATGGTGCCATGATGACGACGCCGGCTGCAAGCGATCTTCCGGACCACGACGCGGGTGGGGGACGGCCCGCCTCGGCCGGAACCGCCGGGACCCGGCGCCGGACCGGAGGTCGCAGTGCCCGGGTACGCGCCCAGGTCCTGGCGGCCGTCGGGGAGGTCCTGGTCGCCTCCGGGTACGACGCGCTCACCGTGGACGCCGTGGCCGAACGGGCGGGAGTCCACCGCACCACCGTCTACCGGCGCTGGCGTGACGTCGGCGGACTGCTGGCCGACGTCCTCGACGCGGCGGCCGACGACACCTGGGAGCCCGCCGACACCGGGTCCCTGGAGGGCGACCTCACCGCTCTCAACCAGGAGGTCTACGACGCCCTGCATCCGGGACACCCCGGCCCGGGCGGCAGCCTCACCACGGCGTTGATCGCCGCGTCCTTCCGCTCCGCCGAAGCCGCGGGGGCGCTGACCCGCTTCTGGGAGGGCCGCTACGCCCGCTGCGCACCGGTCGTCGCCCGGGCGGTGGACCGCGGCGAGGTCCCGCCCGGTCCGGATCCCCGGGCCCTGCTGGTGGCTGCCACGGCCCCGCTCTACCAGGAGCTGCTCCTGCTGCGGGCCGCCCCCGATCCCGCCCTGCCGCGCCGTGCGGCGTGCGCCGCACGGGCCGCGGCGGCCGCGGGGGCCTTCACGCGGGCCCCGGACGAGCCGCCCGCGGTGTGATGCGGCCTGACGCGGCAAAGGCCCCTGCCCCGTGGGGCCTTCGCCCCACTTCGGCGTGACGCGCATCACCGTCGCGGTGCTTCGGGTCCGGCATGCGTGATCATGACCGGATGGACGCTCGTTTCGTTGGTATCCCCGAGCTGGCCGAAGCCCCGTCCGTGGCGGTCGTGGTCGACGTCATGCGTGCCTTCACGGTGGCTGCCTGGGCCTTTGGCCAGGGGGCGGAAAAGATCGTCCTCGCCGAGTCGCTGGACGACGCCCTGGCACTCAAGGCCCGCCACCCGGATTGGGTGGCGCTCAAAGACGGTCCGCCCGCGCCCGGATTCGACACCGTCAACTCACCCGGCCTGCTGCGGTCGATCGACCTCGGCGGACGGACCGTCGTGCAGAAGACCACGGCAGGGACGGTCGGCGCCCTTGCGGTCAAGGAAGCGTCGCTGGTGCTGTGCGCCGGCTTCGTGGTGGCAGGGGCAACGGCTCTGCTCCTCCGGGTACGCGAGTGTGACAGCGTCACGTTCGTCGTCACCGGCGAAGACGGGCACGCCGACGAAGACCTGGCGTGCGCCCAGTACATCGCCCGGAGGGCCGACGACGCCGGGACGGACGCAGCCGAGTTCCTCCGCCGCGCCGGCGAGTCGCGCGCCGCGGCCGAGCTGACGGAAGGCGTGCGGCAAGGAACCCATCCCGATGACGTCGCACTCTGCCTCGAGCTCGACCGCTTCCCCTTCGCCATGGTGGCGACCTTGGAAGACGCGCTCATGGTCCTCCGTCCGTGCACCGTGCCGTCGCCGACCGGCTGATCCCATGCCGGGCTCGCCAGGGCCGGTTGTTGCCATTCGATCGCGCAAAGGGGTTCACCAGGCGCGGCCGCTGGGGTAGAGAGAGCGGGGGCTCACGCGGCGGGGACGGGGCCCGTGCGAAGGGACGGGCATGTCGTTTCTGGTGGAGTTACCTGTGGGCGCGGCCGGCGAGACCTCCGATGTGGTGCGGGTGCAGATCTCGGAGGCGGAGGAGGGGCTGGTCCGGGTCGCCCGACCGGGTCAGGTCGTGGCCCGGGCCACGCGGTCCCTGGGGGAGATGCTGTCCGGGGTCCGGCCGGTCGCCCAGCGGTTCGTCGAGAGCTTTCGCGGCATGGCTGACGCCCCCGACGAGATCGTGGTCGAGTTCGGGTTGTCGCTTTCCGCCGAAGCCGATGTGGTGATCTCCAGCACGGCGGCCGAGGCCAACTTCAGCGTATCGCTGACCTGGCACAAATCACCGCCCACCGACTCCGGTTCCCCTTCGGCCGCGCCCGCCGCGTCCGCCGGCTCGGAACAGTGAGCTCGCCGCCCCCTGATGCCGCCGGGGCGGCGGGTCCGAGGGTCTTCGACGCGGCCGTGCTGCGCATCCGCGATGGCCGCGGCGACACCGTGGGCCTTGGCTTCCTGGTCACCGCGGATCTGGCCCTCACCTGCGCGCACGTGGTCTCTGCGGCGCTGGGCCTTCCCGAGGACGTAGAACCGGACGCCTCCGCCCGGCTCGACATCGGCCTGCCACTACAGGCGCCGGCCGCGGGGGACGGGCCGGGTGCGACGGCGAGCGTCGAGTCCTGGTTGCCGCCACGGTCCTCGTCCGGTACCGGGGATGTGGCCGTGCTCCGGCTGAGCGCTCCCCTGCCCGGCTCGCATCCCCTCCGGCTGGTCGAGGCTCAGGACGTGTGGGGCCATCCCGCACGTGCCTTCGGCTTTCCCCACGGCCGCCCCGGTGGGGTATGGCATTCCGGCGTGCTGCGGGCCCGGCAGGCCAACGGCTGGGTACAGGTCGACCTGGCCGCCCGCGGCTATCGGGTGTCACGAGGCTTCAGCGGCGGGCCCGTCTGGGACGACAAGCTCGCCGGCGTGGTCGGCATGATGGCGGTGGCGGAGACCGGCGATCCTGCGGCGAGTTACCTGATCCCCACCGACGGACTGCTGTCGGCCGTGCCGGAACTGCGGGATCTCGTCCTTCCGCCCTCGCCGTACCGCAGCCTGTCACCGTTCCAGGAGGCCGATGCGCAGGTCTTCCACGGCAGGGAGCCCGAGACCGCCGAACTCGTCGCGATGCTCGCCCGCAATCGGTGGACCACCGTCGTCGGTCCCTCCGGATCGGGCAAGTCCTCGCTGGCCATGGCCGGAGTCCTGCCGCGGATCCGAGCGGCCGGGGACATCACCGTGGTCCTGCGCCCCGCTTCCGGCGGAAACCCGCTGTCGGCCCTCGCCGCCGCGCTTCTGCCGCTGCTGGAGCCCGAACTGTCCGAGACTCAACGCCTCGAGCGGATTCCCGCCATGGCGGGCCTGCTCCGCCGACGGGGACCGGCCGACATGGTGCGCCGCCTCCTCGAGTTGCACGGGGGCCAGCGGCTCCTCGTCCTGGTGGACCAGTTCGAGGAACTGCTCGCACTCGCCCCCGCGGCCGTCGACGAGCTCGCCGAGGTCCTCTTCGACGAGGCGCTGCCCACGACGGTCAGGGTGCTGACCACGCTGCGCGCCGATTTCCTGGAGGCGGTCCTCGCCCACCCCCGCCTCGGGCACGTCCTCAGCCGACAGGTCTACGCGCTCGGCCCGATGAGCGGCGGACAACTCAGGGAAATCGTCACGGCCCCCGTCGACGCCATCCCCGGCGTGTACTACGAACCCCACCTGGTCGACCGCATCCTTGCCGACACCAGCAGCGAGCCGGGCGCCCTGGCACTCCTCGGGTTCACCCTGGACCTGCTGTGGCAGCAGCAGGGCGGCGGAGCCCTGACGCACCAGGCGTACGAACAACTCGGCGGTGTCCCCGGCGCTCTCGGGGCCCATGCCGACCAGGTCTGGGGGGAGCAGGTGGCTCCGGAGGACGAACCGGCCGCCCGGCGCCTTTTCACCCAGCTCATCCGTGTGCCGCTCGAATCGGCGGCCGCCACACGCCGGACGGCGCTGCGGAGCGAGCTGGGGGAGGACGAGTGGCTGATCGCCCAGCGGCTCGCCGCCACCCGGCTGCTGGTGGCGGGCCGCAGCCCCGAAGACTCCGAGACGGTCGAGCTCTCCCACGAGGCGCTGATCACCGGCTGGAGCAAGCTGGGCGCATGGGCCGCGGAAGACCGTTCCTTCCTGGTCTGGCGGGAGACGCTGCGGCACGACCGGCAACGCTGGGAGCACGGCGGGCGCGCCGTGGAGCTGCTGCCCACCGCCATCGCACTGGACGCTGCCCGGCATTGGCTGAGCGAGCGCGGCAGCGATCTGACGGAGGCCGAACGCGGCTATCTGGATCTGGGGCGCGGCCTGCTCCGGTCACGCAACCGCAAGCGGAAGGCGCTGTTGTCCGGCATCGGGACGGTCGTCGCCCTCGCGCTGGTCCTCGCGAGCCTGTTCTTCTCCGCCCAGGAGCAGGGCCGCCGGCAAAGGACGCTGGCCCTCTCCCGCGGGCTGACCCAGATGGCACAGGGCGAGAAACCCTACGACGCGACCCTTTCGGCGATGCTCGCCCTGGCGGCGTACAAGACCTCCCCCACCCAGGAAGCACGCAACGAGCTGCTGCAGCAGTACATCGCGTACTCGGGCTCCAGCCGTGAACTGTCCGGCGTGCCGGGGAAGATCAGCTGGATGCAGACCAGCAGTGACGGCAACGTCGTGATCGCCGTGTCGGACCTCAGCGGGGCATTCGTTTTCGTCCACGCACTGAACGGACAGGTCCGCAGCGAGAGAGTGGCGGCCGACCTGAAACTGGACGACGCCCAGGTGTCCGCCGACGGCAGGCGGGCCGCGCTCGTCCGACATGACGGCACCGTCCTGTGGTTCGACATCACCACGACCGGCGGCACGATCGCCGGTCCCCTCCACGAACTTCCCAGGGTCGAGGACATGGGCCCGGGCTCGCACGGCGGCAGCCGGGCAGCCTTCTCCGCGGACGGCCGGATGATCGCGACCCGGGTGATGAACGGCACTCCGTCTGCCACCGCGACGGGCCGGCTGGTGTGGTGGAACCTGGACAGCGGCTCCGTCGCCGGCACCGTACCCGCCCCGTTCTACATGGCCACTCTGCTGCGCTTCGGTGCGGACGGCCACTCCTTCCTGGTCGACACCTTCCACGACAAGGCCGGACTGGAGGCCGTCGACATGGCCACGGGTACGGCCCGGACCGTGGTGGACCAGGTGGGCGGCACGAAACCCTCCGGCGACGGGACCGTGGCCGTGGTCTGCAACGTGGAGGGCGGCGCGGAGGGCGAACAGACGGCGGTCTACCACCGCGTCAGGATCTCGGACGGCTCCGCGCTGGGAAGCCCGTACCGAGTGAAAACGTCCGTCTGCCTCATCGGGGGCGTCGACGGATCGGGATCCAAGGTGCTCCTCGGCCCGTCCCTCCTGCGGCTGGTGGACCTGGACCGGGGCGCCATCGCTGCCGAGGCACCGGGACCGAAGGGGTCGTACGTCTACATCGACGGTCTGATATCCGCGGGCGGCAAGTTCACCGCCGTGGGCTGGTCGGACGCCCGCATCACCTACACCGAAGTATCGGAACCCATTGCGGTCCTCGACGTCGCCCAGCAGGTTCTCACCGCCGACGCCACCAAGACGATCACGGTCCTGGGCGGCGGCTCGGGCCTGCAACTGCGCCGCACACCCGGAGACCAGCTGCTCGCCGAGGTCCCGCGCCCCGAACCCTTCTGGGACACCACGAACAGCCCCCTGCGCCAGACCCGCGACGGCACGCTGTTCGCCGACCGCGACGGCAAGAACACCGTCTCCGTCAGGAACGTGTCCGACCTCCGGCAGGTGGTCCGGATCGCTGCTGCCATGCCACCCACGGGAGATCCCAAGAACCTCGACTTCACCTTCTTCTTCGACATGGACAACCACCTGGTGACCCTCTCCGGTACGAGGATCCAGCAGTGGGACGCGCGTACGGGCCAGCAGCTCGCGCAGTTCGACACCGCAGCGTTCCACCCCAGGAACGACAGCAAGGGCAAGGGCATACCGCAGGTGGTCGTCACCGCCTTTCCAGCGCCCAACCAGGTCGCCGTACTCGTCCTGGACGATCCCGTCGTCCGCATCGTCGACATCGTGACGGGCAGCACGGTCACGACCGTACGGACCGCCGCCGACGCCGTCTTCATCCGTTTCGACACCAGCGGGCGGTACTTCGCACTGTCCCGCGGCCAGAGCCATCTGGAGCTGTGGCAACGCGAACCGGCCCGCAGACAGATCAGCCCGCTGCGCAGCGTCTCGGAAAGCGCCGACACTCCGGTGGCCGGCGCGTTCATCGACGGCGGGGGCACGTTCCTGATGGCCGCCAACGGGTCGGTGCAGATCTTCGACGTCGCCCATCGCACCCTCCGCGACAGCTACGTCTTCGGCCGACCCGGCGACAACGGCAGGGGTGTCCTGTCCCGGGGGGCGTTCTCCTTCATGGACGTCTCCAGGGACGGCCGCACGGTCATCTACGCGGACGCCGACGGCAAGGGCGGCCCCCTCGCCCTGGACCCCGACCGGTGGCAGCGCGAACTGTGCGGCATCATCGGCTACCGCGAGTTCACGGCCGAGGAAAGGGGCAGCCTCCCGGTCAAGCCCCCGGAACGCCGGGTCTGCACGGCTCCCTGACCCGGGGAGCCCGACGCCGTGGACGAAGGTCCGGTCCCGGCAGGGTGTGGGTGAGCCGTCGATCTCTGCGCCGCTCTTGCTGAAACAGAGTCCCTCGACCTCCGCGTCGGCCGGCAGTTGCAGGGTGCCGTCACCGGTGTGGCAGGTGTCCACAGAGGGACGCCTCACCTGCGAAGTTTCCTGTTTCGACGGGGGAGTCGGGGGCGGACTGCCTGGCCGGCGCAGCCGTGGTGTCGGCGGCATGTCGGGGGACTGTCGGTCCGATGTCGGTGGGGCCCGGCACATTTCCAGGGGTACGGCCGGGTGTCCATCCGGCTGTTGGTCTGGGAGGGGATTTCTCGTGCATGACGTAGTGATCGTGGGCGCAGGCCCGGTCGGTCTGTTCCTCGCCTGCGAGCTCGGCCTCGCCGGCTGTTCCGTCCTGGTGCTCGAGCGGGAGCCGGAGCCCGGCTCCCCGTGGAAGGCGGAACCACTGGGGACGCGCGGCCTGTCCGCCGCCTCGCTCGAGGCGTTCTACCGTCGCGGGATGCTGCACCCGCTGCTGTCGGCGGTGGGCGCCGACGGCGATTTCGCCGCGGACCCCGACGCGGACGAGGTGTCACCCCCTCGCTGGGCGGGCCACTTCGCCGGCATGATGCTCGACCCGGCCAAGGTCGACGTCACCGCCCTGCCGTTCCGGCTGCCCACCCCGGCACCGGACGTCCTGCTGACGCACCTCGAAGCGGTCGAGGCGGTACTGGCCGAGCAGGCAGCCAAGCTCGGAGTGGACATCAGGCGCGGCGTCACCGTCTCGGCCATCGCCCAGGACGACGAGGGCGTGGTCGCGCACGCCGCCGCGGACGCGTACGCGGCGCGCTGGCTCGTCGGCTGCGACGGCGGCCGCAGTACGGTGCGACGGCTCGCGGGCTTCGACTTCGTCGGCACCGAACCGCAGTTCACCGGCTACACCA
The DNA here is from genome assembly GCF_042890265.1 of Streptomyces sp. NPDC002209. NCBI lineage: Bacteria > Bacillati > Actinomycetota > Actinomycetes > Kitasatosporales > Streptomycetaceae > Streptomyces > Streptomyces sp. NPDC002209. Next base: position 51,535 of record NZ_JBIARX010000004.1, on the reverse strand, counting down.
TGCAGGTGACCGTCACCGATCCCGAAAAGCTGCGGCCCGGGTTCAATCTGACGCCGACCGGCATGTACATCCGCATGCCCTCGGAAGGGCACTTCGGCATGATGGACTTCGACGGCGGCGCGTTCGATCGCTCGCAGCAGCCGACCCGCGACCATCTCCAGGCGGTTCTGCGCCGCGTGTCCGGCACCGACGTGACGGTGAGCGACGTCCGTCTCGCCTCGAGCTTCACCGACCGGGCGATGCAGACGACGACGTACCGGCAGGGACGCGTCCTGCTCGCCGGAGACGCCGCCCACATCCACTCCCCCCTGGGCGGCCAGGGACTCAACACCGGTATCGGTGACGCCATGAACCTGGGCTGGAAGCTCGCGGCGACCGTGCACGGGCACGCGTCGGACGGGCTCCTCGACACGTACACCGGCGAGCGCCATCCGATCGGCGCAGCGGTACTCGACTGGTCGCGCGCCCAGGTGGCGGCCATGCGCCCGGACCCGCACGGCCAGGCGGTGCAAGCAGTGGTTCGCGACCTGATCGCGACCCGTGACGGAACGACCTACGTGTTCGAGAGGCTCTCGGGAGCGTGGGTCCGCCACGACCTCGGCGGCGAGCATCCGCTCGTCGGCCGCAACGCCCCGGACCTTCGTCTCGAGGACGGCACGCGCCTCGGCGACCTGATGCAGGACGGACGGGGCGTGGCGCTCGATTTCAGCGTCGACCGACGCCTGCGCGGTTCAGCGACGGGCTGGCAGAGCCGCATACGCTACGCGGCCGGTCCTGCGAGGAACGACCTCGGACTGGGCGCCGTGCTCGTCCGGCCTGACGGCACGGTCGCCTGGGCGGGTGATCGCATCCCTGACCGCGAAGCGTTCGAGCAGGCCGCGAGCCGCTGGTTCGGTGGCCGGGAGATCTCCTGATCGCCGGAACACCGACGTTCCCATCCGCTTTCCCCTCCTCACCCTGGTTCAAGGAGCGCACATGACGATCACCGTCCGGCCGGGAAGCACCGTGATGTTCACCGGCGATTCGATCACCGACTGCCAACGGCTGGAGAGCGAAGACGGTCTCGGGTTCGGCTACCCGCTGCGCATCGCGGGGGACTGGGGACTGCGGCACCCGGACCGGACCGTGAACTGGCTGAACACCGCGAACGCGGGCGACAAGGTGACGGACCTCGAAGCCCGCTGGCAGACGGACGTACTCGACGCGCGCCCGGACGTGCTGTCGATCCTCGTCGGGGTCAACGACATGGGCTGGCACACGCTGGACCCGAAGGGGCGCGTGATCCCCGCGGAGGAGTTCGAAGCGGGGTATGACCGCCTGCTCGCGCCCCTCGTGGAGACGGGTACGAAGCTGATCCTCATCGAGCCGTTCCTCCTGCCGATCCCCGGCGTCGTCGAGGCAGGCGCCGCGCTCATAGGCGAGAAGGAGCGGGAGGAATGGCGCACCGACCTGGACCCGAAGATCCAGGTCGTGCGCAAGCTCGCCCGCACGTACGGGGCGCATCTGCTCGCCGCCGACGGCATGTTCGCCGAACTCGCCGCGCGGACCGGGCCGGAGTACTGGGCCGCGGACGGCGTCCACCCGACGCCGGCCGGTCACGCCGCACTCGCGGCGGCCTGGCTGCGAATGGTCGAGTGACGAGCCCCACGGGCTCGGGCCGCCGTTTCGCTCACGGTTCGCGGACGAACGCCGAAGCCTTGTCCACCGTCGGACCGGTCCGCGCCGCGGAGTCGAGCCCGCCCACGACCCACGGTGCTGCGCAGTGACACGTTGGCCTCCAACGCCCGTGGCCGTATTGCTCGAGCACCATGACCAACGGGAGGACGAGCCCTGTGTGTTGACCGGACCCGAGGTGCTCGGCCGCGCCCACCAGGTTGCACTCCTCGGTGCCGCACTCGGACGCCGCCTGCGCTTCCGAGCGCTCCCCGCCGACCTCGCGCGGTCACGACTGCTCGCGAAGTGGGCCATCGACCACGCGGCCGAGTTCGGCTGACGGAAGACCGCGACGCGGACGGAAAACGTGACCGGCCCGCACGACCTAGCCCAGAGACACCCCTCGGCCGGCGAAGAACCGGGCGAACTCCGCTACGGGCAGGGTCGCGCTGCGCGCCTGCCCGGTGTGGCCGGACGGGTTGCGGAACTGAACCGTGCCGCCCCGGCGGCCGGTGACGAGCACGAGGTGCCCGCCCTTGCCCGGGGCGGGGTTCTCGGGGCGCCGGATCTCCTTGTGGACGGAGGCGATCACCAGGCGACCGGTGTCGAGCAGCGCGAGGAGCTCGGGCACCGCCAGGTGCGGGTGCACCTCTGCGGCCAGCGCGTGCACGTCCCGTACGTACTGGGCGAACGGGGCGTAGATCAGGCCGTGGATCGCTCCGGTGTCCGGGTCTTCGGTGTAGGCCCCGTACTTCCGGGCGCCGTCGAGGAGCTCGAACAGACTGGGCGCGTCACTGTTGCGCGCGAGGAGCGCCATGCGCAGGCAGGCGATGCCGCACATGTGGCCGCACCACCGGCGGTACGTGTCGAGGTCGGGGGCGCCGGACTCGGCCCAGCGGGGGTCGTCCGCGCTGTCGCGGCCCTCGTAGACGATTGCGGCGATCAGGTCCGGGCTGGCGTACTGCGTGATGGTGGGGAAATGCGGTTCGGACACGTGCGGCTTCCTTCCGGTGGGCGGGCTGGGTCATCGGGCGATGGAACGCGGGCAGGTCCACGCCGCCGCCGGAGATCACCACCCCGATCGTGCCCGACTCGCGCCGGCGCGGCCACGGAGGACGTCGTCAGGCGGCGCTCCTGCCACTGGTTTGCGGATGGCCCGGGCCGGTCTCGGCGGCTCCGGAGCTCGCAGGCGCTACGGTCGACGGACGGACCGGGCGGCCCTCTGCCGCGCCGGGCGAGCGCTGCCGATGCGGAGTACGCCGTGATCCCCCTTTCGCTGGAAGCCGTCGCGGCCGCCGTCGGCGGCCGTCTGTGCGACGTGCCGGACCCGTCCGCGCTGGTGACCGCACCTGCGGCCGTCGACTCGCGCGCGGTCGAGCGCGGTGGTCTGTTCGCCGCGCTGGCCGGTGAGCATGCCGACGGGCACGCCTTCGCGGCGGACGCCGTGAAGGCCGGGGCGGTGGCGGTCCTGGCCGGCCGGCCCGTCGGCGTTCCCGCCGTGGTCGTCGACGACGTACTGGACGCGCTCGCCGCGCTCGCCCGCAGGCTGCTGGCCGAGGTGCCGCAGGCGATGGTGATCGGGCTGACCGGCTCGGCGGGCAAGACCGGTACGAAGGATCTCATCGCACAGGTGCTCCCCGGGCTCGGGCCGACGATCGCGACGGTGAAGTCGTTCAACGGGGAGATCGGCATGCCGCTGGTCGTGACCCACGTGGACCGGGACGTGCGGTACATCGTGCTGGAGATGGGCGCTCGCGGCATCGGCCACATCTCCCACCTGACGCGCATCGCCCCACCCACGGTCGGCCTGGTCCTCAACGTGGGAACCGCGCACGTCGGCGAGTTCGGCGGACGTGAGCAGATCGCCCGGGCCAAGGGCGAGCTCGTCGAGGCCCTCCCCGCCAAGGGGCTGGCCGTCCTCAACGCCGACGATCCGCTGGTGGCTGCCATGGCGCAGCGGACCCGCGCCCAGGTGTTGACCTTCGGCACCGACAGGAACGCCCACGTACGGGCGGTGGACGTCACGCTCGACGCGTCCGGCCGGGCCTCGTTCACCCTCGTCGCCGTCGGCAGCGACGCGCGCGTCGAACTGTCCCTGCACGGCGTGCACCACGTCTCCAACGCGCTGGCCGCGGCCGCCGTCGCGATCGGGCTGGGCGCCGACGTGGAGAAGACCGCGGACGCGCTGTCCCGCGCGGTCCTGGTGGCATCCGGCCGCATGGAGGTCACCGACCGGCCCGACGGGGTGCGGGTCGTCAACGACGCGTTCAATGCGAACCCCGATTCGATGAAGGCGGCGCTGGCGGCACTCGAGGCCATGGCCGACGGACGGCGGACCGTCGCGGTCCTGGGCGAGATGAAGGAGCTCGGAGACGCCGGCGGCGAAGGACACCGGCAGGTCGGCCGCCTCGTCGCCGCCTCCGGCGTGAACGTGCTCATCGCGGTCGGCGGAGCCGACGCGCAGGCGATGGCCGAGGCCGCACGGGAGGACGACCCGCGCCTGCAGGTGGTCAGCGCCCGCGACAGGGAGCACGCCCTGACCCTGGCCCGGAACCTGATCGAGCCGGGGGACATCCTCCTGGTGAAGGGCTCCCACAGCGTCGGGCTGGAGCACACGGCGGTCTGCCTGGCCCAGCCCGACACCACGGCGGACCACCGCTAGACGGCGGTCAGGCGGTGGGCGTACATTCTTATTGCGACATATGTTCGATTTACCTTGCCCTCGGGTCGACCTCCCGAGTCGGCAGGCCGGCGGGCGGGTGTGTCGCGTGCAGGCAAAGGTCGATCAGTGACCGCGGGGTTTGAGGGGCGCGGACCACGGGCGGCTCATCGCCCGTGGAACGGGAAGGGCGGGCGGCCGACCCCGCTCGCCGGAGCGCTGCGCCCTGATTGCGCACATATCATGTGAAGTGTGATCGAGTCTGGACGGCCGCGGCTGCCTCGGCGCTACGGCCGGGGGAGGCTTGTGCGGCTGTCCCCGGTCATTCTGACCGTCGTGATCGCCAGCCTGGCCTACGCCACTCCGCCGGAGATGGCCTTCAGCCGCCTTCTGCCCGCGGCGCCGGCCCTGGCCGCTGCCATGTGGCCGGTCCTCCCCACCGTCCTCCTCGGGACGGTCTGCCTCTGTCTGATGATCGGCCTCGGCTTCGTCTTCCCCGATCTGGGAACGTGGTGGACGGCCGCGGGGATCATCGCGGTCACCGTGGCCGCCGCGTACGGCAGCCACCTCCGCCTCCAGCGGGAGCGCACCCTCCTCCAGGTACGGCTCGTCGCCGACGCGGCGCAACAGGTGGTGCTGAGCCCGATGCCACGCCGGATCGGGAACGTCGAGATCGAGTCGCTGTACCTCGCGGCCGCGGCGGAGGCCAGCATCGGCGGGGATTTCTACGAGGTGGTCGACACGCCGTACGGGATCAGGCTGCTCATCGGTGACGTGCGGGGCAAGGGCCTGCCGGCGGTGGGAGCGGCCGCGGCGATCGTCAACGCCTTCCGGGAGGCGGCCTACGGCGAGACCGACATGGTCAACGTTGCGCGCAGGATGGACGCCAGCAGCACCCGCTACAACGCCGCGTTTCCCCCCGACGGGCCGATGGAACGCTTCGCCACCGCCCTCCTCGCCGAGATCCCCCACGAGGGCAGACGTATCAAGATCCTCAACTGCGGACATCCCCCGCCACTGCTCCTGAACCGCAGGAATCTCCGTTTCCTCGAGCCCGCCACCCCCTCGCCGCTGCTCAGCCTCGCGGAACTGATCGGCGACCACTACAGCGTCGACACGTTCGACTTCGCCCCTGGTGACCTGCTGCTCCTCTATACCGACGGGATCGCCGAAGCCCGCGCCCGCAACGGCGAGTTCTTCCCGCTCGCAGCTTGGATGAGTGGACAGCCCCCGACACCGCCCCGCGAACTGCTGACGGCTCTCCACCGCGACCTCCTGCGCTACAGCAGGGGACGGCTCGACGACGACATCGCCGCCCTCGCCGTACGCCTGGGCGACCCCGAGGCAAGGAGTCCCGGCGAACTCAGGGACGCCATGGAGACGGGGGAGTGACGGAGACCGGGGGAGAGGAGCGGCAAGGGTGTGGTGCCCGCCCGGCCGGTCGCCGTGCTGGCAGGATGGCGGCATGGAACGTGTGCTTGGCATCGGCGGGTACTTCATGCGGGCGGCCGACCCGGCGGCCCTGAGCGCGTGGTACCGCGACTGCCTGGGCCTGGACGCCGATGAGAACGGCCTGTGGCGTCAGGGAGCCGGGCCGACCGTGTTCGCGACGTTCGAGTCCGGGACCGACTACTTCGGGTCCCCCGCCCAGCGGACGATGCTCAACTTCCGGGTCCGCGACCTGGACGCGATGCTCGCGCAATTGCGTGCCAAGGGGGCGGACGTGGCCGAAGAGACGCAGGACATGGAGGGCGTCGGTCGATTCGGCTGGGTCACCGATCCCGAAGGCAACCGGATCGAGCTGTGGCAGCCCGCCTGAGGACGACGGCGGCCCGGGTGACGGGAGCGTCGCCGTGCTGTACGACTCCGGGCGCGGTCGGTCAGCCGCTGGCGTGACCCGCCGCCACCAGGCCCGATTCGTACGCCGCGATGACTGCCTGGGCACGGTCGCGGACGCCCAGTTTGGTGAAGATGCCGGTGATGTGGTTCTTGACCGTGGAGACGCTGATGTCCAGGTCGCCGGCGATCTCCGCGTTGTCGAACCCCGTCGCCAGCAGAAGCCAGATCTCCAGCTCGCGCGGTGTGAGACCGGCCGGAGCCGTCGCCGCCGGGCGCGGCCGGGCGGAGGCCCGGACGTAGGTCGAGATCAGCCTGGTGAGCAGTCGGGGCGCGACGGCGGCCTCACCGGCGTGCACGGTGTGCACCGCGGCGATGAGCTCCTCCGGGGAGATGTCCTTGGGGAGGAAGCCGTACGCGCCGGCGCGCAGGGCGGCGACCACGTACTCGTCCATGTCGAAGGTACTGAGGGCCAGAACGCGGGATTCCGGTAGTGTCCGGGCCAGCTGCTCGGTGGCCTGGACGCCGTCGAGGACCGGCATCCGGATGTCCATGACGACCACGTCGGGCCGCAGCTCGTGGGACAGGGCGACGGCCCGGGCGCCGTCCTCGGCCTCGCCCACCACCTCGAACGCCGGGTCGGGCGCCAGGATCAGGGCCAAGCCCCTCCGTACCAGCGGCTGGTCGTCGGCTATGAGCACACGGATCATCCGCGTCGGTCCTCTCCCCGTCCCCCCGGGTCGCCCGCCGGGAGCCTGGCCGCCACCCTGAACCCGCCGCCGTCGCACGAGCCGGCCTCCAGGGTGCCGCCTTGCAGCGCGACGCGTTCCCGCATTCCGATCAGACCGTACCCGCTGCCGGAGCCCGGCCGCGAAGCCCCCGGCCTGGCGGCGCCCTCGCCGTCGTCCCGTACCTCCACCTCGACGCCGTCCGGACCGTACGTCAGCCGTACGCGGGCCCGCGCGCCGACCGCGTGCTTGCGGGCGTTGGTCAGGGCCTCCTGGACGATCCGGAACACCGTCAGGCCGACGGTCGGCGGCAGCGGGCGGACCGTGCCCCGTACGGTGAACTCGGTGGGCGTGCCGGCCAGCCGGGACTCGGTGATGATCCGGCCGAGGTCTGCGGTGCCGGGCTGCGGCGCCGGCGGGACCTGCTCCGGTTCCTCCCCGGCCCGCAGGACGTCGAGGAGTTGCCGCATCTCCCGCAGCGCCATCCGCCCGGAGTCCTCCAGGGTGACCAGCGCCTCGCGGGCCGCACCCGGGTCGTGCGCCAGGTTGGCCCGGGCGCCGCCGGCCATCAGCTGCATGGTGGTGATGTGGTGCGCGACGATGTCGTGCAACTCGCGTGCGATCCGGCGGCGTTCCTCGGCCACCGCCCGGTCGGCCAGCAGGATGCGCTTGGCCTCGGCCTCCTGCTGCCAGCGCCGCACCACCAGTCCGGTGCCGACGACGAGCACCACGGCGACCGTGTTGCCGAGCAGGCCCGGCAGGACGGACGAGTCCCCGTGGCCCCCGCTGATCATCGTGAGCGGCACGGTCGCGACGGCGGCCGCCGCCGTGACCGCCGGGCCGCGCAGGCGGGTCACGGTGTACAGCGCGACCATGTAGGCGGCGGAGAAGTGCGGGCCCTGCGGCGTGGTCAGGTTCAGCGCCACGCCGAGGACGAGGACGGCGCCGAGCACGGTCACGGGCCTCGCCCGGCGGGCCAACAGGCAGGGCGCGGCCAGGACCACGAGAACGAGAGCCGGCACGGTGACGGGCCGGCCGTCGTCCGCCGCGCCGAGCGAGTAGCCGATCAGGTCGTTCACCGCCGCCCCGATGGCCACCAGCGCGTCATTGCGGGTCCAGTCGAAGACCGGCCGGCGCGCCTTCGCCCTGCCCTCGCCGGAAACGCCCTCGCCGGAAACGCCCTCCCCGACACCGCCCACGACCGGATCGTCCCCGCCGGTCCGGCTCCCGCTGCGTATCGGCATGCCCGCCGGTCCCCCTCCGTCAGCGGCCCGCCGGACACCTACCGGGGCACCGCAATGCGCGTACGGAACATCATTCTCGCAGCGGCTGTACGGCGGGCTCCCGACCCTGAGGGGGAGGCCGGACCAGGACTCCGGTCCTAGTCCGGCGAGTACGCCGGACCCCGGTCCCGGGCGCGGGTTCCTCCCCGGCAACGACGTTTCGCAGCGCGACCGCTGATGAGCTGGACAACGTCCGGGAACCCCCGGTCGATCGAGCTACGGAGGACCCTGTGATCCGCGCCCTGACCGGCTTCGCCACCCGAAGTCCCTGGAAGGTCATCGCCCTCTGGGCGGTGCTGGGCATCGCCACGACCATCCTCGGCCAGGCGTTCGTCTTCCGCGTCACACAGCCCAGTACGGGCGAGTTCCTGCCCGCCACCTACGATTCGGCTGCAGCCCTGAAGGTCGCCGAGGAACACTTCGGGGTCGAGCCCGACGCCAATCCGCTCACCATGCTGGTCGCCCGGGCGGACGGGGCGAAGCTGTCCGCTTCCGACGAGCTGCTGATCGACGCCGAGGCAGCGAAGCTCGCCCGGCGCGAGGTGGCGATGCCGAAGACGAAGGAAACGCCGCCCTTCACGAAGGACCACTCGCAGGTCCCCCGGGTCAGCCCGGCGATGACGGCGCCCGACCGGAGCTTCCGGCTGCTGTCGGTCGAACTGACCGGCAATCCCCTGGACCCCGGGATGCAGGACCTCTACCGGGCCTTCCGCGACCAAGCCCGGGCCGAGTTCAACGAGGCGGGAATGCGGACCGGGTTCACGGCCGGGCTCGCGAACAGCGTGGACACCGCCGATGCCGAGAAGACCCGGTCGACGGTCGTCGGGATCGCCATGCTCGCGGTGATCGTGCTGCTGCACGTCCTGGTGTTCCGAAGCGTCCTGGCGGCACTGCTCCCGCTGCTCGTGGTGTCGGTCATCGGCGGCGCGGCCTCGGGCGTGGTGGTCGGCGCCTCGCTGCTCACCGGAGTCCGACTCGATGCCTCCACACCGCAGTTGATCGGCGTGGTGCTCATCGGGATCGGCATCGACTACTTCCTCTTCCTGCTGTTCCGGTTCCGTGAGCAGCTGCGCAGCCGGCCCGAGCAGACCGGTCGTACCGCGGCGGCCGAGGTCGCCGGCCGGGTGGGTACGGCGGTCACCTCCGCGGCGCTGACGATCGTCGCCGCGTTCTCCACCCTCGGGGTCGCGTCCTTCGGCCAGTTCCGGGTGCTCGGCCCGGCGATCGCCGTGTCCGTACTGGTGATGCTGCTGGGCAGCCTCACCCTGATGCCGGCGCTGCTGGCCGTCACCGGGCGGAAGATGTTCTGGCCCTCGCGCGGCCTGCGCCGCGAGGGGCCCGAGGGCATGGCCGGGCGTACGGGCCGGCGGGTGGCGAAGCGTCCGGTGACGATGGTGCTCGCCTCGCTGGCGCTGCTCGGCGCGCTGGCGGCGGGTCTGACCGGGATGCGGACGGACTACGGGCCGGGTGGCGCGGGCGACACCGGTACGGCGGCGGCCCGCACGGCGGCCGAGATCTCGCGCGCCCTGCCCGCCGGGGTGTCGGACCCGACCACCGTGTTCGTCACCGCCTCCGACGGCGGCAGCCTCGACGCCGCCGCGCTGGGCGGACTGTCCAAGGCCCTCGCAGCGGTCGAAGGCGTCGGCCAGGTCGCCCCGGCCGTACCCAGCGAGGACGGCAGGGCGGCGCGGATCGACCTGTTCCTGACCGCCGATCCGCAGGGACAGCAGGCCCGTGACCTGGTGTCCGGACCGGTCCGGGACGCGGTGGCCGGGCACCGGCCCGACGGCACCGAGGCGCACGTGGGCGGCACGGCCGCGCTCTTCGCCGACATCTCGTCCGCCGTCTCCGGCGACCTGAAGGTGGTCTTCCCGGTGGCCGCGGGCCTGATCTCGCTGATCCTGGTCCTGCTCCTGCGCAGCCTGCTCGCACCGCTCGTCCTGATGATCTCCGTCGGCCTGGGCTTCGCGGCGACGCTCGGCGCCTCGGCACTGCTCTCCCAGAACCTGCTGGACCGGCCGGGGGTCAACTTCATGCTGCCGCTGGTGCTGTTCCTGTTCGTGGTCGCGCTGGGCACCGACTACAACATCCTGATCGGCGACCGGATACGGGAGGAGATGGAGAAGCCCGGTCCGGCCCGGGCGGCGGTGGCCCGGGCGGTACGGCACACCGCTCCGGCCATCGCAACGGCGGGCCTGGTCCTGGCCGCCTCGTTCGGGAGCCTGGCCGTCAACCCGAACCCGGGCACGCAGGAGATCGGATGCGCGACGGCGCTCGGGATCATGCTGTCCGCGTTCGTCCTGTCCATCGTGCTGGTTCCGGCGCTGGCCGCGCTGCTGGGCCGGTCGATGTGGTGGCCGGTCCGGCCGCGGCGCACGGACCGCACCGCCGTCCACAGCGGCGAGAACCGGCACGACGGGCACGACGGGCGCGCCGAGGACGAGGAGCGGGCCGTACCGGTGGGCTGATCGGGCGCCGGACGCACGAACCCGCCGGCGCGCGGAGGACCGTACGGCCCTTCCGCGCGCCGGCGCGGGCAGGACCGGTGCCGCCGGGAACCCGTCACCTTTCCCGCCGCACGAAGGCCCCTGCACGCTCGGCACGTCACCGTGCGGGGCGGTGGCCTACAGCACCACGATCCCCAGGGGCCGTTCGCCCGCCGCGAGTCGGCGCGTCGTACCGCTCGGCAGGTCCACGACGGTGATCCCGTTCCAGTAGCCGTCCCGGGTGAAGCCACCCGTGACGTATGCGGTGCGGCCGTCCGCGGTGACCGCGACGTTCTCGTGCGGCCCGGTCAGCGGGACCGTGCGCTCCGTCCCGTCGGGGGACCGGACCGTCAGCGAGGCCGCCCCCTCGCCCTCCGCCGCGCCGACCACGAGCAGCGTGCCGTCGGGGGCGAGGGCGGCCCCGTGCTGGTGGATGTCCGCGGTCATCGGCTCGACGGAGACCCGGCCCGTACCGTGGTCCAGCACCGCCAGCCTCTCGCCCTCGAACGGCAGCAACAGCCGCCCGTCGGAGGGCCGCACCACCGCGTAGTGCGGTTTCAGCCAGGAGCCGAGGCCCCGTTCCCCGTACGGGGCGACCACCAGCCGCCGCGCCGCGAGGGTGTCGGCGCGCACGGCCGTCACGTCGTAGGAGTCGTGCCCGGTCGCGTACACCTCGCTGCCGTCCGCCGCGACGTCCACGTCGAAGGGGCGGCGGCCGACGGGCACGGTGGCGGTCACCGTACGGGCAGCCGTGTCGATGACCTCGAGAACCCCCGGGCCGCCGGGCACGTTGACCCCCACGTACAGTCGCCGCCCGTCGGGCGCGAGCGCGATGCCCATCCCGCCGCCCCGGTACTCGCCGGTGGTCACGGGCCCGCTGCGGGTGCGGTACGGGATGCGGCCCAGGCCGGTGCGGGTGGCCGTGTCCACCACCGCGACCCCCTGCGCCGTCGCGACCCAGGCCCGCCCGTCCGCGCCGAGTGCCAGCCCGTACGGGGCGGTTCCCACCTCCACCGAGCCGACCGGGCCGCGCGCAGGATCCACGAAGGTCACCGTCGAACCGCCGAAGTCGGTGACCAGGAGCGTGCCGTGCGCCGTGGGCACGGCCGCGTCGGCTGCCGATGCGTCGACCCGTGGTGCCGCCGCTGCCCCGGCCCCCTCCGGGCCGCTCGTACGACCTCCACCGCCAACGCCACCGCCAAGGCCCGCCGCGCACCCGGCGAGCACGGCAACCCCGGCCAGGACCAGCGCCAGCCGATGCCCTGCGGCCCGGTGTACGCGGGGCGCGCTCACCGCAGCAACTCCGCGATCTCGGCGTACCCGCGCCGCTCCGCGTGCGCGAGCGCCGTCACCCCGTCGCCGTCCGCCAGTTCCCGGTCCGCCCCGGCGGCGAGGAGCAGCCGTACGATCTCCTGGTGGGCCGGACCCCCGTCGCCGAGGATCACGGCCTCCAGCAGGGCGGTCCAGCCGAGCCGGTTGACGTGATCGACCTCGATGTCCGTGACCGCCAGCACCTCCCGTACGTACGCGACGTGCCCGCGCTCGCTCGCCGGGATGTGCGACACGCCGCCGAACCGGTTGGTGCGCCGCAGGTCCGGATCGGCCGGGAGCAGCACGCGCAGCATCGGCACGCTGCCCGTCACCCCGGTGACCAGCCAGGCGCTGTCCTGGCGGGCATCCTGGGCGTCGACGTCTGCGCCTGCCGCCACGAGCACCCGGGCCACCTCCACATGGTTCCCGAGGGAGGCGAGGAGCAGCGGCGTGCGCAGCTCCTCGTCGCGCACCTCGACGTTCGCGCCCCCTTCGACCGCCGCCCGTACGGCAACGGCGTCCCCGGCCCGCGCGGCGTCCAGCAACCGGCGATCGATGTCGTACATCCCGTACCCCTCATCCGCTCCACGGCCCCGCGGCCACCTGTCCTGACCCCGATCCTCTCCCCGTGTTCCGGAGCGTCCCGCCCCCGGACCGGCTCGCGCTCGTCATCCGATCGGCTGATGCGCAACGGACCGCTGTCCGCTCATCCGCGACCGGTACCGTCAGGCGCCCTCCGGCCCCGCGAAGCGCAGGCACGAGCCGACGTCGCGGCGGAGCGAGCGGACCGCGGGCGGTGGGGCGTACGACAGCCGGACCAGTATCAGCTCGGCGTTGTCGGGGCGGTGCGGCAGGATCTCGGCCAGCCTGGTGCGCAGGGCCCGCAGCGTCGCGATCTCTTCGGTGTCGAGCCCGGCTCCACCGCCCCGTTCGACGCGCGCGAGGAGGTAGAGCAGCGCGGTGAGCGGCTGCACCGCCAGGCCGCGGGAGGTGGCGGTCAGCCACAGCCGCTGGAGCGCCCGGCCCCCGCGCGCGTAGGCGTCGGGCGTCGTGCCGGGAATGCTCAGGACGCCGATCGCCGAGGACGCGGCGACGAGTTTGCGGGCGCCCTCCTCGAACGAGGCACCGCCGCCGATCCGCCGGATGAAGGCGAGGTTCGGCCAGTGCCGGGCGATGGAGATGCCGGCCAGGTCCGTCCGGTCGAGCTGGAGCGTCGCGACGTCGATGCCGTCCCGGGTGCGCCGGACCTCCTCGTCGTCCCAGCGCATCTCGGCCATCATGTCGCGGTGCAGCGCCGGCGACATGATGCGCAGCCGGTCACCGGCGCCCAGGATGCGGCCGGCGTCTTCCAGCCCGTCCCGTTCGGTGACCAGGTCGAGCAGTGCTCCGCTCTCCTGCGCGCACCGCGTCAGCGCGTCGGCGTCCGGACCCGCGAGCGGGGTGTCCGCTCCCGGGGCGCGATTGGTCGTACGGTGCCCGATCCAGTCGGCGAGCGGCACCCGCGGGCCGTCCGCCGCGCCCGGCCCTTCGAGGTCGAAGGAGAGTGCGCAGACCAGGCCGGGATCGGCCGGATCCGGGAAGAGACGGGCCCGACAGGCCCACCCGGCCGCGCGGGCGGCCAGGTCGATGTTCTCCACCGCCGCACCGATCGCCAGATGACTGGCCGACCGCTCGAAGTCGAGCAGTGTCGGCGCCAGGTCCCCGGCGATCCGGCACTCCAGCACCCGTCCCCGCGAAACGAACCGCCACGGTTGGACGTTGCCGCCGGACGGGGCCTGTATCCCGTACGAGACGAGACGGCGCACCGCCTCCTCGTCCAGCGGACGTCCGGACTCGGGGAGACGGAGGGGCGCGGTGACCTCCCGCGCGGCGACCTCCCGCGCAGCCCCGGCCGGGGGAGGCTCCTCGGACCGCAGAATCGTTTCTGTTCCGTCGCGGACCAGTTCCCCGGGATCGACGAACCAGCGCCCCGACGCCGTGAAGGTCCCCAGGAGCAGACGGCGTGCCGTGTCGGTGACCAGCGCGGCGCCGAGCGCCACCCCCGAGGCGAGCTGCGGCCAGGAGGAGATGGTCTGCCCGATCTCGACCAGCGACGGTACGAACCGCTCCGACGGCCGTTCCTGGTCGAGGATCCGCAGGACGTACGGCACCTTCTCGCGCGTGGACAGCGTCTTGAGTTCGGCGGCCGTCACACCGCTCAGCAGCCCGTGCAGCAGCGGGCGGTGCGGTTCGCGGTCGAACCGCTCGACGTCCACCATGCCCCGCTCGTTGGTCTCCATCAGCACGGGGATGCGGTGCGCGCGGGCCCGCTCGCGGGCGTACACCTTGATGTACAGGTCGTCGCACTCCTCCACCAGGAGATCGGCGCGCCCGCCGCCGGTCAGGAACGCGTCGACGTTCTCCTCGGTGAGCCCCTGCGGCCAGACCTCGATGTCGAGATGGGGGTCGATCTCGTACATCTGGCGTGCGGCGATCACCACCTTGGGCAGGCCGACATCGGCCACCGAGGCCCGCAGGCGGTTGAGGTTCGACAGCGACAACCGGTCGAAGTCGGCGAGCCGGAACCGGCTGCCCACACCCTCCTGGGCGAGCGTGACCGCGCTGGCCGCCCCGACCGAGAGGCCGATCACGGCGATCGTGCGGCCCGTCAGGAGCTCCTGCTCCGCTGCCGTGATCTTGTACCGGTTGCGGGACTGCCGCAGCTCGCGGTACTCGTCCCGGGGCAGTACGTGGACGAGTTGCCGCGACCACGGATACCAGGCCCAGGACCCGTACGCGCTCGCCGGCCGCCCGCCCAGGTGCGCCTCCACGGCGGCGGCGAGCCCGTCCGCGTCCGGGGACCAGTCCGGCCTGCGTGCGGTCAGCAACTCCGCCACCTGCTCGCCGAGCGCGTCCCGGACGGCGGTCACCTCGCCGCGCTCCAGCAGCGCACCGAGGGCCGTACGGTGCACGGGGTCGTCGAGCGAGTACAGCGTGGGCCGCAGCGGGGCGCCTTCGCCGGCGGTGGCGGTGGTGCGGGAACTGATCAGTGTTTCCAGGCTCATGGGCCACTTTCCGTGAAGTCCCGTGCGGACACGGGCGACGGGCGCCGCCGTCGGCTGCCGTCAGGCGGGTACGGGTACGGGTACGAGCCGGAGCCTACGATCCGGCCGTCCCGTACCGCGGCGGTTTCGTCGGCTCCGGCCAGGCCTGCGACCGGGGTGTGCGCCCAGGCGTGTGAGCGCCCGTGCGCGCCTGGCGCGCACCACCGTCCGGCCGCGGACACCGCTCCCGGCCCCGGCGTCATGGGCCCGAAACGTCAAGGGTGATTGTCACTCTATTACCGCCTATGGATGGCTTGCGTAGGTTCATCGATCTTCGCGTGCTTATGCTTCACGCGCTATGACGGAAAGTCAGAACTCCCGCGCTTTACGGGAATCAGCCGACGTGATCGTCCTCGGTGCCGGTCCGGCCGGGCTCGTTCTCGGAATCCTGCTGCACGCAGCAGGGATCGACTGCGTCCTCCTCGAACGCGCCTCCCGCACCCATGTCCAGACCAGGGCCCGCGCCGGGTTCCTCGCCCCCAACACGGGGCGGATCCTGGACCGCCACGGCCTCGCCGACGGACTGCACCGGCACGGCCGCCGCCACGGCACGTGCGAGTTCCGCACCGAAGACGGCCGGTTCCGGCTCGACTACGGCGCCCTCGGCCAGAGCGGGCAGCACCACGTCTACCCGCAGCAGAACCTGGTCACGGACCTCCTGACGCACTACCTCGACCGCGGCGGACGCATCCGTTTCCAGACGGAGGCGCTCGCCGTGCGCGACGCCGACGGCACCCGCCCGTACGTCACGACGCGCGAGCCCGACGGCCGTCCCACCCGGTGGACCGCCCGATACGTCGCCGGTTGCGACGGCCGGCACGGGGCGGCCCGCCGCTCCTTGCCGCCGGGCGCCGTCCGCCGCCACCACCACGACCACGGTGTGACCTGGCTCGGCCTCCTCGCCGAGGCCCCGCCGAGCCTCGACGCCGTGGGCTACGCCATCCACGACCGAGGCTTCGCCGGCCACATGGCCCGTACCGCGGACGTCACCCGCTACTACCTCCAGTGGCAGCGCGGCATCCCCGCCGACGCCTGGTCCGAGCAGCGGATCTGGGACGAGCTGGACCTGCGGATGCGCGCCGCGGACCACGGCCCGCTGCACCGGGGCACGCTCCTGGAACGCGGGATCTTCGACCTGACCTGCGACGTGATCGAACCGCTGTGCCACGGCTCGCTCTTCCTGGCGGGCGATGCGGCGAGTCTGCTCGCCCCGGCCGCCGCGAAGGGCGCCAACCTCGCCGTCCTGGAGGCCGAGATCCTGGCCGGAGCCCTGACCGACGCCCTCACCCGGGGCGACACCGCAGGCCTCGACGGGTACTCGGACCAGTGCCTGGCGCACATTTGGCGAGCCCAGGAGTTCACCGGGTGGATGACCCGGCTGCTGCACACCGCACCCGACGGGAACCAGGGTGCCGGATCGTTCTTCCACGCCGCCCTGCGGCGCTCCCGGCTCGCTTCGCTGCGTACCTCGCGCATCCACCAGGAGTGGTTCGCCGAGAACTACGTCGGCATGTGACGGC
The DNA here is from genome assembly GCF_042890265.1 of Streptomyces sp. NPDC002209. Classification (NCBI taxonomy): domain Bacteria; kingdom Bacillati; phylum Actinomycetota; class Actinomycetes; order Kitasatosporales; family Streptomycetaceae; genus Streptomyces; species Streptomyces sp. NPDC002209. The sequence continues at coordinate 34,976 of NZ_JBIARX010000004.1, read as the reverse complement.
TGCTGCACCCCGCCCCCCCGCACCGCTGAACCGGCCCCGCGCCCTCCACCCCGCCCCACCCGGCCCCCCTGCTTCGCCCTGCCCTGCCCAGCCCCTCAACGGCCCGAGGAAACCCCCACGATGACGACGACGCTCCCCGACGAAACGATGCTTCTGGACGACACGGCCCGCCTGCGCGCGGCAGCCGAGTTCGTCCGCGAGCACGACAGCGCCGCCCTGCTGCCCCTCCTCCTGCCCGGACTCGGCGGACCGGACCTGCGGGCACTCGCCGGACACTGCCGGTTCGCCCACGCGGGGCTGCTGCTCTTCCCGCCGGACGCGGACAGCCTGCGGACCCAACTCGCCGACTGCGGGCTGGCCGCGGACACTCCCTCCCACCCCAGCGTGGTCGTACGGGAACGCCTCGCCCGGCGCCACCGGCGCGATCCGGCCGAGCTCGACGTACGCATCCTGCGCCCGCAGGTGCCCGGCACTGCCGGGGAGCGCCGCGCGGTCGAGGTGTTCGCCCTGACCGTGCCGCCGCAGTCCGGCCTGGAGCGGATCGCCGCCTACGAACGCACCCGCCGGCACGAGGCCCACCTCGCCTTCGAGATCGAGCACTCGGACCCGCTGGCGCTGCGCGGCCTGTGCGCGATCCTCGTCCGCCACGGCGCGCGCCCCGACGGCGGCGGCTACAACCCGCACGAGGACGGCACGGTCCTGTACTTCACCACCCCCGCGGATCCGGTCTGCGGCTACCGGCGGCTGGAGCTCTACGTACGCGGCGACCACCGCGCCGCCCTCGCCGCCCACCTGGACCACTCCGACGAGCACCACGACCCGCACCGCACCGCAGGGCAGCCCGCTGAAACGCTCCTTCGCCTCCTCACCGGCGCCTGGACCACACAAGCACTCGCCGCCTTCGCCCGGTTGTGCCTGCCCGACGCCATGGACACCCGCGCCGCGCACCGCACCGAGGACCTCGCCCGGATGACCGGAACCCACCCCAGGAGCCTCGCCACGCTCCTGCGCTACCTCGCCATGCTCGGCGCCGTCACCCGGGACCCGGCCCGGGAACAGGACCAGGACCAGGACCCGGAACAGGACGGATTCCGGCTGACCGAACTCGGCGCCCTGCTGCGCGCGGACGCGCCCGGGTCGATGCGGCCGCTGGCCCTGATGTACGGCGGCCCGTTCTACCGCTCCTTCGGGGAACTCGACCATGCCGTGCGGACCGGGCAGCCGGCCTTCGACCGCCTCTTCGGCGAGAACCACTTCGACCACTTCGCCCGCGACCCCGAACTCGCCGCCCTCTTCGACCGGTCCATGGCCGCGAGCTCACGGATGTTCGAGCCGCTCCCCGACCACCCGGTCATCACCGCCGCGGCCCAGGCGCCCGCTCCCGCGACCGTCGTCGACGTCGCCGGCGGGAACGGGGAGCTCCTCGGCCGCATCCTCACCGAACACCCGCGCCTGCGCGGCGTCCTCCTCGAGCGCCCGCACGCCGTCGAATCCGCCCGCCACCTGCTCGACGCCGCGGGCTGCGGCGCCCGCTGCGACTACCGCGCGGGCGACTTCGCCGACGTACCGGACGGCGGCGACGTGTACGTCCTCTCCCGCGTCCTGCACGACTGGGACGACGACCGCTGCCGGGAGATCCTGCGCCACTGCGCCCGCGCGATGCCCGCCCACGCGGACCTGCTCGTCGTGGAACGGCTCCTGCCCGCCGACGGTTCCCCCTCGCTGGCCACGGCGTGGGACCTGCACATGCTGTGCAACGTCGGAGGCCGTGAACGCAGTGCCGACCACTACGCGCGCCTGCTCGCCGACGCCGGCCTCCAGCTCATCGGCCACAGCCCGCTGCCCCTGGACGCGCATGTGCTGCACGCCCGCAGGGCGGCCGTCCCGGACCCCACCGCCCGACGGAGCTGAGCCCGGCGGCTGTCACGCCGACGCCGACGCCGAGGACCAGCGCCAGGACGAGGAGGAAACCCCGTGGGGATCCGTTGAGCCCGCTGCGTAGGCTGGGCGGATGCCCCGCTCTTCGAAGAAGGCCCGCCGGATGGTCGCCGACGGGCGAACGTACATGTGGACGGTCCGCCACGGTCACCACGTGCTGGAGAACGGCGGCTGCCGCAAGACCCTCACCCTGAACTGTCACCCATCGGGCACCGGCGGCCGGCTGCGCCTCGTCTTCGACGAGGCCCCCGGCCGCTACGTCTCGGGTTTCACCACGGGCTCGGGGGAGGTGGGAGCGGTCGGCGTCGGCGCCTTGAACCTCCACGAACCGGGCACGGTACGGTTCTTGCTCGATGCGGCGCTGGCCCGCGGATGGGAACCGGGGGAGCGCCGGGAGGTGAAGGTCGACGGCTGGACCTTCCTCGCGGAGGCGGTCGCCTCGGGCTTCTGACCGGGTCGACGGCCGCGTCTCTCGATCCCGGAGTGGTGACGGCCAGGCCGTGGCTAGGCCGTCGGGTGGGGTGGCGGTGGCGGGATGGCGGCCGTGCCGGGTGCCGTCTCGGGCCAGACCAGCAGGACGGGGCAGGGGGCGTGGTCGACGATGAATCGGCTGGCGGGCCCGAGGCTGCGGGGTCCGAGGTGGGTGCGGTCGCCGTCGCGGGCGAGGATGAGCAGGTCGGCGCCGTCGACGGCGGCGACGACTTCCCGTTCGATGCGGCCCGAGCGTTCTTGCCGGGTGCACGGGCGTCCCAGTCGCTCGGCAGCGTCGGCCAACAGCCGTTCGGCGGAGGCGGCGGCCAGGTGTTCCACGGCGGTGCCGGGGTCGCGGTCGGGGCGGGCGCGGCCGAGCAGTCCGGCGTAGGCGCCGTGTGCGGCGCCCGACACCTCGTGGCCGGTGACGTGGAGCAGTACCAGGTCGGCGTCCTCCGACGTATGGGCGCGCGCGGCGTCGACGACGGCGGGCCAGGTGCCCTCCACGATCCAGACGATGACGGTCACGGTGTTCAGCCTCCGATCGCTTGGAGCGAGACCCACAGTGCCACCACGGAGAGCAGCAGGGCGGCGGGCACGGCGAGCAGGCCGAGCCGTGTGAACTCGCCCAGCTCCACGTCCGTGTCGTGTTCGTGCACGATACGCCGCCACAGCAGGGTGGCCAGGGAACCGGCGTAGGTGAGGTTCGGGCCGATGTTCACGCCGAGGAGCACGGCCAGGACGGCGCCCGGGCCGGTGGGGGCGGTCAGCGGGAGCAGGACCAGCACGGCGGGCAGGTTGTTGATGACGTTCGCCAGTACGGCCGCCAGTGCCGCGATGGCGAGGAGGGCCGGGAGATCGCTGCCTCCGGGAACGAGGTGGCCCAGGGCGTCGGCGAGGCCGTTGTCCACCACCGCGCGGACCACGATGCCCAGGGCCAGAACGAAGGCGCAGAACGGCAGGGCCGCGGCCCGGACGATCGCCGTGGGGGTCGTGCGGCGCCGGGCCAGGGCGCGGGCGGCCAGGACGGCGGCGCCGGCGGCCGCGGCCCAGGCCGGGTTGATGTCGACCGCCGAGGTCAAGACGAAGCCCGCCAGGGTGCCCGCCACCGTGAGGAGGGCGAACAGGGGCAGTTCGCGGGGCTCCTCGGTGGGCGGGGCCTCGGCGCCCGCGTCCAGGTCGGTGGCGAAATAGCGGCGGATCACGACGTACTCGGCGCCGATCGCGACCAGCCAGGGCAGCGCCATCAGGGCGGCGAAGCGGGTGAAGGTCAGGCCGCTGGCGGCGAAGGCCAGCAGGTTGGTGAGGTTGGAGACCGGCAGCAGCAGCGAGGCGGTGTTCGACAGGTGGGTGCAGGCGTAGACGTGCGGCTTCGCGCGGGCGCCCAGCCGGGCGGCGGTGGCGAACACCACCGGGGTCAGCAGCACCACCGTGGCGTCCAGACTGAGCACCGCGGTGATCAGCGAGGCCGTCACGAAGACAAGGCCGAGAAGACGCCGGGGCCGGCCGGCCGCCTGCCGTGCCATCCAGGCACCGCAGGCATGGAACAACCCCTCGTCGTCGCACAGCTGGGCCAGGACCAGGACGGCCGCGAGAAATCCGATCACCGGGCCCAGCCGGACGGCCTCGTCCGCCGCATGGTCGAGGGAGATCGCGCCGGTGGCGATGACGATCCCGGCGGCGGGGACGGCCACGACCGCCTCCGGCCAGCCCCACGGCCGGATCACCGCGCAGGCCAGTACTGCCAGAAGCAGGATGACGGAGAGTGCTTCGGCGAACGAGGGGTTCAGGGTCTGGGCCTTTCCGGGGTGGAATCCTGGCGCAGCGGAGGGCCGCACCAGGGTCGACAGCGGCTGGCGCGGACGCGGTGCAGCCCCTGGGACCGGAACAGAAACTACCGGTATGCCGCCGGCCCTCGTGGACCTGGGGCGGCGACCACCGCGCGCCCGCCGGCCGCAGGCGGGAGGCGTCGAGGACACCGATGCCGTCCCGGCCGGGAGCCCGCCGTCGGGGGCCATCGTGCTCGATCGGGAATACCTCGGGGGCACTCCCCGTTCCCAGGTATAGTTGAATCGTAAACAATCCTGGGAAGGGGAGCCATGCAGTTCGGGATCTTCACCGTCGGCGACGTCACGGCCGATCCGACGACCGGACGCGCGCCGGGCGAGCACGAGCGCATCAAGGCGATGCTCGCGATCGCGCAGAAGGCCGAGGAGGTCGGCCTCGACGTCTTCGCGACCGGCGAGCACCACAATCCGCCGTTCGTCCCTTCCTCGCCGACGACGATGCTCGGCTACATCGCCGGGCGCACCGAGAACCTGATCCTGTCCACGTCCACGACGCTGATCACCACGAACGACCCGGTGAAGATCGCCGAGGACTTCGCGATGCTCCAGCACGTCGCGGACGGCCGCGTCGACGTGATGATGGGCCGTGGCAACACGGGACCGGTCTACCCCTGGTTCGGCAAGGACATCCGCGACGGCATCGACCTCGCCATCGAGAACTACGCGTTGCTGCGCCGCCTGTGGGACGAGGACGTCGTCACATGGAAGGGCAAGTTCCGCACGCCGCTGCAGTCCTTCACCTCCACCCCGCGCCCCCTCGACGGCGTGGCGCCCTTCGTATGGCACGGCTCCATCCGCTCCCCGGAGATCGCCGAGCAGGCTGCGTATTACGGCGACGGCTTCTTCCACAACAACATCTTCTGGCCGGCGTCCCACACCCGGCAGATGGTCGACCTGTACCGCCGGCGCTATGCCCACTACGGGCACGGCACCCCCGAGCAGGCCATCGTCGGACTCGGCGGCCAGGTCTTCATGCGCAAGAACTCGCAGGACGCGGTGCGCGAATTCCGTCCGTACTTCGACAATGCGCCGGTGTACGGTCACGGCCCGTCCCTGGAGGAGTTCACCTCCCAGACCCCGTTGACCGTCGGCTCGCCGCAGCAGGTCATCGAGCGAACCCTGTCCTTCCGGGACTACGCCGGCGACTACCAGCGCCAGCTGTTCCTGATGGACCACGCGGGCCTGCCCCTGAAGACCGTCCTGGAACAGCTCGACCTGCTCGGCGAGGAAGTCGTGCCGGTGCTGCGCAAGGAGTTCGCGAACCTGCGCCCGGCCGGCGTCCCCGACGCCCCGACGCACCCGGCCCGCGTCGCGGCCGCCCGGGAGACCGCGAAGGAGGAGACGCAGGCATGAAGCTCGTCGTCGTATCGGCAGGACTGAGCTCGCCCTCCTCGACACGGCTGCTCGCCGACCGGCTCGCAGCCGCGACGCTGCGCCACGTGGACGCCGAGCCCGAAGTGATCGAACTGAGGGACCTGGCGACGGAGATCGCCCAGCACTTCGTCACCGGATTCCCGCCCGTCCGGCTGGCCGCCGCGCTCGACGCGGTGGCACTCGCAGACGGCCTGGTCGCCGTGACTCCCGTGTTCGCGGCCTCGTACAGCGGCCTGTTCAAATCGTTCTTCGACCTCATCGACAAGGACGCCCTCACGGGGAAGCCGGTGCTCGTCGGCGCCACGGGTGGCACCGCCCGGCACTCCCTGGTCACCGAACACGCCCTGCGCCCGCTCTTCAGCCACCTGCGTGCGCTCGTCCTTCCGACCGCCGTGTACGCGGCCTCCCAGGACTGGGGCGAGGAGGGCCTGGCGCAACGGATTGCCCGTGCGGGCTCCGAGCTGGCACGTTTCATGGCGCCCGCCACCCGGGACGTCGTCCCCGACGTCGACACCACCACCGCGATCGCACCCCGTTCCCTGACGGGGGCGATCACGTCGGTGCATCCGGCCGAGAGCTTCGAAGTGGTGCCGTTCGAACAGCGACTGGCCGCGCTACGGGCCGAGTAGCCTCAGCCGGTCGGGGACCGGGTGCCGACTGCCCGCCGGGCGAGGGCCCCGCATGCCGTCATGTGCCGTCCTTGGCGGACAGCACGTCGTGGTCGCCGGGCGGCTGGGCGGGGAGGGGGGCGTCGAAGGCGGCGGCCTGGACGAGGTAGGCGTCGCGGAAGTCTCCGGTGCCCGTCTTCTCGTCCATCAGCTCGGCGAAGGTCCCCGACTCCGCGACCCGGCCGCCCTTGAGCACGTGGATGAGGTCGGCGTGCCGTACGGAGTGAAGTCGGTGGGTGATCAGCACGATCGTCTGCCCGGTCGTGGCGGCCAGCGCCCTGATCTGGTCGAAGACCCGCTGTTCGGCGACCGCGTCCAGCGCGCTGGTGGGCTCGTCCACGATCAGGATCTCCGCCTCCCGGTACTTCGCCCGGGCGATCCCCACGCGCTGCCACTGCCCTCCGGAGATCTGGTGCCCACCCCGGTAGCCGCGCGCCAGCAGCGTCCCGAGCCCGCGCGGCAGGCCGGCCAGGACTTCGTCGGCGCCGGAGTAGACCGCCGCCTCCTCCACCGACCGATCGTCGATCGGCCGGCCGGGCTGCCCGATGCCGACGTTGACGCGGAACGTGAAGGGCCAGTGGTAGAAGTTCTGCGACATCAGCGCGACCCGGGAGAACACCTCGCGCCGGTCCGCCACGCGGGCGTCCACCTCGTCCCAGCGGATCGTGCCGCCGTCCGGGTCCGGCAAGTACAGGCCCGCGAGGAGCTTGACCAGGGTGGACTTCCCCGAGCCGTTCTCGCCCACCAGAGCGATGATCTTGCCCGTGGGGAAGGAGAGGCTGACCTCCCGCAGCGTCGGTTCCGGCTGCTCGCCGCCGCTGCCCGGATAGGTGAACGTGACCTTCTCGAAGCGGACTTCCCGGAGCTGCTCGGGCAGTGCCTCCCCGGAGGCGGGGATGGCCCGGGCCTCCGCCTCACGGCACAGGCGTTCGTAGTCGGCGACGAAGAGACTCTCCTGGTGCAGCTCGGTGATCTGCAGGACGAGGGAGTCCAGACTCGACGCGCCCGTACGGATCGCCAGTACGGCAGTACCCGCGACCGCGAGCTCCATGGCCCCGCCCCACAGCAGCAGTCCGAGCGCGCCGTACGTGAGCAGGGTGGCCAGGCCGCCGGCGCCGTCGGCGACCAGGCCGATCCGGGCGGCCCGGTGTGCGAGGCGGGTCTGTTCGCGTTCGCTGGTCTCGGCCATGTTCTTGAAGTGGCCCAGGAGGAACGGACCGACGTCGTGGACGCGGACCTCGGCCGCAGCCTCCTGCTGGGTGAGCAGCTCCCCCAGCATGTGGCCGGCCCGGGCGTGCTGGACGAAGGTATGGAAGGAGACGTATCGCTGTTTGGAGATCGTCAGCGAACTCCAAGCGCTGGGCAGGGTCATCAGGACCAGCAGCGGCAGCAGCAGGGGATGAAGGACCGTGAGGACCCCGGCTGCGGCGATCAACGAGATCACGGAGTTCAGGGTGTTGGTGCAGTACCGGATCATCCGGCGGGCGGAGTCGGCACCGTAGCGGGCGGCGTCCAGGAGCCGGTGGAACTCGTCGTCCTCGACCGCCGCGAGCTCGACCCGGTGCACCAGGCCCAGATACCGCTCGGTCGCCACCCGCTGGACCTTCGGCTCCAGGGTGCCGGTGGCCGCCGTGGACGCGGACCGCAGGAGCGAGCCCAGCAACGCGGTCACGGCCACGATGACGAGCGCGGGCACCGCCCGCACGAGCCGCTGGTTGGTCGTGCCTTCCGCGAGGATGTGGCCGAGCACGCTGTTCACCGCGACCAGGCCGACGGCCTGGGCGACGCCGCGGCCCAACTCGGCGCCGAGGACGACGTGCAGGGCGCGGGCGTCGGCGAGGCGCGCGAGCCGGATGCCCGTGCCGACGAGCCGGGGCAGGCCCTTGGCCATCTTCCACAGCCCGAGCTTCAGCCAGGCGCCCTCGTGCCGGTCCCAGCCGATGTCGTACGCGAGTTCGCCGCCGAAGAGCAGCCGCTCGGAATCCGACACCCCCGCAGCGCCCGATAAGGACTCCGCACCGTTGCTCATGCGTCCGACTCGAGGCCGATGCCGACCGCCCAAGCACCCGCGGTCAGCACGGCCGCGAGCACGGCGGTGAGGATTCCGCCCCAGCCCACCCACTGCCCCCAGAACGTGCTGTAATCCAGCAGCGGGCCCTTGAGCACCAGGGGAGAGGCGTCCTGGAGCGGCCGCACGACACTTCCGAGTCCCATTGCGTCCCGGAGGCCGTGAGCGGCACCGAGCCCGAGGACGCCGGACAGCACCGCCAGGACCGCAACACCCGCCGGCCGGAACCGGGCGGGCAATGCGATCAGGGGCAAGGCCAGAAGCACGATCAGCGGAACCGCACGGCCCGTCCAGTCGGCCGCGATCCTCCCCGCCTCGATACCGCCCGCCCTGCCGAAGTCCAGCCCCGTCGTCGCGGCGAACAGCCCGACGGCCAAGGCCCAGGTGACGGAGCCGAGTACCGCGGGAATCACGGTGGCGGCTCCCGTGAGCACCTGACGCGGCCCGAGATACGCCGCAGCGTGCCACGGCCGGGCGCCGGCGGTGCCTGCCGAGCCCCGCCCGGCCGTTCGCGCAGGCGGACGGGGTCCGGCCAGTGCCGCAGGCGGTCCGGCCGGTACCGGGGCGGTCGGCTGGTGGGGGAGAGGACGCTCAGGGCGGCCACGCCGGACGGTCGCCGTGGCGGCGGTGTCCGACACCGGCGCCGTCACCACGCGCCCCGGCGGACGGGGAGGCGGCACCCCATCGGAGGACGACCGCCCGGCGAGCAGAGCGGTCAGTTCGCCCGCCACAGCGGCCGAGGTCGGCCTGTCGGCAGGATCCTCGGCCAGCAGCGCCGAAGCGAGACCCGCGACATCGGGCGGCACCTCCCGAGGGAGTCTGCGGCCCACCGGGTCCGGCAGGCTCCCGGAGAACAGCTCGAGCAGCACGACACCGAGCGCGTACACATCGCTCGCCGGTGTCGCGCGATCACCACGCAGCACCTCGGGCGCGATGTAGCCGCGCGTGCCGCGGACGTGCCAGCCACTCGTGGCGGGCCGGGCGTCCGGCACGCTGTCCGGCCCGTCGTGCAGCGCGATGCCGAAGTCGCACACCTTGGCCACCTCGGGGTGGTGCGGTCGCCGGTCCAGCAGGACGTTGTCCGGCTTGATGTCACGGTGCACGATGCCCAGCCGGTGAGCGGCGGCCAGGGCCTGGGCGACGTGCCCGGCCCATCGCAGCACCTCGTCCCGACACGGCCGCTTCCTGGCAGCCACGTGGGCGAGGGACTTCCCGTGCACCAGCTCCATGACGAGGTACTGCTCGTCACCGTCGGCGTTCCTGTCGTACACGGCCACGATGTTCGGATGGTTGAGCCGCCCGTTGATGAGGGCTTCCCGTTCGAGACGCGCCCCGGTCTCCGGGCTCTGCTGCGCCGCGTCGACGACCTTCACCGCCACCTCGCGCTGGATGCGGGTGTCGAAACCCCGGTAGACGACGCCCATGCCCCCACGGCCCAGCTCGTCGCCCAGCACGAACCGCCCGTCGCCGATCGCCCTCACCCGCGCCCTCCCCGGCTCACGGCGCCCCCGCAGCACCCGCCGGGGACCACCCTCTCGGTCCGTACGATACGAGCCCGCTCCGCTGACGGGGGCGGATATCCGCACAACCTGCCCCCGACGAGGCGCCGCAGAGCCGGACCGGCCGGCCGGCTCCAGGTCAGGCGTGGTCGCGCAACTGCTCGGCCTGCGCGGTCAGCCAGGCCGGGCGGACCATCTCCACGTTGCCGCCGGCGCCCTGCGCCGCCCGGTCCAGGGCATCGGCCGCCGTGCGCGCAGCGGGCACCATCCTGGCGCGGGCCGCTTCGCCGAGCGCCTGCGCCGCCACGGCCTCCGCGGCCCCGGCGCGGTGCAGGGACGCCGCGGAGCGCTCGGCCGCCTCGGCTGCCTGCCCGTACCGGCCCAGGGTCCACTGCGCCCAGGCGGTGTTGTAGAGGCAGACTCCCTCGGTCCGCGGATTCTCCATGGCCGACGCCGCGCGCAGCGCCTCCTCCAGGCAGGCCAGGGCCTCCTCGGGGCGGCCCAGGGCGAGCAGGGCCACGCCCTTGGCGTTCAGCGCGTAGTCCGTCGCCTCCTGGACGCCCGCGGCCGCGTAGGCGCGTACGGCCCGGTCGCCCGCCGCGACGGTCTCCTCCCAGCGGCCCAGGGCCAGCAGAGCCGTGAAACGGGCGTTCCAGGAGCGGGCTTCGGTGAGCCGGTCCCCCGAGGCCGCGGCGAGTTCGCCCAGCCGGTCGGCGCCCGCGAGGGCTGCCTCCCCGTCGCCGAGGGTGCTGTGGGCGAGACTGAGACTGAGGGCGGCGTGGGCCTCCGCTTCGGCATCGCCGTTCTCCCGGGCCAGTGCCCCGGCCCGGGCCAGCGGCCCCGTCGCGTCCTCCAGGCGGCCCAGCTGCCGGTGCGCGTCGCCGAGGCCGAACATGACCTCTTGGAGCGCACGACGGTCCTCGATGCGCTCGGCCACCTCCGCGGCCTCGGTGAAGAGCTCGAGCGCGTGCGTCAGCGGGCCGCCGCTCAACCGGGCGTGCCCGAAGCCGATGAGGTGGGCGAGACGCGCCCGGTCGTCGTTCACTTGCTCCTCCAGTGTCAGATGCATGGAAATCGCCGCGAGCACGGAGCCGTGCGACACCATCCACGGCCCGATGGCGCCGATGATGAGCGCCGCCTCGTCCATGTCCCCGGCCCGCACCCGGTGGTCGAATGCACGCCGGTAGGCCTGTACGTCGTCCAGCGTGCGCCAGTCCCGGCGGGGTGGGGCGGTCCGCGCGTACCACTCGGCCGCCCGCCGCTCCAACGCAGGCCGCCCCAGCGGGCCTTCGGCCGGCAGGGCACCGTACGCGAGGTCGGCGTCCATCGGGTGCAGCGCATAGGTGCGGGTTCCCCGGTCCACCGACAGCATGCGCATCCGCGGCAGCCCGGACAGGGCGGCTGCGACATCGAGGGCGGGATCGAGGCCGCCGGCGATCCACTCGACCGCCTCACGCGGCGCGGGGGTGCGCAGCACCGCGAGGACGTTCAGCACGCTGCGGCTGTCGGCGCCCAGGCGCTGGTAGCGGTCCTGGGCCAGGCCGGCGACCACGTCACCGCGCAGGGTGAAGTCCTCGAGAACGTCCTCCAGCGTCGGCAGCATCAGGGTGTCGTCGGCCAGGGCGCCCACCAGCAGTTCCAGTGCGCGCGGCACCCCGTGGACGCGGACCGCCGCCTGCAGCAGTTCCTCGTCCGAGAGCTGCGCCACACCGAGGGTGCCGTCCAGGTCGAGTTCGCGCAGCAGCGCGACGGATTCGGCGGGCGGCAGACCGTCGGACAGCTCGACCTCGGCGGCGAACCGGCGCAGCTCGGGCGGCAGGCGCAGCGGCAACTGCGAGGTGACCAGGAGCCTCGGTGTGCCGCGGGCCCGGAAGAGGCAGTCGAAGAAGGTGTCGAGTTCCTCGTCGTCGAGCCGGCCGTCGTCCGAGAGCCGGTCCTCCAGGTTGTCGACCAGGATGACGAAGAGCCGGTCCCCCATCGCGGCGAACAGCTCATCGATCTTGTCCGGCACGGGCCGGCCGGCGGCCCAGACCTCCAGCAGGCGGGCTTCGTGCGCGGGACCCAGGGCGCGGGCGCAGTCGAAGTAGAGGCGTTCGAGGGAGACCCCGGAGGTGCGGGTGCTCAGGTTGACCAGGGCCGCCGGAAGCGGCGCCCGGGCGTGGCCCGGCCACTCGCCGCGTTCCAGCAGCTCCATGACCTTGGCGGCGACCGCGCTCTTTCCCATGCCCCGGCGTCCGGTGACCGTGACCATCCGGATGCCCGGGTCCGCGAGGTGGCGGCCGATCCGGTCCCGGGCCTCGGCCCGGTCCTTGAACAGCTCCAGGCCGTGCGCGACCGGCAGCCCGATGACCGTCGAGGAGGCCGGCGGGCCCGGGGCGTTCGGGCCGTCCGGCTCGGCACCGACGTCCGGCAGCGCCGCGTGATCGGGGAGGGACAGCAGCGCGGCCAGCTCCGCCCGGGGGCCGTCGGCGACCCGCTGCAGGGTGTGGTCGATGCGGACCGCCGTGAGCCGGCCGAGGCCTTCTCCGCGGTGGTGTTCGGCGACGACCCCGACGAGGTACGGCCCCGCCCACACGGCTGCCCCGGACATCCCCGACCAGGGTGACACCGCGGGGTCGGGGTCGGCGGCCGCCGCGGGGACCGTGATCTCCAGGGTTCCGGTGCGCAGGTTGGACAGGGCGGCCACGGTCCCGTCGGCCTGGTGCAGTTCCCGGAACTGCCTGCCGTCGGCGCCGCGTCGGCGCTTCCACAGGGGGAAGCCCGCTGCGTGGACGTCGATGACGGCGTGGCGGTCGTCGCCGATGCGGCCGAACCGCGCGGACGGGACGGGAGCCGCGCCGGGCGGCGCCGCGAAGGTCAGCACCGCGACGTCCGTTCCGGGATCCGACCAGGCGAGCTCCGCCGTCGCGGCCCACTGGCCCGGCCGGTCGGCGTCGAAGCGCACCAGCACCTCCGCCGCCCCCGCCACCACGTGGAAGGCGGTCAGTACCGTCGTGTCGCCGACCCGGTACCCCGAGCCCCGCCGCCCGCCTCCGGCGGCGGTGGTGACGATGACCTCGGCGATGCGGTGCGGGTCGAGTCCGCCGCGTCCGGCGGCCGCCTCAGCGCTCACCGACCAGCTCGTCACCGGAGATCAGGGCCATCTGCTCGGGCGCGTCCGCCCGTACGGGCTGGAGCGTGAGGGTCAACTTCTGGGTGACGGTGGCCGAGCGCTTCGCCGAGGCGCCGGCGTCGAAGACCCAGAACCGCACCTTCACGCCCGGTTCGCTGGTCCGCTCCACTCCCACGGTCAGTTCCAATTCGACGCGCTCCGCCTTGAACTTCAGGTCGGATTCCTCGCCGGCGGACATCGCACGGCTCAGCTCCCGGCGCAGCTGCGCAATCATGTCCGCCAATTCGACCGCATCATTCACAGGAGCCCCCAGGCCGTTCCGCATGTCAACTACCCACGATGGTAGTCAACATCATCACCCATCACCGCACGCCGATGGCTCTGGTGCGCTCGCTCTCACCAAGGCAAGCCGTTGCCCCGTAGAACGAGCTACGGAGCAGGCCGGCTGGCTACGGGTCGGGTCCGAGCCTTGATCCACCAGGGCAAGGAGTCGAAGGCTGCTGCAACGGATGATCCCGGTGTGCTGCGCGACTTCGACCGCGGATCCAAGGCAAGAGCAGTGTGTTCCGTGCCCCTGCTGATCGCCCGGTCCCCGATGACCGTGCGTGAGAGACTCGGCGGTCAGGTCACCGAGACAGAAGGGGCGCTTCGCCATGTCGGACGCTACGCCGCTGCCGGTCCATCTGGGCAAGGTGTTGGAAGGGCTCGCGGGGAACCCCGCACTGCCGCCCGAGCTCGTACGTCGCCTTATCGCCTATCGCAAGGGCCTTGGCAGGGTGGCCAAGCGGCCGGACTTGAGCGACGAGGTGATCGCCGAGATCATTGCCGCCGATGATCTCTGGCTCACCCACTCCCTCGCCCTCAACCGCAGCCTCCCGCACGCCTTCCGGATGACACTCGCCGAACACCCGGAACCCGCGATACGCGCGGCTGTGGCGATTGCCACGGGCGACGCACCGCGCGGGCTCTTCGAGCGGCTACTCGATGACGCCGACCCGCAGGTGCGCGAACAACTGGCGGAGAGCGATGACGTACCTCCGGACCTGCGGGCCCGGCTCGCGGCTGACTCGGACCCGAAGGTCCGAGCGACGCTTGCCCAATCGTGGACGCAGGCCCCGGAACCGGTGCGCCGGCTCCTGCTGACAGACCCCGACGACTCGGTACGCGCAGGCGCCTGTGCGACCTACTACCGACGGATCCCCCATCCCGTGCCGCCGGCGGACCTGGTCCCGGCGCTGCTGGCCGACCCGGTCACGCGCGCCGGGGCGGTGCGCCACTGCACGTTGGACGCCGACACCGCCCGTCGGCTCGCCGACGATCCGGACGAAGAAGTACGCCAGGAACTCGCGGAGCACCCCGACCTCCCACCGGCAGTGCGCGACAAGCTCGCCGAGGACCCCAACCCGCGGGTCACGCTCCGCATCTTCGCCCGTCAGGACACCCCGGACCCGACCCGCGCTGCGATCCATGCGCAGGTCCTGTCCGACGTTCCTCCGCCGGACTGGCTCGCGAACCAGCAAGCCCTGGACGGCGACGCGTTCGAACGGGCGCTCACGGGCGAGATGGCGCATGCGGAGCTTCGAGGACTGCGCCTGCCGTGGGTGACAGCTGACCCCCTGCGTTATGCGGGCTCGCCGTATGTCTGCTTCCGTGCCTCGGCAGCGATGTCCGACCACCTCCCTGCACCGGTCGTGGCCCGGCTACTCGATGACGAGGAAAGCAGCGTCCGCACGACGATGGCTCTGCACGCCCGAGACCGGATCGATCCCGGCACCGCCGAGCGCATCGACCGGACCTACCGTCCGGACAAGATGGTCCCATGGCGTCCGGCCGACGACTTCCCCCTACCGACGGACGTACTTCGACGTCTGGCCACTGACCCTGACCCGAGAATGCGACAGTTGGCCCCGCGCGACCTCGACTTGCCCGTGGAATCCGCGCGTCGCCTTGCAGCCGATCCCGATCACATGGTGCGCCGCACCATCGCGGCCCATCCACGACTCCCGTCCGAGGTCCTGCTGCGGCTGCTGGCCGATCCGTCGGAATCGGTCGCGACCACCGCGGCGGCAAACCCCAACCTGCCATCCTCGGGCATGCACAGGATCCTCGCCCTCGCAGGCTTGTGAGAATCAAGTGCGCGTCGCCAGCAGCAGGTGGAGGACACCGAGGGCCGCCGGGTGCACGCTGATGCCGGTGCTGGGGGAAAGCGTCCTCCCACCTGCGGAAGGGCACCATGCCGGACCCTACGGAGAGGACGTCTCTTTCAAGAACGGCCGCAGCCGATTCTTCAGGGACGGAACGGACGCGGCGTCGCACTGCATCACGACTACGAGCCTGCCCAGTTCGATGCCCTCGGGCTTCTGCACGTAGGACCATCGCTCTCCGGCCGTCAGCAGGGTCCGGAAGAGCAGCCGCTGTCCGGTGGCATCGCCGGGCAGGGCCTCGTCCGCGGCCTCGATGATCAGTACGTGGTGGTCCGCAGAGAGCCACTTCAGATCGCGCAGGCAGTCGGAGAGGGCGTTCCAGTTCCAGCCGAAGTGGTCGGGCAGCCGCAGGCCGTCGTAGAACTGCTGGAACACTGCGTCCGTGTCGCGCATCTCCCGGCCGTCGAGGCGCGCCACGTACGTCCTACCGGTCACGGGAAGGAGCAGATCGACAGGTAGGGCGCCTCGCTCCGAAGTGACGTGCAACCAGGGCACGTTGTCCACCGCCGCCCGCCCGCCCTCCCGTGACCCAGGCCGCCGGGCACCGTCGGCCGCAGAGCTGCACAGTCCAGGTTCCTGGAGCTGATCACCTCACGATTATGACCGGTCAGGGGTGTCGAGACGTTCCGTGGGGCCGGCGAAGGACAGGGAATGGTCCGGGTGGCGAGCAGCCAGGTGTCTTCCACCTTGCGGAACGTGTCTTCGTGGTGCCCCACCTGAGCCGGCGGCCGGGGCGGCACGAGGCCCTCGGAGTAGCCGTCGACCCGGTACGTGGTGAAGTAGGCGCGAAGGGCATCGTGACCCGCTGTGCGGCGATCGCCCGCGGGCCATTCCCAGATCCCGTCCTGTGTGAACAGGTCCGCCACCGAGCGAGCAGCCGCTCCATCGGGTCAACGCAGGAAACGGGTTGCGGTGGTGCTGTCCTCACAGCCCGTGCCGGTCAAGCGTCGCCATCAGCTTCCGCTTGCGTTTCTGGTCGGTGCGCAGGGCGGCCAGGTAGGTGGCGAACTCGGACTCGGTGCCCAGGGTGCGGTGGCAGGCGCGGGCGCCGAGCAGCAGCTCCGCCATGCGTTCGTACGTGCGGTCACCGGTCTCCTTGCGCAGCGGCTCGATCCAGCGCAGGTAGACGGTCAGCGCGTCGGCCGGTCGCTTGTCACGGATCCGGTCGGCCAGGACCAGCCACTGCTGCTGGCCGGCGTACCCGTCGGCGGCGGCCTGCCAGGCGGCCTCGAGGTCGGCGTCGTCCATGAGCGCGTCCACCAGCACCGAGCCGCCGTACCAACGCCCCTTCATCGGCTGGTCGGAGGCCTTCAGCATCTCCAGGGCGCCCGCGCGCTCGGTGCCTTCCCAGGTCCCGGCCGTACGGGCCGCGGTACGAAGATGCCGGTAGGCGGCCAAGGAGGGACGGGCCCGCAGCGCATCCCGGCGGATCGTGACGACATCGGCCGAGCGGCCGGTCCGCGCGTACCGATCGCAGACGAAGGCGACCAGCTCGTCATCCGGCCCCCGGTCGGACTCGGCCTCCCGCAGCCCGCGTTCGGCCCACTCCAGGGCCTCGGCCGTGCGGCCGGCCCCCTCCAGCTCCCGGGCGATCACCAGGTGGGTGTGGCCGTTCGGGGCGAGGTCTGCCGCGTGGACGGCGACCAGCGCGTCCACGCTGCCGCCGTCCGCCTTCAGGAGCCGCTCCATCAGGTACTTCTCGGTCCACGCCTTGGGGTTGCTCCGCCAGGCGGCCACGACCGGTTCGCGTGCCCGAGTCATGCCCGGCTCACCCA
The DNA here is from genome assembly GCF_042890265.1 of Streptomyces sp. NPDC002209. Classification (NCBI taxonomy): domain Bacteria; kingdom Bacillati; phylum Actinomycetota; class Actinomycetes; order Kitasatosporales; family Streptomycetaceae; genus Streptomyces; species Streptomyces sp. NPDC002209. Next base: position 18,020 of record NZ_JBIARX010000004.1, on the reverse strand, counting down.
GGACCTCCCGGTAGTCGAAGAGGTCGATGTCCGTGATCTCGTTCTCTGCGTCCAGCAGGTGGTGCACCAGCCACTCGGCGGTCTCGACCGGGTCGGGGCGGGCGGACAGGCAGGCCTCCAGGTGGGCTTCGGCCAAGCCGGTGGCGACGTCCCCGATCAGGCCGTCCGAGTCGTCGATCTCCCCGTACGTACGGCCCAGAGCCCGGAGGGCCTCGCGGGCCGCCTCCACCGCGTCGGCGGCCCGGCCTCCGGCCGTCAGCGCCCGCAGGGCGGTGACCGCCTCCGCCGCCTGCTGCGCGTAGGCGTGGGCGTCGGCGTACTCGACGTAGCCGTAGCGGGCGAAGGAGCGGGTGTCGAGGAGGCTCAGGATGCGCTCGCGGACGACTGCGGTGTCCTCCCCGGCGGTGGCCGCGCGCAGCTCGAGTCGACGGCGCAGGCCACGGTCGCCGGCGAGCTGTTCCCTCACCAGAGCAGCCAGTTCCTCACGGGTGCGGGACTCCAGCCACGCGTCGAGCAGGCGGCTGCGCGAGGCGGCGGCCGACCGCTGCTGCGGCGCAGACTCGGCCCGTTCCAGGACGGCCAGGCCCACGGCCACGCAGTGCTTGCAGAAGTTGCCCTCCCGCCCGTACGGGCAGTCGCACCAGCCGCCGAGTCGGCCGTCCCCGTCCTCGGCCAGCTCGACCTCGTACGCGTCGCCGCCGTGCACGATTGCAGTGATCGACTCGTACCCGATCTCCAGCCGGGACACCGCCGGCAGACAGCCGACCCCGCGCTCGAAGGAGCGCGTCCCCGCCAGTCGGCGCAGGTCTTCCTCGGTGAAACCCAGAGCATGCGTCACGGTGTCCATTCAACCGGACCACCCCACGTGCGCGCGGGGTCAACAAGAGGCGTGCGGTGGGTGTTTCCCGGGCCGGGTTCACCACGTTGGAGCTGTGGTTGCGTACCGCGTGCCGGCCGTTGATTCCCATCGGCGTGGCCAGGGCGAGGAGTTCTTCTTCCTCGGCCTGCCGGGCCCGCTCGACGCCCGTTTCGTCTTTCGCCCGGGTGCGAGAGTGCCTCTGCCGGCCCGGACGCGTCCTCAACGATCGCGATCGGTGCGGGTCGCGCGGGCGTGGACACGGTGATTGAACGCGTTCAGTCCTAACGGTCGTGTTGGCTGCCGGTGCAACCGGCTCGCTGTGGGTCGCCGCGTCTCCCCCCGGGGAAGATACTGAAGGTCACGGTGCGTGGAGGCGACATGCGTGGACCCGAGCATCGTGGCCCGAGGCCGGCCTCGGTGCCCGTCAGTGAAACGGCAGCGGTCGTACTGGACGACGCAGGCGTGGTCGTCGCCTGTTCGCAGGGGGCTGTGACGCTGCTGGACTGCTCGCCGGGTCGGACCTGTGCGTCCCTCCTCGGGCTGATACCGCGAGCCGGAACGGGTGCAGGGCCGGCCGCACACCAGGTGACCATTCCGGGTGGTGATCACGAGGGCCGAGACGTCCCGCTGAACTGCACCGTCGTCCGGCTTGCAGCTCGTGCCCCCGGCGGTCCCGGCGCCGACGCGCAGTGGCTCGTGCTGGTCGCACCGGCGGAAACCGCAGGGCAGGCAGCCGAGCGCGATGCGTGGCGACTCCGGACGGGGCTGTCCCACGCCGCCGCCGCGGGCATCGGTGCCTCCCTGGACGTGACCGAGGTGGCCGAGACCCTCGTGAACCTGCTCGTCCCCGATTTCGCCGACCTGGCGACCGTGGACATCGCCGAGCAGGTGCTGGTGGGCGACGAGCCGCCGCACCTCGACACCAGCGGCGACGTCCGCCTGCGCCGGACCGCTGCCGCGCAGAGCCCGGAGATTTCCGCCGAGGACCTGCTGGCGGTGGGAGAGGCGATTCCTCCCGTAACGGACAGTACGCTGATGCGTCCCCTCATGAAGGGGCTGCCCGTGGTGGTGCCGGACGTCGCCATCCTGCAGGCGAAGCTCGGGGTGGACCCGGCGAGCCTGCCGTTGTTCGTCCCGCGCGGGGCTCACTCCTCCATAGCGGTACCACTCTACGCGCGAGGTCTGATCCTCGGCTGCGTCACGGTCTGGCGCAGCCAGTTGCCTTCCGTGTTCGGCGAGCAGGATGCCGCCCTGCTGCAGGACATCGTCTCCAGGGCCGCACTCGGCGTGGACAACGCCCGCCGCTACACCAAGGAGCACCGGTCGGCGGTCGCCCTGCAGCGAAGCCTGCTGCCGCGCTCAGCCGCGGACTGTGCCGCCGCGGAGACCGTGGGCCTCTACCAGCCGGCGGGCGGCGGCCTGGGAGTCGGCGGGGACTGGTTCGACGTGATCCCCCTGCCGTCGTTGCGCGTCGCGTTCGTCGTCGGGGACGTCGTCGGCCACGGCCTCGATGCCACCGCGGCCATGGCGCGGCTGCGGACTGCGGTGCAGACCCTCGCCGACCTCGATCTGGATCCGGGTGAGCTCCTCACGCACCTGGACGACCTGGTGCTCGGTCTCTCCGGCGAGGTGACGACCGCCGATTCCCGCTCCGAAACGGCCGTGCTCGGAGCGACGTGCCTGTACGCCGTCTACGACCCGGTGACACGGGAATGCACCGCCGCCTCGGCGGGACATCCGCCGCCGGCCGTGGTGTCGCCCGGTGAGCAGCCGGTCTTCGTCGGCGTGTTGCCGGGACCGCCCCTGGGAGTCGGCGGCATGCCTTTCGAGGTGACGGAGTTCGGTGTGCGGCCCGGCAGCATGCTCGCGTTCTACACGGACGGACTCGTCGGGAGCCGCGGCGGCGACATCGAGGAAGGAATGGACAGACTGAGGAGCGCGCTCGCCGGCGCGAACACGAGCCGGTCCCTGGGAGAGATCGGCCAGAGCGTTTTCGACGGCGTGCTTCGTCAAGGGCCCTCCGACGACGTCGCCCTGCTGCTCGCCCGCACCCACGCCCTCGCGTCCGACCGGGTCGCCGAGTGGGAACTCGAAGCCGACCTGTCCCTCGTCGCGCAGGCCCGCGAGCTGGTGGTGGGCCAGCTGTCCGGCTGGCAGTTGGACGAACTGAGCTTCGTGACGGAGCTCGTCGTCAGCGAGCTCGTCACGAACGCGATCCGATACGCGGGCGGACCGGTCGGGCTCCGGCTGATCCGCGACCGGGTGCTCGTCTGCGAGGTGTCCGACCCCAGCAGCACTCAGCCGCGCCTGCGTCGCGCACGGGAGACGGACGAGGGCGGGCGCGGCCTGTTCCTCGTCGCCCAGCTCACCGACCGTTGGGGCTGCCGGTTCACCCGTACGGGGAAGACCATCTGGACGGAGCAGCCCATCGGCGGGCCGCTCCTCTAGCGTGAAACGGCCCTGGTGACGGTGTCGAAGCGCATCGTGGAGCGGGACGGCCCGTCGTACCGGTCCCAGCGCGGCAGAGCCGGGTGGTTGGGGTCGCCGGTGCGTACGAACGAGATCCACGCCCGGTGCATGGTCCTGGCGAGGCCGTCCCTGATCCTGGTGTCCATTCCCGCCAGGAACGGCGCGTGCGACCACTTGTCGAAATTGTCGAAGACGAACGGCAGGTCCAGGCAGTGCGGTGCGCCCAGGCGGCCGTCGTGCGCGGGGGTGGGGAAGCCGAACTCGTACGCCCATACCGGGCGGCCCCGTGCCGCCCGCGCCTCTGCGAACGCCAGGGTGGGCTTCCTGAACAGCTCGTCGGTGGACAGGTCGATGAGCACGTCGATCGGCCGTGCGCCCGGGCGGGCAGCCTCGTACGCCGCGTACGCTTCGGCCGCGCCGTCACCGAAGCTGTCCCGTGCCCGGCGGATCACCTGTTCCTTCGTCGCCGACGCGTACGTCTCGCCCAGCGCGAAGGTGAAGGCGGACTCTTCCCCCGTCCAGCCGACGAGGACGTCGATGTCCGCGCCCGGACCGTCGAGCAGGTTCAGAGCGGGCTGCTGCGCCGCCGTCCCGCCGTCGAGCACCGGCATGAACGGCGCGGTCCAATGCCCCCATTCCATGGTGGCCGTGAGAAGTCCGGCGGTGGCCCCGACCAGTCGCGGCCACGGCATCGCGCGCAGTTCGTCCTCGTCCTCTGCGCCGACGATCTCCAGATAGGCGGCGGTGCGGGCGAGGGACTCGGCAGGCGTGGCGAGGGGCATGGCGAGCGGGACGCTCTGCAGGATGGCCCGGTGGAAGAGACGGCCGTCACCTGCGTGGGCAGCGAGTGCCGCGGTGGACAGCGCGCCGGCGGACTGACCGGCGACGGTGACGTTGCCGGGATCCCCGCCGAAGGCGGCGATGTTGTCCCGGACCCAGCGCAGCGCGGCGAGTTGGTCCGTGAGCCAGACGTTGCGGCACTCGGCGCTGCCGTCCGATGCGAAGGACAGCAGGCCGAGCGGTCCGAGCCGGTAGTTGAGGTTCACCACCACCAGGTCGCCGTTGCGCGCGAAGGTCTCGCCGGAGTAGTGGGGCATCGCCGCGGACCCGGAGATGAAGGCGCCGCCGTGTATCCAGACCAGGACGGGACGGCGTGCGTCGTCGGTGCCGGGCGTCCAGACGTTGAGCGTCAGACAGTCCTCGTCGAAGGGCGGGAAGCCGTGGCCGCCCAGGACCGGGTCGCCCTCGCGGACGGCCTGTGGCGAGCTGGGGCCGTGGTTCGTCGCGTCGAGGGTGCCGCTCCATCCTGGATGCGGCTGCGCGGGGCGCCACCGGAGGGGTCCTACGGGCGGCGCCGCGTACGGCACGCCCTTGAACACGGTCAGGTCATCTTCGACGACGCCGCGGATCATGCCCGAGTGAGTGTTCACGACGGGCGCGGTGCGGTCCTGGGCGAAACCCATCCAGTGCGTCCTTCCAGACCGGGATCGAGGATCTTGGGCACTCCAAAATATTGCGAACTTGTGTCGATCGTCAATATTATTCGATTCCCGGTTGGTGTGGAGGGTCCCACCTGGTCACACGAGTGGACGGCCTACGCTGAACCGTGGACTTCCGGCAGCTGACGTACTTCCTCGCCATCGTGGACCACGGTGGATTCACCCGCGCGGCCGCAGCGCTCTACGTGACGCAGCCGTCCCTGTCGCAGGCCATCCAGGCCCTCGAACGCGACGTGGACGGCCACCTGTTCCATCGGATCGGCAGGAGGGTGGTCCTGACCGACGCCGGTGCCGCACTGGTTCCGCGGGCGCGGGAAGCCCTGCACGCGCTGGAGCTGGCCAGGGCCAGCGTCGGCTCCGTCCGAGAACTGCGCGGTGGGCGCCTGGAGATCGCCGCGATGGCCTCACCCACCATCGAACCCCTCAGCACCATGGTCCAGCGCTTCACCGAGCGCTTCCCCGCGGTGTCGCTCAGCCTGCGCATGGCCCTGACCCGCGAGGCCGTGGTCGAGATGGTGCGCACCGGAGCCTGCGAGCTCGGACTGCTGATCACCTCGTCGCCGCTGCAGAGTCGGGACGTCGTCCCGCACCCCGCCGGAGACGACAGGCTCGTCCTGGTCACCCCGATGGACGGCCCCTTCCCGCCCGGGCGGGCGGTGCAAGCCGAGCAGCTTCGGGGGCGCCGGCTGATCGTGGGACAGCGGGGGACCGGGATCCGTGCGTACGTCGACGATCTGCAGGCACAGGGCATCGACGTCATCGTCGCGGTGGAGACCGAACACCGCATGGCCTTCCTGCCCCTGGTGCTCAGGGGTGTCGGACTGGCGGTCGTGACGGAATCCTGGGCCGACCTGTCCGAGCGGGCCGGAGCCCTCGTCCTCGACCTGGAACCGGCCTGCGTCCAGCACAACGTCCTGGTGAGCCGCAAGGGACAGCTGACGCCGGCTGCCCGTGCCTTCCTGGAGATCGCCGGCCCATCGATCGATAGGGCCGGCCTATGAGGCACATCGGGGATACGTGTTGGACCCGGACGACCCCTGATTGCTGGAATTCGGGCCATGACGAACCACAGCATCGCCCTCATCCCCGGTGACGGCATCGGCGCCGAAGTCCTCCCGGCGGCACGCGAGGTCCTCGACGCCGTCGGGGCGCGTCACGGCATCACGTTCACCTACGAGGAGTTCGACTGGTCCTGCGAGCGCCACCTCCGCCACGGATCGATGATGCCCGAGGACGGACTGGAGCAACTCCGACGCCATGACGCGATCCTTCTCGGCGCCGTCGGCTACCCGGGTGTGCCGGACCACGTGTCCCTGTGGGGGCTGCTCATCCCGATCCGCCGGGCCTTCCACCAGTACGTCAACCTCCGCCCCATCCGCGTGTTCGACGGTCTTCCCAGCCCGGTGCGCGCGGCGGTGCCCGGCGAGGTGGACTTCGTGGTCGTACGGGAGAACACCGAAGGCGAGTACAGCGAGATCGGCGGCCGGATGAACCGCGGAGGGCCCGATGAAATGGCGGTGCAGCAGGCCGTGTTCACGCGCAAGGGAGTGACCCGGGTCCTGGACTACGCCTTCGGCCTCGCCGAACGGCGTGGCGGCCCCCTCACCTCGGCGACGAAGTCCAACGGGATCGTGCACACCATGCCGTTCTGGGACGAGCTGGTGGCCGAGCGCGCCGCCGAGCACCCCACGGTCGAGTGGAACCAGGAGCACATCGACGCGCTGGCCGCCAAGTTCGTCCTCGACCCCGCCCGCTTCGACGTCGTCGTCGCCTCCAACCTCTTCGGCGACATCCTCAGCGACCTGGCGGCGGCCGTGGCCGGCGGCATCGGCATCGCTCCGTCCGCCAACCTCAACCCGGAGGGCGAGTACCCCTCCATGTTCGAACCGGTCCACGGATCGGCCCCCGACATCGCCGGGCAGGGCATCGCCAATCCGATCGGCGCGATCTGGTCCGCCGCCATGATGCTCGACCACCTCGGCCACCCCGAGGCCGCGACAGACATCACCGACGCCATCGCCCGCGTCCTGGCCACCACCCCGGTACGCACCCGCGACCTCGGCGGCAGCGCCTCCACCGCCGAGTTCACTTCCACGATCCTCCGGCACCTCTGACGGGGCGCGCAGGCCCGGCACCGCGGACACGGGGCCGGCTGCGATCCCGTCGGCGAGGGATGCCGCGCCGTCGGCATGCCGCGCCGTCCCCGACGCCGGGCGCCGTTACCGTCGGCGGCATGGACGGTGATCGCAGACGCTGGCGCCAGTGCCTCCTCGGCGGGGCGGTGTTCGCCGTGTGCATGGCCGGCACCACTCTGCCCACCCCCCTCTACGGCCTCTACCAGGAGAAGTTCGGATTCTCCGAGCTCCAGGTGACGGTCGTGTACGCCGTGTACGCCTTCGGCGTCATGGGGGTCCTGCTGCTGGCGGGCAACGCCTCGGACGTCGTGGGCAGGCGGCCCGTCCTGCTGGCGGGCCTCGCGCTCGCGGCGGCGAGCGCCGGCTGCTTCCTGTGCGCCACCGGGCTGGGCTGGCTGTACGCGGGCCGCCTGCTGTCGGGCCTGTCCGCCGGTCTGTTCACCGGGGCTGCCACGGCCTACGTCATCGAACTGGCACCGCGGGACGGCTCCTCCCGCGCCACGTTCGTGGCGACGGCCGCCAACATGGGCGGCCTGGGCTGCGGCCCCCTGCTCGCCGGCGTGCTCGCCCAGTACGCTCCCTGGCCGCTGTACCTGCCGTTCGCCGTGCACCTCGTCCTCGTGGCCGGTTCGGCCGCCGTCCTGCTGCGGCTCCCCGAGACGGTACGGGAGCGGCAGTCGCTCGCGGCGGTACGGCCGCAGCGGCCCGCTCTGCCCGCGTCGGTGCGGCAGGTGTTCGTGCCCGCCGCCACCGCCTCGTTCGTCGGGTTCGCGCTCTTCGGAGTGTTCACGTCGGTCAGCCCGGCGTTCCTCGTCGAGTCCCTGGACGTGCACAACCGGGCCGTGAGCGGGCTGATCGTCGCGCTGGCCTTCTTCGCGTCGACCGCCGGACAACTGGCCGTCGGCCGCATCGGGGTCGGCCGGTCCCTGCCGCTGGGCTGCGCGGCACTCCTCGCCGGGCTGGTCCTGCTCGCGGGCGCCCTGTACTGGGACCTGCTGGTGCTGGTGGTCCTCAGCGCGCTCGTCGGCGGCAGTGGGCAGGGCCTGGCCTTCCGCGGGGCGCTCTCCGCGGTGGCGGGGGCGTCTCCGGCCGACCAGCGCGCTGCGGTCATCTCGATGCTGTTCGTGGTGGCGTACGCGGGCATCTCGGTACCGGTGATCGGCGTGGGCGTACTGACGGGCCCTGTCGGCCTGGAGGGCGCCGGACTGGTGTTCCTCGCCTGTATGACCGCCCTGGTTTCGACCGCGGCCGTCTATCTGCTCCGCCACCCGGTGCGCCAGGGGCCCACGTCCCGGTGACGCCGCACCTGATACCCAGTCCGTCTGAGCCGGCCGGAGTCAGAGCGTACGGAGCGCGGCCTCGGAGGGCGAGCCGGGTTCGACGGGGTACAGGCCGAGGGTCTGGTGCGGGGCGCCGGACGGGGTGAACGCCTCGAAGCCCAGCGTGAGTTCGCCGGCGAGCGGGTGGCGGTAGCGCTTGTCGCCGTACGTGGGGCGGTACACGTCCTGCTCCGCCCAGAGGCGGCGGAAGTCGGGGTCGGTGGTCAGGGCCTCGACGAGGTCGGCGAGCCGGGGGTCCTGCGGGTGGCGTCCGGCGTACAGGCGCAGCATGCCGACGTTCTCGCGGGCGGTCTCGGGCCACTCCACGTACAGCTCGCGGGCCGCCGGGTCCAGGAACATGAAGGAGGCCATGTTCCACTCGCCCGCCGGGACCTCGTCGAAGCCCGGGTAGAAGGCGCGGGCCAGCCGGTTCATGGCCAGCACGTCGAGGCGGTGGTCGAGGATCAGCGCGGGGATGCCGGAGACGTTGTCCAGGACGTGCAGCAGGCCGGGGCGCACCGACCCGGGCGCCGGGCGGGACTGCGGCCGGCCGGGCTTGGCGAGGGCGAAGAGGTGGTCGCGCTCGGCGGGGTCCAGCCGCAGTGCGCGGGCCACGGCGTCCAGGACGGCGGGCGAGGCGTGTGGATTGCGGCCGCGCTCCAGGCGTACGTAGTAGTCGACGCTCACGCCGGCGAGCTGGGCGACCTCCTCGCGGCGCAGGCCGGGGACGCGGCGCACGCCGGGCGGCCGGGGCAGGCCCGCCGCCTCCGGGCTGATGCGGGCGCGGCGGGAGCGCAGGAAGGCCCGGAGATCGTTCTCGGTCATGGGTCGGGACCCTAGCCGAAGGGGTCGGCGTGAGGGGGGTACGCCGTACCCCCCGTACGCCGTGCCGGGGGTTCGGTTCCCGTCTGCCACGGGTTTCGCGGCGGTGGTGCTCTGGATGTGTCGCACCGACATCCACCTCTTGCGAATCCCGAAGGGATCGAACCATGAACACATCCAAGATCGTTCTCGTGACCGGCGCCTCCAGCGGCATCGGTGAGGCCACCGCCCGTCGTCTCGCGGCGGCCGGGCACCACGTCGTCCTCGGCGCCCGTCGGGTGGACCGTCTCGCCCGGCTGGTCGCCGAGCTGAAGGAGGCCGGCCACGACGCCGAGTACGCGGAGCTGGACGTCACCGACCTCGCGAGCGTGCGCGCCGTCGTCGACGACGTCCTCGCCCGGCACGGCCGGGTCGACGTCCTGGTGAACAACGCCGGCATCATGCCGCTGTCCCTGGTCGAGGACCTGCGCGTCGACGACTGGAACCGGATGATCGACGTGAACCTGCGCGGGGTACTGCACGGCATCGCGGCGGTGCTCCCTTCGATGCGCGAGCACCGCTCCGGGCAGATCATCAACGTCGCGTCCACTGCGGCCAACCGGGTGGACCCGACCGGGGTCGTCTACTCCGCGACGAAGTACGCCGTGCGCGCCGTGTCCGAGGGCCTGCGCCAGGAGACCCCCGACGTGCGCGTCACCGTCGTCTGCCCCGGGCTCACGCGGACCGAACTGACCCACTCGGGCGGCACGGACCGGCTGCAGGACGCCGTGCGCGACGCGGTCGGCGAGGTGGGTCTCGACTCCTCGGCCATTGCCGACGCCATCTGCTACGCGGTCGACCAGCCGGAGGGCGTCGACGTCAACGAACTCATCGTGCGCTCGACCGCCTCGCTCCAAGGCTGACGTCCGGCGACGGCGGGCGCCGGATGCGACCGGTGCCCGCACACGACTCGGCTCACGGAGCCGCACACGGAAGGAAGAAGGACCATGACGCAGCAGCTCGCGGGGAAGGCCGCCCTCGTCACCGGCGGGGGCAGCGGGATCGGCCGGGCGAGCGCCCTGGCCCTGGCGGCCGAAGGCGCGGTCGTCACCGTCGCCGGCCGCACGCAGGAGAGCCTGAAGGAGACGGTGCGCCGCATGGAGGCGGCGGGCGGCACCGCGCGATGCGTGCTGGCCGACGTGACGCGGGAACCCGACGTGGAGCGGGCCGTCGAGGCCGCGGTCGAGGGCGTCGGCCGTCTCGACATCACCCTGAACAATGCCGGCTACGACGGCGAGTTCCAGTACACCTGGGAGTACGACGCCGAGATGCTCGACCGGATGATCGCCGTCAACACCCGCGGCGCGTTCCTGTCGATGAAGCACGAGCTCCGGCACATGGTCGCGCAAGGGTCCGGCGTCATCGTCAACATGGCCTCGGGCGCGGGGCTGGTCGGCGTCACCGGAGCGGTGATCCCGGTCGACGGGGGCTACACCGTGCCGTAGCCGCGCCTCCCGTCGCCCGCCCGCGCGGCGGCGGGCGGGCGACGGGCCGAGTGCCAGGAGCGGGAGCCGCTCCTGGCACTCGGCTGATCGCGGCCTCGCCGGTCAGTCGCCGGCCGCCTGGCGGGGCCCGGAACCGCGGGCATGCACGGGGAGCAGCAGCGCCGAGTCCGCGTGGAGCGTGATGCGTACCGGTGTGAAGGTGGTGGCGTCCACCGCCGACTCCCCGTTGCCGGGATTGCGGGCGTATCGCGGATGGGCGCCCCCGCTGATCTGCCAGCGTATGCGGTGGCCGGCGGCGAAGCGGTGGGCGGTGGAGCTCATCGGCACGGTGATCTGCGACGGCTCCCGCCCGTCCGTCCGCAGGCGGCCCAGCCCGTCGCAGACGTTGACGGAGCGGCCCTGGGCGTCCACGTCGCACAGCCGGGTGAAGACGTCGGTGTGTCCGGTGTCCGTGGAGATGCTCAACCGCGCGGAGACCGGCCCGAGGACGTCCACGGGCTCGGTCAGCGGGGGACCGGTGAACGTCAGGACGTCCTCCCGGACCTCCAGGGTGCCGTTGTCGCGCGGACCGGCGGTACGGGAGAGGAGGGGGCCGCCGAGGGAGGGGGTCGGGTCCTGCGGGTCGTAGCGGAACGACGCCAGTGGCGCGGAGTCCGTTGGGGTCTGCCGGGTGAGATGCCCCTGGGGGGTGGGGAACCACGGGCCGGTGTGCGCGGCCGGCGGCCAGTCGTCGAGGTCGCGCCAGGCGTTCTCGCCGCCGACGTGCAAGCGCACCCTCGTGGGACGCAGCCCGGAGGGATCGCCACCCAGGTGGGCGCGCAGCCAGGCGAGGCTCTCGGCGAACACCTCTGGCCATCCCTGTTGCAGGGCGGAGGTGTGCGTCCAGGGGCCGACGAGCAGGGCGGTCTCGCAGCCGGCCGCGCGCAGCCGCTCGTACTGCTCGAAGCTCTGGTCGGCCAGTGCGTCGTGCCATCCGGTGATCAGACTCGTGGGCACGCGGAGCCGCTGTGCCGACTCCGCCAGGGACGCGCCCCGCCAGTACGGGTCCTCGGCGTCCGGGTGTGTCATCACCTCGTCCAGCCAGGGCACTTCGCCCCCGAAGGCCGGGGCGTACGCGCCGCGCAGTGGCTTCGCCGTGGTGATCTCGCGCAGCCGGCGCTGCAGGCGCAGCGTCGCCTTCACGAACGGGCCCATGCCCTGGTGCTGGTAGGTCATGCCCAGGCCGGACACGAGGGCCGTCTCCAGGTGCAGCGCGCCGCCCGAATGGAACAGTGCGTGGGGATCGTGCAGGCCCACCTGCACCACCATCGCCTTCAGCTCCGGCGGCGGGTCCAGGGCGAGGGCCCACTGTACGTAGCCCAGGTAACTGGGCCCGACGGTCCCGAGCGTTCCGTTGAACCAGGGCTGCTCGCGCAGCCAGGACACCGTGGCCCGGCCGTCGGCGGGCTCGTTGCGCCACAGGTCGAACGCACCCCCCGAACCGCCGGTGCCGCGGCAGCTCTGCAGGACCACGTGAAAGCCCTGTTCGGCGAAGAGCAGGCCGTACATGGGGGACCACGGCAGGCCCCTGCCGTACGGGGAGCGCACCAGGAGGGTGGGGAAGTCGCCCTCGGTGCGCGGGAAGTAGTGGTCCGTGATCAGCGGGCTGCCGTCGGCGGCCGGCACCACCAGCCCGGGCTCCCACCCCACATCGTGCAGCTTCGGCGGGAGACGGCGCCATGTCGCCCTCATCATCCGTGCGGTCAGCGGCGGTTTCCCGGCAGGCGGTGCCCAGGTAGGCCTCGACACGGGACCGTGCGTGGGTGACGTCATCGCTCTCCTCCTAATTTCCGTACGCTGTACGAGAATAGGGCATGCTTGACTGAGGCACGCAAGGGCCGCCGATCAAGGAGAGGAGCGTGGGCCGTGTCCCGCGAAGGAAGCGCCGGCGCCCCGGGCGTCGACCCCGAGCAGCTCTGGCTGGGCTCTGACCAGCCCCGCAGGGGCCGCAAACCCGCCTACAGCCGAGAGGTGATCACCGCGGCGGCCGTGGCCCTGGCGGACGCGGAGGGGCTCGAGGCGGTCACCATGCGGAAGGTCGCCGCACAGGTCGGAGCCGGCGTCATGTCGCTCTACAGCTACGCCCCCGACAAGGAGACGCTGCTGCACCTGATGGTCGACCACGTCTGCGCCGAACTGCCGACCGCGCACCCGCTCACCGGCGACTGGCGCGCCGACCTGAAGGCGATCGCCCACCTCCAGCGCGCCCACATGCTGCGGCACCCCTGGCTGCCCGCCGCCCTGACCACCCGCCTCGTCCCCGGACCCCACACCCTGGCCTTCCTGGAGCGCGTGCTCGCCGCCCTGCGGCCCGCCGGAATGGACGGTGCGGCGAAACTGGAGGTCTTCGCCCAGCTCACGGCGTTCGTGGCCGGCCACGTCGCTCACGAGGTGGCGCAGGCCGCTATGACGCAGTCCCCGGACCGGGCCGCAGCCGAAGCCCGCTACCTGGCGGTCGTCGCCGCAGACGGCCACCACCCGGAACTCGCCGAGGCCCTCTCGGCCCCTGGACGCCCCCTGGCTCCCGAAGCCACCTTCAGCCGGTTCCTCAACCGCCTCATCGACGGCCTCGACACCGACTGATCCCGTAGGCGTTCCCGGTCGGACTCCGTACGGCGACGGACCGTCAACCGCCATCCATGACGCCGGCCGGGCCGGGCTGAGGACCACAGACCCGTGCGGGTGCAGCCCCGCTCGGGGCCGGCCGCGGGCTGTACCTGAGAACCGGCGAGGGCCAGTCGCGCGAGCTCGCCGGATGAGGCGGGTACCTGCCGGGCGGTCGGATGGAGCTGGGTGAGCAGGGCCCGGTCCTCGTCGTCGGCGTCTTCGCTGTCGACGAGGGTGAGTACGGGCGCGTACTCCAACTGCCGCGCCCAGGTGTCTGCGACGGTGCGCTGGTCGGTGGCGGCTGCCGCGAGGCCCACCTCCGCCAGGTCATCGCCGTTGACGAGGTACGGGAGTACGAGCGCGGCGTCGACCGCTGTGATCACGGCGGTGAGGTCGAGTACGCCGGCGCCGTGTGCGGTGACGACCTCGGCCGTCGCCTTGGGCTCGACCGAGTCCCAGAGCTCGACGACGGCCAGCCGGGTCGGGCCGCTGTCGGCCAGTCGATCCAGTTCGGGGACCAGGTCGTTGCAGTGGAGCCCGCCGACGAGGATTCCCGCGTCCGCATGCGAGAACAGGCGCACGCCGGCTGCTTTCCCGGAGTCACCGAGTCCTCCTGGTAGCGCCCATTGGTGTCGTCAGGACCGACGTGTCGGCCCGGCGGCCGTGCCGCTGTCCGCGGCCACGCGGAAGCCGATGTTGCCGGTGGAGCTGTCGGGCGTGTTGGAGCTCCGGGCAGCGACGCGGTAGCGGTTGCAGTACGAGTCGTGGCAGAGGTAGGAGCCGCCGCGCATCACGCGGCCGGCTCCGGGTGCGAACCGGTCGGCGCACCATTCCCATACGTTGCCGACGACGTTGTAGAGCCCGAAGCCGTTGGGGCGGAAGGACTTCGCCGGTGCCGTGCCCTCGTACCCGTCCTCCGCGGTGTTGCGGGTGGGGAAGTCGCCCTGCCAGATGTTGCACATGTGCCGGCCGCCGGGGGTGAGGTCGTCGCCCCACGGGTAGCGCCGCTGCTCGAGCCCGCCGCGGGCCGCGTACTCCCATTCGGCCTCGGTGGGCAGGCGGGTGCCGGACCAGGCGCAGTACGCCTGGGCATCGTTCCAGGAGACGTGGATGACGGGGTGGTTCTGGCGCGCGGTGACGGACGAACCGGCGCCCTCGGGGTGCCGCCAGCTCGCGCCGGGCACGGCCCGCCACCAGGGGACGGCCGCCACGGGTGCGGAGACGGCGGCGACGTCGTCGGCGAGGAAGCCCCCGAAGACGAAGGAGAAACCGAAGTGTTCGGCTTCGGTGACGTGGCCGGTGGCTTTGACGAAGGTGGCGAACTGGGCGTTGGTCACCGTCGTGGGCGCGATGCGGAACGGGTCGACGGCGACCTCGCGTACCGGCCCTTCGCCGTCGGCCGGGAAGGAGTCCGGGTCGTCGGTGCCCATGAGGAAGCGCCCGCCCGGCAGGTCGACGAGCCGCCGGGCGGCCCGCTGGGCTGCGGCTGCGGGTGGCGGCGGAGCGAGGGAGAGCGCGACGGGGGTGGCGTCGCCGTGTCCGGGGGTGCAGCAGGAAAGCATGGCGGCTCCGTCGGTGTGAGTTGGGGGGCGGGTGCCCGCGGGGCATGCCGCGGGCACCCGGCCCGGTACCGCTAGGCGGTGCGGTCGGCGGCGAGTTGCGCCGCCAGGGCGGGGATGCCCAGGTTCTGCTCGTCCGCCGGGGTGGCCTGGTACAGCTTGTTCGTCAGCTGGTACGGGTCGCCCGCCAGGTCGTAGTACTCGCGGAACTTCACCTGCCCCGTGCCGGACACGGTGCCGTTGCCGTCGGTGGTGAGGTCGTAGTACTCCGTGTACTGCTTGTCCTGGGATACGTACGAGGCCCAGGTGGGCGGGCCGCCCGCGGTGGTGCCCTGCTGCCACCACTCGACGAGCAGGTGGTCGCGGCTGTACGAGGACAGCAGGGACCTGCCGTCCACCGAGTGGGCGGGTGTGATGCCGACCGCGTCGAGGACCGTGGGGGCGATGTCGATGTTCGCGGTGATGCGGCTGTCGGTGGTCCCGGCACTCAGGCCGCCGGCCGGCCAGGAGAGGTAGAACGGCACCTCGTGCGCCGGGCGGTAGGGGACCGACTTCTTTGTCCATCCGTGGTCGGCCCAGGTGAAGCCGTTGTCGGCGATGTAGATGACCAGGGTGTTGTCGAGTTGTCCGAGCGCCTGGAGCTTGTTCTTGAACGCCTGGACCGTGTCGTCGACGGTGAGCAGCGTGCGCAGCTGTTCGGCACGGATCTGCTTCCCGTCGGCCAGGGTCCCGGTCGCGTTCCGGATGTAGGCCGGTTTGTCGCTGCGGTCGTTCTCCGGGACGGAGGGCCTGCCGCTCCACTCGGGGACGGCCGTGCCGGCGTACTTCGCCTCGGGCGTGCGCGGGCCGTGGGAGGCGTACGGGGTGACGTACGCGAACCAGGGCCGGGAGTCGGCCGCCGCCTTGTCGAGGAAGTTCAGGGCGCGGTTCTTGATGATGTTGGTGGTGTAGCCGTTGATCGTCTGTACCGTGCCGTTGACGTTCCACTGCGCGTCGACGTAGCCCGGCTGGAGCAGGGCGAAATCCTCGAAGTGCGGCGGGTTGTCGGACAGGGTCCAGGAGTTGAGCCACTTGCCGAACAGGCCGGTGCGGTAGCCGGCCTGCTTCAGGTACCGGGGGAGGGTCGTGCTCTGGTCGAGCTGGTACGAGGCCTTGTTGTTGCGGACACCGTGGTGATGGGCGTAGCGGCCGGTGAGGACCGACGACCGGGAGGGCGAGCAGAGCGGGGTGGTGACGTGCCCGTTGGTGAACTTGACGCCCTGGTCTGCCAGCCAGGCCATGGTCTTCGGCAGTGCCCATTCGGTGTGCTTGGGCTGGTCGTCCGTGACGATGAGCAGGATGTTGGGACGGGTCGCGGCAGCGGCGGGAGGCGCGGCCGCCACCTGGGCGATCGCCGGAACCGCCGCCGCGGCCGCGGCGGCCGCCGTGCCGGCGAGGAATCCGCGGCGGCTCACCCGCGGTCTGCTGTTGTCGCTCATGGGATGTCTTCTCCTGGTTCCGCAGCTCGTACGGGAACGGCAGGTCAACTGCCCTGAAGGGGTGGAAGAGAGACGAGGATCAGGCATCGGCCGGTCGGCCCCTTCGGGGCGGACCGGTGCGAGGTGCCAGGTGGGGATCCCGTGCGAAGAGGCGACGCGTGGTTACCGTCGCGCCGGGGCGATCGGACACAGAGCGCTCGCCAGCCTGCCCAGATCGAGGTGGCGGCGCGCGGTGAGAGGGCTTCCAGCTGCCATGCCGATGAGGTTAGGGGCGGCGGTGAAGCCGGTCCATGTACGGCATGTGAAAAGTGGCCGGTCGATGAGCTGCTCGGCGCACGACACCGTCCGGCGTCTGCCGGACGGTGTCGTGGCTGGTCAGTGCCGAGCGCGGCCTGCCGGTCAGCTCTTGACCAGCAGGCCGCGGCTGCGCAGGACGTAGCGCTCGACGGGGCTGAAGATGAGCAGGTCGATGGCGATGCCGACGACGAGGATGAGGATGATCGCGAGGAACACGCCGGGCAGGTCGATGTTGTTGCGGCCGTTCTCGAGGAGCTGGCCGAGGCCGAGGCCGAGGTCGGGGGAGCTGGCGATGATCTCGGCGGCCATGAGGGAGCGCCAGGAGAAGGCCCAGCCCTGCTTGAGGCCGGCGAGGTAGCCGGGCAGGGCGGCGGGCATGACGACGTGGCGGGCGCCGCGCAGGCCGGTGGCGCCGAGGGTGCGGCCGGCGCGCAGGTGGAGCGGGGGGATCTGGTCGATGCCGGAGACGAGGCCGTTGGCGATGGAGGGGACGGCGCCGAGCAGGATCACCGTGTACATCATGGCGTCGTTGAGGCCGAACCAGAGGACGGCCGGGGGTACCCAGGCGACCGAGGGCAGGGACTGCAGGCCTTGGAGGATGGGGCCGATCGCGGCGCGGACGAACTTGACGCGGGCGACGAGGAGGCCGAGCGGGGTGCCGATGGCGAGGGCGAGGAGGAAGCCGAGCAGGCCGCGGGAGACGCTGGTCCAGACGACTTCCAGCAGGGTGCCCTTGAGCCACATGTCGGACAGGCTGTCCCAGACTGCGGACAGCGGGGGCAGCTTGGTCGGGTCGGTGACCTTCGCCGCGACGAGGACCTGCCAGACGAGGAGCACGAGGCCGACGGCCAGGAGCGGCGGCAGGGCCTTCTTGACGAGGACCTCCCGGACCGGGGTCCGGTGGGTCTGGACCGCGTCGAGGGCGTCGAGTCCGGCTTCCAGGCCCGCCAGGTCGTCGGTCTTGCCGTTCGGCGCGACCTCGGGGATGGTGTCAGTGCTGGCCATGGCGGCGGATCTCCCCACGCAGGTGTTCGGTGATCTCGACGGACAGTTCCGCGACGTCTGCGTCTTCGATGCGGCGGGGCTGCGGGATGTCCACGGTCCATTCCTTGGCGACCCGGCCGGGCCGTGAGGAGAGCAGGACCACGCGCTGGGCGAGGCGGACGGCCTCGCGCACGTTGTGCGTGACGAACAGCACGGACAGGTTCGTCTTGGCCCAGATGCGGGTGAGTTCGCCGTGCAGGACGTCGCGGGTGATGGCGTCGAGCGCGGCGAACGGCTCGTCCATCAGCAGCAGTCGGCTGTCCTGGGCGAGTGCCCGGGCCAGGGCCACGCGCTGGCGCATGCCGCCGGACAGTTCGTGGACGCGCTTGCCGTGTGCGCCGCCGAGGCGGACCAGTTCCAGCAGGCGTTCGGCCTCCGGCTTGCGGTCGGCTTTGGCCACCCCGCGCAG
>NZ_JBIARX010000003.1:0-502468 GCF_042890265.1 Streptomyces sp. NPDC002209 | reverse complement strand
CCAGATGTGGAAGCCCGGTAACGGGTGGAGCTGACTGGTACTAATAGGCCGAGGGCTTGTCCTCAGTTGCTCGCGTCCACTGTGTTAGTTCTGAAATAACGAACAGCTGTGATGACAGCCAGCGTTCAAATTTCATAGTGTTTCGGTGGTCATAGCGTTAGGGAAACGCCCGGTTACATTCCGAACCCGGAAGCTAAGCCTTTCAGCGCCGATGGTACTGCAGGGGGGACCCTGTGGGAGAGTAGGACGCCGCCGAACAACCCGCCCTTTTAGCTCAGTCGGTAGAGCGTCTCCATGGTAAGGAGAAGGTCAACGGTTCGATTCCGTTAAAGGGCTCCAAAGAAAAGGCCCCCGCCTCATGGCGGGGGCCTTTTTGCGTTTCCGGGGGTTCGCTCTTCCGCTGGACGGGCGGGCTGCAGCACACCTCTCTAAGATGAGCGGCAAGGGTGGACAAGGCACGACCGGCGGTTTCGAGGCGCTCCTTGAGGGGCGCCCGGCAGGTCTGGGAGGCGTGATGACCGTACCCTCTGACGCGGCACCGCAGCACACGCAGAGCGACCCCGAAGACGTCCTCAAGCAGGTCGGAAGTACCTGGCACTGGGCACTCGGCTTCGCCCTAGCGACCCTGATCCCCGGCATCCTGGTACTCGTCTGGCCCGACGAGACGCTGCACATCCTGGCCGTCATCATCGGTCTGCAGCTCCTGGTGGCGGGTGTCTTCCGTTTCGTCACGGCCTTCTCGCACAGCAGCGACGGCGGCGGCAGACTGGCCGCCGTCCTGGTCTCCATGCTGGCGTTCCTGGCGGGCGTCCTGGTTCTGCGGCATCCGATGCAGACGATCGGCGCGCTGTCCCTGATCCTCGGGGTGTTCTGGCTGCTGTCCGGAGTGCTCACGGCATTCACCGCGATCACAGATCGTGCGCAGCCGCACCGGGGCCTGCTCTTCGGCCTGGGCGTTCTGGGGACCGTCGCCGGAATCGTCGTGCTCTGCTTCCCGGTGGATTCCGCGGTCGCGCTGACACGGCTGCTGGGACTCTGGCTCGTCCTGCTGGGCGTGTTCGAAGTCGTGATGGCCTTCGCGCTGCGCTCCGCCGCCCGCCACATGCGGCCCGACTAGTCGCCCTCGCGCTGGTGGGGGACGCGGAAGGCCAGGATGGCCATGTCGTCCGAGGCGGGTTCGGCCGCGAAGCGTTCCACCGCGCGCAGGACGCGGGCGGCGACGGCGCCGGCGGTCAGGCCCGTGCAGGTGGTGAGGACCTCCGTGAGGCCGTCGTCGCCCAGCATGCGGGTGCCCTCGCGGCGTTCCGTCACGCCGTCCGTGACGCACAGGAGGACGTCGCCCGGGTCCAGGGTGAGGGTCTGCTCGTAGAGGTCGAGGTCGTCGATCACGCCGAGCAGGGGCTGCGGGTCCGCGGCCGGGGTGACCCGGCCGTCCGGGCGCAGCCGGAGCGGCAGCGGGTGGCCGGCGCAGACGACCTTCATCAGGGCGCCGCCGTCCGGCTGGGGGTGGAGCTCGCCGTACAGGAGGGTGAGGAAGCGGCTGCGGGCGCCCTCGTCGAGGATGGCCGCGTTGAGCCGCTCCAGTACCGCGGGACCGCCGAGGCCCTCGCGGGCGAGGAGGCGCAGGGCGTGCCGGGCCAGGCCCGTGACGGCGGCGGCCTCGGGGCCCGTACCGCAGACGTCGCCGATGGCGAAGCCGTACGCCCCGTCGCGGATCGGGAAGACGTCGTAGAAGTCGCCGCCCACCTCGTTGCCCTCGCCGGCAGCGCGGTAGATGACCTCGACCTCCATGCCGGGGATGGCGGGGGAGCCGGGCGGGAGCAGGCTGCGCTGCAGGGAGCGGCTGATGGCGGTGCGCTCGGAGTAGAGGCGGGCGTTGTCGAGGGCGAGGGCGGCCCGGCGTGAGAGGTCCTCGGCGAGTTCGAGGATCTCCTGGCGGAAGTGCTCCTCGGACGGCTTGCCGAGGGTGAGCATGCCGATCACGCGGTTGCGGGCCAGGAGGGGGAGGACGACGGTCTCCCCGCCGACCGCCGAGGTCGTCGCGGGCCAGGGGCGGGCGCCGGCCTCGCGGACCGGTTCGGGCGGGCTGACACGGGAGAGCAGGGCCTTGAGGCCGTCGATGCGTTCCTCGTCCTCGTGCAGGACGTACGAGAGGTACGGATCGGAGGACTGGTCGGCGATGGTGTAGACGGCGCACCACGTGGCGAGGGTCGGGACGGTCATCTGGGCCATGAGGGCCAGGGTCTGGTCCCGGTCGAGGGTGCCGGCGAGCAGGTCGGAGGCCTCGACGAGGAAGGACAGGGAGCCGCGGCGCAGGCGTTCGAGCTCGCCGAGGCGGGCGGATTCCACGGCCAGGGCGATGCGGTCCGCGGCGAACTGGAGGCGCAGGGCCTCGGCGTTCGAGTAGCGGCCGGGGTTCTCGGTGGCGACGCCGAGCGAACCGGTGAGCCGGCCCTCGACCTTGAGCGGGACGGTGATCACCGAGCGCATGCCGGTGGCCTCGAGGAGCGGAACGGCTCCCGGGACGGCGGCGAGGTCGTCGTGGACGGCGGGCATGCGGGCGGAGCCGTACCGGTTGGTGCCGGCCTCGACGGGGACTCGGGCGAAGCGCTGGCGCGTGGAGGGGAGCCCGGTGGTGGCGCGGACCTCGAGCTCCGTCTCGTCGTCGGTGGCCAGCAGCAGGAAGGCGGCGTCGGCGTCGAGCATGTCGCGGGCGCGTTCGACGGTGCGCTGGAGGAGTCCGTCGAGGTCGTCGGGGGCGGGGGAGCCGATGAAGACCTCGAAGGGGTCCGCGGGACGGGGCTCGGTGAGCTGGAGGCTGTCGGAGGGCGCCACCCGCACGGGGGTCTGGAGCAGGGCCCGCTCGTCGTCGTGGACCAGCAGGCAGACGATGGAGGGCTCTCCGTGGGCATCGCGGACCCGCAGGTGGGAGGCGTACACGGGGATCACGCGGCCGTCGGCGCCGCGGATGCCGTAGCTGCCCTCCCAGCGGGACAGGCGCAGGGCCTCGGCGATGCCGGTGCCGGTGCCGGGGGTCTGGGGCCAGGCGGCGAGCTCGGCGAGGGGGCGGCCGACGACCTTCTCGGCGGAGTAGCCGAAGACGTGCTCGGCGTCCTCGTTCCAGGCGGAGATGGAGTCGGAGGCGTCGATCTGGAGGACGGCGACGCGGACCCGGCTGTCGGCGAGCGGGAGGAGCCGGTCCGGGACGACGGGGCCGGCGGAGCGGGTACCGACCGGACGGTCTGGCAGGTCGAGCCGGAACCACACGTGTTTGTGGGTGGCGGTGTACTCGACGCCCCAGCGGGTGGCGAGGGCGGCGCAGAGCATCAGCCCGCGGCCGTTCTCGCGGTCGGGGTCGGCGTAGGGGCGCTCGCCGGGGTGCTGGAGCGGGAGCTCGCGCTCCGGGTACCGGTCGGCGATCTCGACCCGCACGCCGTCCCCGGAGCGCAGGCACAGGACCTCGGCCTTGGTGCCGGCGTGGACCACGGCGTTGGTGACGAGCTCGCTGGTGAGGACCACGGCGTCGTCGACGATGTCCGCGAAGCCCCAGCCCTGGAGGGTGTCGCGGACGAACGCGCGGGCCGCGGCGACCGAGCGCCCGAGGGGGTCGAAGCTGGCAGCCGCCCGAGCCGTGATCACGAGTCTCCTTCGACGCGGTTGGACATCGGATGCCAGGTTACTTACCTTCGCGGTCGGCTTGGTGCCGTCGTCAGGGATTCCACCCGCAGGGTGCGGCCGGTGTGCGATGGTGCCGGAGTGTTATGGCCGGGTTCGGCCAGGGTGAAACACTGGGCAGGATCGGATAGCCGGGCGTGCGACTCGCCGGGTGTCGGTGGAACAGCGGTCGACCCTTTCGGGAGGGACACGGTGGAGTCTGGCGCAGCGGTGCGGCGTACGGGAACGCGCCCGAAAGGCGGGAGGTCCCGCCGGAACGGCACGACGGAAGTCGATACCGCCGCCCTGAACCGGCTGCTCACGGCCCTGGTGTCGATGCGGGACGGGAATTTCCGCAAGCGGCTGACGGTGTCCGGCGAGGGCGTGATGGCGGAGATCGCCGCCGTCTACAACGAGGTCGCCGACCGCAATCTCCATCTGACGGGAGAGCTCTCCCGGGTGCGGCGGATGGTGGGCCGCGAGGGGAAGCTGAGCGAACGGCTGGAAACAGGTGCCTGCGAGGGCTCCTGGGCGGCCGCGATCGATGCCTCGAACCAGCTGGTGGACGATCTGGCCCGGCCGGTGTCCGAGGTGGGCCGGGTGCTGTCGGCGGTCGCCGAGGGTGATCTGGACCAGCGGATGGACCTGCGGACGCAGACGGCGGACGGGTCCGGGCATCCGCTGCGCGGTGAGTTCCTGAAGGTCGGGCGTACGGTCAACAACCTGGTCGACCAGCTGTCCGCGTTCACCGACGAGGTGACGCGCGTGGCGCTGGAGGTGGGTACCGAGGGCAAGCTCGGCGGTCAGGCCCAAGTGCGCGGAATGTCGGGTTCTTGGAAGGATCTGACCGACTCCGTCAACACGATGGCGTACCGGCTCACCGCTCAGGTGCGTGACATCGCTCTCGTCACGACGGCGGTCGCGAAGGGCGATCTGTCGCGCAAGGTCACGGTGCACGTGGCCGGTGAGATGCTCCAGCTGAAGAACACCGTGAACACGATGGTGGACCAGCTGTCGTCGTTCTCCTCGGAGGTGACGAGGGTCGCCCGTGAGGTGGGTACCGAGGGTGAGCTCGGCGGCCAGGCGAAGGTGCCCGGGGTCGCGGGTGTGTGGAAGGACCTGACCGACTCCGTCAACACGATGGCGGGCAACCTGACGGCCCAGGTGCGCGGGATCGCACAGGTCACGACGGCTGTCGCCAACGGTGATCTGTCGCAGAAGGTACGGGTCAGCGCGCGCGGCGAGGTGGCGCAGCTGGCCGAAACGATCAATCAGATGACGGAGACCCTGCGGACCTTCGCGGACGAGGTCACGCGTGTGGCGAGCGAGGTCGGGGCGAAGGGTCTGCTCGGCGGTCAGGCGCAGGTGCCGGGTGCGGCGGGTACGTGGAAGGACCTCACCGATTCGGTGAACACGGTCTTCCGCAACCTCACCACGCAGGTGCGTGACATCGCGCAGGTGACGACCGCCGTGGCCAACGGCGACCTGTCGCAGAAGGTCACGGTCGACGTGGCCGGCGAGATGCTGGAGTTGAAGAACACCGTCAACACGATGGTGGACCAGCTCCAGTCCTTCGGTGCGGAAGTGACGCGAGTGGCCCGTGAGGTCGGCGTCGAGGGTGAGCTGGGCGGTCAGGCGCAGGTGCCGGGTGCGGCGGGTACGTGGAAGGACCTCACCGATTCGGTGAACACCGCCTTCCGCAACCTCACCGGCCAGGTGCGCAACATCGCGCAGGTGACGACGGCGGTGGCCAACGGAGACCTGTCGCAGAAGGTCACCGTGGACGTCTCGGGCGAGATGCTCCAGCTGAAGAACACCGTGAACACGATGGTGGACCAGCTGTCGAGCTTCGCCGACCAGGTCACGCGGATGGCGCGGGACGTGGGTACGGAGGGCCGCCTGGGCGGTCAGGCCCGGGTGGAGGGGGTGTCCGGGACGTGGAAGGAGCTCACCGACTCCGTCAACTTCATGGCCGGCAACCTGACCTCCCAGGTGCGCCAGATCGCGCAGGTGACGACGGCGGTGGCCCGTGGTGACCTGTCGCAGAAGATCGACGTGGATGCGCGCGGCGAGATCCTGGAGCTGAAGAACACCATCAACACGATGGTCGACCAGCTCTCGGCGTTCGCCGAGCAGGTGACCCGGGTGGCCCGGGACGTGGGTACGGAGGGCCGGCTCGGCGGTCAGGCGCAGGTGCCCGGGGTGGCCGGCGTCTGGCGCGACCTGACCGATTCCGTGAACGGCATGGCCGGGAACCTGACCTCTCAGGTGCGCAACATCGCGCAGGTCGCGACGGCGGTGGCCCGTGGTGACCTGTCGCAGAAGATCGACGTGGATGCGCGCGGCGAGATCCTGGAGCTGAAGAACACCCTCAACACGATGGTGGACCAGCTCTCGAACTTCGCGGAGCAGGTGACCCGGGTGGCCCGCGAGGTGGGCACCGAGGGCATCCTGGGCGGCCAGGCGGAGGTGAAGGGGGTCTCCGGCACCTGGAAGGACCTCACCCAGTCCGTCAACTTCATGGCGAACAACCTGACCTCTCAGGTGCGCAACATCGCCGAGGTGACGACGGCGGTCGCCATGGGCGATCTTTCCAAGAAGATCACCGTGGACGCCAAGGGCGAGATCCTCGAGCTGGTCACGACCGTCAACACGATGGTCGACCAGCTGTCCTCGTTCGCGGAGCAGGTGACGCGGGTGGCCCGCGAGGTGGGTTCCGAGGGCATCCTCGGCGGCCAGGCCCGGGTGCGCGGGGTGACGGGCATCTGGAAGGACCTGACCGACAACGTCAACCTGATGGCCAACAACCTGACCTCGCAGGTGCGCAACATCTCGCAGGTCTCGGCGGCGGTCGCCAACGGTGATCTGACGAAGAAGGTCACGGTCGAGGCGCGCGGCGAGGTCGCGCAGCTCGCCGACACGGTCAACACGATGGTCAAGACCCTGTCCTCGTTCGCCGACGAGGTGACGCGAGTCGCCCGCGAGGTGGGTACGGAGGGCAGGCTCGGCGGTCAGGCGCACGTGCCGGGGGTCTCCGGGACGTGGAAGGACCTCACCGATTCGGTGAACTTCATGGCCTCGAACCTCACCGGCCAGGTGCGGCAGATCGCCATGGTCACGACCGCCATCGCCAAGGGCGACATGACCAAGAAGATCGATATCGATGCCCGCGGCGAGATCCTGGAGCTCAAGACCACGATCAACACGATGGTCGACCAGCTGTCGTCGTTCGCCGACCAGGTCACGCGGGTGGCCCGCGAGGTGGGTACCGAGGGGATCCTGGGCGGCCAGGCGCGGGTCCGCGACGTGGACGGCACCTGGCGCGACCTCACGGAGTCCGTGAACGAGATGGCCGGGAACCTCACCCGGCAGGTCCGCGCGATCGCGGCCGTGGCCACCGCGGTGACCCGCGGCGATCTCAACCTGAAGATCGACGTGGACGCGGCGGGCGAGATCCAGGTCCTCCAGGACAACATCAACACGATGATCGCGAACCTGCGCGACACCACCTTGGCCAACAAGGAGCAGGACTGGCTGAAGGGCAACCTCGCCCGGATCTCCGCCCTGATGCAGGGCCGCCGCGAGCTGGACGACGTGGCTTCGCTGATCATGAGCGAGCTGACCCCGGTGGTCTCGGCCCAGCACGGGGCGTTCTTCCTGGCGCTTCCGTCGGGCGGTACCACCGAGATCGGGACCGAGGGCGGTCCCGACGGTGCGTACGAGCTGCGGATGCGCGGGAGTTACGCGTACGCGGGCGGTCAGATGCCCACCTCCTTCCGGCCGGGGGAGGGGCTGATCGGGACCGTCGCCGAGGAGAAGCGGACGATCCTCGTCGAGAACACCCCGCCCGGCTACCTGAAGATCTCCTCGGGGCTCGGGGAGGCGCCGCCGGCGCATGTGATCGTGCTGCCGGTGCTGTTCGAGGGGAAGGTGCTCGGCGTCATCGAGCTGGCGTCCTTCCAGCCGTTCACGCAGATCCAGAAGGACTTCCTGAGCCAGATCGCCGAGATGATCGGCACGAGCGTCAACACGATCAGCGTCAACTCCAAGACGGAGATGCTGCTCAAGCAGTCGCAGGAGATGACCGAGCAGCTGCGCGAGCGGTCCGACGAGCTGGAGAACCGGCAGAAGGCGCTCCAGGCGGCCAACGCCGAACTGGAGGAGAAGGCCGAGCTGCTGGCCCAGCAGAACCGGGACATCGAGGTGAAGAACACCGAGATCGAGGAGGCCCGGCAGGTCCTAGAGGAGCGCGCCGAGCAGCTCGCGGTCTCGATGCGCTACAAGTCCGAGTTCCTGGCGAACATGTCGCACGAGCTGCGTACGCCGCTCAACTCGCTGCTGATCCTGGCCAAGCTGCTCGCCGACAACGCGGACGAGAACCTGTCGCCGAAGCAGGTGGAGTTCGCGGAGACCATCCACGGTGCGGGCTCCGACCTGTTGCAGCTGATCAACGACATCCTGGACCTGTCGAAGGTCGAGGCGGGGAAGATGGACGTCTCGCCGACCCGGATCGCGCTGGTCCAGCTCGTGGACTACGTGGAGGCCACGTTCCGGCCGCTGACCGCGGAGAAGGGCCTGGACTTCTCGGTGCGGGTCTCCCCGGAGCTGCCCGCGACGCTGCACACGGACGAGCAGCGCCTCCTGCAGGTGCTGCGCAACCTGCTGTCGAACGCGGTGAAGTTCACCGACACCGGGGCGGTGGAGCTGGTGATCCGGCCCGCGGGGTCGGACGTGCCGACGGCGATCCGGGAGCAGTTGCTGGAGGCCGGTTCGCTGCGGGAGGCGGACGGGGACCTGATCGCGTTCTCGGTGACGGACACCGGGATCGGGATCGCGGCGAGCAAGATGCTGGTGATCTTCGAGGCGTTCAAGCAGGCCGACGGGACCACGAGCAGGAAGTACGGCGGTACGGGCCTGGGCCTGTCCATCAGCCGGGAGATCGCCCGGCTGCTGGGCGGGGAGATCCACGCGGCGAGCGAGCCCGGCCGCGGGTCCACGTTCACCCTGTACCTGCCGCTGCACCCGAGCGAGCTGCCGCCGCAGGGGTACGCGCCGCCCACGCCCGGCGGCGGGCGCGGCGAGGTGTACCGCAGGCAGGTCGAGGGGCCGCGGCCCGCGCTGCCGGCGACCCCGGCGGCGCCCGTCGCCCAGGTCCAGCCGCAGCACGTACGGCCCGGGGCGGCGGCCGCCGAGACGGCCGGTCAGGGGCAGGGCGGCGCTGCGCTGTTCCGGCGACGGCGCAAGGCGCTGAGCGACCTGGAGCCGCGTACGGCGGTGCCGGGGCAGCCGAACGCGCAGGGGTCCGAGGACGGTTGGGCCAATCCGGAAGAGGAGCTTCCGGTGGTGCCCCGGACGTATGACTTCCACGGTGAGAAGGTGCTCATCGTGGACGACGACGTCCGGAACGTCTTCGCGCTCACTAGTGTGCTGGAGCAGCACGGGCTGGCCGTGCTGTACGCGGAGAACGGCCGGGAGGGCATCGAAGTCCTGGAGCAGCACGACGATGTGACCGTCGTGCTGATGGACATCATGATGCCCGAGATGGACGGGTACGCGACGACCTCGGCGATCCGGCGGATGCCGCAGTTCGCCGGGTTGCCGATCATCGCGCTGACGGCGAAGGCGATGAAGGGGGACCGGGAGAAGGCGATCGATTCCGGCGCCTCCGACTATGTCACCAAGCCGGTCGACCCGGACTATCTGCTGTCGGTGATGGAGCAGTGGATGCGCGGCAAGTGATCGACTGCGGAGCGCTCTGATACCAATTGCTGACTGACTGTGGCGAAAACGGTGTGGAAGGGCGGGAGACGGGGAACCTTCTGCTCTCCCACACCGTTTCTGCTTCGTGCACAGTGACATCTTGGTGACAGGGTGTGGCGATCTCGGGACTGGGGCTACGATGACCGGCACAAGGGCGGACGGCGTAAGGATGTCGTCCTCTTCTGGGGCGGGGCCCGGCGTACAGGCCGGTGCCAGGAGCCGGGGAGGCCCCATGCCGGGGCGAGGAGGACAGGGCATGGTGCAGAAGGCCAAGATCCTCCTGGTCGATGACCGGCCGGAGAATCTGCTGGCGCTGGAGGCCATCCTCTCCGCGCTCGATCAGACACTGGTCCGGGCGTCGTCGGGGGAGGAAGCGCTCAAGGCGCTGCTGACGGACGATTTCGCGGTCATCCTGCTGGATGTGCAGATGCCCGGGATGGATGGATTCGAGACGGCCGCGCACATCAAGCGGCGTGAACGGACCCGGGACATCCCGATCATCTTCCTCACCGCGATCAACCACGGTCCGCACCACACGTTCCGCGGCTACGCCGCCGGCGCGGTGGACTACATCTCCAAGCCCTTCGACCCGTGGGTGCTGCGGGCCAAGGTCTCGGTGTTCGTGGAGCTGTACACCAAGAACTGCCAGCTCAGGGAGCAGGCGGCGCTGCTGCGGCTCCAGCTGGAGGGCAGCGGCTCGGGCGGCGACAGCAAGGAGACGGCCGGCCTGCTGGCCGAGCTCTCCGCACGCCTCGCGGCGGTCGAGGAACAGGCCGAGGCGCTGACCAAGCAGCTCGGCGAG
The DNA here is from genome assembly GCF_042890265.1 of Streptomyces sp. NPDC002209. NCBI lineage: Bacteria > Bacillati > Actinomycetota > Actinomycetes > Kitasatosporales > Streptomycetaceae > Streptomyces > Streptomyces sp. NPDC002209. Next base: position 492,252 of record NZ_JBIARX010000003.1, on the reverse strand, counting down.
GAATCGGCCGATGCCGCGGTCGTGGCGACCGCGGCCCATCTGGAGCGCAAGCTCACCGGTCTGCGGCGGGCGCTCGATGCGCTCGAGCCCGGCACCGGCGGGGGAGCGCCGGTGCTGCCCGCGCAGAACTGACCGCTCCGCGGGCCGGTGTACGGGCCGCCGTACGCAGCGCCGTACCGGCCCGTCCGGGCGGACGCCAGGTCTGGCGGTGCGTCAAAGCACCGACACGGCACGCGACACGAACGGGTGAAGGGGTGGGCACGCGTGTCCACCGGCGCGCGCACCGGTAACCTCGGCCCCATGGCCTCACGTACGTCCGGCAAGGGTTCCCAGAGCACTGCGGGCACCGCGAAGGGCCGCAGCGGCCGGACGACGGCGCCGGCGAAGAAGGCGGCCCCCGCCCGCAAGCCCGCCGCGAAGAAAGCCGCGGCGCCCCGGCGCGCGCCCGTCAAGAAGGTGGCGCCCAAGCCCGCGCCGTCCCCGACCGGGGGCGTGGTGCGGCTGGTGCGCGCCGTGTGGCTGGGCTGTGCGCACGCGGTCGGCGCGGTGTTCCGCGGGATCGGCCAGGGGGCCAAGAACCTCGACCCCGCCCATCGCAAGGACGGCGTCGCGCTGCTGCTGCTCGCCCTCGCGCTGATCGTCGCCGCCGGTACCTGGTCGAACCTGAGCGGCCCCGTCGGGGATCTGGTCACCATGCTGGTCACCGGCGCCTTCGGGCGACTGGATCTGCTCGTGCCGATCCTGCTCGGCGTCATGGCGGTACGTTTCATCCGCCATCCCGAACAGCCCGACGCCAACGGCAGGATCGGTGTCGGCCTCTCCGCGCTCGTCATCGGTGTGCTCGGCCTCGTGCACATCGCCTGCGGGGCCCCGGGCCGGGACGAGGGCACCACGGCCATGCAGAACGCGGGCGGGCTGATCGGCTGGGGCGCCTCGAAGCCGCTGATCTTCACCATGGGTGCGCCGCTGGCCGTGCCGATGCTCGTGCTGCTCACGATCTTCGGGCTGCTCGTGGTCACGGCGACCCCGGTGAACGCGATCCCGCAGCGGCTGCGGCGGCTCGGCATCCGGCTCGGGATCATCGCCCCGAACGAATACGACGAGGGCTTCGGGGAGGACGGCGCCGCCGGCCGGCACGACCCCGAGCAGTGGCGGGCCCGCTCCGGCGCCGCCGACTCCGGTGATCCTGCCGACCTCGCCGATTCCGCCGACACCGCCGAGGAGCAGGCCCTCGCCCGGCGGCGGCGCCCGCGGCGGACCCCGGCCCGGCCGGCCCGCGACCGGGAGATGGACGCCGTCGACGTGGCCGCGGCGGCCGCCGCCGCGCTGGACGGGGTGGTCTACGGCGGGATGCCGCCGTCCCCGCTGGTGGCCGACCTGACGCACGGCATCGCCGCCGACCGCGCGGGCGCGGAGATCACCGCTCCGGTGCCGCCCGCCCGTGAAGAGCGGCCCGCGGCCGCCGCCCCGGAACCGGCCGAGGCGCCGCACGACACCACCGCCGCGGCTTCCGGGACCCTGTCCGTGCCGGACCTCACCAAAGCCCCTCCGCCGACCCAGCCGCTGCCGCCCCGCGCCGAGCAGCTCCAGCTGCGCGGGGACATCACGTACGCACTGCCCTCGCTCGACCTGCTGGAGAAGGGCGGGCCCGGCAAGACCCGCAGTGCCGCCAACGACGCCGTGGTCGCCTCGCTGCGCAACGTGTTCACCGAGTTCAAGGTCGACGCGGACGTGACCGGCTTCACCCGGGGGCCGACGGTCACCCGGTACGAGGTCACCCTGGGCGCGGCGGTCAAGGTCGAGCGCATCACCGCGCTGACCAAGAACATCGCGTACGCCGTGGCCTCGCCGGACGTCCGGATCATCAGCCCGATCCCGGGGAAGTCGGCGGTCGGCATCGAGATCCCGAACACCGACCGCGAGATGGTCAACCTGGGGGACGTGCTCCGCCTGGCGGACGCCGCCGAGGACGACCACCCGATGCTCGTGGCGCTCGGCAAGGACGTCGAGGGCGGCTACGTCATGGCCAACCTCGCGAAGATGCCGCACGTGCTCGTCGCCGGCGCCACCGGCTCCGGAAAGTCCTCGTGCATCAACTGCCTGATCACCTCGGTGATGGTGCGGGCCACCCCGGAGGACGTCCGGATGGTGCTCGTCGACCCCAAGCGGGTGGAGCTGACGGCGTACGAGGGCATCCCGCACCTGATCACGCCGATCATCACCAACCCCAAGCGGGCCGCCGAGGCGCTCCAGTGGGTGGTGCGCGAGATGGACCTGCGCTACGACGACCTGGCCGCCTTCGGCTACCGCCACATCGACGACTTCAACCAGGCCATCCGGGACGGCAAGATCAAGCTGCCGCCGGGCAGCGAGCGGGAGCTCAGCCCGTACCCGTACCTGCTCGTGATCGTCGACGAGCTCGCCGACCTGATGATGGTCGCCCCGCGCGACGTCGAGGACTCGATCGTCCGGATCACCCAGCTGGCCCGCGCGGCCGGCATCCACCTGGTGCTCGCCACCCAGCGGCCCTCGGTGGACGTGGTCACCGGTCTGATCAAGGCGAACGTGCCCTCGCGGCTCGCGTTCGCCACCTCCTCGCTCGCCGACAGCCGGGTCATCCTCGACCAGCCGGGCGCCGAGAAGCTGATCGGCAAGGGTGACGGGCTGTTCCTGCCGATGGGGGCGAACAAGCCGGTCCGCCTCCAGGGCGCCTTCGTCACCGAGGACGAGATCGCCGGGATCGTGCAGCACTGCAAGGACCAGATGGCGCCCGTCTTCCGGGACGACGTCACCGTCGGGCAGAAGCAGAAGAAGGAGATCGACGAGGAGATCGGCGACGACCTGGACCTGCTGTGCCAGGCGGCCGAGCTGGTGGTCTCCACCCAGTTCGGGTCGACCTCGATGCTCCAGCGCAAGCTCCGCGTGGGCTTCGCGAAGGCCGGGCGGCTCATGGACCTGATGGAGTCGCGGGGGATCGTCGGCCCGAGCGAGGGGTCGAAGGCGCGCGACGTGCTGGTGAAGGCGGACGAGCTGGACGGGGTCCTCGCCGTCATCCGAGGAGAGACCCAACCGTAATTCGTGGGCGGGCAACCGTTTCCCTTGGGTCCGCGTCAAGTTGAGGGAGGTGGCGGTACCGCACCCGGTGCCGGTCCGCCGCAGCACCCGGACTTCCTGCACTGTTCGGATTGCCATTCGGATGGCGTAGGAAGTCCACCCTCCGGTTGCTCCACCCTTTCGTCACCCCCCTAGACTGGACATCCAGCAGGTGGCTACACGCTCGAAAGGCGCCCTCGTGTCCATCGGCAACTCCAACTCCCCCGAAGATGAGCGGCCTTCGACCGACGACCGGTCCGAGGACCGCATCATCGAACCCACAGTCGAAGGACCGTCCATCGGGACGGCCCTGAAGAAGGCCCGGATCGCCGCCGGGCTCACTGTCGACGAGGTCAGTTCCACCACCCGCGTGCGCATCCCGATCGTGCACGCGATCGAAGCTGACGATTTCACGCGGTGCGGCGGCGACGTCTACGCCCGCGGTCACATCCGTACGCTCGCCCGCGCCGTCCACCTCGATCCGGAACCCCTGGTCGAGGCCTACGACGCCGCCCACGGCGGCCGGCCGGCACCCACGCCCGCCGCGCCGATGTTCGATGCCGAGCGGATCCGTCCCGAGCGGCAGCGGCCCAACTGGACCGCGGCCATGGTCGCCGCCATCGTCGCCGTCATCGGCTTCGTGGGCTTCACCGCCTTCGGCGGCGGCGACGCGAAGGACAAGCGGCCGGTGGCGGAAGGTTCCGCCTCCCCGCAGGCCGCACCCAAGCAGTCGGCCGGCAAGCCGGCCGCCCAGCCCCCGCAGACCCCGAAGGCGCCCCAGCCGGAGCCCTCGGACAGTGCCATCGCCGCCGCGCCCAAGGACCTCGTCACGGTCGTCCTGACGGCCAACGAGGGCGAGAGCTGGATCTCCGCGAAGGACCACAGCGGCCGGCTGCTGTTCGACGGAACGCTGACGCCGGGCCAGTCCAAGACCTTCACGGACAAGGAATCCATCGACCTCGTCCTCGGCGACGCCGGGGTCGTGAAGCTCTTCGTGAACGGCAAGGAGATCAAGGACGATTTCCAGCCCGGTCAGGTGGAACGCCTCACATACACCAAGGACGACCCCCGCCAGGGAGCCGCACAGGCGGGCTGATATGGCGCTGAATCCGTGATTCCGGGTCCCCGGGGTGCTGCGCCGCACTCCGGGGATCTTGGTTTACCGGGACTTGGGGCAGGGGTCGGCGTTTGGACAAAGTAGTCTTGAGTCCATGCCCGAACGCCGTACCGTCGCCCTTGTCACTCTTGGCTGCGCCCGTAACGAGGTGGACTCGGAGGAGCTCGCAGGCCGCTTGGCGGCGGATGGCTGGGAGCTCGTCGAGGACGCCGCCGATGCGGACGTAGCCGTCGTCAACACCTGCGGCTTCGTCGAAGCCGCCAAAAAGGACTCCGTAGACGCCCTGCTGGAAGCCAACGATCTCAAGGATCACGGCAAGACCCAGGCCGTCGTCGCCGTCGGCTGCATGGCCGAGCGCTACGGCAAGGAGCTCGCCGAGGCGCTCCCCGAGGCCGACGGCGTGCTCGGCTTCGACGACTACGCCGACATCTCCGACCGCCTGCAGACCATCCTCAACGGCGGCATCCACGCCTCCCACACCCCGCGCGACCGGCGCAAGCTGCTCCCGATCAGCCCCGCGGCCCGCCAGGACACCGAGGTGGCACTGCCCGGCCACGCGCAGTCGGCGCCCGCCGAGGAACCGGCCGAAGCCCCCGCAGACCTGCCGGACGGGGTCGCGCCCGCCTCCGGGCCGCGCGCACCGCTGCGCCGCCGCCTGGACAAGAGCCCGGTCGCCTCGGTCAAGCTCGCCTCCGGCTGCGACCGCCGCTGCTCCTTCTGCGCCATCCCGTCGTTCCGCGGCTCCTTCATCTCCCGCCGCCCCAGCGACGTGCTGGGCGAGACGCGCTGGCTCGCCGAGCAGGGCGTCAAGGAGATCATGCTGGTCTCCGAGAACAACACCTCGTACGGCAAGGACCTCGGCGACATCCGCCTGCTGGAGACCCTGCTGCCCGAGCTGGCCGAGGTGGACGGCATCGAGCGCGTCCGCGTCAGCTACCTCCAGCCCGCCGAGATGCGGCCCGGCCTGATCGACGTGCTGACCTCGACCCCCAAGGTCGTGCCGTACTTCGACCTGTCCTTCCAGCACTCGGCGCCCGACGTGCTGCGCGCCATGCGCCGCTTCGGTGACACCGACCGGTTCCTGGAACTGCTGGACACCATCCGCAGCAAGGCCCCGCAGGCCGGCGTCCGGTCCAACTTCATCGTCGGCTTCCCCGGCGAGAAGGAGTCGGACTTCGCCGAGCTGGAGCGGTTCCTCACCCACGCGCGCCTCGACGCGATCGGCGTCTTCGGCTACTCCGACGAGGACGGCACCGAGGCCGTCACGTACGACGGCAAGCTGGACGAGGACACGATCGCCGAGCGGCTCGCCCACATGCAGCGGCTCGCCGAGGAACTCACCTCGCAGCGCGCGGAGGAGCGGATCGGAGAGACCCTGGAGGTACTCGTCGAGTCCGTCGAGGCGGTCGACGACGAGGGTGACGGCGCCTACGGGCGTGCCGCGCACCAGGCCCCCGAGACCGACGGCCAGGTCGTCTTCACGGACAGCACCGGCCTGGTGCCCGGCCGTATCGTGACCGCCAAGGTGGTCGGCACGCTGGGCGTGGACCTGGTGGCCGAGCCCCTGCATCTCGAGGAGGCGGCCGGATGACCGGAGTCCCGGCATCTGCGGCGGGCGGGACCGGCCGCCGGCCCGCGCCCGGCGCGAAGCTGGGGGCTGCGGCGGTCGATCAGGCCAGCCTGTGGAACATCGCCAACATCCTGACGATGATCCGGCTCGTCCTGGTGCCGGGATTCGTGTTGCTCCTCCTCGCCGACGGCGGGTACGACCCGGTGTGGCGCGCGTGGGCCTGGGCCGCGTTCGCCGTCGCCATGATCACGGACATCTTCGACGGGCACCTGGCCCGTACGTACAACCTGGTCACGGACTTCGGGAAGATCGCCGACCCCATCGCCGACAAGGCGATCATGGGGTCGGCTTTGATCTGTCTCTCCTGGCTGGGTGACCTGCCCTGGTGGGTGACCGGGCTGATCCTCGGGCGGGAACTCGGGATCACGCTCATGCGTTTCTGGGTCATCAGGTACGGAGTGATTCCCGCCAGCCGGGGCGGCAAGCTCAAGACCCTGGCCCAGGGGACGGCGGTGGGAATGTACGTGCTCGCCCTGACCGGGGCGCTGGCGACCATGCGCTTCTGGGTGATGGCGGTCGCCGTCGTGCTGACGTTGGTCACCGGTTTGGATTACATCCGTCAGGCCGTGGTGCTGCGGCGCAAGGGTCTGGCCGCGGAGCAGGCCGCAAGGTGACACAACCGGTGGGGGGATCTCCGGTGGCCGGTGGGGCCGCTCCGGACGTCGCGGGGGCGGCGGCCGGGACCGGGGGCACTGCCGCGATCGCCGCGGAGGTGCTGCGTCTGCTTGCGGAGAGTGACCAGACCCTCGCCGTCGCCGAGTCGCTGACGGGCGGGATGGTCGCCGCGGAGCTCACGGCCGTTGCCGGGGCCTCACGGTCCTTCCGCGGTTCGGTCACGGCGTACGCGACGGAGCTGAAGCACCGGCTCCTGGGGGTGGACGCCGACCTGCTGGCCGCCGAAGGCGCGGTGAACGCGCAGGTCGCGGCCGAGATGGCGGCCGGGGTACGGCGCGTGCTGGGGGCTTCGTGGGGGATCGCGACCACCGGGGTGGCCGGCCCGGACCCGCAGGACGGACAGCCGGTGGGCACCGTTTTCATCGCCGTGGCGGGTCCGATGGGCAGGAAAACCGTCCCGCTGAGGTTGAACGGCTCCCGTACGGAAATCCGTAGGGAGAGTGCACGGACAGTGCTCGAACTGCTCTCGAGCGAACTCCGCGAGAATGTGCGGGGGCAGGATACGGAACAGAACGGGGGGATTTGATGTTTGCAGCCCTGAGTGAACACGACATAGCTCCCCGCACGGCCGCGGCGCGAGGCGGTACGGTGGGGCGTGAAGGATGCGGCTACACGGTCAGAGGAGGGAGCCACCGATGATTCTGCTCCGTCGCCTGCTGGGTGACGTGCTGCGTCGGCAGCGCCAGCGCCAGGGCCGTACTCTGCGCGAAGTCTCCTCGTCCGCCCGAGTTTCTCTCGGCTATCTTTCCGAGGTGGAGCGGGGGCAGAAGGAGGCATCCTCCGAGCTGCTCTCCGCGATCTGCGACGCGTTGGACGTACGGATGTCCGAGCTGATGCGCGAAGTCAGTGACGAGCTGTCGCTGGCTGAGCTGGCGCAGTCGGCCGCGGCAAGCGAACCGGTGACGGTGCCGGTCCGCCCGATGCTCAATTCGGTCTCCGTGACTTCGGTCGCGGGTGGCCCGGAGCGGGTGACCATCAAGGCGCCTGCGGAAGCGGTGAATGTCGTAGCCGCGTGAGCTCGATGCGCGAGCTGTGAAGAAATGAGCGTGGCCGGAGCCCCGGTCGGTGCGTGATGCACCGGCCGGGGCTCCTTGCCGTGCTGTTCTGGGTGCGGGGGCGGAGGGGTTGCGGGACGATGGTCCCGTCCGGGTCCCCGGCCGCTGGGAGGTAGCCGTGCGGCGGTTACTGATACCCCTCGCGCTGGCGATGGGCCTGCTGTGGTGGTGGGCCGTGCTGCGGCTGGCGCTGGCGCCGGGCGAGTCGGGGCCGGTGGAGGGCGCGGTGGCCGTGGGCGGCTGGGGGCTGGGCCTGCTTCCGGTGCACTGCACGCCGCGGCCCGTGCGCAGTGCCCGGCGGGCGGCGGGCGACGTCGCGTCCGATGGTGCGGCGGCCGGCCGGGCGGCTACCAGGGCATCGACACTCCCCCGTTCGGGCGGAGGATCTGGCCCGTCATGAAGGACGAGGCGTCCGAAGCGAGGTAGAGCACGGCCTGGGCGATGTCCTCGGGCTCGCCGACGCGGCGCAGGGGGGACATCCGGACCATCGCGGCCTCGGTCTGCTCCTGGACCTCGGGGCTGTGCCGGCCGGTCATCGGGGTGCGGATCCAGCCCGGGGCGACGGCGTTGACGCGGATGCCGTGGGGGCCGGCCTCGGTGGCGAGGGTCCTGGTGAGCTGGACGACGGCGGCCTTGGCGGCGCTGTAGCAGAGCAGGCCGGGCTGGGCGGCGTCCACGGCGCCGGAGGCCATGGTGACGATCGAGCCGGGGCGGCCGGCCGCGATCATGGCGCGGGCCGCCTCCTGGCAGGTGCGCAGGACCCCTTTGAAGTTGATGTCCAGGACCCGGTCGAGGTCCTCGTCGGCCGTCTCCAGGACGCTGCTGGTGTGTATGATCCCGGCGATGGCGGCGGTGATGTCGAGCGGTCCGGCGGCTGCGACGGCGGCGCGCAGGGCGGCGCGGTCGGTGACGTCGAGGGGGTGGACGGTGGCGGATCCGCCGGCCTTGGCGACCAGGTCCGCCGTCTCGGCGAGGCCGGGCCCGTCGCGGTCCGCGCAGTGCACGGCGGCGCCCGCCTCGGCGAGGAGGACGGCGGTGGCGCGGCCTATGCCGCTCGCGGCGCCGGTGATCAGGGCGGTCCGGCCGGTGAGGTCGTACGGGGCTCTGGGTGTGGGCATGCCGGGACCGTACGACCGGATCTGACGGAGCGTCAACTAGGCTGTCGGGCCGGGTTGGCAGCGCGGGCACCAGTAGGTCGGGCGGTCGTTCTGCGGGGCCTCGCGGACGGGGGTGCCGCAGCGCAGGCAGGGGCGGTGGGTGCGGCCGTAGACGAAGAGCTCCTGGCCGGGGCGGCGGCTGCCGGTGGTGTTGCGGATCCCCCGGTCGCCGGTGTTGGCGCGCAGCAGACGGTGGGCGGCGCCGGCGAGACGGACGGCGGTGGTCGGGGGGTCGGGGAGGTCGCCGACGGGGGTCCAGGGGGTGACCTGGGCCAGGAAGCAGAGCTCGCTCTTGTAGATGTTGCCGATGCCGGCCAGGTTGCGCTGGTCGAGCAGGGCCTCGCCGAGGGGGCGCCCGGGGGCGGCGAGGAGGCGGGCGGCGGCCTCGTCGGCGTCCCAGTCCGGGCCGAGGAGATCGGGGCCGAGGTGGCCGACGGCGCGGCCCTCGTCGGCGGTGCGGAGCAGTTCGACGACGGGAAGGCGGTAGCCGACGGCCGTGTGTCCGGCGGTGGCGAGGACGGCGCGGATCTCGTGGGCGGGGCCGCCGTGCCACTTCTCGTGCGCGGCGAAGACGCGCCAGGCGCCGTCCATGCCCAGGTGGGTGTGGAGGGTGAGGCCGCCTTCGAAGCGGGCGAGGAGGTGTTTGCCGCGCGGGGTGACGTCCAGGGTGGTGCGGCCGGTGAGGTCGGAGGTCGCGAAGCGGGGGACGCGCAGGTCGCAGCGGGTCAGCTCACGGCCGGCCAGGGCCGTGTGCAGCCGGGCCGCCACGCGCCAGACGCTGTCTCCTTCGGGCATGGCGCCATTGTCGCCCCGCGGGGGCCGGCGGTGCGCAGGGGGCGGGACGGCCGGAGCCCCCGCCGCGCTGTGGCGCGGCAGGGGCCCGGTCGGGAGGGAAGGCGCGGAGGGAACCGCCACTGCTTCCGGTGCGCCACTACTTCCAGTACAGGGCCTTGCCCTGGGCCAGGCCGAACGGGTCGCCCCAGTACATGGCGCCGGCGACCTTCGTCTGCGCGGACGGGGCCAGCGCGATCGCGCAGCCGGTCTGCGTCTTGCCGTTGGTGAAGCCCTTCGGCAGCGACTCGTGCGGGCACTTCTCGTAGTTGCCGATGACCGACACCTCCTGCGCCTCGCTGCCGTCGCTGAGCGTGCCCTTGATGTGGCCCACCGAGGTGAAGGACAGGTCCGTGGAGCCGACGTTCTTGACGGTGTAGCGGACGAAGTAGGGCACCATGCCCTTGACCTTGTCGCCGAGCTTGAGGGCGTCCAGGTCGGAGGCCTGACCCTGCTCGACCGCGGTCACGGTGAGGGCGATCTCACCCGTGGTGCTTCCGCTCTTGAACGGGAACTGCGCGGCCTCGCCGAACTTGAACGTCTGGCCGGCCTTCGCGGTGCCGCCGGCCGGGGCGCTGCCGCCGCCGGTCGAGCCGGCGCTGGCGGCGGCGCTGGGCGCCGCGGAGCCGTAACCGTCCGCGGAGCTCGGCGCGGCGGCGGGCGAGCTCGGCGCGGTGGACGGCGCCGCCGCCTCCTCGTTGCCGTTCTTGCAGCCGGTGAGGGTGAGGGTGCCGGCAACTGCCAGACCGATGACGCCCGTTGCCGCTCGCCGCATACCGTTGGTGCTCATTTTCTGGTCCCCCATGAGTGTTCATTGTGTGACGTGGCATCGTCACGTTCGATGCCTGCGGGGATCTTGATAGTCCAGAAAGGTCGGGGGATGCCAGCCGAGAGCGGCTTCGTGACATGCTCCGTACATAAGCGGTACGTAAGTGCAACGCTCGGGACCGGACTGCCGGATTCAGGAACGAAGCCGCAGGCCGCGCGGGGTGGCATGGAAGCCGGCGGTCTCGAGGACCCGGCCCAGCGGGGAGGTCAACGCCGGGGCGGCGTTGATGCGTTCCACCGTGAGCGCCGGCAGGGTGCCGATCCGGGACCCGGCCGCCAGGGCCGCGGTGGCCGCCGCGAGGCGGGGGTCGTCCGCCGGGGGCCAGGCCAGGAGCGTCTTGCCGCCCCGCTCGAGGTAGAGGATGAGCTCGCCGTCGACCAGGACCACCAGCGAGCCCGCCTTGCGGCCCGGCTTGTGGGTGGCACCGGCGGGGGGCTCCGGCCAGGGCAGGGCCGCCCCGTACGCGTTCGCCGGATCCGCGGCGGCCAGGACCACCGCCGCCAGCGGGGGCGGGTTCCGCTCGGCCGACCGCAGCCGGTCCACCGCGCCGTCCATCGCGAACTGGGCCGCGCCCAGGCCCTCCACCACATAGCCCCGGCGGGCCTGGCCGCTGTCCTCGAAGGCCGACAGGACGCGGTACACCGCACTGAAGCCGCCCTCCACGCCCTCGGCGGCCACCGCGCCCCGCGTGACCACGCCGTGCCGGTCCAGCAGGGTCCGGGCCAGTGCGTGCGCGCGGTGGGTGGGGTCGGGGGCCTGGGAGGGCAGCAGCGACCAGCGGCCGGAGACCGTGGGCGGGCCCGGGCGGGACACCTGCGCGCTGAGCGTCCCGTACCGGCCGCGCGGGATCGTGCGCCGGGCGCGGTGGGCGGTGGCGCCCGCCGTACGGCCCGAGCCGAGCAGGGAGCGCAGCGGGGACAGCGTGTCGTTCGTCAGCCGGCCCGACCAGGCCAGGTCCCAGACGGCCTCGGACAGTTCGAGGTCGGTGGCCTCGGACCACTTGGCGCGCACCGATTCCGCGAGCTGGCGGAAGAACAGGCCGTACCCGCCGGACAGGGTGTCCAGGACCGCCTGGTGAAGGGGCGTCAGCTCCAGCGGGTGCGGCGGGGGCAGCAGCAGCGGGGCCGCGTCCGCCAGGTAGAGCGAGACCCAGCCGTCCTTGCCCGGAAGGGCCCCGGCGCCCGCCCACACCACCTCCCCGGTGGTGGTGAGCTCGTCCAGCAGGGTCGGGGAGTACCCCGAGACCCGAGAGGGCAGGATCAGCCGCTCCAGCGCCGATGCGGGCACCGGGGCGCCCTGGAGCTGTTCCACGGCCCGGGCCAGGCCGTCGATGCCGCGCAGGGCACCGCCCAGGTGCTGCCACTGCGGCAGGAACGTGGCCAGGGAGGCCGGCGGCACCGGCTCCAGCTCCTGGCGCAGCGCGGCCAGGGAGCGGCGGCGCAGCCGGCGCAGCACGGTCGCGTCGCACCACTCCTGGCCGATGCCGGCCGGGTGGAACTCGCCCTGCACCACCCGGCCCGCCGCCGCGAGCCGGTGCAGGGCGCCCTCGGTCACCGCCGCGCCGAGGCCGAAGCGGGCGGCCACGGCGGTCGTGGTGAACGGCCCGTGGGTGCGGGCGTACCGGGCCAGGAGGTCGCCGAGCGGGTCCTTGACCGGCTCGGTGAACACCTCCGGGACCCCGACCGGGAGCGCCGTGCCCAGCGCGTCGCGCAGCCGGCCCGCGTCCTCGATCGCCGCCCAGTGGTCCGCGCCGCCGATCCGGACCGAGACGGCCCGGCGGGCCCGGGCCAGGGCCTTCGGCCAGGCCGGGTCGGCGCCGCGTTCGGCCAGTTCGGCCGTGGTCAGCGGGCCGAGCAGGCGCAGCAGGTCGGCGACGGACTCGGCGTCCTTGGCCCGCCGGTCCCCGGTCAGCCACTGGAGCTCCCGCTCCAGCTCCTCCAGTACCTCCGCGTCGAGCAGTTCGCGCAGCTCGGCCTGGCCGAGCAGCTCGGCGAGCAGGCGGGAGTCCAGCGAGAGGGCGGCCGCCCTGCGCTCGGCGAGCGGCGAGTCACCCTCGTACAGGAACTGGGCGACGTACCCGAAGAGCAGCGACCGGGCGAACGGGGACGGTTCGGCGGTGGTGACCTCGACCAGGCGGACCCGGCGCGCCTCGATGTCCCCCATCAGCTCCGTCAGGCCCGGTACGTCGAACACGTCCTGGAGGCATTCCCGTACGGCTTCCAGCACGATCGGGAAGGATCCGAACTCCGAGGCCACCTGGAGCAGTTGGGAGGCACGCTGGCGCTGCTGCCACAGCGGGGTCCGCTTGCCCGGACTGCGCCGCGGCAGCAGCAGGGCGCGCGCCGCGCACTCGCGGAACCGGGAGGCGAACAGGGCGGAGCCGCCCACCTGGTCGGTGACGATCTGGTTGATCTCGCCGTGGTCGAAGGCGACGTCCGCGGCGCCCAGCGGGGCCTGTTCGTCGTCGAACTCGAAGGCGTGCGGGGCCGATGGGTCGTGGTCGAGCAGGTCCATGGAGAGCAGGTCCGCGTCGGGCAGCCGGAGCACGATCCCGTCGTCGGCATGCATGACCTGTGCGTCCATGCCGTACTTCTCGGCGAGGCGGGCGCCGAGGGCGAGCGCCCACGGGGCGTGCACCTGGGCGCCGAACGGGGAGTGGACCACGACCCGCCAGTCACCGAGCTCGTCGCGGAACCGCTCGACCACGATGGTCCGGTCGTCCGGGACGTGGCCGCAGGCCTCGCGCTGCTCCGCGAGGTACGCGAGGACGTTCTCCGCGGCCCACGCGTCGAGGCCGGCGGCCACCAGGCGCAGCCGGGCGTCCTCCTCGGCCAGGCCGCCGAGCTCGCGCAGGAACGCGCCCACCGCGCGCCCCAGTTCGAGGGGGCGGCCCAGCTGGTCGCCCTTCCAGAACGGCAGCCGGCCCGGGACCCCGGGGGCGGGGGAGACCAGGACCCGGTCGCGGGTGATGTCCTCGATCCGCCACGAGGTGGTGCCCAGCGTGAACACGTCCCCCACGCGGGACTCGTAGACCATCTCCTCGTCGAGCTCGCCGACCCGGCCGCCGCCCTTCTTCGGGTCCGCGCCGGCGAGGAACACGCCGAACAGGCCGCGGTCGGGGATCGTGCCGCCGGAGGTGACCGCGAGCCGCTGCGCCCCCGGCCGGCCGGTGATCGTCCCCGCCACCCGGTCCCAGACGACCCGCGGCCTGAGCTCCGCGAACGCATCGGACGGATAGCGGCCCGCCAGCATGTCCAGGACGGCGGTGAACGCCGACTCAGGCAGCGCCGCGAACGGCGCCGCCCGCCGCACCAGCGCCAGCAGCTCGTCCAGCTGCCACGTGTCCATCGCGGTCATCGCGACCAGCTGCTGCGCGAGCACGTCCAGCGGGTTCGACGGGATGCGCAGCGACTCGATGGACCCGGTGCGCATCCGCTCGGTGACCACGGCCGCCTGGACCAGGTCCCCGCGGTACTTGGGGAACACCACCCCCGTCGAGACCGCGCCCACCTGGTGCCCGGCCCGGCCCACGCGCTGGAGCCCGGAGGCCACCGAGGGCGGGGACTCCACCTGCACCACCAGGTCCACGGCGCCCATGTCGATGCCCAGTTCCAGACTGGAGGTGGCGACCACGGCGGGCAGCCGGCCCGCCTTCAGATCCTCCTCCACCAGCGCCCGCTGCTCCTTGGAGACCGAGCCGTGGTGCGCCCGCGCCAGCAGCGCCGGGGCGCCCCGGGCGGCCCCCGACTGAGCCATGATCTCGGCCGGCGGCGAGCCCTCGGGCAGCTTCTCGCCCATGGCGCGCTCGTACGCGATCTCGTTCAGCCGGTTGCACAGCCGCTCGGCGAGGCGGCGCGAGTTGGCGAACACGATCGTGGAGCGGTGCGCCTGGACCAGGTCCGCGATCCGCTCCTCCACATGCGGCCAGATCGAGGGCTTGTCCCCGCCGTCCTTGCCCTCGGAGGCCGGCGATCCTCCCAACTCGCCCATGTCCTGCACCGGGACGACCACCGACAGGTCGAACTCCTTGGCGGAGGGCGGCTGGACGATCTCGACCTTGCCGCGCGGCGCGAGGTACCGGGCCACCTCGTCCACCGGCCGGACCGTCGCCGACAGCCCGATCCGGCGCGCCGGGCGCGGCAGCAGCTCGTCCAGCCGCTCCAGGGACAGGGCCAGGTGCGCGCCGCGCTTGGTCCCCGCGACCGCGTGCACCTCGTCCAGGATCACCGTCTCGATCCCGGCCAGTGCGTCGCGCGTCGCCGACGTCAGCATCAGGAACAGCGACTCGGGCGTGGTGATCAGGATGTCCGGCGGCCGGGTCGCCAGCGACCGCCGCTCGGCCGGCGGGGTGTCTCCCGAGCGGATCCCGACGCGGATCTCCGGCTCGGGCAGGCCCAGGCGGACCGACTCCTGGCGGATCCCGGTCAGCGGGCTGCGCAGGTTCCGCTCGACGTCGACCGCGAGGGCCTTCAGCGGGGACACGTACAGCACCCGGCAGCGCTTCTTCGGCTCGGCGGGCGGCGGGGTGGACGCGAGCTGGTCGAGGGCGGAGAGGAAGGCGGCCAGGGTCTTCCCGGAGCCGGTCGGCGCCACGACGAGCACGTCGGAGCCCTCCCGGATGGCCCGCCAGGCTCCCTCCTGCGCCGAGGTGGGCGAGGCGAAGGCCCCCGTGAACCAGGAGCGGGTCGCGGGGGAGAACGAATCGAGCGCAGAGCCGGACATGCCCCCATCCTGCACCCGGGCACTGACAACGGCCCGGACCTGGGGAAACATCCGGACCGGGCGGCGCGCGCAAGCGGGCGGGGCGCAGAATGGGGCCATGGCGGACGAGGCGGTCGAGCGGGAGTGGGCCCGGCACTGGCAGTACCCGGAACTGCCCGGCCTGGACCTGCTGCGCGCCCACTACGTGCGCCACACCTTTCCGCGCCACGCCCACGACGGGTACGTCATCGCGGCGGTCACCGGCGGCATCGAGGAGGTCGGCCTGCCCGGCGGCATCGTGCGGGCCGGGCCCGGGAGCGTGGTCCTGATCAACCCGGAGGTGCCGCACACCGCGCGGGCCGGGGTCCCGGAGGGCTGGGCCTACGCCACCCTGTACCCCTCCCGGGAGCTGATCGCCGAGGTGGCCGCGGAGATCGGCAGCCTGCGCGGGACCCCCGGCTTCACCGCCGACTCGGTCACCGACCCGCAGACCTCGCACGTGATCACCGAGGTGCACCGGGCCGCCGAGGAGGGCAACGCGCTGGCCGCCGACACGCTGCTGCGCCGAGCGGTGGCGCGGATGCTGACCCGGCACGCGGGGCCGCTGCCCGTCCGTACGGTCCGCAGCGCCGCAGCCGCGGATGCCGCGGCGGCCCGGGCGGTGCTCCAGGAGCGGATGGCGGATCCACCGTCGCTGGAACGGCTGGCCGCGGAACTGGGGACCAGCCCGTTCGCCCTGCTGCGGGCCTTCCGGGAGCGGTACGGGATGCCGCCGCACACCTGGCTGACCGACGCCCGGGTCCGCGAGGCCCGCCGGCTGCTGGACGCGGGGACCCCGCCGGCGGAGGCCGCCGTCGCCGTCGGCTTCACCGACCAGCCGCACCTGAACCGGCACTTCACCCGGATCGTCGGCGTCCCGCCCGGCGCGTACCGGCGGGGGCGGGCGGGCGGTTAGGCTCCCGCCGTGGACGGGGCGGAGCAGGCCGGGGTGTGGGGGGCGTACGCGGCGCAGGTGCGCGGGCGGGTGCCCGAGTGGCCGCCGACGGGCGCGGTGGTGGAGCAGGACGGGCCCTTCGTACGGACCCACTACGGCACGCACGGGACGGTCGGGCACCGGCCGCTGACGGACGTCCCGCACGCCGAGCTGGCCGGGCTGGTGCGGCGGCAGCAGGAGGCCTTCGCGGCGCGCGGCGAACCCCTGCGGTGGAAGGTGTACGGCCTGGACCCGCCGGATCTGGCACAGGAGCTGGCCGCGGCCGGGTTCACGGCGGACGCCCCGCGCTCCCTGCTCGTCGCGGACCTTGCGCACCTCGCGCCGGGCCGGGAGAGCGGGGTCCGTTCGGTCCACGGCGCTCCGCAGGGGGATTCCCCGTGGCAGGCCCTGGCCGCCGCGAGCGGGCCGCACGCCAAGCCGCTCGCCGAGTTCGAGGCCGACCGCGGGTGGCGCTGCGACCCCGGGGACGTCTCCGTGCTGATCGAGCAGGGCAAGGTGGTGGCCGCGGGCTGGCTGGAGGTCGCCCGCGGCACCGACTTCATGCTGGTCGGCGGCCTGACCGACCCCGCGACGGCCGCCGCCTTCGTACGGCACTGGGCGCCGCCCGGCGATGCGCACCACCACCGGCCGGGCCCGGTGGCGTACTGCGTCGCCGAGGCGGTCGGGGAGCTGCGCACCGCACTCCTCGCGGCGGGCTTCGTCGAGCTCACGACCGTACGCACCTTCCGGCTGGACCCGCTCGAAGCCCCGGCCCGGACCCGCCCCGTCCGGGAACTCGCAGCGGCGGAGGACGACGCGCTGTGGGACCGGCTGCGGGGCGAATTCGGCTTCCGGACCAAGGTCGTGGACATCCCCGGCTTCGCCGCCCCGGGCCCGTCCGCCACCTGGCCGCTCGGCGACCCGCAGGAGGCGCTGGTCGACGCGCTGGACCGGATCGTCCTGCGCGGGCTGAGGGCCGTCACCGCGCCCGGGGAGCAGGTGCGCTGGCTGGACTGGCAGCACCCCTGCTACGCCTTCGACCCCCACAGGGTCGGCGGCCCCGGCGAGCCGCAGTGCCCGGGCCAGGCGTATCCCGACGGCGATTTCTACCTCTACGTGGACCCCGGGCTGCGCTTCGGCACCTTCGGCCACCCCTGGGAGCACACGCTGACCGTCTTCGGCGCCGGGCTGCTCGCCGGGGTGGAGGCGGAGCTGACCGCGCTGCTCGGGGAGCCGGTGCGGCGCCGGGGCTGAGGCGCTCCACGGCTCCCGCGTGCAAGAACGTACAAGACCCGGCCTGCCCGCCCTGCGTACGTTCGGCGGGTGCGAGAACAGCGGATGGTGATGCAGAAGACCCCCGAGGGGGCCGCCGGGCGGCCGCGCGGCGCCGTCGTACGCGACGCGCTCGGGGTCGGGGTGGCCGTCGGGCTGTCCGGGTTCGCGTTCGGGGTGACCGCCGCCGGGGCCGGGATCAGCGTGCTCCAGGCCTGTGTGCTGAGCCTGTTCGTGTTCACCGGAGCCTCGCAGTTCGCCCTGGTCGGGGCGCTGGCCGCGGGCGGGAACCCGTTCACCGCGGCCGCCGGTGCCTTCTTCCTCGGCACGCGCAACGCCTTCTACGGGCTGCGGCTCTCGCAGCTGCTCAACCTGCCCCGGGCCGTACGGCCCCTCGCCGCCCACTGGGTGATCGACGAGACCACCGCCGTGGCTCTGGCGCAGCCCGACCGGAGGTCGGCGCGGCTCGGGTTCACCGTGACCGGGCTGAGCCTGTACGTCCTGTGGAACCTCACCACCCTGCTCGGCGCACTCGGCGCCGAAGCCCTCGGCGACACCGCCGCGTGGGGGCTGGACGCCGCCGGGCCGGCCGTCTTCCTGGCGCTGCTCGCGCCGATGCTGAAGACCGCCACCGAGCGGGCCGTCGCCGCGCTCGCCGTCGTCCTCGGGCTGGGCCTGCTCCCCGTGCTGCCCGTCGGGTTGCCGGTGCTCGTCGCCGCTCTCGCCGCCCCCGTGATCCTCTGGCTGAAGGGACGCCGCTCGTGAACGTCTGGCTCGCCATCGGGCTCACCGTCGTCGGCTGCTACGCCGTCAAGCTCGCCGGGCTGCTCGTACCCGCCGGTGCACTGGAGCGGCCGCTCGTGCGCAGGCTCGCCGCGCTGCTGCCGGTCGCGCTGCTCGCCGCGCTCACCGCACAGCAGACCTTCGGCGCCGGGCAGGAGCTCGTGCTCGACGCCCGCGCCGCCGGGCTGGCCGCCGCCGGGCTCGCGCTGCTGCTGCGGGCCCCGTTCCTGCTCGTGGTCGGCGCCGCCGTGGTCGTCACCGCGGGCGTCCGGGCTCTGGGCGGGTAGCCGCTTCGGGTGGATCGCCGGCCAGGGGGCGCCCGTACGCGCGCAGGGTCAGCAGGGCCTCCAGGGTGGCGATCGGGCGGCGCTCCAGCGAGCTGCCCGGCGCCCAGGCGAGGCGGCGCACCGGCCAGCCGCCGTCCGGCTGCTGCGCGGCGGCCAGGAAGTCCAGCGAACGCCGCAGCTCCTCGTCGGTGAACCAGCCGCGCGCCAGCGACTCGGGGCGCCGGGCGACATCGTGCGGGAACAGCTGCTCGCCCGGCGCGTGGCCGGGGTACGGCGGGTACTCCCGGCGGCGGCGCGGATCGAGCACGACGAGCCGCTGCTCGCGTACGAGCCGCCCCAGCCGGTCCGCGGCCGCCACCGCCCGCGGCCGGTCGGGGGCGCCGTCGAGGAAGGCCACCGCGCTCTGGATCTCGTACGGGTCCGCGCGGCGCAGCGTCTCGACCCGGTCCCAGCAGAAGTCCGTGGCCCGGAACAGCCACGCGTGCCAGATCCGGTTGCGGTGCAGTACGCCGACGACCGGGCCCGTGGTCAGCAGCTCGCCCGGCGGATCGTCGTACAGCCGGTGGTACGGGGCCCCGGGATAGCCGCGCGGGGCCGGGAGGAGCACCGGAAGGGCGCCGTCCGCGGTCGAGACCCGGGTGAGGTGACGGCAGAGCCGCTCGATCCGCTGCCCGGCGCAGCGGCCCAGGCCGTCAAGGATCCGCAGGGCGTGCGCGGTGTGCAGCGGCTGGCTGAGCGGACCGCGCAGATCGGGATCGAGGGCGTGGCCGTAGCCGCCGTCGGCGTTGAGGTACGAGCCGAGGGCGGTGTCCACCGCGTCGGGATCCCCGCCGAGGAAGTGGAACGCGAACCGCCGCTGCTCCAGCACCCTGGCCGTGAGCCAGATGAACTGCTCGGCGCGGGCCAGCGGGGTCGGTGGGGTGGGTGGGGCCAGCGAGGAAGCTTCGTCTCCAGGCATGCGTGAAACCGTAGGGTGCGGCGGAGCGGGGACGGGGGGCGAACAGCGCCGGTGCACTCTCCCGGGGCGGGATACTGGGGGCATGCGGTTGACGATTTTCTGGGAGCGGATGGCCGAGCACTTCGGTGCGGGCTACGCGGACTCCTTCGCGCGGGACCACGTCATGACGGAACTCGGCGGACGCACCGTCCACCAGGCGCTCGAGGCGGGCTGGGAGGCCAAGGACGTGTGGCGCGCGGTGTGTTCGGCGATGGACGTGCCGGCCTCGCTGCGCTGACGCGGGCGGCCGTTTCCCCGTCCGCGCGGCGGGTGGGACAGACTGGGGCGCGTGGCAGCCACCGATGAGACGACCGTGACGACGACCGGCACCGCCGACACCACCGCCCCGGACGCCCCGGCCGGGGCGGCGACCCGCCGGACCGGGCCGGGCCCCGCCGGTCCCGCAGGGCCTCCCGGCGGCACCACCGTCCAGGCGGCGCCCGGGGCCCGGATGCCGCGCTGGCTGCCGCGCGCCGTCGTCCTCGTCCTGGCCCTCATCGCCTGCTTCCAGCTCGGCAGCTGGGCCTTCCACCAGCTGACCGGGCTGCTCGTCAACATCCTGATCGCGTTCTTCCTCGCGCTCGCGATCGAACCCGCCGTGGCCCGGATGTCGGCCCGCGGCATGCGCCGCGGGCTCGCCACCTTCCTGGTGTTCCTCGGGGTGTTCGTCGCGGCCGCCGGCTTCGTCGTCCTGCTCGGCTCGATGCTCGCCGGCCAGATCGTGGCGATGGTGCAGGGCTTCCCGGGCTATCTCGACTCGGTGATCGGCACGATCAACACCACCTTCCACACCAAGCTGTCCCGGCTCGCGATCCAGGACAGCCTGCTGCACTCGGACTGGCTCCAGAAGTACGTGCAGAACAGCGCGACCGGCGTGCTCGACGTGTCCGCCACCGTGCTCGGCGGGCTCTTCAGACTGCTGACGATCGGGCTCTTCTCGTTCTACTTCGCCGCCGACGGGCCGCGGCTGCGGCGCGCACTGTGCTCCGTACTGCCCCCTGCGAAGCAGTCGGAGGTGCTGCGCGCCTGGGAGATCGCCGTCGCCAAGACGGGCGGCTACCTCTACTCGCGCGGACTGATGGCCCTGGTCTCCGGCATCGCGCACTACATCGTCTTCGTGGTCCTCGACGTGCCGTACGCGCCCGCGCTCGCGGTGTGGGTGGGGCTGGTCTCCCAGTTCATCCCCACCATCGGCACCTACCTGGCGGGCGCGCTGCCGATGCTGATCGCCTTCCCGGACTCGCCCTGGTACGCGCTGTACGTCCTCGGATTCGTGGTGGTCTACCAGCAGTTCGAGAACTACGTGCTGCAGCCGAAGCTGACGGCGAGGACGGTCGACATCCACCCGGCGGTGGCCTTCGGGTCCGTCATCGCGGGCACCGCCCTGCTGGGCGCGGTCGGGGCGCTGATCGCGATCCCGGCCGTCGCCACGCTGCAGGCCTTCCTCGGCGCGTACGTGAAGCGGTACGAGGTGACGGAAGGGGCGGCGGCCGGGTCCGCCGGGGCGGCCGGGGATCCGGCTACTCCTTCTCCTCGGCCTTGGCGAGGAAGGCTGCCAGGGCCTCGGTGACGGTCGCCTCGACGGCGGCCTTGTCCACGCCGAGGCCGCTGAAGACGCCCTCGCCGTTCTCGAGTTCGAGGAGCGCGAGCAGGATGTGCTCGGTGCCGACGTAGTTGTGGCCGAGGCGCAGGGCCTCGCGGAAGGTGAGCTCCAGGGCCTTCTTGGCGGAGGCGTCGAAGGGGACGAGCTCGGGGACCTCCTCGGCGGCCGGGGGCAGGGCGGCGGTCGCGGCGGCGCGCACGTCGTCCGCCGAGACCTGCTGGGCGTGCAGGGCGAGCCCGGCGAGGCCCTCCGACTCGGCGACCAGGCCGAGGACGAGGTGCTCGGTGCGGATCTCGGTGTTGCCGGCGGCGCGGGCCTCGTTCTGCGCGGTGACGACGACGTTGCGGGCGCGGGGGGTGAAGCGGCCGAAGCCCTGGTTGGGGTCCATGCCGGCGTCGCCCTCCTTGTCGGCCTTGGGGACGAAGCGCTTCTGGGCGGCCTGGCGGGTGACGCCCATGCTGCGGCCGATGTCCGTCCAGGAGGCGCCGGAGCGGCGGGCCTGGTCCACGAAGTGGCCGATGAGGTGGTCCGCGACGTCACCGAGGGACTCGGCGACGACGACGGCGCCGCTGAGCTGCTCCAGGGTGTCGGTGTGGACCTTCTTGATGGCCTCGATCAGGTCGTCGAGGCGTACCGGATTGGTCATGCGAACGGGTTCCACTGAAGGGTTCGTCATGAGTGCAACCGTAGGTTGACAGTCGAAGGACTGTCAACCCTGGGTTGTCAGTTGCGGGGGTCGGGTCAACCCGGGGCCTCGTGGGGCGGTGTGGAGGAGGGCGGGGGTGCGGGCGCGGGCCGGGCCAGGGCGGCGGGGGCCCGGGAGATGCCGTGCCGGACGACCGCGACGAGCGTCGACCGGGCCTCCGCGGGGACCGGGGCGCCGGGCAGCGGCCAGGGGATCCGCGGCGGCCATGTCCCGTCCGAGGAGACCTCGCGGCTGCGGCGCCGGCCCGCCGCGGTGGCGTGGTCGGGCACCGGCCCGGCGAACAGGGTGATGAGCCCCGTCACCGCGCCGAGCGCGGCGAACGCGAGGAACGGCCCCAGGCCGTCGCCCTGCCCGGTGGCGGAGTCGACGGCGCAGGCCGCGACCGTCGCCGGCACCGCGAGGGCCAGCAGCACCTGCTGCGCGACCTGGGCGCGCGCGGCCCGCTCGCGGCGCCCGGGGTCGACGGCCAGGCCCCGTGCGGCCAGGCCCCTCCCGACCGCGGCGGTGGCGGGGGAGGCGGCGACGAGCTTCCCGAGCCCGTACGCGCGCGGAGCCGGAGACCCCGCCGCGCGGCGCAGGGCGTCCGCCTGGACGGGGTCGGCCGGTGGGGGCTGCCCCCGTACGCCGGCCCCGACCCGGCCGTCGGCGCCGACCGGCAGCATCCCGGCCAGGTGCAGCGCGGTGAGCGCCACCTCGGCGACGCGCCGCCGGCCGCCCTCCAGGTACGCGGCCTCGTAGAGGCCGAGCGCCCCGGTGTCCGCCCGGCCCCCGGGATCGAGCCCGCGCTGCAGCGGGATGCGGGCCAGGGTCGCGCCGAGCAGCGGCACGGCCGAACCCAGGAAGATGTAGACCCACACCGTCGCCCCCGACTCCGCGTCCTGCCCTGCCCTGCCCTGCTCAGCTCCGTTCCGCCCGAGTGTGGGCCCGCCCGGGGGCCGGGGCAATGCGTCGGACCGGACCCGTCGGCCCGCGGGCGGGACGGCCCCGCCGGGCGGCCCGCGCCGGGTGGAGCGTGGCTCGCTTGACAGGAAAATCGAACATCCATTCTGATGAGTTATCCACAGCCGAACCGGACGTGGGAGCGCATTGTCAGTGGCAGGCGTTAGCGTCAATGGCGTGAAGCGATCGACTCAAGCAAACCGGGTGGAACCCATGGCAGGCACCGACCGCGAGAAGGCTCTCGACGCCGCGCTCGCACAGATTGAACGGCAATTCGGCAAGGGTGCGGTCATGCGCCTCGGCGACAAGCCGAACGACCCCATCGAGGTCATCCCCACCGGGTCGACCGCGCTGGACATCGCCCTCGGCGTCGGCGGGCTGCCCCGCGGCCGCGTGATCGAGGTGTACGGCCCGGAGTCCTCCGGCAAGACGACCCTGACCCTGCACGCCGTGGCCAACGCACAGAAGGCCGGCGGCACCGTCGCCTTCGTGGACGCCGAGCACGCGCTCGACCCCGAGTACGCGAAGGCCCTCGGCGTCGACACCGACAACCTCATCCTGTCGCAGCCGGACACCGGTGAGCAGGCGCTGGAGATCGTGGACATGCTCGTCCGCTCCGGTGCCCTCGACCTGATCGTCATCGACTCCGTGGCGGCCCTCGTGCCGCGTGCCGAGATCGAGGGCGAGATGGGCGACTCGCACGTGGGTCTCCAGGCCCGTCTGATGAGCCAGGCGCTCCGGAAGATCACCGGTGCGCTCAACCAGTCCAAGACCACCGCGATCTTCATCAACCAGCTCCGCGAGAAGATCGGTGTGATGTTCGGCTCGCCGGAGACCACCACCGGTGGCCGTGCGCTGAAGTTCTACGCCTCCGTGCGCCTCGACATCCGCCGTATCGAGACCCTCAAGGACGGCACCGACGCGGTCGGCAACCGCACCCGCGTCAAGGTCGTCAAGAACAAGGTCGCGCCGCCGTTCAAGCAGGCCGAGTTCGACATCCTCTACGGCCAGGGCATCAGCCGCGAGGGCGGCCTGATCGACATGGGCGTGGAGCACGGCTTCGTGCGCAAGGCCGGCGCCTGGTACACGTACGAGGGCGACCAGCTCGGCCAGGGCAAGGAGAACGCCCGCAACTTCCTGAAGGACAACCCCGACCTCGCCAACGAGATCGAGCGGAAGATCAAGGAGAAGCTGGGCGTGGGCGTGCGCAAGGACGCCGCCGCCGACGAGGCGGCCGCAGGCGCGCCTGCCGAGGCAGCGGCCGTGCCCGCCCCCGCAACGAAGGCCAAGACGACGGCCAAGGCCGCCGTCGCCAAGAGCTGACCCGTGCAGGAGCAGGAAAGGGGCGGCGGGAGCGGCGGCCGGGAGGGCCGTCGCGAAGGCAGCCGCGCACGCGGCCGTGACGGCCGACGCGAAGGCCGCGGCGAAGGCCGTGGCGAAGGCCGCCAGGAACTGCCGCCCCAGAGTCCCGAGGAGCAGGCGCGGGCGATCTGCCTGCGCCTGCTCACCGGGATGCCGCGCACCCGGCGCCAGCTCGCGGACGCCCTCGACAAGCGGGGCATCCCCGAGGAGGTGTCGCAGGAGGTCCTCTCCCGGTTCGAGGAGGTCGGCCTGATCGACGACGCCGCCTTCGCCGGGGCCTGGGTCGAGTCCCGGCACCGGGGCCGGGGCCTCGCCCGCCGGGCGCTCGCCCAGGAGCTGCGCACCAAGGGCGTGCACGCCACCCTCGTCCAGGAGGCCCTGGAACAGCTGGACTCCGACCAGGAGGAGCAGACCGCCCGGGAGCTCGTGGAGCGCAAGCTCCGCGCGACCCGGGGCCTGGAGCGGGACAAGCGGATCCGGCGGCTCGCCGGGATGCTCGCCCGCAAGGGGTATCCGGAGGGCATGGCCCTGCGGGTGGTCCGGCGCGCGCTGGAAGAAGAGGGCGACGACGGCACGGACGCGGACGGCCTGGGGTACCCCGGGTTCTGAGCCGTGCCGCCGGACCCGGGGGTGGGGATAGCCCCCGGGTGCAGACGCCAGGGTGCTTCACTGCCAACCGGCAGGCACGGCGGCAGAGTTGCCCGCATGATGCTGCGTTACGCCCTCCAGACCGTCAGGGACCGCAAGGCCGGTTTCCTCGGCGCCTTCGTCGCACTCCTGTGCGCGGCGGCCCTCATCACCGCCTGCGGCACGCTCCTGGAAACCGGACTCCGCGGAAAGATCGCCACCGAGCGCTACGCGGCCGCGCCGGTCGTCGTCTCCGCCGACCAGAACGTCCACCAGACCACGGTCAAGGAGAAGAAGGGCAAGGCCAAGACGAAGCACAAGGCCAAGCCCGTCGCCGAGCGGGCGTGGCTCCCCGCCTCCACGGTGGACACGGTCCGGTCCGTGCCGGGCGTCGAGCGGGCCGTACCGGAGCTCAGCTTCCAGGCCGTCCCGCTGGTCAAGGCCCCCGGCGGTGCGAAGCCCTCGTACGGGCACGCCTGGACCTCCGCCGCGCTCACCCCCTTCACCCTCACCGAGGGCCGCGCCCCCCAAGGCGGCGGCGAGGTCGTCGTCGACCGTGAACTGGCCGCCCGCGCGGGGCTGAAGACCGGCGCCCCGCTCACCGTGCAGGCCACCGGCGAGCCGAAGACGTACACCGTCAGCGGGATCGCGCAGGCAGCCCGCGGAGATCTCGCACGGCAGAACGCGCTGTTCTTCGGCGACGCCGAGGCGCAGCGGATCGCCGCCCGCGACGGACAGGTCACCGCCATCGGGGTACTGCCGGCGGCCGGGACCGACCCCGGCGCGCTGGCCGCGCGCATCGAGCAGGCGCTGGGGGGCACCGGCGCGCAGGTCGCCGTGGGCGACGCACGCGGGCCCGTGGAGTTCCTCGACGCAGCCGGCGCACGCATCAAGCTGGTCTCCATGGGCGGGGCCATGGGCGGCACCTCGCTGCTCGTCGCGATCCTCGTGGTCGTCGGCACCTTCGCCCTCTCCGTCCAGCAGCGCCACCGCGAACTCGCCCTGCTGCGCGCCATTGCCGCCACGCCCAAGCAGCTGCGCCGCATGATCGGCCGTGAGGCCCTGGTCGTGGGCCTGGCCGCCGGTGTCGCCGGGGCGCTCGCCGGACTCCCGCTCGCCGCCTGGCTGCACGGCCGGTTCATCGCGAGCGGGGTCGTGCCCGCCAACCTGGAGCGCACCGCCGGGATCTTCCCGATGCTCGCCGCCGTCGGCGCGAGCCTGCTCGGAGCCTGGGCCGCGGCCCGGATCACGGGGCGGCGGATCGCCCGGATCCGCCCGGCCGAGGCGCTCGCCGAAGCCGCCGTCGAGCGGGGGCGGCCCGGGTGGATCCGGATCGCGACCGGAATGCTGCTGCTCGCCGGCGGTGTGGTGCTGGTGGCCGTGCTGAGTGTGCTGCGCACCGAGCCGGCGTCGACCCCGGTGACCTTCCTGGCGGTCGTGGTCCTCGCCGGGGCGGTCTCGCTGCTCGGCCCGCTGCTCGTACGGGGCGCCACCGCGCTGCTCGCCGGGCCGCTGAGGCTGGCCGGCGCGGGCGGTCACCTGGCCACCGCGAACCTGAGGGGCAACGCCACCCGGATGGCCTCCGCGGTCACCCCCCTCGCCCTGCTGATCGGCATGACCTGCACCGTCCTGTTCATCACGCCGACGCTGGGCAACGCCGCCCGGACGCAGGCCCGCGACGGGGTCCGGGCCGGCTGGGTGCTGGCCGCCCAGGGTCCGGGTGTCACCGGCGCCGCCGCGGAGCACATCCGCCGGACCCCGGGGGTCACGGCGGCCACCGAGATCGTGCACACGTCCGTACGAGTGGGGCTGACGAAGTACGGCGCGCAGGGGGTGACCCCGGCCGGGCTGACCCGGACCTGGGACCCCGGTGTGACGAGCGGGAGCCTGGACGGCTTCGGCGAGAAGAACGTGGCGGTGAGCGAACTGGCCGCCGATCAGCTGGGGCTCAAGCCGGGGAGCCCGCTGAAGCTGGCGCTGGGCGACGGGACGCCGGTCACCCTGACCGTCTCGGCCGTGTACGCGCGGGGGCTGGGCTTCGGGGACCTGACACTGCCGCACGACCTGGTCGCGGCGCACGTGGACAACCCGCTCGCGAGCAGCGTGCTGGTGGCGGCGGAGCCGGGGACCGGGCGGCAGCAGCTGGCCGCGGCGGTACGGGAGTTCCCGGGGGTCGGGGTGCTGTCGGCGCGCGACGCGGACGAGGCGCGGGCGGAGCGGCAGCAGGCCGGCGCCGAGATCAACCTGCTGGCGATGGGGCTGGTGCTGGCCTTCACCGCGATCGCGGTGGTCAACACGCTGGCGATGTCGACGGCGGAGCGGCTGAGGGAGTTCGCGATGCTGAGGCTGGCGGGGGCGAAGCGGCGGCAGGTGCTGCGGATGCTGCGGACGGAGGCGCTGGCGGTGCTGCTGATCGGGGCGGTGCTGGGGTCGGGGATCTCGCTGGCCGTACTGACCGCGTTCAGTGTGGGCATGACGGGGTCGGCTGCGCCGGCGGTGCTGCCGGTGGTGTACGTGGGGGTGCTGGGGGTGGCGGGGCTGCTGGCCCTCGCGGCCACCGCCCTGCCGGGCCGGGTTGCGCTGCGGGTCCCTCCGGTGGAGGTGGCCACCTCGCGGTAGCGGCCCGCCGCCTTCGGGCACGCCGCCCGCCGCCGTCGGCCCGGGGGCGCACCGCTTCGGTGGTGCGGCCCCCGGGCCGGGTGGTGGGCGTGGCCTGCGGCGCTGGTCACCTGCCCGCCCTTCCACCGTTCCCCGGGCTCCGCCCGGACCCGGTCCTCGAGCGCCGGACGGGGTGGAAGGGGAAGGTCCCGGAGGGGGGCCGGGGTCGGGGTCAGGTGACGGGGAGGCCTGCGGCCTTCCAGGCTTGGAAGCCGCCGGTCAGGTCCGTGGCGCGGTGGAGGCCCAGGGTGTGGAGGGAGGCGGCCGCCAAGGAGGAGGCGTAGCCCTCGTTGCAGATCACCACCACCCGGAGGTCGTGCGAGGTGGCCTCGGCGGCGCGGTGCGAGCCCTGGGGGTCCAGCCGCCACTCCAGCTCGTTGCGCTCGACCACCAGCGCACCAGGGATCAGGCCGTCGCGCTCGCGCAGCGCCTGGTAGCGGATGTCCACCAGGAGGGCGTCGCCCGCCCGGAACGCGGCGTACGCCTGCGCCGGGTCGATGCGGGTGTACGCCGAGCGGACCCGTTCCAGCAGGGCGTCGATGCCGATCGGGGCGCTCACTGCCAGTCCGCCGGGCGCTCGACCTGCTCCAGCGTCAGCACCTGGCCGGTGCGGCTGTAGCGGCGGATCAGGGGCAGCGGCGGGTAGTACGCGTGCACCGAGACCGCGTGCTCCGTCCGCGACTCGTTGAGCACCTCGTGGACGTGGTGCTCGCCGAACGCCCGGCCCGTCCCCGCGCCCAGGCTGCGGCTGCGGTCCAGGTCGGCGGCGAGCTCCAGGCTCCGCCAGCCCTCCGACGGCAGGCGCACCGCCAGGGAGTGCTCCCGGAGCCGGCCCCGGGCGGTGGCGAACGCACCCCGCGACTCGGCGTGGTCGTGCCAGCCGGTGCCGGTGCTCGGCGGCCAGCCGATCACCCAGGCCTCGCTGCCGCCCGGCCCGTCGAGGCGGATCCAGGTGCGGCCCTCGGGGTCGAGGGGGAGGGAGTCGATGACCGCCGGGTCGGCAGCGGTACGCAGGGCGAAGTCGAGGAGTTCCGCAGCCGTCACGCCACCGGCGCGTGCGGGGGCGTGCGGAGGTGAGAGGGGCGCATTGGGTGCACTGGGTGCAAGGGGCGCAGACATGGGGGCGTGACCGTCCTGGGGGTTCGCGAAAGTGCGCGCGGAGCGCGGAGGAATGGGCGAATCAGCAGGAAGGGCGACACACGCAGCCCGCGTAGCGGAGCAGGTCCATATGGACCCTCCGCCACAGGCGTACGTCGTTGCCGGTCATGTCGGCGAGTGAAGCATGCGGACCGGAGACCGGTCAATCGATCACGGCCGGATGAGTCGAAGACGACTCGAGCGGGGCCGGCGCCCCCAGCCGGACGGTGTCCGCCGCCTCGTACAGCTCGGCGGGCCGCACGCCCGCGAAGGTCGCCGCCAGGTGCCCGTCCGGCCTGACCAGCAGGACGGTGTGCGCCGGAGCCCCCGGGTAGCCGTCCGCGACCAGCAGTTCGGTACGGACCGGGAGGGCGCTCACCGCCGCCGCGAGCCGGGGCATCAGCCCGGCGCCCAGCCAGTGCCGCCGGTCCCAGACCCCGGTGCCCGGGGCGACCAGCACCACCAGCAGGCGCCCCCGCCCCAGCAGGTCGCGCAGCGGCACCGTCGAACCGTCGGGCGCGGTGACGGGAACGTTGGCCACCTGACCGCCCGGCTCCGTGTCCGTCGGCACCTCGCGCACGGCCACCGGCGGGGCGTACGTCGGTGCCGCGCCCAGCGGCCCCCGCCCCAAGTGGCCGTCGGTCAGCAGCAGCTCGCCGGAGCGGGTGGCGCCGGGCAGGTACGTCCGCAGCCCGCCGCCCCCGCGCAGTACGGGCATGGCCTGGTCGGCTGCGCGCAGCCGGGCCGCGACGGCGGTGCGGCGCTCGCCCTCGTAGCTGTCGAGCAGGGCCTCGGAGGCGCCCTGGTGCCAGGCCAGGGACAGCTTCCAGGCGAGGTTCTCGGCGTCCCGGAGCCCCTCGTCGACCCCCTGCGTGCCGAGCGCGCCCAGCAGGTGGGCGGCGTCCCCGGCCAGGAAGGCGCGGCGGTCGCGCCAGCGCCGGGCGAGCCGGTGGTGCAGCGTGTGGACCCCGGTGTCGAGGAGGTCGTACGGGGGTGTGGCGCCCCCGCACCACACCGCCAGGGTGTCGCGGATCAGGGTGACGAGGGCGTCGGGCGTGACCAGTTCCCCGCGGGCCGGGAGCAGCCAGTCCAGCCGCCACACCCCGTCGGGCAGCGGCCGGGCGCTGACCTCGGGCACGCCGGGCGCGGGGGCGCGGTGCAGCAGGGCCTCGCCGGGCCAGGGGAGGTCGGTGCGCAGCGCGGCCACGGCGTGCCGTTCGACGGCGGTGCGGCCCGGGAAGCGGATGCCGAGCAGCTTGCGCACGGTGGAGCGGGCTCCGTCGCAGCCGACCAGGTAACTCCCGCGCCACCACGTGGTCTCGGCGCCCCGGGTGTGCGCGGTGACCCCGCGGTCGTCCTGTTCGAGGGAGTCCAGCTTGCTGTCGGCGACCAGCTGGACCAGCGGATGTGCGGCCGCGGCGTCGCGCAGCCCGCGCGTGAGGGCGTGCTGCGGCAGGTGCAGGGGGGCCTGGCGGTCCTCGAAGGTGATGCGCCGGGCGTCGTTGGTGCGGCGCCGCATGGTGCGCCAGGCGGCGAAGAGCGCGCCCTCGTCGCGCAGCGTCGTACAGCCCAGCCGGTGGACCATCGCCGAGGTGTCCTCGTGCAGGACGACCGTACGGGCAGGTCGGGGCAGGTCCTTGCCGGGTCCCTCGTCGAGCACGACGCTGGGCACGCCCGAGCCGGCCAGGGCCAGGGACAGGGACAGTCCGACGGGCCCCGAGCCGACGACGATCACCGGGTCCATGATGCGGCTCCCGATGTCCGGTATGTGATCACAGAACGTATGCAACCCACTGGAGGTGCCTGCGTCAAGTGACACCCACCGGCGGGGCGATAAAGGGAAGCAAAGATTCCGAATGTGAGCCACTTTCGGCGGAATGCTGAAGACCTCGCGCACGATCAGTCAGAACCATGCGGTATCAGACAGTGGAGGCTGTAAATGTGCGGCAATTATCGGCCTTTGGATTGCCGGAATTAGTCCTTTCATTTTCGATTCTCAAGCGAACCTCAAAAAGGTCGGTATTCGGTTGACCTGGTCTTGGTGGGCATGGAATTGTCATGGATGTGCAGGGGGTGGAAAGTGTCCTCCGCGCAGAAGGGGGAGTGTGGCATTGAGATCGATGTCGGTAATCCCCGTGGGCTTTTGGCTGATGCTTAAAGCGTCAGTCATTGAGGAAGTGGGTGGAGAATTGCTGAAGAGAACTCGCCTTCGTGCTGCCGCCGCGCCGGCGGCCGGACTGCTGCTGGCCGGTATCTTCTCGCTCGGAGCCGCGACCACGGCATCGGCTGCCGCTCAGGCGCACCCGGGAGGGTGCCACTATGAGGCTCCCGGAGACTGGGGAGCGGTCGCCTGGTGTAGCAGCCACAACGGTGGCTCCTACCGGGCGCTGGCCGTATGCAAGGACGGGGAGACGGGGAGGGTGGAGTGGTTCTACGGGCCGTGGAAGCAGTTTGGGACCTCCGTCGCGTACTGCCAGGGATCCTACCGGGCAAGTTCTGCGGGAATTGATTCGTCACCCCGCAATAACACCTGAGTGCTGCCGAATAGACCGAGAGAGGATCAGCTGAAATGAAGAAGGCGTTTGTTGCTCTGCTCGCCGCCACGGCGATGGCGGGAATCGGACTCCAGGGTACGGCCACCGCGGCCGCCACGGGCTGGCCGGAGGGGTGCACGAGCTTCAAGGCTTCCGACGGTAATGGTTGGGCAGCCTACTGCGACAGTGGCAATGGCGGCAGGTGGAAGGCGACCGCCAAGTGCGCGCCCTGGAGCGGCGACGCGATCATCGAGCGCGATTCGGGGTCTTGGAGCAGCAATAATCTGTCCTTCGCTTTCTGCCCGCCGATGACCACTGTCGTGGGCGGCTCTTTCTGGACCAGGTCCTACTAGTAGGCCAAGCCACCCGCCGAGTCCCGTTGGCCTGGGCGGGTGGTCGCGCGGCTGCTCACCGCACGGACGCACGGCCGGTCGGTTCCTGACGGCCTGGCCGACCATGTGTGCGGTTCTTCACCCGCGCTACCAGCCTCACCGATCACAGAAGAGGCCGCCGATCATTGATCGGCGGCCTCTTCTTTCATTTGCCCAGGCGCCACCAGGGCGGCAGCGACGCCCGCTGTCGTGGGCGCCCGCGTTTCTCGATCCACGTCGAGGCGCCGAGCCTGGACATCTGACGTTTCGGGAAGGGAGTCCTCGATCCGCTCCGCCAGCAGCTTCCGCTGGTCGAGCACGGCGGCAAGGTTCCGGCGAGGCTCGGGTCGATCAACACGGCCGCCTCGGTGCAGGGGGGAAGTCATGCCGGCCCCGAAGGCCCCATTGCGAAGACATGAAAACGGTAACGGGGGGCTTGGAGGTCCCCACCCGCTGACGGGTGATGGTCGGAAGCGGGGGGGGGCGACTGAGGCGGCAGCGCGTTCATCACGAGCGGTCACTTCCGCATCGAGGGAGGCCACCTCGCGTTGGCAACGAGGCACGAACTCTACATCGGTGCGCAGGAGTGCCGCCGTCCTGCTCCAGGAAGACCACCTCACTGTCGGTGACCAGACGGAGCAGCGTGCCAACGCGGTGTGGTGCGGCGGATGACTTCCGCCGCACCACAGGTGTGCGTCAATGTGCTGACCGGCCCTCAGGGTTTTGCGGTCAGGGGGCCTTGCCCACGCCGGCCGCGCCGCCCGCGTCGACCTCGGCCACGTCCCCGGCGACGACCGCGCCGGTGCCCTTCTTCGACTTCCGCAGCCGCCCTTCGATCCAGGAGGCGAAGGTGGTGAGCGCGAAGTTCACCGCGATGTAGATCAGGGCGATCACGACCATCGTCGCGATGGTGTTGCTGTAGTTGGCGGAGATCTGCCGGTTCATCGACATCAGGTCGGCGAAGCCCAGGACAGCGCCGCCGAGCGCCGTGTCCTTGAGGATCACCACGAGCTGGCTGACGAGCGCCGGCAGCATGGCCGTCACGGCTTGTGGGACCAGGACGTTCGTCATGATCTGGCCCTTGCGCATACCGATCGCCTTGGCCGCGTCGGTCTGGCCACGCGGCAGCGACAGGATGCCGGCCCGGACGATCTCGGCGATGACCGAGGCGTTGTACAGGACGAGACCGGTGACCACCGCGTACAGCGGCCGCAGATCCGAGCTGACGGTGCCGAGCATGACGTAGAGGGCGGAGCTGAAGATCATCAGCATCAGGACCGGGATGGCGCGGAAGAATTCCACGACCGCGCCGACCGGGACGCGCACCCACACGTGGTCGGAGAGCCGGGCGATGCCCAGGAGCGCACCCAGAGGAAGTGCGATCACCATGGCGATCAGGCCGGCTTTGAGGGTTTCACCGAGGCCGGGCAACAGGAACGTCGTCCAGATTTGGCTGTCGGTGATGAACGGGGACCACTTGTCGGCCGCGAGCTGGTTCTTCTCGGCCATGCGGTCCAGGATCCACCACAGGGCCAGAGCCACGAGTACCGCGAAAACGCCGGTGTAAATCCAGTTGCGGACCTTGGCCTTGGGGCCGGGGGTGTCGTACAGAACGGAGGTCATCGCTTCACCGCCAGTCGCTTGGCCACCCAGCCCAGCAGCAGGCCGGTGGGCAGGGTCAGCAGGACGAAGCCGAGAGCGAAGACTGCGAACACCGCGAAGAGCGCGTCCGCCTCGTTCTCAAGCATTTCCTTCATCAGCAGGGCCGCCTCGGCCACGCCGATGGTCGCCGCCACCGTGGTGTTCTTCGTGAGGGCGATCAATACGTTGGTGAGCGGGGCAATGACCGCCCGGAAGGCCTGGGGGAGCACGATCAGGGTGAGCACCTGGAAGAAGCTGAGACCCAGCGCGCGGGCGGCCTCGGCCTGGCCCACGGGGACCGTGTTGATGCCCGAGCGGATCGCCTCGCAGACGAAGGTACCCGTGTAGGCGATCAGTCCCAGGACCGCGAGGCGGAAGCCGATCTCCTTGGAGGACCCGCCGTTGAGACTGATGCCCAGGGTCTGGTCCAGGCCCAGCGAGCAGCCGAGGATCAGCAGGGTCAGAGGCGTGTTGCGCACGATGTTGACGTACGCGGTGCCGAAGGTCCGCATCAGAGGGACCGGACTGACCCGCATCCCGGCCAGCATCAGGCCCCAGATCAGGGAGCCGGCCGCCGAGTAGAGGGTGAGCTGAACCGTCACCCAGAAGGCTCCGAGCACGTCGTACTGCCCGGAATTAAGAAAGTCGAACACGTTGCCCTGCGCTCTCCCCAGGATGGCCGGTGAGGTGTGCCGCCGCCCGCGGC
The DNA here is from genome assembly GCF_042890265.1 of Streptomyces sp. NPDC002209. NCBI lineage: Bacteria > Bacillati > Actinomycetota > Actinomycetes > Kitasatosporales > Streptomycetaceae > Streptomyces > Streptomyces sp. NPDC002209. Next base: position 458,568 of record NZ_JBIARX010000003.1, on the reverse strand, counting down.
AGGCGGGCGGCGACTCCCCTCACCGATGAATCAGCTGCCTTCGGTGACCTGCGGGGCCGGCTCGGCCTTGTAGTTGGCCGGGCCGAGGTTCTTGTCCACGGCCTTCTGCCAGGAGCCGTCCTCGACCATCTTCTTGAGAGCGGCGTTGACCTTGGTCTGGAGGTCCTTGTCGCCCTTCTTCAGGCCGATGCCATACGGCTCGTCGCTGAGCTTCAGACCGACCAGCTTGAACTTGCCCTTGTTCTTCTCCTGCGCCGCGTAGCCGGCCAGGATCGAGTCGTCCGTGGTCAGCGCGTCCACGGCCTTGTTCTCCAGGCCGGTCAGGCACTCGGAGTAGCCCGGGTACTCTCGCAGGTCGGCCTCGGGGGCCAGCTTGGTCTTTACGTTCTGCGCCGAGGTGGAGCCGGCAACGGAGCAGAGGTTCTTCTTGTTGAGGTCCTCGACCTTGGTGATCGAGGTGTCGTCGGCGCGGACCAGCAGGTCCTGGTGGGCCTTGAAGTACGGGCCGGCGAAGTCGACCTTCGCCTTGCGCTTGTCGTTGATCGTGTAGGTCGCGACGACGAGCTTCACGTCACCGTTGGCGAGCATGTTCTCGCGCTCGGCGCTGACGGCCTGCTTGAACTCGATCTGGTCGGGCTGGTAGCCGAGCTCCTTGGCCACGTAGGTCGCCACGTCCACGTCGAAGCCGGCGAACTTGCCGTCCGGGGTCTTGAGGCCCAGACCCGGCTGGTCGAACTTGATGCCGATGACGATCTTGTCGTTCTTGGCGCCACCGGACGCACCGCCGTCACCGGCAGCCTTGTCGCTGCTGCCGCCGCAGGCGGTCGCGGTCAGAGCGAGGACTGCGGCCACGGCGGCAGCCGCACCGGCCTTGAAAACCTTCATGGTGAACTTCCCTCGGATGAGACGTTGTTGGACGACGAGCGACACGTGTGCTCTGAGCCGCCAGGGGATCACTACCAGACGAGACCGTCAGTGGTGCAGGATCTTCGAAAGGAAGTCCTTGGCGCGGTCACTGCGCGGGTTGCTGAAGAACTGCTCGGGCGCGGCCTCTTCGACGATCTTTCCGTCGGCCATGAAGACGACCCGATTGGCCGCAGAGCGGGCGAAGCCCATCTCGTGCGTGACGACCACCATCGTCATGCCCTCCCGGGCGAGCTGCTGCATGACCTCCAGCACCTCGTTGATCATTTCCGGGTCGAGCGCCGAGGTCGGCTCGTCGAACAGCATGACCTTCGGGTCCATCGCCAGCGCGCGGGCGATCGCCACGCGCTGCTGCTGGCCGCCGGAGAGCTGCGCCGGGTACTTGTCGGCCTGCGAGCCGACGCCCACCCGGTCCAGCAGCGACTTCGCCTTCTCGAGCGCCGCTGCCTGCTCCGTCTTGCGGACCTTGAGCTGACCCAGCATCACGTTCTGCAGCACCGTCTTGTGGGCGAACAGGTTGAAGGACTGGAAGACCATGCCCACATCGGCACGCAGTCGGGCCAGCTCCCGTCCCTCCGAGGGCAGTTCCTTGCCGTCGACCGTGATCGTGCCCGAGTCGATCGTCTCCAGCCGGTTGATGGTCCGGCACAGCGTGGACTTGCCCGATCCCGAGGGACCGATCACCACGACGACCTCACCGCGGGCAATGCTCAGATCGATGTCCTGAAGCACGTGCAGCGCGCCGAAGTGCTTGTTGACGTTGCTCAGTACGACCAGGTCGTCCGCGGCCCCGGCCGCATCCTGCACGTCCTTGGTCACTGATACTCCGCTCATCGGCAACTTGCTCCGTCCTCCTCGGTTGGGAGGACAGTAGTGACGTGGCGCGCACACCGTCATCACATCTGAGGGAGAATTGAGCATAACGAAACGGCCTCGCTCCGATACGCTCCGTGCGCACCACGGCAGCCGGGCCCGTTTGCCCGTACCGGGTGCATAACGGAAGACGCGCCGGACCGGAACCCCCTTGACGTGGGCCTCTCCATCGGCGTGGATGCAGGGTGGCCCTGACCGCGGGCCCTGATCAGAAGAAAACAGGAAAGGGGGACGCAATGAGACTGCTGCTCGTCGAGGACGACGACCACGTCGCCGCCGCCCTGTCCGCGATCCTCGCCCGGCACGGCTTCCAGGTGACCCACGCCCGCAGCGGCGAGGAGGCCCTGCAGGCCCTGCTGCCCGCCGGAGCGCCGCCCTTCGGCGTCGTCCTCCTGGACCTCGGCCTGCCCGACCAGGACGGCTACGAGGTGTGCGGCAAGATCCGCAAGCGCACCGCGACGCCCGTCATCATGGTGACCGCGCGCGCCGACGTCCGCTCCCGCATCCACGGCCTCAACATGGGTGCCGACGACTACGTCGTCAAGCCGTACGACACCGGTGAACTCCTCGCACGCATCCACGCCGTCGCCCGGCGCACCGGTGCCTCCGAGGAGGCCGCCGCCACCGGGACGGGCGCCCTCGACGTGGTCCGGCTCGGCCCGGTCAGCATCGAGCTGCCCACCCGGCGAGTCAGCGTGGACGGCACCGACGTACCGCTCACCCGCAAGGAGTTCGACCTGCTGGCCCTGCTCGCGCAGCGGCCCGGGGTCGTCTTCCGCCGCGAGCAGATCATCAGCGAGGTGTGGCGCACCAGCTGGGAGGGGACCGGCCGGACCCTCGAGGTCCACGTCGCCTCGCTGCGCTCCAAGCTGCGCATGCCCGCCCTCATCGAGACCGTCCGCGGGGTGGGCTACCGGCTCGTCACCCCGGCCGCCTCCTAGCGGGGGTCCGTCGTGCGCGCCCGGCTGCTCCCGCTGCTCGTCGTCCTCATGGCGGGCGTGCTGCTCGCCCTCGGCTTCCCGCTCGCCGTGAGCCTGGCCGCCGGCCAGCAGCAGCGCGTGGTCGTCGACCGGATCGACGACAGCGCCCGCTTCGCCGCCCTCGCCCAGTTCGTCATCGACGCCGAGGGATCGGGATCCACGGGCGCCACCGAACGCCTGGAGACCCTCCAGCTGGAACTGGCCCGCTACCAGCAGCTGTACGGCATCCGCGTCGGCATCTTCCTGCGCGACGACAACGCCATGGCCCGCGCCCCCGGCTGGTGGCAGCTCCCGGAGGAGGGCGAGGGCCGCCGCGCCTTCCAGGAGGCCCTCGCCGGGCGGCGCAGCCACGACCCCGCCCAGGTGTGGCCCTGGCAGACCCACGGCAAACTCCTCGTCGCCTCCCCGGTCGTCCTCGACGGCGACGTCGTCGCGGTCGTCGTCACCGAGTCGCCCACCGACCAGATGCGGGCCCGGATCCTGAACGGCTGGCTGCTGATCGTCGCCGGGCTCGCCGCCGCCATGCTGGTGGCCTTCGGCGCCGCCCTGCGGCTCACCAGCTGGGTGCTCAAGCCCGTACGGACCCTGGACGCGGCCGCCCACGGCATCGCCACCGGGCGGATGAACTCCCGGGTCGCGGCGGCCGGCGGGCCCCCGGAACTCCAACGCCTGGCGCACTCGTTCAACGAGATGGCCGACAACGTGGAAGAGGTCCTGGAGCAGCAGCGGGCGTTCGTCGCCGACGCCTCCCACCAGCTGCGCAACCCGCTCGCGGCGCTGCTCCTGCGGATCGAGCTGCTCGCCCTCGAACTGCCCGAGGGCAACGAGGAGATCGCCTCCGTGCGGACCGAGGGCAAGCGCCTGACCCAGGTCCTCGACGACCTGCTGGACCTGGCGCTGGCCGAGCACACCTCCGCCGAGCTCAGCCTGACCGACATCGCGGCGCTGACCGCCGAACGGGTGACCGCCTGGCGTCCGTTCGCCGAGGAGAAGGGCGTACGGCTCACCGAGACGGGCCGGGCCGCCGTCACGGGCTGGGCCGACCCCGTCGCGCTCTCCAGCGCGCTCGACGCCGTCATCGACAACGCCCTCAAGTTCACCCCTGCGGGGGAAGAGGTCGAGGTGTCCGTCTCCGCGGCCGGGCCCGTCGTGCACGTCGTCGTCGCCGACCGCGGTCCCGGCCTCACCGACGAGGAGCTGCTCCGCGTCGGCGACCGGTTCTGGCGCAGCGGCCGCCACCAGAACATCAAGGGCTCCGGGCTCGGTCTGTCGATCTCCCGGGCCCTGCTCGCCGCGGGCGGCGGGTCCCTCTCGTACGAGACGAACCCGCCGCACGGGCTGCGGGTGACGGTGGCCGTCCCGCGCAGCGATCCGCACACGATCTGACCGCTGCCGCTGCCGCTGCCGCTGCCGCTGCCGCTGCACGGGCCGGGGCGGTCAGGCGGATCCGGCCCACGGAAGGGTGGTGCCGGCCGGGGCGGAGGCCGCGTACAGCTCGTCCACGGCCCGGACCTCGAAGGCGGCCGCCCGCTCCCGGCCGGCGCGGGTGACGGCCGGGAGGTGGAGGGCCGTGCCGCAGGTGCCGCCGAGGAAGCGGCGGGTGCCGTCCGGGAGCAGGCGGTACAGCTCGTAGTGGCGGACCGGCCCGGCTGCCCGGCGCCAGGACAGTCGGACGGAGGCCCTGCCGTCCTGCTGGGTCCGGGCGTCCACGGTCAGCGCACTCGGAGACGCCGGGCGCCGCCGCGCGGTGTCGTCGCCTACCGACAGGGCGCCGAGCCGCCAGGCCACCGCCGTGTTCCCGCGGGCCGTGATCCGTACGGCCAGCCCGTACGCGGTCCGGCCCGCCAGCGACGAGAGCGCGACCCGGGAGGTGCGCCAGCCGCCCTGGCCGGAGCTGCCCGACGCCCGGGTCTTCAGCCAGGTGTACGGGACGGGCTCGCCCGGAGCGGCCGGCTCGCGCGTGGCCACGCCCACCTCGACGGTGAGCGCGCCCGCCTCGGTGGCGTGCACCAGCTCCAGCACGGTGGAGCCGGACAGCGGCAGCCTGGTCGAGTGCAGCCCGACCGCGGCCGGGGCGGTGAGTCTGCCCGCCACGAGGAGGCTGGAGCCGCCGCGCCAGGCCTTCGCGAAGTCCAGCGTGACGGCCGGGCGCTGCCCGGTGCTCTGCACGGCCCAGCGGCGGCCCGGGAGCCGGTCCTGGAGGCCGAGGTGGTTCCAGGGGGTGTCGGAGGTGACCTTGCCGTCCTCGTACCAGCGCTCCCCGTGCCCGGTGTTGAAGGCGCAGGCGAAGGGCAGGGCGGTGACGGTGGACCGGTCCGCGACGGCGGTGGCAGGCGCCCGCCAGGTGCCCTCGGGCGCGGGGTGCGCCGGGTCCAGGGACTCTCCCGTCCAGAACCGGTCGTCGGCGCGGTGGAAGGCGCCGGGGGAGCGGTCGGTGAGGTGGTTGCGCGTCCACTCGGGCCGGTAGAAGCCGATGCTGACGACGTGGTCGCGGTCGCGCGGGATGATCGCATCCCAACGGACGGTGGAGTTCCAGCCGTCCGACTCCATGTCGAGCGCCGCCCACAGCTCGTGGCGGGAGCGGCCCAGCCGGTCGGCGAGCGCACCGGAGGCGGCCAGGGTCTGCTGCGTCCAGCGGAAATCGACGAACACCGTGTCCGCGACCCGGCCCGCCCGGTCCTCGAAGAACTCCTGGTTGAGCTGGTTGAGCGCGCCCTGCCAGCCGACCCGGCCGGTGCTGTTCATGGCGTCGTACCAGGTGATCCGCAGGCCGTGCGGGGCGCCGGCCGCCCGCAGGGCGCGCAGGAACTCCCGCATCCGGGTCGCGAGCGAGCTGTCCCCGCCGTCGGTCTCGGCGTTCACGAACCAGCCGTCGAACCCGTACGTGCGTGCCACCTGGACGAGCTTCTCGGCGAGGGGGAACCGGCCGAGGGCGTCCTGCTGCACCAGGTCCCGCGTCCACCGGAGGTCGCCGCCGTACGCGACGGGCGGCAGGAAGACGTTGCCCAGCACCGGGACTCCGTTGCGGTGGGCCGCGTCGACCACGGGCGCGTTCGGGGCGAGCACGATGCCCTCGCCGGAGGAGCCGCCCCAGAACACCAGTTCGTCGAGGTACGCCCAGTGCGTCAGCGCGTAGTAGTCGGCGGTCGCGGAGCCCTGGGAGGGGTTCTGGGCGGTGGGCCCGAAGGAGACGAGCGAGGAGATCCGAGCCTGGCCGCCGCGGGCGCCCGCGTTCGGGGGCACCGGGGTGAAGCGGGGCGCGAGCGGCACGGTCGCGGTGTTGTACGCGAGGTCCGGATCGGATTCGGGGGTCCACTGCATCAGCGAGCGCCAGGTGATGCCCGGGCCGGGGGAGCCCTGGGGGAGCGAGTCGGGGAACCAGTACGAGGCGTACGGGGCCAGGTCGGCCGGGGGCGGTGTGGCGTCGGCCCGAGCGCCCGGGGCGGTCGCTGCGGCCCGGGCCGTGCCGGCCGCGCCGGGCGCGCCGAGCAGCGCGGCGGCCCCCGCCCCGGCTCCGGCGGCGAGCACCCCGCGCCGGGTCGGCGGCGCCGTACGGGCAGGACGGATCGGAGGCGCGGGAGGTGCCGGAGGTGCCGGAGGTGCCGTACGGAGGGAACGGGCGGTGCGAGGGTCGGCGCCGTTGCCGGTCTCGGACATGCGGGGCTCCTCGGTGACGGGGGACAGGTGGCAGGTGACGGGTGACGGGTGCGGCGGTGCTCGTCACGTGACGTCGTGCACGCGCAGCACCTCGGTGATGCCGCGCGCGGACAGATGGGCGGGGTCCCCGGCGTTCTCCGCCAGGACCACCGCAGGGCGGACCCCCTGGGCCGTCAGCGCGGCCCAGGCCTCGAAGAAGGCCCCGCCCGGGGCGCACACCGACCGCCTCGGCGCGGCCTCCGCCCCGCCGACGTCCACGGCCAGCGCCGTGGAACGGACGGCCGGACGGTGCTCCCGGTCCCGCCACTGCGCGGCGATCCGGGCGACGGCGGCGCCGGCCGGCTTGGTCCTGCGGTCGTTGGTGAGCAGGCCGAGCCCGTACTCCAGTTCCGGGAAGTCCGCGAGCTCCCGGGACACGTCGTGCGAGCACCACCAGGTCACGCCCCACAGGTCCGGGCAGTCCAGCACGTTCGCCACGGTGGCCTCGGTGAACGCGGCCGCGTGCTCCGCCGGGACGAGCGGTGCGGGCGCCCCGACCTCCTGGAGCCACACCGGCCGGTGCGGATCGAGCGCCCAGGCCTTCGACAGCTCGACCAGGTAGGCGGCGTGGTGCTCGGTGGCCGTCCCGGTCCGGCCGTGGCGCTGCGCGGTGCCGTTGAACACCCACGAGTGCACGGCCGTGGCCGCGCCCAGCCGGGCTGCCTGCGCGACCGTGAAGGGGTGCCCGTCCTGGTACCACGCGGCGTCGTACTCGGCGTGCAGGTGGAACCGGCCCGGGGCGCCCTCCTCGCAGGCCGCGAGCATCCGCTCCAGCCAGCGGCCGGCCTGCTCGCGGCTGATCCGGTCCGGGTCCGGGTGCGGGGCGTCGGAGAACTGGTTGATCTCGTTGCCGACGGTCATGCCGAGGAAATTGGGCCGGTCGGCGAGGGCCGCGGCCAGCGTGCGCAGGTACTCCTCCTGTGCGGCGACGACGTCCGGGTCGGTGAAGATGTTCCGCCGGTGCCAGGTCCCGGTCCACGCGGGCAGGAAGTCGAAGCTCGACAAGTGTCCTTGCAGACCGTCCACGCCGACGTCGAGCCCGCGCTCGGCAGCCGCGTCGGCGAGCGCGACGAGCTGTTCGACGGCGCGCGGCCGGATGAGCGTCCGGTTCGGCTGGAACACCGGCCACAGCGGGAAGACCCGTACGTGGTCCAGGCCGAGCGCGGCGATCGAGTCGAGGTCGGCCCTGACCTCGTCGAGGTCGAAGTCGAGCCAGTGGTGGAACCAGCCGCGGGACGGGGTGTAGTTGGCGCCGAAACGGAGCGGACGAGGGGCGTATTCGTCGTGCACAAGGCGTCCTGGAGTTCTCGGGAATTCGCCGGGTGAGCACAACCTGCCGGGTGTCGTGTCGTAAGTCAACAGGGCCTCCAAGAAGGGAACTTATGCGCTTCAGTCCCGTTGACAGAAGGGCTCCGGCCCTCCCAAGCTGATCGAACTAATGCGGTTTAGTTCCGGCGGGTTCAGTTCTGACAAAGGAAAGCGTGCGGAAATGGACAGCGGCGTTTCGGTCACCGAGGTAGCCACCCCGGCCCTCTTCACCGGTTCTGCGAGGTGCCCCGCGCAGGTGGTCCGCGTGCGGATCCGCAGGGAGCGTCCGGCCGGCCCGCTGTACGTCACCGTCCACGGCCCCGGGGTCATCACCCCGCACCCGCGCATCCTGCGCGCCGACACCGCCGACGCCCGGGACACCGCCGATGCCGGTTCCGGCGCGGCGGTGGAGTCCGCCGTCGAGGTCGCCGTCCGCACCGGCGGCGCCGCTCCGGGGGCCGTGCTGCCCGCCACCGCCCGCGTCGCCACCCCCGACGGGCGGCCGCTCGCCGAGCTGCCGTTCGACCTGGCCGTCGCGGAGCCGGGCTGGACCGTCCGGCTCGTCCCGCACTTCCACTACGACCCCCTGTGGTGGAACACGCAGGCGGCGTACACCGCCCTGTGGGACGCCCCGCTGCGGCCCGGCGAGCCCGAGCACGGCTGGGAGTACACCGGCGTCCCCGCCTTCACCCTGATCCCGCTCCACCTCCAGCAGGCGCGCGAGGACCCGGCGTACCGCTTCGTGCTCTCCGAGGTCGACTACCTCAAGCCGTACTGGGACAGCCGTCCCGAGGACCGCGCCGAGCTGCGCGCCTTGATCGCCGAGGGCCGCCTCGAGATCGTCGGCGGCACGTACAACGAGCCCTCCACCAACCTCACCTCGGCCGAGAGCACCATCCGCAGCGCCGTCCACGGACTCGCCCTGCACCGCGGCACCCTCGGCGCCGACCCGCGCACCGCCTGGCAGCTCGACGTGTTCGGCCACGACCCGTCCTTCCCCTCCCTGATGGCCGGCGCCGGGCTAGACTCCGCCGTCCTCGCCCGCGGCCCGCACCACCACTGGGGACCGATGCAGGACACCTGGGGCGACACGCTCCGGGCCCCGTCCGCGATGCAGCTGCCCGCCGAGTACGAGTGGATCGCGCCCGACGGCCGGGGGCTGCTGCTGCACTACCTGCCCGCGCACTACTCGGCCGGCTGGCCCTCCCACCTGGCCCCGGACGCCGAGGCCGCCGCCGGACAGCTGCTCGAGCTCTACGAACTGCTGCGGACCGGCGCCGCGACGCGCAACGTCCTGATCCCGATGGGCACCGACTTCTCCTGGCCGCACCGCTGGGGCCTGGACGTGCAGCACGCCTGGAACCGCCGCTACTGCTGGCCGCGCATGGAGCACTCCGGCCCGCGCGCCCACTTCGAGGCCGTCCGCGCCGAACTGGCCGCCCGCGGGGAGCGTCCGCTGCCGGTGACCCGGGAGATGGGCCCGGTGTACACCGGCAAGGACGTCAGCTACGCCGATGTGAAACAGGCCCACCGGGCTGCCGAGAACCTGCTCGAACAGGCGGAGACGTTCGCCGCGCTGGCCTGTGCGGAAGGGCTGCTGGACTACCCCGGGCAGACCCTCGCCAAGGCCTGGCGGCACCTGCTGCACGCCGCCCACCACGATGCGGTCACCGGGACTTTCTCCGACCAGGTGTACCTGGACCTGCTCCCGACCTGGCGGGAGGCCCACGAACTGGCCGCCTCCGTACGGGAGGAGGCCCTGCGCGCGCTGACCCGGGCGGCCGACACGCGCGGGCCGGGCGCGCTCGCCGTGACCGTCCACAACCCGGTGTCCTGGACGCGGACCGACCTGGTCCGTACGACGGTGGACCTCGCGGAACTGGGCCTGGGCGCGGGGGTGGAGGAGGCCCGGCGCATCACCGTGCTGGACGCCGAGGGGCGCGGCGCGGCCGTCCACCTCGAAGCGGTGGCCGGCGGCCGGGCGGAGCTGGCCTTCCTGGCCGTCGGCGTGCCGCCGCTGGGGCACCGCACCTGGTGGCTCGCCGCCGCCCCGTCGGCCGTCTCCGGCGGCTGGGAGCCCGCGGCCGGCCTCGCCGTCGAGAACGCGTACTTCCGGGCCGAGGCCGATCCCGCGCGGGGCGGCGGCCTCGCCCGGCTGCTGGACCGGCGCACGGGGGACGAGCTGCTGACGCCGGGCGAGGTGGACGAGCTCGTCGTGCAGGAGGAGTACGACCAGCACCCCTTCTTCGGGGAGGGGCCCTGGCACCTGCTGCCCAAGGGGCCGGGCACCGGCTCGGGCGGTGCACCCGCCGACTCCTGCCGGGTGGAGCGGGGCCCGCTCGGGGCGCGGATCGTGGCCTGCGGACGCACCGGCCCGGTCCGCTGGACCCGGACCACCACCTTGTGGGACGGCCTCGACCGGGTCGAACTGACCACCACCGTGCACGAGTTCACCGGCTCCGACCGGCTGCTGCGGCTGCGCATCCCGGCCGACGTGCCCGGGGCGCTGCCCGTCGCGGAGACGGCGGCCGCGGTGGTGGGGCGCGGGTTCGCGTTTCCCGAGGCGGACGCGGGGGCCGACCGGACCCGGGCTCCGTGGACCCTGGACAGCCCGTGCCTGAACTGGTTCGGGCTCTCGGCGCCGGTGGTGGTGGGCGGCGGCCGGGCCGTGGGGGCTTGTGACATCGTGCTCCCGGACGCGGGAACTCCCGACGGCCTGCGGGAGTTGGTCGTCGCGCTCGCCCGCCGCGGGGTCACCGCCACGCCGACCCGGCCGGGCGGCCCGCGCTGGGGCGACCTGGCCGCCGACAGCAGCCTCCCGGACTTCCGGATCGCACTCGGCGGCCCCGGGCGGAACACCTTCACGGCGGCGGTGCTGGCGGCGGCCGGTCCCGCGTACGAGCAGGCCGTACGAGAACACGCGCAGGTCTGGGTACCGGCCCGGGCAGCGCTGCGCGCACTCTGGAGCCCCGGCTGCGACCTGACCGGCATCCGGGACCTGCCGGTCCTGGTGATCGCCGGGCCGGCGGGGGAGACGGCGTCGGCCGTCGCCGCGTCGGGCCGCCTCGAAGCCGCGGCCCCGCCGGCCGGGGCGCCCGCGCCCGAAGCCCCGTACGCCGGCCGGACCGTCGGGATCCTGGTCAAGGGGACGCCCGGCTTCGCCGTGGACACCGACGGCCGGCTGCACGGCAGCCTGATGCGCTCCTGCACGGGCCGACCCGCCGGGGAGTGGATGGACCCGCCGCGGCGCACGGCCCCGGACGGCAGCTCCTTCCAGCTCCAGCACTGGACCCACGTCTTCGAACACGCACTGGCCGCGGGAGCCGGGGACTGGCGGGAGGCCGATCTGGTCCGCCTGGGCCGGGAGTTCAACAAGCCGCTGACCGCCGTGACCGCCGCGCCGGACACCGGCCCGCAGCCGCCCGCCCGTTCACTGCTCGGCGTCGAACCCGCCGACCGGGTCCTGATCGAGGCGGTCAAGCGCGCCGCCGACGGCTCGGGCGCCCTGGCGGTCCGGCTGCACGAGACCCACGGCCGCCCCGCGCAGGTCCGGCTGCACTGGCATGCCGACCCCGTCGCCGAGGCGGATCTGCTGGACCGCCCCGTCGGCCCCTTCCCCGCCGGGATCGGCGGCGCGGCGACCACGACCGTGCTGCTGCCCACCGCATCGGGCATGCCGCTGCGGCAGGGCGAACGCGAGCCGCACCAGCCGGTGTTCAGCCGGTACTGGCTCCACAACACGGGAACGGCGCCACTGGGCGACGCCCCGTACGCGGTGACCTGCACCGGTGTCCCGGCCGACGCCGCGGTGACGGTCGCGGCGCACGGCGAAGGCGCGGGCGGCCCGGTCGGGCTGGAGGTCCGGGCCCCCGAGGGCTGGCAGGCCTCCTGGACCCGGCGCACGGTCGAACTGCCGCCCGGCGGGTACGAGCGGGTCCCGCTGGCGGTGACCCCCGCGGCCGGTGCCCGGCCCGGTACCCACCTGGTCCGCGTCCTCGCGAGCACCCCGGCGGGGGAGTTCGAGGACGTCCTCGCCGTCGACGTGCCCGGCGAGCCGGACGATCCCCCTGCGCTGTGGGTGGAGGCGCCCGATCCGCAGGTGGAGGTGGCTCCCGGCGGGCGGGCCCTCGTACGGGCCCGGATCGCCGGCAGCGGGATCCGCAGCCTGCTGACGGGCCGGGCCCACGCCGTCTCCCCGTACGGGACCTGGCAGTTCACCGGTCCCGCCGGACAGCCGGTGCACGTACCGGCGGACCGCCCGGCGGAGGTGGAGTTCGAGCTCCGGCCGCCGCCGGGAGCGGTGCCCGGCACGTACTGGATGCTGGTCAAGGCGGCCTGCCAGGGCAGGATCGCGTACGGTCCCGCCATCGCCGTCCGCGTATCCGGCGTGCCCGACGTACCCCAGGGATGAGGAAGAGGCAGGCAGGCCATGGCCCGCAGACCCACCATCAAGGACATCGCCCGCCGGGCCGGGGTGTCCGAGAGCGCCGTGTCCTTCGCGCTCAACGACCGGCCCGGCGTGTCCCGGGACACCCGCGCCCGGATCCGCAGGGTCGCCGAGGAACTCGGCTGGCAGCCCAACAGCGCCGCCCGCGCCCTGTCCGGCGAACGCTCCGGCGCCGTCGGACTGGTGCTCGCCCGGCCCGCGCAGACCCTCGGCGTCGAATCCTTCTTCCTCCAACTGGTCTCCGGCATCCAGGAGGTGCTGTCCGCGGGCCGGGTCGCCCTGCTCTTCCAGGTCGTGGACGGCATCGACGCCGAGTGCGCCGTCTACCGCCGCTGGTGGGCCGAGCGGCGCGTGGACGGGGTCCTCGTCGTCGACCCGCGTACGGACGACCCGCGCCCGCAGCTCCTCGCACAGCTCGGCCTCCCGGCGGTCGTGATCGGCGCAGCGGGCGGGACCGGCCCCCTGCCGCCGGTCCCGGCCGACGGAAGCGGAACCGGCCCCCTGTCCTCCGTCCGGGCCGACGACGCCCGGGCCATGGCCCAGGTCCTGGACCACCTGTACGGGCTGGGCCACCGCCGGATCACCCACATCGCCGGGCTGCCCGGCCTCGCCCACACCGCCCGCCGGATGGCCTCGCTGCGCGCCGAGGCCGAGGCGCGCGGGCTCGGCCCGGAGCACGTGCGCTCGCTGGTCACCGACTACTCCGACGCCGAGGGGGCGGCCGCCACCCGCCGGGTCCTCGCCGAGCCCGAACCGCCGACCGCGCTCGTCTACGACAACGACGTGATGGCGGTGGCCGGCATCGCCGTCGCCGCCGAGCTGGGCATGGCGGTCCCCGGCCGGATCTCCATGGTCGCCTGGGACGACTCCGCGCTGTGCCGGGTCACGCACCCGCGGCTCACCGCGCTCGTCCGTGACACCGCCGGCTTCGGCCGGCTCGCCGCCGAGGAGCTCCTCGCCGTGCTCGCAGGGAGCCCGCCACGGGCCCGCGAGAGCGAGCAGCCACGCCTGGAGCCCCGGGAGAGTACGGCCCCGCCGCCGACGGCATACTGAATCCGACCCCTTCCTGGAGCCGCTGCCGTGACGAGTCCCCACCCCGCCTTCCCCGCACCGCGGGCCATCGCCTCGGCCACCGGCCTGACGGTCGCGATCGACATCGGCGGTACGAAGATCGCCGGCGCCCTGGTGCACCCCGACGGCACGATGACGGCCACCACCCGCCGCCCGACCCCGCGGGGCGCGGACGGCGACGCGGTCTTCGCCGCCGTCGCCGAGGTCGTCGCCGACCTCGCCGCCTCCCCGCTCTGGCCCTCGGCGGTCCGCTGCGGGATCGGCAGCGCGGGCCCCGTGGACGCCTCCCGCGGCACGGTGAGCCCGGTCAACATCGGGGCCTGGCGGGAGTTCCCGGTGCAGGCCCGGATCGAGGCCGAACTGGCCCGGCACGGTGCGGTCCTCCCCGCCGTGCTCGCCGGTGACGGGCCGGCGATGACCGCCGCCGAGCACTGGCTGGGCGCGGCCCGCGGTCACGCGAACGCCCTGTGCATGGTGGTCTCCACCGGGGTGGGCGGCGGGCTGATCCTGAACAACCAGCTCCACCCCGGCCCCACGGGCAACGCGGGCCACATCGGCCACATCAGCGTGGCCTTCGACGGTGAGCGGTGCGTCTGCGGCGGCCACGGCTGCGTGGAGTCCATCGCCTCGGGCACCGCCATCGCCCGGTGGGCCAAGGCCCAGGGCTGGAGCCCGGCGAGCCCGGACGGGGACGCCACCGCCGCGGGTGTGGCCGCGGCCGCCGAGGCCAAGGACCCCGTCGCCGTCGCCGCCTTCGACCGTGCGGGCCGCGCGCTGGCCGCCGCCATCGCGGCCACCGCGACCCTCGTCGAAACGGACATCGCGGTCATCGGCGGGGGCGTCGCCACGTCGGGCGACACCCTGTTCGCGCCGATCCGCGCCCACCTGGCCGACTACGCGACGCTGTCGTTCGTCAGGGGCCTGCAGGTGGTCCCGGCGGCCCTGGGCACCCACGCGGGACTGATCGGCGCGGCTGCCGCGGCGCTGATGCTGCTGCCGGCCGCCTGAGCGCCCCGCGGCCCGCCGCCCTACGGCTTGACCGAGCGGTAGTACCGCTGGGCCCCTTCGTGCAGGTCCAGCGGGTCCGTGTAGATCGCCGTGCGCAGGTCCACCAGCTGCGCCGCGTGCACCTCGTGCCCGATCCGGTCGCGGCTGAGGATCACCGTACGAGTGAACTGCTCGGTCAGCTCCGGGTCCTTCTCCTCCGTGGTGACCAGCAGGTTCGGTACGGCCAGCGTCGCCACCGCCGAGGTGTTCCGGGCCCGGGTGTACGCGTCCTGGGGCATCACCGCCGCCCGGTAGTAGCGCGCCGGGCTGCCGCTCGCCTGGAGCGCCTCCACCAGGTCGCCGAGCTGCACGAGCCGGATCTCGAACCGGTCCGACAGCTCGCGCACGGCGTTGGTCGGCAGGCCGCCGGACCAGAAGAACGCGTCGATCCGACCGGCCTCCAGCTCCGCCGGCATGGTGTCGATGCCGATGGACACCGGGGTGATGTCCCGCGCCGGGTCCAGCTTGGCCGCGGTCAGCAGCCGCTCCGAGATCAGCCGCACCCCGGATCCCGGCTGGCCGATCGCGACCCGCTTGCCCTTCAGGTCCCGCGCCGACTGCACCGTCGAGCCGGCCGGCACCACGAGCTGCACGTAGTCGTCGTAAAGCCGCGCGACGCCGCGCAGCCGGTCCGCGCCAGGCTTCCCGTCGGCCCGGTACTTGGAGACCGCGTCAGCCGTGGCGATGGTGAAATCGGCCTCCCCGGAGGCCACCCGCTGGAGGTTCTCCTGCGAGCCCTGGCTGGTCTCCAGCCGCACCTTCACCTCGGGCATGTCCCGGGCGAGGGCCTGCTCCAGCAGCTGGCCGTAGCGGTGGTAGACGCCGGTGCGGACGCCCGTGCTGAAGCTCAGCCCGCCCTTCAGCTCCGGCTCGCCGAAGGGCTTCAGCCACCATGCGAGCAGCGCGAGCACCCCGAGTACGGCCACCAGCCCCCACAGGGCGGTGCGCCTGCGGATGCGGGGCGGTACGTGAGCCATGGCCGCGATCCTGCCACCGACCCGCCGCGCTGTCACGGGCGGCCCGGTTCCGGGCCGCCGGAGCCGAACGCGGTCCGCAGCCGTTCCAGCAGCTTGCGGGCCGCCGGGCCCGCCGGCCCGCCCGCGGGCCAGGCCAGGGCCACCCGGCCCCGCAGCCCCGGCTCGGTGATGCGCAGCGCGACCAGCCCCGGTGCGACCCCCGGCTCCGCCCCGGCCGGCACCACCGCCACCCCCAGCCCCCGCGCGGCGAGCCGCACCAGCACCCCGGGCGCCGCCGCCTCGAAGTCCACCCGCGGCGCGAACCCCGCCTCCGCGCAGGCCCGCTCCAGCACCCCGCGCAGCCCGGTCCCGCGCGGCAGGCCGATCAGCGCCCGCCCGCGCAGCGCCGCCAGCGGAATCCCGCCGTCCGCGGCGTCCCGTACGAGGGGGTCGTCGGACCGCACCACCGCCACCAGCGGTTCGTCGATCACCACCTGTACGCAGATCCCGGCAGGCGGCTCCCCGCCCAGCCCGACCACCGCCAGGTCCAGCCCGCCCTGCCGCAGCGCGGTCAGCATCCGCTCCGAGGTGTCCTCGGCCAGGGCGATCTCCACGTGCGGGTGCGCGTCGTGGAAGTCCCCGAGCACCCCGACCACGTCGGAGCCGCCCACCACGGCCCCGGCCGCCCCCGGGATCAGCCCGATCGCCACCCGCCCCCGCAGCAGGCCGCGGAGCTCGTCCGCCGTCCGCCGGATGCCCTCCACCGCCGCCAGCGCGGCCCGCGCGTACGAGAGCACCGCCTCGCCCGCCTCCGTCGGGGTCACCCGCCGTCCCGACCGGTCCAGCAGCCGCAGCCCCAGCTCCCGCTCCAACTGCCCGACCTGCGCGCTCACCCCCGGCTGGGACACGTGCAGGCGGGCCCCGGCCCGGGTGAACCCGCCCTCCTCGACCACCGCCACGAAATACCGCAGCTGCCCCAGTTCCATAACCACGGATTCTAGATTCGAGAGGAGCCTGCTCTTGGAGTTATGGCCGCAGGTCTTCGAACGCCGCCTGCGCGAGGGCCGGACGCACGGGGGGCCGGAGGGCTTCCGGGTACCACCTACCCTTGTTGCATGACCAGCAGCAGCGACCGGAGCACGGCAGTGGACGTCAAGGGAACATACGAGGTGCGCACCTACGGGTGCCAGATGAACGTGCACGACTCCGAGCGACTGTCCGGTCTGCTGGAGGGTGCGGGCTACACGCGCGCGCCCGAGGGCTCCGACGGTGACGCCGACGTCGTGGTGTTCAACACCTGCGCCGTCCGCGAGAACGCCGACAACAAGCTGTACGGCAACCTCGGCCGGCTCGCCCCGATGAAGACCAAGCGCCCCGGCATGCAGATCGCCGTCGGCGGCTGCCTCGCGCAGAAGGACCGCGACACGATCGTCAAGCGGGCCCCCTGGGTCGACGTGGTCTTCGGCACGCACAACATCGGCAAGCTGCCCGTCCTGCTGGAGCGCGCCCGCATCCAGGAGGAGGCGCAGGTCGAGATCGCCGAGTCGCTGGAGGCGTTCCCCTCCACGCTGCCGACCCGCCGCGAGTCCGCCTACGCGGCCTGGGTCTCGATCTCCGTCGGCTGCAACAACACCTGCACCTTCTGCATCGTCCCGGCGCTGCGCGGCAAGGAGGAGGACCGCCGGCCCGGCGACATCCTCGCCGAGGTGGAGGCCCTGGTGGCCGAGGGCGTCTCCGAGATCACCCTGCTCGGCCAGAACGTCAACGCCTACGGCTCCGACCTGGGCGACCGCGAGGCGTTCTCGAAGCTGCTGCGCGCCTGCGGCCAGATCGAGGGCCTGGAGCGGGTCCGCTTCACCTCCCCGCACCCGCGGGACTTCACGGACGACGTGATCGCGGCGATGGCCGAGACGCCGAACGTGATGCCGCAGCTGCACATGCCGCTGCAGTCCGGCTCGGACACCATCCTGCGCGCGATGCGCCGCTCGTACCGCCAGGAACGCTTCCTCGGCATCATCGAGAAGGTCCGCGCCGCCATCCCGCACGCCGCGATCTCCACCGACATCATCGTGGGCTTCCCCGGTGAGACGGAGGAGGACTTCCAGCAGACGATGCACACCGTGCGCGAGGCCCGCTTCGCGAACGCGTTCACCTTCCAGTACTCCAAGCGCCCCGGGACCCCGGCGGCCGACATGGAGGGGCAGATCCCGAAGGAGGTCGTCCAGGAGCGCTACATGCGGCTGGTCGCCCTGCAGGAGGAGATCTCCTGGGAGGAGAACAAGAAGCAGGTCGGCCGCACGCTCGAGGTCATGGTCGCGGAGGGCGAGGGCCGCAAGGACGGCGCCACGCACCGGCTGTCCGGGCGGGCCCCCGACAACCGCCTGGTGCACTTCACGAAGCCGGAGGCGGAGGTCCGTCCCGGTGACGTGGTGACCGTCGACATCACGTACGCGGCCCCGCACCACCTCCTGGCGGAGGGCCCGACGGAGTCGGTGCGCCGTACCCGGGCGGGCGACGCCTGGGAGAAGCGCAACGCGGCGCCGGCGCAGCCCCAGGGCGTCATGCTGGGCATCCCCACCCTGGGCGTCCCGGCCCCCCTCCCGGTGGCCACCTCGGGCTGCGCCGTGCCCGCCTCTTCCTGACCGCGGCCTCCCCGCGGTGGCCGGGGGCGGGGCCCCGGGACCCGGAAGGCCCGGCGGGGCCGCACGGGGGGCCGCGCGGGGCTAGGCTGCGGATCATGCTCGTTGCCGCCGCCGTCTGCCCCGCCCCGCCGCTCCTCGTGCCCGAGGTCGCCGCGGGGGCCGCCGCCGAACTCGGCGACGCCCGTACCGCCTGCTCCGACGCGCTCGCGGTGCTCGCCGCCTCCCGCCCCGACCTGCTGGTCGTCGTCGGAGCCGCCGACCAGGACCACCGGGGCCCCTACCCGCAGGGCGCCCGCGGCAGCTTCCGCGGATTCGGGGTCGAGGCCGACGTACGGCTCGGGGACGGGGAGGAGGGGCCGCGGCTGCTGCCTCCGTCCCTCGCCGTCGGCGCCTGGCTGCTCGGCCGCGCAGGCTGGGGCTCGGCGCCCGTGGAGGGCCTCGGGGTCGGGGAACCGCTCGAGACCGCCCGGTGCCTGGAGGCCGGCCGCGGACTCGCCGCGCGCGAGGAGCGCGTCGCGCTCCTCGTCATGGGCGACGGCAGCGCCTGCCGCACCCTGAAGGCCCCCGGCTACCTCGACGACCGCGCCGCCGCCTTCGACGCCGCCGCGGCCCGCGCCCTCGCCGCCGCCGACGTGGCCGCCCTCGCCGCCCTCGACGCCGAGCTCGCGTACGAGCTCAAGGCCGCCGGCCGGGCCCCCTGGCAGGTGCTGGCCGGGGCCGCGGAGGGCGCGGGCCTCGACGGGCGGCTGCTGTACGAGGACGCCCCGTACGGGGTCGGCTACTTCGTCGCCGCCTGGTCCTGACCGGGCGGAACGAGGAAGGGGCGCGGGTTCGACCGAACCCGCGCCCCTTCCGCTGACCGCGTCAGGAAGCCGCCGCCGGCGGCGTCGGCCCGCCGGGGGCGTCCTTGTGCGCGATCTTGCCCAGGGCATCCTTCGCCTTGCTCGTACCGGTCTCGATCTTGCCGTGGTACTTGCCCTTGGTCTTGGAGTCCACGGCCTGCGCCATCTTGTCGAGGTTCTGGCCGATCTTGCCCTCGTGCTGCTGTGCGAGGTCGCCGACCTTTTCCTTCGCCGGTGCGAGCTTGGCCTTCAGCGTGTCCAGCAGGCCCATGGGTCACCTTCCAGTGGCGGTGGCTACGTACGGGCGCCTTCGCCGGTCTCGCTGTCCGCGGCCTTCTCCGCCGACTGCTGCTTCGGAATCTCCACGCCCTCCGGCGTGGAAGCCTCCGACCCGGCCGGCTCGGCCCCGGTCTCCGTCTCGTTCTCGGTGACCGCAGCCTCAGACTCCGTCGTCAGGGTCGCGGCCGCAGCTTCCTCTGTACTCGCTTCCGCGGCCTTGCGGCGAAACCGACTAAAAACGCCCATGTCTACTCCCATAACGTTACTCGTGCGGGTGAAGTTCCGCCTTGTACGGCCCGGCCTCCGCCGGGCGTGCGCCCGGCGGAACCTCGCCAGGGCAACGACCCCGCCACCACCCCGTCACGTAACTCGATCGGGTACATGCCGTGGCGTTTGCGAGACTGGGGCGGTGAGGAATGCAGCCCCCGCCCCGCGGGTCATCGCCGTCGTCGGTCCCACCGCGGCCGGAAAGTCCGATCTGGGCGTAGCCCTGGCCCGCCGTTTCGACGGCGAAGTCGTCAACGCCGACTCCATGCAGCTGTACCGGGGGATGGACATCGGCACCGCCAAGCTGACGACGCAGGAGCGCGGCGGAGTCCCGCACCACCTCCTCGACATCTGGGACGTCACGGAGACCGCGAGCGTCGCCGAGTACCAGCGGCTGGCCCGCGCCGAGATCGACAAGCTGCTCGCCCAGGGCCGTACGCCGGTCCTCGTCGGCGGATCGGGCCTGTACGTCCGCGGTGCCCTCGACGCCATGGAGTTCCCCGGCACCGACCCGGAGGTCCGGGCCCGGCTGGAGGCGGAGGTCGTGCTGCGCGGCCCCGGCGCCCTCCATGCCCGCCTCGCCGCCGCCGACCCGGCCGCCGCCCAGGCGATCCTGCCCAGCAACGGGCGCCGCATCGTCCGCGCCCTGGAGGTCATCGAGATCACCGGGAAGCCGTTCACCGCCAACCTGCCCGGCCACGAGTCGGTCTACGACACCGTGCAGATCGGCGTCGACGTCGCCCGGCCGGAGCTCGACGAGCGGATCGCCCGGCGCGTGGACCGGATGTGGGAGGACGGGCT
Source organism: Streptomyces sp. NPDC002209 (assembly GCF_042890265.1). Taxonomy (NCBI): domain Bacteria; kingdom Bacillati; phylum Actinomycetota; class Actinomycetes; order Kitasatosporales; family Streptomycetaceae; genus Streptomyces; species Streptomyces sp. NPDC002209. The sequence continues at coordinate 438,435 of NZ_JBIARX010000003.1, read as the reverse complement.
CGTGGACGAGGTGCGCGCGCTGGAGGCCCGGGGCCTGCGCGACGGAGTCACCGCTTCCAGGGCGCTCGGCTACCAGCAGGTGCTGGCCGCTCTGGCCGGCGAGTGCACCGAGGACGAGGCCCGGGCCGAGACCGTCCGCGCCACCAAGCGGTTCGCCCGCCGGCAGGACTCCTGGTTCCGCCGGGACCCCCGCGTGCACTGGCTCAGCGGCGCCGTCGCCGACCGCGGGGAACTCGTCGGACTCGCGCAGTCGTTGGTCGAACGAGCGGTCACAGCCTGATCACGTGATGGCATCGGGACGCCCCGCGCGCCCGTTCGGGGCCCTGAGCCGTGCCATCATCAAATTCCGCGGGTGCGGTCACCGGCGGTGAACGACGGCGTGCAAAGTCCGAGTGGGGAGGGCGCGTGGCAATGGAGGCCGGCCCTCGCGACACCGGGCAGGACGGGACGAGACGGGAAGCGGACCCGATGCTTCTCGGGCACCTCCCAGCAGCGGCTGGGGGAGGCTCCCCCGAGCCCGACGGCCTCGGCCTGCCCGCAGACCCGGCACGGCTGACCCCCGACGGCCCGGACGCACCGGACACCGCCGAGGCGGAGGCCGCCGCAGGTCCCGAGTTCGAGGTCGAGCTGCGCCCGCAGCGCCGGCTGCGCATCTGGCAGATCGCCCCCATCGTGATGCTGGCCGCGGCCGGCTCCCTGATGTTCGCCTTCCCGCTCGCCTTCGAGTTCGGCGACGGCGGAGCCGTGGTCGCCATGCTCGGCTTCCTGATCAGCTCCTGCGCCGGCGGCTGGGGCATGATGGCCGCGCGCCGCGTGGGCTACACCTGGCCCGGGCTCCCGCCCCGGGGCAGCAGCCGCCGCCCCGACTGGCGCATGGCCGCGCTGTACGCGCTGGTCGCGCTGGCACTCGTGGCACTCGCCGTGTACCGGGTGGCGCGACTCCGGTAGAGCCTGCCCGGAGGCAGGCCCGGACGCCGCCGACCTGCCCGAAGGCCCCGCTCGGTACCATGGGCGCGTGACGCAGACGAGCCTCTCCTTCCTCAAGGGCCACGGCACCGAGAACGACTTCGTGATCGTCCCGGACCCGGACAACGCCGTCGAGCTGCCCGCGACCGCCGTCGCGAAGCTCTGCGACCGGCGCGCCGGGATCGGCGCGGACGGCGTGCTGCACGTCGTCCGGTCCGCCGCGCACCCCGAGGCGGCGCACCTGGCCGACGAGGCCGAGTGGTTCATGGACTACCGCAACAGCGACGGCTCCGTCGCCGAGATGTGCGGCAACGGCGTCCGCGTCTTCGCCCGCTACCTCCAGTACGCCGGCCACGTCGAGCCCGGCGACCTGGCCGTGGCCACCCGCGGCGGCGTCAAGCGGGTGCACCTCGACAAGAGCGGCGACGTGACGGTCTCCATGGGCCGCGCCGTCCTCCCCGAGGAGCAGGCCACCGTGACGGTCGGCGAGCGCGCCTGGCCCGCCCGCAACGTCAACATGGGGAACCCGCACGCCGTCGCGTTCGTCGACAGCCTGGACCACGCCGGAAAGCTGCTCGACCCGCCCCCGTTCAGCCCCGCCGAGGTCTACCCGACGGGCGTCAACGTGGAGTTCGTCGTCGACCGCGGCCCCCGGCACGTCGCCATGCGCGTCCACGAGCGCGGCTCCGGCGAGACCCGCTCCTGCGGCACGGGCGCCTGCGCCGTCGCCGTGGCGGCCATCCGCCGCGACGGCGCCGACCCGGCCGTCACCGGCGAGCCCGTCACGTACACCGTCGACCTCCCCGGCGGCACCCTCCTCATCACCGAACACCCCGACGGGCAGGTCGACATGACCGGACCGGCCGTCATCGTGGCCGCGGGCGAGTTCGACGCGGCCTGGCTCACCGAAACGGCTTTCGGCTGAAGCTTCCCTCTAATGGGTGATCCGTTTCACGCTGAGCGAGAGGCGGACTGCGCCACGTGGTGGGGTCGGTAGCATCAGGCACCGGCCCTGAGGGCTCACCCCATGCCCACCACCGCCGGTCGAAGCCGCCGGAGGTGCCCATGAGTGCAGAGGCCACGAACCCCGAAGCACGACCCGAAGCGCGCCCCGAACTCCGCAGACGGGGCCGGACCCGCCTTGACCTGCGACGACTCGGGCGCGCTGCCCTTCTCGGGCCCACATCCCGAGACCGGCTCCCCGATGCCATCGGCCACGTCGCCGAGGCGCACCGCGCCCACCACCCGGACGCGGACCTGTCCATCCTGCGCCGCGCGTACGTGCTCGCGGAGTCCTCGCACCGCGGCCAGATGCGGAAAAGCGGTGAGCCGTACATCACACACCCGCTCGCCGTCACCCTGATCCTCGCCGAACTCGGCGCCGAGACCACCACCTTGACGGCCTCTCTGCTCCACGACACCGTCGAGGACACCGAGGTGACCCTCGATCAGGTCCGCGCCGAGTTCGGCGACGAGGTCTGCTTCATCGTCGACGGCGTCACCAAGGTCGAGAAGATCGACTACGGGGCCGCCGCCGAACCCGAGACCTTCCGCAAGATGCTCGTCGCCACCGGCAACGACGTCCGCGTCATGTCCATCAAACTCGCCGACCGGCTGCACAACATGCGCACCCTCGGCGTGATGCGCCCCGAGAAACAGGCGCGCATCGCCAAGGTCACCCGCGACGTCCTCATCCCGCTCGCCGAACGGCTCGGCGTCCAGGCCCTCAAGACCGAGCTGGAAGACCTCGTCTTCGCGATCCTGCACCCCGAGGAGTACGAGCACACCCGCGCGCTCATCGCGGCCCACTCGGGGGAGCGCGACCCGCTGCCCGCCATCGCCGACTCCGTCAAGGCCGTCCTGCGCGACGCCGGCATCGCCGCCGAGGTACAGGTCCGGCCCCGGCACTTCGTCTCCGTGCACCGGATCGCCCGCAAGCGCGGCGAGCTGCGCGGCTCCGACTTCGGCCGCATCCTCGTGCTCGTCGGCGAGAACGCCGACTGCTACGCCGTGCTGGGCGAGCTGCACACCTGCTTCACCCCGGTCGTCTCGGAGTTCAAGGACTTCATCGCCGCCCCGAAATTCAACCTCTACCAGTCGCTGCACACCGCCGTCGCCACGCCCGAGGGGTACGTCGCCGAAGTCATCGTCCGCACCCGGCAGATGCACCGGGTCGCCGAAGCCGGTGTGGTCGCCCTCGGCAACCCGTACGCCCACGCCGCGACCGAGGCCGCCGCACCGGCGGAGGCGGGCTCTGCGGCGGAGGCCGCCGACTGCGACGAGGAGCGGGTCGACCCGACCCGGCCCGGCTGGCTCTCGCGCCTCCTCGACTGGCAGCAGTCGGCCCCCGACCCCGACACCTTCTGGAGCGTGCTGCGCGCCGAGCTGGCGCAGGACCGGGAGATCACCGTGTTCCGCGCCGACGGCGGAGCCCCCGGCACGATCAGCCTGCCCGCCGGGGCCAGCTGTATCGACGCCGCCTACGCGCAGTACGGCGAGGCGGCCCACGGCTGTATCGGCGCCCGGGTCAACGGGCGCCTCACCTCCCTGGCCTCCCGGCTGTCCGACGGGGACACCGTCCAGCTGCTGCTCGCCCAGGACGCCTCCTCGGGGCCCGCCGCCGACTGGCTGGAGCACGCCAGGACCCCGGCCGCCCGGATCGCCATCAGCAGCTGGCTCCAGGCGCATCCCGACTCGGTGAAACCCACCACCGCACCCGCCCGGGCACCGCTGTCCGTGGTCGGCGCCCGGGGCGGCGGCGGCAACGCGGTCGCCGACCTGCCGGACGCCACCGTACGGCTGGCCGGCTGCTGCACGCCGGTGCCGCCGGACGCCGTCGCCGGGTTCGTCGTACGGGGCGGGGCCGTCACCGTCCACCGCATCCACTGCGCGGCGGTGGCCCAGATGCGCGCGCTGGGGCGGACCTCCGTCGCCGTGCACTGGCGGGCCACGGCGGACTGCCGGGTCACCCTGCTCGCTGAATCGTTCGGCCGCCCGCACCTGCTGGCCGACCTGACCGAGGCCATCGCCCGCCAAGGGGTCGAGGTGGTGTCCGCGACCGTGGAACCGCCCGTGGAGCAGCGCGTCCGGCACACGTACACGCTGCAGCTGCCCGACGCGACCGGACTGCCGGCCCTGATGCGCGCGATGCGCGACGTACCGGGTGTCTACGACGTGCGCCGAGCGTAGGCCGGACCACGGCCCGGCGGGGCCCGGACCCCGGCCGGACCCCGGCCGGGCTTAGGCCGGGCCTAGGCCGGGGCGTCGCCGGAAGGTCCCGTTCGGGTGGAACCGTCGCGCGTCGTGCCCGGGTGCGCGGCGGGCGCTGGTAAGCGGTGGGGGATGCAGCTCTCCTCCCCGCGCCTGCGCGCCGCCCTGCTCGCCGCGGCCTCCCTCACCCTCGTCGCCGCCGTGCTGCCCCCGCCGAAGCCGCTGGGCATCGGCGACACGCTGTTCCCGCAGCTCGGGAACCCCGGGTACGACGTCCTCTCGTACGACCTGTCCTTCACGTACAAGGACAACAAGAGCCCGCTCGACGCGGTCACCGTCATCGACGCCCGCGCCCTGGAGCCGCTGGAGCGGATCAACCTGGACTTCACCCACGGAACGGTGGCGTCCGCCGAGGTCAACGGCGAGCCGGCGCAGTTCGAGAGCGCCGGGGAGGACCTCGTGCTCACCCCGGCGAGCCCCGTCGCGGCCAACGTGCCGCTGCACATCGCGATCCGCCACACCAGCGATCCGCGCGGCATCGCCGACGGGGGCTGGGTGCCCACCGACGACGGCCTGGCCATGGCCAACCAGGCCGACGCCGCCCACCGGGTCTTCCCCTGCAACGACCACCCGGCGGACAAGGCGTACTTCACCTTCCGGATCACCGCCCCCGCCGGTCTCACCGCCGTCGCCAACGGGGTGCCGGGCGCCCTCCCGGCCCCCAGGGCCGCCGGCTCGACCACCTGGACCTACCGGACCCTGCACCCCATGGCCACCGAACTCGCCCAGGTCTCCATCGGCGACTCGGCCGTGGTGGACGGCACCGGTCCGCACGGGCTGCCGCTGCGCCACGTGGTCCCCGCCGCGGACCGGCAGCGGCTGGAGCCGTGGCTGAAGAAGACCGCCGGGCACGTCCAGTGGATGGAGCAGCGCGTCGGCCGCTACCCCTTCGAGAACTACGGCGTACTGATCGCACGGGCGAAGACCGGATTCGAGCTGGAGACGCAGACCCTCTCGCTCTTCGAGAACGGCCTGTTCTCGGGAACGGGCTACCCCGAGTGGTACGTGGAGGCCGTCATGGTCCACGAGCTCGCCCACCAGTGGTTCGGCGACAGCGTCACCCCGCGCACCTGGTCCGACCTGTGGCTCAACGAGGGACACGCCACCTGGTACGAGGCCCTGTACGCGGACGGCCTCGGCAAGTACTCCCTGGAGCGGCGCATGCGCGAGGCGTACCAGCGCTCCGACCAGTGGCGGGCGGCCGGCGGCCCCCCGGCCGCTCCGAAGCCCGCCGCCCCCGGCGAGAAGATCGGGCTGTTCCGGCCGGTGGTCTACGACGGTGCGGCGCTGGTGCTGTACGCGCTGCGGCAGGAGATCGGCGCGAAGGCCTTCGACCGGCTGGAGCGCCGCTGGGTGGCGCAGAACCAGGACGGGATCGCCGGCACCGACGACTTCGTACGCCTGGCCTCGGACGTGGCCGGCCGGGATCTGGAGGCCTTCCTGAAGCCGTGGCTGTACGGGAAGACGACCCCGGCGATGCCCGGGCACCCGGAGTGGGGCGGCCCGAAAAGCGTGTGACCGGCGGGGAACGGGCATGTCACCATCGACAGGGCCGCACGCCAGGGGGAATCTCCCGGCGATGTGACACGTTGGACGTGACAGTGTGAGAGTTACTGTCAGGCGTGGCCACGGCCCCATTCGATATCGACGTAAGGATCCAATGACCTCCTCTTCATCCCCTTCCCAGGACGCGCGGGACGCACGGGACGTGCCGGACTCGCAGAGCTTCACCGAGAGCCTTCGGGCCGACGCCCTGATGGAAGAGGACGTCGCCTGGAGCCACGAGATCGACGGAGACCGGGACGGCGAGCAGTTCGAGCGCTCCGAGCGCGCGGCGCTGCGCCGCGTGGCCGGCCTCTCCACCGAGCTCGAAGACGTCACCGAGGTCGAGTACCGGCAGCTGCGCCTCGAGCGCGTCGTGCTGGTGGGCGTATGGACCTCCGGCACGGTGCAGGACGCCGAGAACTCCCTCGCGGAGCTCGCCGCCCTCGCCGAGACGGCCGGCGCCCTCGTACTCGACGGTGTGATCCAGCGCCGTGACAAGCCGGACCCGGCCACCTTCATCGGCTCGGGCAAGGCCCGCGAGCTGCGCGACATCGTGCTCGAGAGCGGGGCCGACACCGTCGTCTGCGACGGTGAGCTCAGCCCCGGCCAGCTCATCGCGCTCGAGGACGTCGTCAAGGTCAAGGTCGTCGACCGGACCGCCCTGATCCTCGACATCTTCGCCCAGCACGCCAAGTCCCGAGAGGGCAAGGCGCAGGTCGCACTCGCGCAGATGCAGTACATGCTGCCGCGCCTGCGCGGCTGGGGTGCGTCGCTGTCCCGTCAGATGGGTGGCGGCGGCGGTGGCGGCATGGCCACCCGAGGCCCCGGTGAGACCAAGATCGAGACCGACCGGCGCCGGATCCGCGAGAAGATGGCGAAGATGCGCCGGGAGATCGCGGAGATGAAGACCGGCCGCGACATCAAGCGGCAGGAACGGCGCCGCAACAAGGTGCCCTCGGTCGCCATTGCCGGTTACACCAACGCGGGCAAGTCCTCGCTGCTCAACCGCCTCACGGGCGCGGGCGTACTGGTGGAGAACGCACTGTTCGCCACCCTCGACCCGACCGTGCGCCGGGCCGAGACGCCCAGCGGCCGGATCTACACCCTGGCCGACACGGTCGGCTTCGTCCGGCACCTGCCCCACCACCTCGTCGAGGCGTTCCGCTCCACGATGGAGGAGGTCGGCGACTCCGACCTCATCCTGCACATCGTCGACGGCTCGCACCCGGCGCCGGAGGAGCAGCTGGCGGCGGTGCGCGAGGTCATCCGCGACGTCGGCGCGGTCAACGTGCCCGAGATCGTGGTGATCAACAAGGCCGACGCCGCGGATCCGCTCGTACTGCAGCGACTGCTGCGGATCGAGCGGCACTCCATCGCCGTCTCGGCGCGCACGGGGCAGGGCATCGAGGAGCTCCTCGGGCTCATCGACTCCGAACTGCCGCGGCCCGAGGTCGAGGTGGAGGCCCTGGTGCCGTACACCCGCGGCTCGCTGGTCGCCCGGGCGCACGCCGAGGGCGAGGTGATCTCCGAGGAGCACACCCCGGAGGGCACCCTGCTCAAGGTGCGCGTCCACCAGGAACTGGCGGCGGACCTGGCGCCGTACGTGCCGGCGAAGCGGTAACGCGCCGTACGCGGTAGGAACGGACCGAGGGCCCCCTGCGATGCAGGGGGCCCTCGGTCTCGTCACGTCGGCGAGGACTACTTGAACTTGGCGCTCACGGCGTCGAAGATCCCCTTGGCCTCCGGGCCCAGCCGGGGTCCGGCCAGCCAGCCCGCCTTGGCGGGGCCGATCGAGGTGTTCGACACCAGCGCCGGCTTGCCGTCACTGCCCGCGGCCACCCAGCCGCCGCCCGAGGAGCCGCCGGTCATCGTGCAGCCGATGCGGTACATCACCGGGGCGTTCGCGGCCAGCGACAGCCGGCCCGGCTTGTCCGTGCACTGGAAGGCCTTCTGGCCGTCGAACGGAGCCGCCGCCGGGTAGCCCGTCGCCGTGATGCTCGCGACCTTCGGCACCGCCGGGGCGTTGAACTCCACCGGGAGCGCCGAACCGACCGTCTCCTCCAGGGACTTCCCGGTGCTCTTCTCCGGGGTCACGTGCAGCACCGCGAAGTCGTACGGGGCACCCGCGCCACCGGTCGGACCGCCGTTCGCGATCCACTGGTCCGAGGTCTGCGCCCAGTCGCTCCACCACACGCCGTACGGGGCCACCTGCTCGCGCGGGGCGCCCTTGAGCTGCGCCGCCGGCTTGCCCGCGTTGTTGTACGACGGGACGAAGGCGATGTTGCGGTACCAGCCGCCGGACTTGCCCGCGTGCACGCAGTGGCCGGCCGTCCAGACCATGTTGGACTTGCCGGGGTGGGCCGGGTCCTTGACCACGGTCGCGGAGCAGACCATGGAGCCCTCGGGGCCGTCGAAGAAGACCTTGCCGGAGACCGGAACGCTGGTGTGGTACGGCGCGTTGGCGGCCTTGGCCTGCACCGGCGCCGGGGTCGGGTCGGTGACGCCCTGGTCCTTGCCGGCGTCCGGGTCGACGGCCGGGGGCTGCGGGGTCTTGTCGGCCTCGCGCATCCGGTCCGGGTCCCAGAGGTCCTCGATGATCGGGTTGATGTAGTCGCCCGCCTCGCGGAGCCAGTCCTCCTGCTTCCAGTTCTTCCACGCACCCCCCTTCCACTTCTCCAGGTCGATGCCGTGCTGCTTGAGCTTGTCCTTGAGCTGGTCCGGGATCTTGATCCCGTCGGCTCCGGACGGGAGGCTCGCCGCCACGGTCGGCTTGGCGTCGCCGCCGGCCTCCCCGTCGCCGGGTCCGCAGGCCGCGGCGGTCATGGCGAGTGCCGCCGCGCACAGGATCGCGGTGACCGGTCGGTTCGGTCGCATGTCGTGAATCCCCCTGGTGAATTCTGGGCGTGAGACGCGGTGCAGTTGAGGTGCGTGGGGCACGCGAGGTGCGTGCCGCCGAGTGCAGCACCCCACTATGCCGCTGCCGTTGGGGACGGCACAGCCCGGGGCCGTGGTTCCGGTCCTGCCAGGACGCCCCGAAGTCCGAGCGGGACAAGGATCTTGGGCCCACCCGTGATCCGCCGCCGCCACCGTCGTTGGTACGTACGGGGGATGGGGGAGCAGCGTTCATGTTCGAGGCGCAATCCGGTGGAGCAGTCCGTGCGGGAGGTCCGACAGTCGTGGCTTTGACCGAGCAGGGCGCGGCCGCCGCGCAGGCGCCCGAGGTGTCTCAGGTGCCTACCGTGTCTGTGGAGGTTCCGCCTGCTCCGCCTGCTCCGCAGGTACCGCCGCAGGGGAGCCGGGGAGCCGGGCCGGCGGGTCCCGGCGGGCCGGCCGCGGCGGAGGGGATCCTGCGCCGGCAGGCGATGCGGGAGTCCGCCGCCCGGACGTACGCGCGCTCGCTGCCCATCGTCCCGGTGCGCGCCCGGGGGCTGACGATCGAGGGCGCGGACGGGCGGCGCTACCTGGACTGCCTCTCCGGCGCGGGCACCCTCGCGCTGGGGCACAACCACCCGGTGGTGCTCGAAGCCGTCCGGGGCGTCCTCGACTCCGGAGCGCCGCTGCACGTCCTGGACCTCGCGACGCCGGTCAAGGACGCTTTCACCACCGAGCTGTTCGCCTGCCTCCCGCCGGCCCTGGCGGCCGACGCCCGCATCCAGTTCTGCGGGCCCGCCGGTACCGATGCGGTGGAGGCCGCGCTCAAGCTGGTCCGTACCGCCACCGGGCGTTCGGGACTGCTGGCCTTCACCGGGGCCTACCACGGGATGACCGCCGGGGCCCTGGGAGCCTCCGGCGGAGCCCCGGACGTACGGGTGACCCGGCTGCCGTTCCCGCAGGACTTCCGGTGCCCGTTCGGGGTCGGCGGCCCCGAGGGCGCCCGGCTCGGGGCCCGTTGGACGGAGAGCCTGCTGGACGACCCCAAGGGCGGGGTGCCGGCGCCCGCGGCGATGATCGTGGAGCCGGTGCAGGGCGAGGGCGGGGTCTTCCCCGCTCCGGACGCCTGGCTGCGCCGGATGCGCGAGATCACCCAGGCCCGGGGGATCCCGCTGATCGCCGACGAGGTGCAGACGGGGGTCGGCCGCACCGGCGCCTTCTGGGGCGTCGACCACGCCGGGGTGGTGCCGGACGTGATGGTCCTGTCCAAGGCGATCGGCGGCAGCCTCCCGCTGGCGGTGATCGTGTACCGGTCGGGCCTGGACGTGTGGGCTCCCGGGGCGCATGCGGGCACCTTCCGCGGCAACCAGCTGGCCATGGCGGCCGGGGCCGCGACCCTGGCGTACGTACGGAAGAACCGTCTCGCCGAACGCGCCGGGGCCCTGGGCGAGCGGATGCTGACGGCCCTGCGCGGCCTGGCCGCCGACCAGCCCTGCATCGGGGACGTACGGGGCCGCGGCCTGATGATCGGCGTCGAACTCGTCGACCCCGAGACCGGCACCGCAGCGCAGGCCCTCGCCGCGGCCGTCCGGCAGGAGTGCCTGAACCGCGGCGTGATCGTCGAACTCGGCGGCCGCCACTCGAGCGTCGTCCGCCTCCTGCCCCCGCTGACGCTCACCGACGAACAGGCCTCCGCCGTCCTCGACCGCCTGGCCGACGCCATCCCCGCCGCCGCAGCAGCCTGCCGGCTCCACTGACCCGCAAGGACCCGCGATGCCCGACTCGCAGCACCCCGCCACCGCCAACCCGGCGCCCCACCCCGCACCCCCGGGCGGAACGCACGAGCCCTCGGCACCCCCACAGCCCCCCCGATTCCACGCCACCCCCGCGGACCCCGCCCCCTCCCCACCCCCGTCCAACACCCCTGCCGCCCCCTCCGGGCCTGATGCCTCTGCGACCGCCGGTGGTGCCGGCGCCCCCGCCGTCGGCAGGGCTGGCGCTGCTGCTGCCCCGGGCGGGCCTGATGCCTCAGCTGCCTCCGGTAGACCTGGCACCCCCGCCGCCTCCGCCGGGCCTGAGGCCTCTGCCGCACCGGGGAGGCCCGGCGCCCCCGCCGCCGCGTGGCACGACGCCTCTGCTGCCTGCGGTAGGCCCGGCGTCCCGAGCAGCCCCGCAGCTCCCGCCGCCGGTGGGTCTGGGGCCCCTGCGGCCCCGGGCGGGTCGGACGCCTGTGCTGCGTCCGGTGGGGCCGGCGTCCCCAGCAGCCCCGGCGCCGCGGGCTGGCCTGACGCCCCTGTCCCCAGCAGGCCTGGAGCCCCCACCTCCGGTAGGTCTGGGGTCCCTGCGGTCCCGGGCGCTCCCGGCAGCCCCGGCATCCCCGGCGCCTCCGCGGCCGGTAGGCCTGGCGCCGCTGCTGCCCCGGGCACACCTGAGGCCACCGCGATCCCCGCTGCCCTCGCCGCCCCGGGCAGGCCCGGCGCCCTGGTGGCCCACGCCGGTTCCAGCCCCTCTGCGGCCCCGAGCGGGCCTGACGCCCCCGCCGAGCCTCACACTTCTGCTGCGTTCGGTAGGGCCGGCGCCCCAGCCGTCGGCAGGGATGGCGCAGCTGCCGCCCCCTCCGGGCCTGGGGACTCTGCAACCGCCGCTGGGCCCGGCGCCCCCGCCGTCGGCGGGGCTGGCGCCGCTGCCGCCCCGTTCCGGCCCGGGGGCTCTGCGACCGCCGGTGGGCGGGCTGCCCCGGGCGGGCCCGGCGGTCTTGCCGACCCCGGTGGGTTCGCTTCGGTCGGCGCCCCGGGGCCGGCCAGCCTCGGGGGCCCGGTGGCGGAGCCGGAGTTTTCGGGCTCCGCCCCGGCTACCTCGCACCGGCCCCCTGCCTCCGTCGGCCAGAGCAGCCCGGTGCCCGGTTCCACGACGACGCCGGAGCCGGGCTCCGCCCTGCCCCCGCACGCCACCCGTCGGCCCCCCGGGGCCGAGGCCATGCAGGGGCCCGCTTCGGTCGGCGCCCCGGCACCGGACCAGCAGACGCCTGCCTCGGCCCTGCAGGCCTTCCGCTGGCTGCTTCCCGGGACCGGCGCTTTGGACGAGCCGGCCGCGGTCGATGACTCCGCCCCGGACCACGAACCGGCGGGTTCCGCCCCGCACGCCTCCCGCTGGCTGCCTCTTGGGGCCGTCGCCGTGGACGGACCCGCCCTGGTCGGTGACTCCGCCCCGGGCCACGAGCCGGCGGGTTCGGCCCTGCAAGCCTCCCGGTTGCTGCCTCCCGGGATTGCCCTTGGTGGTCCCGCCGGGGTCGGCGACCCTGCACCGGTACTGGACCAGCAGTCGGCGGGCTCGGCGTCGCCGGCCGACCCGTGGTCGCCGCCCGGGGCGGCCGTCCTTGCCGGGACCGGCGGCCCGGGCAGGCCCGACCCGGTCGGCGGCTCCGGCGCCCTCGGTGAGTTCGCGCCGAAGCGGGAGGCGCCGGGTACGACGCAGTCCCTGCAGTCCCTGCCGGGCTCGGTGTCCCACACCCATCGGATGCCACCCCCGGGGCTTGGTGCCCGTGCCGGGACCGGTGCCCCGGAGCGCCAGGCCGATGCCACCCACCTCGGCGGATCCACCCAGGAACCGGAGTCGGCGGGCCTGGTTTCGGCCTTCGAGCCCACCCTGCGGCTGTTCCCTGAAACCGGAAACCAGCGCGCCTGCGGTGCTCTGACCGGCATCAGCGGGAACGTGCTCCCGAGCGGGGCCATGGAGGCAGCAGGGACCGGCAGTCCCGGTGCGCCCGGAGGCCCAAGGCTCAGCTGTACAGGCGGGATCCAGGACCCGGGCTCCGAGGCCACCGCGTGGCGGGCCTCGGGGACCGCGGGCCTCGGGGCCCCCGCCGACGGCCCGAGCGGGGACGGGGCTGCAGAGACGGGGAACGACGGCGCCAGAGGCCTTGGCGGGTCTGCCTCGGACCCCGAGCCGGAAGGAGCCGCTCTGGCCCCGCAGTCCTCGGGCTCCCAACCCGTTTTGCGGCAGGCCGAGATCGGCACCCCAGGTGCCTCCGGCGACCCGAGCGGGCGCTGGGCCGACGGGACCACAGGGACGGGCAGTCCCGGTACCTCCGGCGGCCCCAGGCGCGTCGGCGGCTCCACGCCCCCGGGCGGTGCCGTGCCGCAGCCGGTGGAGTCGGCGGGCTCCGCACCGGTCCCGCAGTCCCCGCTGGGCTCGGGTTCGCAGGCCACCCCGTGGCTGGCCCCGGGCGTCGGCGGCCCGGCCGGAACCCCTTGCGCCGGTGCCACCGACGGCCCCGGGGGCAGTGGCGACGCCGACGGGCGCGGCGGGCCCGCCCCGGAGTCCGTGACGGAGGGCACCGCCCCACCCGCGCAGGCCGCCCCGGGGAGCGGGGGCCTTGGCGCCCGCGGTGGGGGGCAGGCTTCGGCAGGGTGTGGAGGGATCGTGCCGCGGCAGAAGGACGGCACGCTTCGGGCCCGGGTCGGCTCCGGCGGTCCGGGCGGGCCCGAACCCGCGATGCCGCCCGACCTGTTGGACCACCCCGACCCGGCCGTCGCCGCCGACGCCGCGGCGGTGGAGAACCTGCTGCGGTGCTGGGTCCGCGAGAACGGCATCGGCCGTCCCGACGGGCCCGACAGAACCCTGCTCCGCATCCCCCTCCCCGCATCCGGCACCGCCCTGCTCGTCGCCGTCCGCTACTGGTCCCCGGCCGGCTGGCACCGCTTCGCCCCCGCCCGGCTCGAAGGCGCACCCGCCCACGCCCCGGCCGTGGACGCCGTCACCCTCGCCTCACTGCTCGCCCGCGAGGGCGACAGCGGCGGCCGTGGCGGCACCGACCTCGTCGGCCGGGTCGCCGACTCGGTGCGCCGCACTGCCGAGTTCATCGCCGACCGGCGCGAACGCCCCACCCCGCCCGAACCCGTCGCCGGCGACCTCTTCCTCACCGCCGAACAGTCCCTCCTCCTCGGCCACCCTCTCCAGCCGGACCCGAAGAGCCGCGAAGGACTCTCCGAGGCCGAAGCACGCCGCTACTCACCCGAACTCCACGGCTCCTTCCCCCTGCACTGGCTCGCCGTCGAACCCTCCGCCCTCGCCACCGACTCCGCCTGGACCGAACGCGGGCGCCCCGTCTCCGCCGCCCGGCTCCTCGGCCGACTCGCCCCCGGGCTCCGGCTGCCCGACGGCACGACCCCCCTTCCCCTGCACCCCTGGCAGGCCGGAGACCTGCTCCAGCGTCCCGCCGTCGCCGCCCTCCGCGACGCCGGGCTCCTGCACGACCTGGGCCCGTACGGCGAGCCCTGGTACCCCACCTCCTCCGTCCGCACCGTCCACCGACCCGGCACCCCCGCGATGCTCAAGCTCTCCCTGGGCCTGCGCATCACCAACTCCCGCCGCGAGAACCTCCGCAAGGAACTCCACCGCGGCGTCGAGGTGCACCGGCTGCTCCGCACCGGCCTCGCGGAACAGTGGCAGGCGGCCCACCCCGGCTTCGACATCGTGCGCGACCCCGCCTGGATCGCCGTCGACGCCCAGGACGGCACCCCCGTCCCCGGACTCGACGCAGTGCTGCGACACAACCCCTTCCGCTCCCACGACGACGCCGTCTGTATCGCCGCACTCACCGCGCCCCGCCCGTGGCCGGGCCGGACCACCATGCGCTCCCGGCTCGCCGAGGCCGTCTCCCGGCTCGCCGCCACCACCGGACGCCCGACGGCAGCCGTCGCCGCCGAGTGGTTCCTGCGCTACCTCGAACACGTCGTCCTGCCGGTCCTCGCCTTCGACGCGCTCGCCGGTATCGCCTTGGAAGCGCACCAGCAGAACACCCTGGTCCTCCTCGACCCGGCCGGCTGGCCGGTCGGCGGCCGCTACCGCGACAACCAGGGCTACTACTTCCGTGCATCCCACCGCGCGGAACTCGAGCGCCGGCTCCCCGGCATCGGCAGCGCCAGCGACACCTTCGTCTCCGACGCCGTCACCGACGAACGCTTCGCCTACTACCTCGGCATCAACAACGTGCTCGGCCTCATCGGCGCCTTCGGATCCCAACAGCTCGCCGACGAACGCGTCCTGCTCGCCGCCTTCCGCCGGTTCCTCGGCAAGGCCTCCGGACTCGGACCGCTCCCCGCACGGCTGCTCGACTCGCCCACCCTGCGCTGCAAGGCGAACCTGCTCACCCGCCTGGGCGGCCTCGACGAGCTCGTCGGCCCCGTCGACTCCCAGTCCGTCTACGTCACCCTCACCAACCCCCTCCACGATTGAGCGCCGATGCCCTCCACCGACATCTCCACCGCTGCCCTCGACCCCGCCACCGGCGCCCCCACGGCAATCGGCACCGCCACCGCCACCATCGGGATCCGCATCCCCGGACGGCGGCTCACCACCCGGCTGCTGCCCCTGCTCGCCGAGGCCGAACTCCTCGACTCCCCGGCCGAATGGGGCACCGCAGCCACCCCGGCCGGAGCCTTCCGCCTCGAACCCGTACGGCTCGGCCGCGACCTGGAGCTGCTCACCGGCTGGATGAACGACCCCGAGGTGGCCGCCTATTGGGAACTCGCCGGTCCCGCCACCGTCACCGCCGCCCACGTGCGCGCCCAGCTCGACGGGAACGGCCACAGCATGCCCTGCCTCGGCCTCCTCGACGGCACGCCGATGAGCTACTGGGAGATCTACCGGGCCGACCTCGACCCGCTCTCCCGTCACTACCCGGCGCGCCCCCACGACACGGGTATCCACCTGCTCATCGGGGACGGCACGAACCGCGGCCGCGGTCTGGGCACGGTGCTGCTGCGTGCCGTAGCCAACCTGGTGCTCGACAACCGCCCCCGCTGCACACGCGTCATCGCCGAACCGGACATCCGCAACACCCCCTCCGTATCAGCCTTTCTCAGCTCCGGATTCCGCTGTTCCACGGAAATCGACCTCCCCGAGAAGCGCGCCGCCCTGATGGTCCGCGAGCGGGCGCTGCGTAACCTCATCTGAATTGCCGCCCCACGTCCCGCGATCCGGCCGCTCCACGCCCCTCCGATCAGTCCCCCGCTCCAGGCCCCCCGTTCGGCTCCGCTCCACGCCCCCGGTTCGCCTCGTCGAGCGCTCCCCGTTCACGCCTCACCCTTCGAAAACTCTGCGTCGCGCAGCAAAGTTCCCGATACCCGAGGAGTCCCGTGCCGCATTTCCCCGCCACCCCCGACTCCGCCGGCCCCCACTGCTCGGAACCTGCCGCTCCGCCGTTCCCCCAGCACCCCTGCACGCCGCCCGAACTCAACAGTGCGACCTGGGCGTCCGCCGCCCGCCGGCTGCTCGCCAAGATGCTGGGCGAGTTCGCGTACGAGGAGATCATCAGGCCCGTCCCGGCCCCCGGCACCACCTCCGGCGACGCCTGGCAGCTGACCCTCGACGACGGCAGCAGCCTCGGCTTCCGGGCCCGCCGCCGCGCCTACGGCAGCTGGCACGTCGCTCCCGACACCGTCACCCTCACCCCGCCGCCCCCGCCGCCCGGGCCCCCGACCGCCTTCGCGGACCCGTACGCCTTCCTGATCCGCACCCGGACCCTCCTCGGCCTCGACGGCGCCACCCTCGGCCACCTGGTGCGCGAGCTCAGCGCCACCCTTGCCGCCGACGCCCGCATCGCGCACACCGCACTCACCGCCGACGTCCTCGCCGATCTCGACCACGCCGAGCTCGAAGGGCACCAGACCGGCCACCCCTGGCTCGTCCTCAACAAGGGCCGCATGGGCCTGTCCGCCGCGGACACCGCGGCCTGGGCCCCCGAGGCCCGCACCCGCCAGCGGCTGCCCTGGCTCGCTGCCCACACCTCCCTCGCCGCCTACCGCGGCACGGCCGGCCTGGAGGACCCCGCCCGCCTCTACGCCCAGGAGCTCGACCCCGTCACCCGAGCCGCCTTCGACCGGACCCTGCGCGCCCGCGGCCTCGACCCGCTCGGCTACCTCTACCTCCCGGTCCACCCCTGGCAGTGGGACGAGATCGTTCTCCCCCTCTTCGCTCCGGCCCTGGCCTCGGGCGCCCTGGTCCCGCTCCCCGCCGACCCCGACATACGCATCCCGCAGCAGTCCATCCGCACCTTCCTCAACCTCACCCGCCCCGACCGGCACAGCGTCAAGCTGCCGCTCTCCGTCTTCAACACCCTCGTCTGGCGCGGCCTGCCCTCCGACCGCTGCGCCGCCGCCCCCGCCGTCACCGCCTGGATCCGCTCCCTCCACGACGCCGACCCGTTCCTCCGCGAGGAATGCCGCGTGGTCCTCCTCGGCGAGGTCGCCTCGGTCACCGTCCGCCACCCCGTCTACGACGAGCTCCCCGAGGCCCCCTACCAGTACAAGGAGCTCCTCGGGGCGATCTGGCGCGAGCCCCTGACCAGCAGGCTCGCCCCCGGCGAGCGGGCCCGTACGCTCGCCTCCCTCCTCCACGTCGACCCGCGCGGCCGGTCCTTCACCGCCGAGCTCGTCGCCCGGTCCGGGCTCGCGCCGGCCCGCTGGCTCCAGCGGCTCTTCACCGCTCTGCTGCCCCCGCTCCTCCACTTCCTCTACCGCTACGGCACCGTCTTCTCCCCGCACGGGGAGAACGCCGCCGTGATCTTCGACGAACACGAGGTCCCGGTCCGGGTCGCCCTCAAGGACTTCGTGGACGAGATCAACATCTGCCGCGAGCCGCTGCCCGAGCTCGCCGCCATGCCCTCCGAGGTCCGCGCCGCACTGCGCGACAAGCCCGCGGACTTCCTGCCCCAGTACATCCACTCCGGTCTCTTCGTCGGGGTCTTCCGCTACCTCTCCGCACTGTGCGAGGACCGCCTCGGCGTCCCGGAGGAGGAGTTCTGGTCGCTCGTACGGGCGGAGATCCTGCGCCACCAGGCCCGCTTCCCCGAGCTCAAGGAGCGCCACGAGCTCTTCGACCTGCTCGGCGAGCGGATCGGGCGGCTCTGCCTGAACCGGAACCGGCTGTACGAGGACGGCTACCGCGACCGTCCCGACCGCCCGCACGCGGTGGAGTACGGCACCGTGCCCAACCCCTTGTACTGGCCATGAATCATCGTCGTGGCGGTCACTGTCGGTGGCGCCCCGTAGGGTTGTCATTGCTATGACGAAGCCCTCCCTCCCCGACCTCCTGCACGCCGCCGTCTCCGCCGTCGGCGGCACGGAGCGGCCCGGCCAGGTGGCCATGGCCGAAGCCGTCGCCGAAGCGATCGACGACAACACGCACCGGCTCATCCAGGCCGGCACCGGCACCGGCAAGTCCCTCGGCTACCTGGTTCCGGCCCTCGCGCACGGCGAGCGCGTGGTCGTCGCCACCGCCACCCTCGCCCTCCAGCGGCAGCTGGTCGAGCGCGACCTGCCCCGGACGGTCGACGCGCTGCACCCGCAGCTCCGCCGCCGCCCGCAGTTCGCCATGCTCAAGGGCCGGTCCAACTATCTGTGCCTGCACCGGCTCCACGAGGGCGCGCCGCAGGATGAGGAGGAGGGCCTCTTCGACCAGTTCGAGGCGGCCGCCCCCACCAGCAAGCTCGGCCAGGACCTGCTGCGCCTGCGCGACTGGGCCGACGAGACCGAGACCGGCGACCGGGACGACCTGACCCCGGGCGTCTCGGACAAGGCCTGGTCGCAGATCTCCGTCTCCTCCCGGGAGTGCCTGGGCGCGACGAAGTGCGCGTACGGCGCCGAGTGCTTCGCCGAGGCCGCCCGCGAGCGGGCCAAGCTCGCCGACGTGGTCGTCACCAACCACGCGCTGCTGGCCATCGACGCCATCGAGGGCGCCCCGGTGCTGCCGCAGCACGAGGTGCTGATCGTGGACGAAGCGCACGAGCTGGTCTCCCGGGTGACCGGGGTCGCCACCGGTGAGCTCACCCCGGGCCAGGTCAACCGCGCGGTGAAGCGCGCGGCCAAGCTGGTCGACGAGAAGACCGCGGATGCGCTGCAGACCGCGTCCGAGTCCTTCGAGCGCGTCATGGAGCTGGCCCTCCCGGGCCGGCTGGAGGAGGTCCCCGAGGACCTCGGCTACGCGCTGGCGGCCCTGCGGGACGCGGCGCGCAATGTCATCTCGGCGATCGGTGCGACCCGCGACAAGTCCGTCCACGACGAGGACGCCGTCCGCAAGCAGGCCCTGGCCGCGGTGGAGAGCGTCCACGGGGTGGCCGAGCGGATCCTGCTGCGCTCCGAGTACGACGTGCTCTGGTACGAGCGGCACGACCGCTTCGGCGCCACCCTCCGGGTCGCCCCGCTGTCGGTGTCCGGGCTGCTGCGCGAGAAGCTGTTCGAGGACCGCTCGGTGGTCCTGACCTCGGCGACCCTCAAACTGGGCGGTGACTTCAACGGGGTCGCGGCCTCGCTGGGCCTGTCTCCCGAAGGGGTCGAGGGGGAGGACGCACCGGTCTGGAAGGGCCTGGACGTCGGCTCGCCGTTCGACTACCCCAAGCAGGGCATCCTCTACGTCGCGAAGCACCTGGCCACGCCCGGCCGGGAAGGCACCCGCGGCGACATGATGGACGAGCTCGCCGAGCTGATCGAGGCGGCCGGGGGCCGCACCCTCGGCCTGTTCTCTTCCATGCGGGGTGCCAAGGCGGCCGCCGAGGAGCTGCGTGGCCGGCTCGACAACCCGATCCTGCTCCAGGGCGAGGAGACGCTGGGCGAGCTGATCAAGGCGTTCGCGGCGGACCCGAAGACCTGCCTGTTCGGGACACTGTCGCTGTGGCAGGGCGTGGACGTGCCCGGTCCCAGCTGCCAGCTCGTGGTCATGGACCGGATCCCGTTCCCGCGTCCCGACGACCCGCTGATGAGCGCCCGGCAGAAGTCGGTCGAGGAGCACGGCGGAAACGGCTTCATGGCCGTCGCGGCCACGCATGCGGCGCTGCTGATGGCCCAGGGGGCGGGTCGGCTCGTACGGGCCGGCGGCGACCGGGGTGTCGTCGCTGTCCTGGACCCCCGGCTGGCCACGGCCCGGTACGGGAGCTTCCTGCGGGCCACGCTGCCGGACTTCTGGTACACCACGGACCGCAACCAGGCCCGCCGCTCTCTGGCCGCCATCGACGCCGCCGCGCAAAGCGAGGGCAAGTAGCTCAGCCCTCGATCGAGCAGCCCCGAGGGCGGTCAACTGAGCAACCCCGACGGCGGCCGTGAAAAGGAGCAGCTCCGGGACCGGCGCAGTGGGTCCCGGAGCCGGATGGGGGCGCGGGGTCAGACCCGGCGCAGTACCGCGACGACCTTGCCGAGGATGGTCGCCTCGTCGCCGGGGATCGGCTGGTAGGCGGCGTTGTGCGGGAGGAGCCAGACATGGCCGTCCTCGCGCTTGAAGCGCTTGACGGTGGCCTCGCCGTCGAGCATCGCGGCGACGATGTCGCCGTTCTCCGCGACCGGCTGGCGACGGACCGTGACCCAGTCGCCGTCGCAGATGGCGGCCTCGATCATCGAGTCGCCGACGACCTTGAGGACGAAGAGCTCTCCGTCGCCGACGAGCTGGCGGGGGAGCGGGAACACGTCCTCCACCGACTCCTCGGCGAGGATCGGGCCGCCGGCCGCGATCCGGCCGACCAGGGGGACGTACGAGGCGGCGGGCTTGCCGGTGGTGTCCGTGGGCTGCGAGCTGGGCTGGTCGGAGCCGCGGACCTCGTACGCCCGGGGGCGGTGCGGGTCCCGGCGCAGGAAGCCCTTGCGCTCGAGCGCCATCAGCTGGTGCGCGACCGACGACGTGCTGGACAGGCCGACCGCCTGGCCGATCTCCCGCATCGACGGCGGGTAGCCGCGCCGCTGCACCGAATCGCGAATGACCTCGATGACCCTCCGCTGCCGGTCCGTGAGCCCGGAGCTGTCGGCGCGGATGCCTGGAGGTCGGCCTGGCAGCGATCGTGCGGGGCGTACGGGCTCCGCCTCCGGGTTCAGGCTTGCGTCATTCATGGGATGCACCGGCTCGAGTCGGCTCTGGGAGCGGTTCTGGGCAGTGATGGTGGCACTGTCTGCGGTGGTGGTCACGTCGGCCCCTCTCGAAATGTTCTCCCTAGCTGGACAACGGTAGTAGCTTTCGAAAGGTTGCGCCAAACACACGTTCGAGTGAAAAATCGCAGATCGTCCGGCGTGGTCAGAACAAGGGGTGTATGGACGATCGGTCCGCCGAACGCGAGTTCGGTCCCGGCTCCGCTGTTTACGGTACCCTTCCCGGTCGGATCGCCGCCTTCCGGTCCCGCGCCCAGTGTGGCACCGGAAGGGCCCGGGTCCGGGCATCGGACGCGGCGACACGCGGAGCGAACGAAATCCACCACAACCCAAGATCTAGTGGTTGGATGTGCGCTGCCGCCCAGAAGTTGTGGTCCTCGGTCCATCGAGGCCCTCGGCATCGCATATGCTGGTGGCTGCTTCACGAGCCCCCGACAGGGACCCGTCCCCGTCGTTCAGGGGCCTCGTGAGGTGATTCAGTCGTGCCAAGAGGGAGGGTGAGGGAACCATGCACTGCCCCTTCTGCAGGCACCCCGACAGCCGCGTCGTCGACAGCCGCACCACGGACGACGGCACGTCGATCCGTCGGCGCCGTCAGTGCCCCGACTGCTCCCGTCGTTTCACGACGGTGGAGACGGCCTCGCTGATGGTGATCAAGCGCAGCGGGGTGACCGAACCCTTCAGCCGTACCAAGGTCATCTCCGGCGTGCGCAAGGCGTGCCAGGGGCGGCCGGTCACCGAGGACGCCCTCGCCAAGCTCGGCCAGCGGGTCGAGGAGGCGGTGCGCGCCACCGGGAGTGCCGAGCTGACCACCCATGACGTGGGTCTGGCCATACTCGGCCCGTTGCAGGAGCTCGATCTGGTCGCGTACCTCCGGTTCGCGTCCGTCTACAAGGCGTTCGACACACTCGAAGACTTCGAGACCGCCATCGCGGAGCTCCGCGTGCCGCGGCCTCACCCCGAAGAGTGCGAGCCCGGTGGGACCGTCCAGGTCCCCGTGCCCGCCTCCGCCGCCGACTGACCGGGGGCCGCAGCGCAGCGCGGCCGCCCGGAAGGCTCAGGCGAAGAAACGTAGATACAAGACAGACCGTGCCGCGGAATAGCGCTGGCACTTTAGGGCGTTTTTGCCCGCATATGGGAGGAAGCGGCATGACAGAGACGGCGAGCGGCTCGGCACGAGGTTCCCGCGCCAAGGGGACCAAGACTGCCAAGAGCGGCCTTCGGATCGAGCGCATCCACACCACCCCCGGCGTGCACCCGTACGACGAGGTGAGCTGGGAGCGCCGTGACGTCGTCATGACCAACTGGCGCGACGGCTCGGTGAACTTCGAGCAGCGTGGCGTCGAGTTCCCCGACTTCTGGTCGGTGAACGCGGTCAACATCGTCACCAGCAAGTACTTCCGCGGCGCGGTCGGCACCCCGCAGCGCGAGACCGGTCTGAAGCAGCTCATCGACCGCATCGTGAAGACGTACACGAAGGCCGGCGAGGACTACGACTACTTCGCGTCCCCCGCCGACGCGGAGATCTTCGAGCACGAGCTGACCTACGCCCTCCTGCACCAGATCTTCAGCTTCAACTCCCCGGTGTGGTTCAACGTCGGCACGCCCCAGCCGCAGCAGGTCTCGGCCTGCTTCATCCTTGCCGTCGACGACTCCATGGAGTCGATCCTCGACTGGTACAAGGAAGAGGGCATGATCTTCAAGGGCGGCTCCGGCGCCGGCCTGAACCTCTCCCGCATCCGCTCCTCCAAGGAGCTCCTCTCCTCCGGCGGCAACGCCTCGGGTCCGGTCTCCTTCATGCGCGGCGCCGACGCGTCCGCAGGGACGATCAAGTCGGGCGGTGCCACCCGCCGCGCGGCCAAGATGGTCGTCCTGGACGTGGACCACCCGGACGTCGAGGACTTCATCGCCACCAAGGTGAAGGAAGAGGAGAAGATCCGCGCCCTGCGCGACGCGGGCTTCGACATGGACCTGGGCGGCGACGACATCACGTCCGTCCAGTACCAGAACGCCAACAACTCCGTCCGCGTGAACGACGAGTTCATGACGGCCGTCGAGAACGGCACCGAGTTCGGCCTGCGTGCCCGTATGACCGGCGAGGTCATCGAGAAGGTCGACGCCAAGGCGCTCTTCCGCAAGCTGGCCGAGGCCGCGTGGGCCTGCGCCGACCCGGGCATCCAGTACGACGGTGTGATCAACAACTGGCACACCTGCCCCGAGTCCGGCCGCATCACCGCGTCCAACCCGTGCAGCGAGTACATGCACCTGGACAACACGTCCTGCAACCTCGCCTCGCTGAACCTGATGAAGTTCCTGAACGACGACGGCAAGGGCAACCAGTCCTTCGACGCCGAGCGCTTCGCCAAGGTCGTCGAGCTCGTCATCACCGCGATGGACATCTCGATCTGCTTCGCGGACTTCCCGACGCAGAAGATCGGCGAGAACACCCGCGCCTTCCGCCAGCTGGGCATCGGCTACGCCAACCTCGGCGCCCTGCTGATGGCGACCGGCCACGCGTACGACTCGGACGGCGGCCGCACCCTCGCCGCGTCGATCACCTCGCTGATGACCGGCACCGCGTACAAGCGCTCCGCCGAGCTGGCCGCCATCGTCGGCCCGTACGACGGCTACGCCCGCAACGCCGACGCGCACAAGCGCGTCATGAAGCAGCACGCCGACGCCAACGGTGTCGCGCCGCGCACCGACGACCTCGACAACGCGATCTGGGCCGCGGCCACCGAGGCCTGGCAGGACGTCCTGCGCCTCGGCGAGAAGAACGGCTTCCGCAACTCCCAGGCCTCCGTCCTCGCGCCGACCGGCACCATCGGTCTCGCGATGTCCTGCGACACCACCGGTGTCGAGCCGGACCTGGCCCTGGTCAAGTTCAAGAAGCTCGTCGGCGGCGGCTCGATGCAGATCGTCAACGGCACCGTCCCGCAGGCCCTGCGCCGCCTGGGCTACCAGGAGGAGCAGATCGAGGCGATCGTCGCGCACATCGCCGAGCACGGCGTGGTCGTCGACGCCCCGGGTCTGAAGACCGAGCACTACTCGATCTTCGACTGCGCCATGGGCGAGCGCTCCATCTCCCCGATGGGCCACGTCCGGATGATGGCCGCGATCCAGCCCTGGATCTCCGGCGCGATCTCCAAGACGGTCAACATGCCGGAGTCGGCGACCGTCGAGGAGATCGAGGAGATCTACTTCGAGGCCTGGAAGATGGGCGTCAAGGCGCTCGCGATCTACCGCGACAACTGCAAGGTCGGCCAGCCCCTCTCCGCGAAGAAGAAGGAAGAGGAGAAGGAGGAGGTCACCGCCAAGGCGGAGGACACCATCCGCGCGGCGGTCGAGAAGGTCATCGAGTACCGCCCCGTCCGCAAGCGCCTCCCCAAGGGCCGCCCGGGCATCACCACCTCCTTCACGGTCGGTGGCGCCGAGGGCTACATGACCGCGAACTCCTACCCGGACGACGGCCTGGGCGAGGTCTTCCTGAAGATGTCCAAGCAGGGTTCGACCCTCGCGGGCATGATGGACGCCTTCTCGATCGCCGTCTCGGTCGGTCTGCAGTACGGCGTCCCGCTGGAGACGTACGTCTCGAAGTTCACGAACATGCGCTTCGAGCCGGCCGGCATGACGGACGACCCGGACGTGCGGATGGCGCAGTCGATCGTCGACTACATCTTCCGCCGCCTGGCTCTCGACTTCCTGCCCTTCGAGACCCGCTCGGCGCTCGGCATCCACACCGCCGAGGAGCGTCAGCGCCACCTGGACACCGGCTCGTACGAGCCGCTCGAGGACGACCTCGACACGGAGTCCCTGGCCCAGTCGGCCCCGCTGGCCGCCGTCCCGGCGGTCCCGAAGCCGGCCGCTGCCGTCGAGGTCCAGGCCCCGAAGACGGCGCACTCCAACGCCGAACTGGTCGAGATGCAGCTCGGCGTCTCCGCCGACGCCCCGCTCTGCTTCTCGTGCGGTACGAAGATGCAGCGCGCAGGCTCCTGCTACATCTGCGAGGGCTGCGGCTCGACCAGCGGCTGCAGCTGACCGTCCGCCTCCGGGCGTAGCCCGCGCGGGTAGCTGACCAGCAGTTCACGAAGGGGACCGGCCGATGCCGGTCCCCTTCGTCGTGCACGGACGCCGGGTCCCGGGCTCAGTGCGGGATCCGACGGGCGGGGCGGGCGGAGAGCGGGTTGGTGCGCACGGCCTTCATGGTGATCATTGTGCGCAGCGGGGGCGTTCGAGTGCCTGCGGTTTCACGAGCGGGAGCGGGGGAGACATGTGGAGCGGTGACCAGCTGGATCTCGATGCCTATCTGGCGCGGATCGGCTACGACGGGCCCGTCGGGGACGACGGGGAACTCCGGCCGGACCTCGGGACGTTGTACGCAGTGCACCGGGCCCACACCGGCGCCATCACCTTCGAGAACCTGGACGTGCTGCTCGGCCGCCCCGTCGAGCTGGGCGTCAAGGCCCTCGAGGACAAGCTCGTGCACGGCCGCCGCGGCGGCTACTGCTACGAGCAGAACTCGCTGCTGGCCGCTGCCCTGGAGCGGATCGGCTTCGAGGTCTCCGGGCGCGGCGCCCGCAACCGCACCCGGGGGGACACCCTGCTCGCGGTGACGCACGCCGTCCTCGTCGTCACCGTGGAGGGGGAACCCTGGCTGTGCGACGCCGGGTTCGGCCACCAGGGCCCGCGCGAGCCCGTCCCGCTGGCGCGGCCCGGAGCCGAGGTCGTGCAGGGGGAGTGGACGTACGCCGTCCGCGAGGAGGGCGACGGGATCCTCGTGCTGTGCATGCTGCGCGAGGGGACCTGGCGGGACCTGTACGCGTTCTCCCCGCAGCGCTACCACCCCGTCGACTACGTCCTGCTCAACCACTACAGCTCCTCCCACCCCCGTTCCGCCTTCGTCGGGCAGGTGATCGTCCAGCACCCGGCCGGTCCCGTCCGCCGGGCGCTCGTGGGGCGGGAGCTCAGCCGCCTGTATCCCGACGGCCGGATCGAGCGGCAATCCGTGGCCCCCGACGAGCTGCTCGCGCTGCTCGACCGGGAGTTCGGGCTTCGGCTGTCCGGGCGGGATGCGGAGGAACTGGCACGGATCAACCGCCGTAGGGACTGACCGGGGCCGCGCCGGGCCCGTACGATGGCGCGGTGCTGGTCAAGTGGATTCGCTGCACGGTGACGGACCGACGCGGGTTCGAGCGCGGGCAGCGCAAATGGGCGGGGCTGCCTGGCGAGCCGGGATTCCGGGGACAGGGCGGCGGCTGGAGCCGGGGGAGGCAGGGGGTCGCGCATGTCTTTGCGTTCTGGGAGAGCCGTTCCTTCTACGACTCCTTCATGGCCAGGTCGTACGACCGGCTGGCTGCGGCCCAGACCGGCACGTACACCAATGCGCGGGTCACGCTCTTCGACCACCGCTTCGACGTGAAGACCGGCTTCGAGCCGCGGTTCACCGACGCGGACGTCGTGCGCGTGGCCCACACCCGGGTGCGGGAGGGCCGCGTGGACCACTTCGCCCTCATGCAGGAGAAGGTGTGGAACCCGGCCATGGCCGGCTCACCCGGAATGATCCGCGGCCTCTTCGGGGAGGCCCCGGGCCGGGAGTTCCTCGTGCTGTCGATGTGGCACGCCGCCGCCGAACACGGCAAGTACCGTCAGGAACGGGTCGAGCGGCTGTCGCTGCGCGCCCAGACCGAGGCCGACGTGGAAGCCCTCACCGGTGACGTCGTCGACCTCGAATCGTCCTGGACGGTATGACCGTACGACGATCGGCGGGCCCGACCGGCGTGCCCGGGTGCCCGGCCCGCCGGTGGCCGAATAGGGTCGGGGAATGGCACGACCACGGCGCATCGTCCTTGTCCGGCACGGGGAATCGGAGGGCAATGCCGATGACACGGTGTACGAGCGGGAGCCCGACCACGCCCTGCGCCTGACCCGCCGGGGGCACGACGAGGCCGCGGAGGCCGGCGTACGGCTGCGCGAGCTGTTCGGCGACGAAGCCGTCAGCGCGTACGTGTCCCCCTACCGCCGGACCCTGCAGACTTTCCGGGAGCTGCGGCTGGACCCGGCCCGGGTCCGGATGCGCGAGGAGCCGAGGCTGCGCGAGCAGGACTGGGGGAACTGGCAGGACAGGGCCGACGTACGGCTGCAGAAGGCGTACCGCGACGCGTACGGGCACTTCTTCTACCGCTTCGCGCAGGGCGAGTCGGGCGCGGACGTGTACGACCGCGTCGGGTCCTTCCTGGAGAGCCTCTACCGCAGCTTCGAGGCCCCGGACCATCCACCGAACGTACTGCTCGTGACGCACGGCCTGACCATGCGGCTGTTCTGCATGCGCTGGTTCCACTGGTCGGTGGCCGAGTTCGAGGCCCTCTCCAACCCAGGGAACGGCGAATTCCGGGTGCTTCTGCTGGGTCCTGACGGCCGGTACCGGATGGACCGCCCATTTGAGCGGTGGACCACACCGGAGCCTTATGACCTGGACGGCTAGAGTGACGCGGGATGACCGCTGACTCCTCTTCCGAAAGGCGCTACGCACGCGCCATGGCCAGCCTCCGCGGGCTGGCTCTGGGTGACGCCCTGGGCTCCCAGTACTTCGTCCCCGTGAACTACCCCCTCCTCAAGCGCCGCGAGCTGCCCGCCGGCACCGAGACCTGGCAGTGGACCGACGACACCGAGATGGCCTGCTCGGTGGTCGCCGTCCTCGCCGCACACGGACGCATCGACCAGGACGCCCTGGCGAGCTCCTTCGCCCACCACCACGACTTCGACCGCGGCTACGGGCCCGCCGTGAACCGGATGCTGCGACTCGTCCGGGAGGGCGAGGACTGGCGCACGCTGGCCGCCGAGCTGTTCAACGGGCAGGGCTCGTGGGGCAACGGCGCCGCGATGCGCATCGCGCCGCTGGGCGCCTGGTACGCCGACGACCCCGAGCAGGCCACGCACCAGGCGGAAATCTCCGCCTACACCACCCACCAGCACCGCGAGGCGGTGTGCGGGGCGATGGCCGTTGCGGCGGCGGCCGCACTGGCGGCGGCTCCGGCAGGTCCCCCGAAGGCCGCCGACCTGCTGGACGGGGTGATCGCGCTGGTGCCGCGCAGCGCCGTGGGAGCGGGGCTGCGGCGGGCACGGGACATGCTGGACTACGGCGACGCGACGACGGTCGCGGCGGTACTGGGCTGCGGGCGGCGCACCAGCGCCCACGACACCGTGCCGTTCGCCCTGTGGTCGGCGGCGCGGTCGCTGGACGACTACGAGCGGGCGTTCTGGACCACGGCGCAGGTCGGCGGCGACGTCGACACGACCTGCGCGATCGTCGGCGGGGTGCTGGGGGCGCGCGGGGAGGCCGTGCTGCCCGCCGCCTGGCTGGCCCGTACGGAGGCCCTGCCGGCCTGGCTGCCGCAGACGCCGGCGCATTAGCCGACGGCGCGGTGGCCCGGGGCAGGGTGGGCTCGCAGTCCGGTCGCCGGGCCGGCGGAGCGGGCGTCCTCAGTGGGCGACATACCCCGTTCCGATTGTCACGGTCCTGCCACAGGGACCATTCCGGTATGGCTGGACCCGCACGTCACGGGCCTACCCTGTCCGCGCGCTGCCGCCTCCGTCGTGACGACGGGGGCGGCCGACAGGGGAGGGGAACCCGATGTCAGAGAACACCGACGGGGTGGCCGGGGACGCGGGCGGGGGCCCGGCCGCCGATCCGGCGCAGCAGGCTCCGGCAACGGCCGGGCCGGGCGCAGCCACCGGTCCGCCGCCAGGGCCGGCCGCAGCAGTCGCCCCGGCACAGCCTGCCGCGCCGTCGGCGGCAGGGTCTGTCACCGGACCTCCTGCCGCTGGGCCGGCCGCGGGTGTTGCGCCGGCCGGCTGGGATCCCAAGGCCTGGCGGGTCTACCAACTGCGCCAGCAGCGGGCCGAGTCCGGGGCGTGGTCCATCGCGCCGCTCGCCTGGGCCGAAGCCGCGCGGCCAGGACAGGCCGGGCCCGTGCCCACCGCCGTGCTGGTCTGCGCCGCCGTCTCCGGCATCGCCTCGGCCCTCTTCCTCGGCGACGGCCTCGGCCCCGGCCTGCTGCTCGCCGTCGTGCCCGCCGTCGCCGCCGCGTACGCCGCCGCCCGCGCGGCCCGGCGTACCGCACGCCCCTGGACCCTGGTCTGGGCGGTCGGCTGCATCGCGCTCCTCGCCGTACCCGCGCTCCGCGACGCCGGCTGGCCCTCCACCCTCGCGCTGCTCGCCGCCGTCATGCTCGGCGCACTGGCCCTGCACGGCAGCCGCACCTGGCCCGGCGTCCTGCTCAGCCCGGTCGGCTTCGTCGACGCCGCCGTGCTCGGGATCCGCTGGGCCTGGAGCGGTCTGCGCTCGCGCGGCAGCGGGGTCGACCGGAGCCGCTGGCTGCCCGTGGCCAAGGCGGCGCTGGTGGCCGTGGTCCTGCTGGTGCTCTTCGGCGCCCTCTTCGCCTCCGCCGACGCCGCCTTCGCGGACCTGCTCAGCGGGCTGACCCCCGACGTCTCCGTCGGCGACAGCCCGGTGCGCTTCCTGCTGTTCCTGCTCGGAGCCTTCCTCGCACTGGCCGCCGCCCGCGCCGCCGCGGCGCCCTCGCGCTGGGACCGGATCCGGGTGGCGCCCGGAAAGCCGCGCTCCCGTGTCGAATGGGCGCTCCCGCTCGCCGTGCTCAACCTGCTCTTCGCCGGCTTCAACGCCGTCCAGCTGGCCGTCCTGTTCGGCGGCTACGACAAGGTCCTGGAGAGCACCGGGCTCACCTACGCCGAGTACGCCCGCCAGGGCTTCTGGCAGCTGCTCTGGGCCACCCTGCTCACGCTCGCGGTGATCGCCCTCGCCCTGCGCTGGGCCCCGCGCGGCGGGGCCGGCGACCGAGGCTTCGTCCGCGTCGTCCTGGGCACGCTGTGTGCGCTGACCCTGGTGGTGGTCGCCTCCGCGCTGCGTCGGATGGACCTGTACGTGGACGCGTACGGTCTGACCCGGCTGCGCGTGTCGGTGGCCGCGATGGAGCTCTGGCTCGGGCTGGTCATCGTACTGATCATGGCTGCCGGGGTGTTCGGTGCGAGCCGGCTGCCGCGCGCGGTCGCGGGCAGCGCGGCCGTCGCCGTCCTGGCGTTCGGGCTGCTCTCCCCGGACGGGATGGTCGCCGAGAGGAACGTGGCCCGCTTCCAGCAGGACGGCAAGATCGACCTCGCGTACTTCCAGTCCCTGTCGGCGGATGCGGTGCCCGCCCTGGACCGGCTGCCCGAACCCCGCCGCTCGTGCGCCCTGCGCGGCATCAACAACGAGCTGTCGAGGCGCGGCCGGGTGCCCTGGTACGCGATGAGCCTCGGTGAGTACCGGGCCCGGCAGATCCTCCGCGAGCGCCCGGTGAAGGCCTCGTACGAGGTGTGCTCGAGCCTGGGCGCCTTCGACAGCCGCACCATCGGGTAGCCGCCCGGCGGCGGATCCGTACGAGGTCCGGCCGCGCGGGATCGTCCCCTGCGGCCGGACCTCCGTACGCCTGACCGGGCTCAGGCGGCCGGACCGGCCTCCGCGGCGGCGCCGTTGAGGGCCTCGAGGTCGCTCTTGCGCACCCGGATCACCAGCAGCGCGGTGGCCAGGGCGAGCCCGGCCATGGCGACGGCAGCCATGAACGCGGTGGAGATGCCCTGGGTGAGGACGAGGTCCCCCCAGGGGTCGGGCAGCCGCTTGGTCTCGGTGAAGGCGGCCACCTGCCCGGGATCGGCGTGGGCCATGAAGTCCGGCATCTGCTTCTCGCCCTCGCTGCGGCTGGCCGTTCCGAAGACGGTGACCAGGATCGACAGGCCGAGTGAGCCGCCGACCTGCTGGCTGGCGTTGAGCAGCCCGGACGCCGCGCCCGCCTCCCGCTGGGCGACCCCGGAGACGGCGGTGAGGGTGAGCGTCACGAAGTTCAGGCCCATGCCGAAACCGAACAGCAGCATCGGCCCGAGGACCCCGGAGACGTACGAGCTGTCGGTGCGGATGAGGGTCAGCCAGGCCAGCCCGATGCCGGTGAGGCCGGATCCGGCGACCATGAACGGCTTGGGACCGAAGCGCGGCAGGAAGCGCTGCGAAAGGCCGGCGGCGGTGACGATCGCGACGGTGACGGGCAGGAAGCCGAGCCCCGACCGGATCGGGGAGAAGCCCAGTACGTTCTGGACGAACTGGACGATGAAGAAGAACATGCCGAACATCGCGGCGGCGAGGCCGAGCATGATCAGGTAGGTGCCGGCGCGGTTGCGGTCGGCGAACATCCGCAGCGGGATGATCGGCTCGTGGGCCCGTGACTCGATGGCCACGAAGAGCGCGAGCAGGACGACGGCAGCGGCGAACGAGACGAGGGTGAGCCCGTCGCGCCAGCCGTCCTCGGAGGCGCGGATGAACCCGTAGACGAGCGAGGCCATGCCGCCGGTGGAGGTGAGGGCGCCCGCGATGTCGAACCGGCCCGGGTGGCGCTCGGACTCGGTGATGTAGAGCGGGGTGAGCACGGCGATCAGCACGCCGATCGGCACGTTGACGAAGAGCACCCAGCGCCAGTCGAGCCACTCGGTCAGCATCCCGCCGGCCAGCAGGCCGATCGCGCCGCCGCCCGCGGAGACGGCGGCGAACACCCCGAACGCCCGGTTGCGCTCGGGACCTTCGGCGAACGTGGTGGTGATCAGCGCCAGCGAGGTCGGCGAGGCGATGGCGCCGCCGACCCCCTGCAGGGCGCGGGCGGCCAGCAGTTGCCAGGGCTCCTGCGCGAAGCCGCCGAGCAGGGAGGCCAGGGTGAACAGCAGGATTCCGGTCAGGAACACGCGGCGCCGGCCGAGGATGTCGCCGGCCCGGCCGCCGAGCAGCAGGAGGCCGCCGAAGGCCAGCGTGTACGCGCTGATGACCCAGGACAGGTCGGTGGTGGAGAAGGAGAGCGCGGTCTGGATGTGCGGGAGTGCGATGTTCACGATCGTCGCGTCGAGGACGACCATCAGCTGGCACGCGGCGATGACCGTGAGCGCCACGCCCGGGCGGCCTTCCCGGCGGGCCGCGCCCGGTATCCGGGGCGTGGCGAGTTGAGAGCCTTTCACCGTGGAACCCCCCATAGTGAAATAGTGAACGCATTCGTTCACTGCGGGTCCACGGTAGGAGGACCTTGATAGTGAACGCAACCGTTCACTAAGGCTGAAAACGACGTGCGAGGGGCGCGTGGGTCGGCCGGAGGCAGAGGTGATGGTGGGTCCGCGCTGGTCAGCGACATCACCGGGGCGCAGACGGGGTCCGGAACTCGAACGGGCGATTCTCGACGCGGCCTTGGAGCAGCTGAGCACCGTCGGCTGGAACGCGCTCACCATGGAGGGAGTCGCGGCGGGCGCCCACACCGGCAAGGCGGCGGTGTACCGGCGCTGGCCCTCGAAGGCGGACCTGGTGGCCGACGTGCTGCGGACCGGGCTGCCGCCGATCGGGGAGATCGCCGACCACGGATCGATCCGGGGCGACCTCTTCCGGTTGTGTGTGCGGATGCGGGACGTGATGGAGTCGCGGGCCGGCCAGGCGCTGCGTGCCGTCCTTCACGAATGCGACCACGCCCATGCGGGCCGGTTCCATGACGTGATCCGGGCAGGGTTGCACGAGCCCGCCCACCGCTTGATCAGGGAGCTTGTCCAGCGGGGGATCGAGCGGGGAGACGTGCGACCGGATGCGACCGGGCCGTTCGTCGCCGACGTCATTCCGGCGATGATGATGTACGGCGCGAAGGTGTGCGGGAGTGAATGGAAGGATCCGGACATCGCGGAAATGATCGATCAGGTGATGGTGCCGCTGCTCAGGGCGTGAGACGCGGAACCGACTCCACCCGGGCCGGGGTGTGCAGGCGGCTCGGGGCGGCGTAACCTTGCTGGCGCCATGCCGTACGAAGCACCCACCCACACCGTCGAACGCTCCCTCCGTGCAACCACCGGTGCCAAGGTCATCGCCGGGGTCGACGAAGTCGGACGAGGGGCCTGGGCCGGTCCGGTCACCGTGTGCGCGGCGATCACCGGTCTGCGCCGGCCGCCCGCTGGGCTCACCGACTCCAAACTGCTCACCCAGAAACGACGCGACGCGCTCCTCGACGTCCTCGAGGCCTGGGTCACCGCGTACGCCCTGGGGCACGCCTCCCCGGAGGAGATCGACGAACTCGGGATGACCGCCGCCCTGCGGCTCGCCGCGGAGCGCGCCCTGGAGGCGCTGCCCGTGCGGCCCGACGCGGTGATCCTCGACGGCAAGCACGACTATCTCGGCCCGCCCTG
This sequence comes from Streptomyces sp. NPDC002209, assembly GCF_042890265.1. Lineage (NCBI taxonomy): Bacteria > Bacillati > Actinomycetota > Actinomycetes > Kitasatosporales > Streptomycetaceae > Streptomyces > Streptomyces sp. NPDC002209. The sequence goes on along the minus strand of NZ_JBIARX010000003.1, from coordinate 405,625 downwards.
GCGGGTTCGTACCGTGATCAAGGGCGACCAGTCCTGCGTCGCCGTCGCGGCGGCCTCGGTGATCGCCAAGGTCAGGCGCGACCGCATGATGGCCGAACTCGGTCAACAGGGCGGCGGCTGCGAGGACTTCGCCTTCGGTCACAACGCCGGATACCCCTCGCCCGTGCACCGGGCCGCGCTCGAGGAACTGGGGCCGACCCCGTACCACCGGCTCTCGTGGTCGTACCTCGACGCATTGCCCCGGTGGCGTCACCTCAAGAAGGTGCGCCGCAGCGAGGAGGCGGTGGAGCTGGAAAACGGAGGCCAACTCGGCTTCGATTTCTGATCGCACCCACGTGCCACCCGCCGGTACGTTTCGTACCGGTGTTTGATAGACATCAACTCATGCCTCTCACCCCCGAGGAGCCTCAGATTCACGAGAGTGCCCAGGGTCCCCGCGTCACGCCGGCTGCGAGCCGCACCGCGCAGACCCCCCGCCCCGTACCTGGTCCGCGTCCCGCCGCCGTGCCGCGGCCCGGACGCCCCGGTCCCTCCCCCGCAGCGGCAAGCCGCGCGGGAGGTGCTCCCAGGCCCGCCCCGCCCGCGCAGCGTGCGCCGCAGGCCACCCCCGGACCCGTTCCCGCCGCCACCACCGCACCGTCCGTCTCCGCGGCGGTGCCGCAGATCCAGCTGATCCCTGCCTCCGCCGAGGGTGCGCTGGACGCGGCCGAAGAGGCCGTGGACCTGCTGCTCGACACCGGGCGCGCGCCCGGCGACATCCTTGTGCTCACCACCGGCGACCCGCACCCGTGGGCCGCTCACGAGCTGTCCTTCGGCGAGGCCGCGTACTGGGCCCTGCACGATGCCGGGGACGACGTCTTCTACGCGGACGCGGCGCAGGCCAAGCGCGCTGCGGGCCGTCCCGTCGTGGTCTTCGCGGCCAACGGCGGACCGGCCGAGGCGACCGCCGCCGCCCTGCCGACCGCGCTGACGCGCGCCGGTGCGCTGCTCATCGTGTGCGGCGACCCCCAGCAGATCAACTCCGTGCTGGGCACGGGTGTCTGACGCCCCGTACCCCGGCGCGGTCGAGGGGCGGGGTACGGGGGTGTCCGGCGGAGCCGGCCCCACTGACGCCCGAGGCCTGACCTGCCGTACGCCCGCTCCAGGGTGTGCGGCTGTGAGGGCTGCCCGCGGACGGGCCGGTGGTACGGGTGCGGCGGGGCTCAGCGCGCGGCGGTACGGCGCAGGACCTCGGTCGCGCCGCCGCCGGTGCGCAGGGTCACCGCGGGGAACTCGGCCACGGTGTCGCCGAGGCGCTCGGGCCGCGAGTCGGAGCTGGGCCGCCGGCCGCCCCGGCCTTCGCCCAGTACCTGCCAGCCCCCGCGGGTCAGCGTGATGTACGCGCCGCAGCGCAGCCCGTGCAGGGTGCAGGCGTCCCGCAGTCCCCACATCCAGGCGCCGTCCTCCTCGGTCCACCGCTCGTCGCCCTCGCGGCAGTACAGCAGGACCGCCGTCCGCACCGGGGTCCGGCGGCGCAGGTCGTGCGGGAGGACCCGGCGCAGGGCGGCGAGCAGGGCGTTGCGGTACTCCCAGCCGTCGGCCGAGGCCGAGCGCTGGACGAACGAGGCGCTCGCGACGAGCTGTTCCTCGGGGCCGAGGACGGCGATCACCGCGGTCGAGGGCACCGGACCGTGCCGGGAGTGCAGCCCGCTGACCACCTCGCGCGGATTGCGCAGGAGGGGGATGCCCGCCGATGTCCACTCGGCGGGTTCCAGCAGTCGGCCGTGCCGGCTGGCGCCGCCGGCTGCCAGTGTCAGGGACGTGGTCGAGGGCGGGGCGAATCCGAAGGTCACGGTCCTCCCTTCGGGTACACGCCCGCGGACGGGCACAGCTGGAGTGCGGGCACGCCGCGGCGCGGCCCCAAAGAGCGCCGTCGAGCCGAGCGGGAGCACTCCGATTCTCGCGTGGCCCGTGAGCATGCGGCAACGAGCAATTGGCGCCGCCGACCGGAATTCGCCGGTATGCCGTTCATATCCTTGCCCCGTCACACCGAAGATGACTCATTCGGCGACGGCCGAAGCGCCAGTACCAGCGGAAACACTTGCTTCGGGCCAGACTCGACGGCGGCGCCGGGGTCCCGGTCCAGCCCCGGTGGAGGCATGCTCCCCGGCGCGGGCCGATCGCGCCGCACGACGCGCAGGCCGTCCGTGACTCGATCGTCACGTTGGGTGAATTGGCCGATTGTCCGTGCCATCCGGTTGCATGGGGGCATGGACAACCTGGAGCTCCGCACCGAAGCCGATGCCGTCCTCGCCGAGCTCGTGGGCGCGCCGGGAGGTTCGGCGCGGCTGCGGGAGGACCAGTGGCAGGCGGTGGCGGCCCTGGTGGAGGAGCGCCGGCGGGCCCTGGTGGTGCAGCGCACCGGCTGGGGCAAGTCGGCGGTGTACTTCGTCGCCACCGCCCTGCTGCGACGGCGCGGATCTGGCCCCACGGTGATCATTTCGCCGCTGCTGGCGCTGATGCGCAACCAGGTCGAGGCGGCGGCGCGGGCCGGCATCCAGGCGCGCACCATCAACTCGGCCAACCCGGAGGAGTGGGACACGATCTACGAGGAGGTCGAGCGCGGCGAGACCGACGTCCTCCTCGTCAGCCCGGAACGCCTCAACTCCGTGGACTTCCGCGAGCAGGTGCTGCCCAAGCTCGCGGCCACCACCGGTCTGCTGGTGGTCGACGAGGCCCACTGCATCTCCGACTGGGGCCACGACTTCCGCCCCGACTACCGCCGGCTGCGGGCCATGCTCGGTGACCTCGCCCCCGGTGTGCCCGTCCTGGCCACCACCGCGACCGCCAATGCCCGGGTCACCGCGGACGTGGCGGAGCAGCTGGGTACGGGCGCCGGCGAGGCCCTGGTGCTGCGCGGCCCGCTGGACCGCGAGAGCCTGCGGCTGGGCGTGGTGCAGCTGCCGGACGCCGCGCACCGCCTGGCCTGGCTCGCCGAGCACCTGGACGAGCTGCCCGGCTCGGGGATCATCTACACGCTGACCGTGGCCGCAGCCGAGGAGGCCGCCGCCTTCCTGCGGCAGCGCGGCTTCCCGGTGGCCTCGTACACGGGGAAGACGGAGAACGCCGACCGGCTGCAGGCCGAGGTCGACCTGATGGAGAACCGGGTCAAGGCGCTGGTCGCGACGTCGGCGCTGGGCATGGGCTTCGACAAGCCCGACCTGGGCTTCGTGATCCACCTCGGCTCGCCGTCCTCGCCGATCGCCTACTACCAGCAGGTCGGCCGCGCCGGGCGCGGTGTGGAACACGCCGAGGTGCTGCTGCTGCCCGGCAAGGAGGACGAGGCGATCTGGCGCTACTTCGCCGATACCGCCTTCCCGCCCGAGGCCCAGGTACGGCAGACCCTGTCGGCCCTGGCCGATGCGGGACGGCCGCTGTCCGTACCGGCGCTGGAAGCGGCGGTGGAGCTCCGGCGCACGCGGCTGGAGACCATGCTCAAGGTGCTCGACGTCGACGGCGCGGTCAAGCGGGTGAAGGGCGGCTGGACCTCGACCGGCCGGGAGTGGACGTACGACTCCGAGCGGTACGCGTGGGTCGCCCGCCAGCGGGCCGCCGAGCAGCAGGCCATGCGCGACTACGTGGGCACGTCCGGCTGCCGCATGGAGTTCCTGCGCCGGCAGCTGGACGACGAGGGGGCGGCCCCCTGCGGCCGGTGCGACAACTGCGCCGGCGCCTGGGCCGATTCCTCCGTGTCGGCGGAGACGCTGAGCGGGGCGGCGAAGGAGCTGGACCGCCCGGGGGTGGAGGTCGAGCCGCGCCGGATGTGGCCGACGGGCATGCCCGCACTGGGCATCAACCTCAAGGGACGCATCCCGGCCGGCGAGCAGTGCTCCACCGGGCGGGCCCTGGGCCGGCTCTCGGACATCGGCTGGGGCAACCGGCTGCGCCCCCTGCTGGCCGAGAACGCGCCCGACGGGCCGGTTCCCGACGAGGTCCTGCACGCCGCGGTCGCCGTCCTCGCCGACTGGGCGCGCTCTGCGGGCGGCTGGGCACCCGATGTCCCGGACGCCTCCCCCCGGCCCGTGGGCGTCGTCGCCGTCCCGTCCCTCGCCCGCCCGCAGCTCGTCGGCTCCCTCGCGGAGGGGATCGCGAACATCGGTCGCCTTCCGTACCTGGGCACCTTGACCTACACCGGACCGGGTGGCGCGCACGCGGCACGCCGCAGCAACTCCGCCCAGCGCCTCAGGGCGCTGGCCGACGCCTTCGCCGTATCCGAGGAACTGGCCGGCGCCCTGGCGCAGGCACCCGGCCCCGTCCTCCTCGTCGACGACTACTCCGACTCCGGCTGGACCCTGGCGGTGGCTGCCCGCCTGCTGCGCCAGGCGGGCGGCGGGCCGGTCCTTCCGCTGATCCTCGCGACGGCAGGCTGAACGTCGCCCCCGCAGCCGGCACTCCGCGGCGGAGCCGGCTGCACCCCGCAACCGGGTCATGCCGGTCCCCGGACGGGCGCGAGGTCCGTGTCGCGGCGCGCGGTCGCCAACGGGCGGCCGTCTTGCCGTCCTTGGCGAACTGGTCCGCGCGCTGGCATCGGCGAGCTCCTGCACCTGGTCCGGCGCACCGCCGAGACCCATCCGGCCCACGCGTACCGTGAGCCGGGCGTTCGTCGGCGCGCAGAACTCCCGCCCCCGGGCGGAGTCGACGGTGCGGGCGTGAGCCGGTGGTCTGCGTTCATGCCCCCATGCAACGCGATGGTTCCGGCATCGCGCCAACGGCACCGTGAACCTGTGGATGTTGAACGATCAATGGTTATCCACAGGGGTTTCGGGATCCGATCGTCCGCGGGACCGTCGGGGCATGACGAACGACCGCGAACCGCGCACCCCGTCCGACCGGCCCTCCATCAGCCCGTCCGGACCGCCCCTCGACCCTCGGATCACCCTGTGCAGTCCGGCCGAACTGGCCGACGCACTGCCCTACATGCTCGGATTCCACCCCACCGACTCCCTCGTCATGGTCACCGTGCACGGCGAAGGCGGCCGCTTCGGCGGCCGGCTCCGCGTCGGCATCCCCTCGGCCCCTGCTGAATGGGAGGACACCGCCCGGCAGGTCGCCGACTGCCTGATCCGCGGCAGCGAACGGCGCGGCGACAAGCCCGACGGCATCGTCGTCTTCCTCTGCCAGGACCCGGCAGACGGCGAGAGCGGCCAGCGCGTGATGACCCGGCTGCGGCCGCTGGCCCAACGCATCCGGCTGGCCTGCGGCGCGCTCGACGTGCCCGTGATGGAGGCGCTCTGCATCTCCGCAGGCCGGTACTGGTCCTACTGCTGCCCGGACGAGCGGTGCTGCCCGGCCGAGGGCAGCCCGCTGGCCGCGACCGGCACGTCGGTGATGGCGGCGACGGCCACCTTCGCCGGACTCCAGGTCAGGGGCTCCCTGCGGGAGATCGAGGGCCGGCTGGCACCGCTGCGCGGCGGTGCGGCGGTGGAGATGGAGCGGGCCCTGGACCGGGCGGCCGCAGTCCTCGTACCGAGGATCCTCAACGGGGCCACCCAGCAGGAGGTCGGTGCGGAGACCGTCACGCTGGCCCGCACCCTGATGCGGCGGATGACCCTCGCCCCGCCCGTCGAGGGCGGCCCCGGAGCCGACGAGTGGGACGACGCCCTGCTCGGCGACGACGAGGCCGCCACCGTGATCCTCGGCCTCCAGGACCGCGAGATCCGGGACGTCGCGGCCGAATGGATGGAGGGCGAGGAAGCGGCCCCCGCCCTGCGGCTGTGGCGGGCGCTGGCCCGCCGCTGCGTCGGGGCCTACGGGGAGCACGCCGCGGCCCCGCTCACCCTCGCCGGCTGGGTCTCGTGGTCCACCGGCGACGAGCCGACCGCCCGGATCGCCCTCGGGCTGGCCCTGCGGGCCGATGCCGAATATCGCTTCGCCCAGTTGCTCCACCACGCCTGCAACGAGGGCATCGACCCGGAGGGGCTGCGGGCCTGCCTGCGGGCGGAGCGGCGGCGCCGGGAACCCCGCCGCAAGCGTGCGGCGGCCACCACCCGCCCTCCGGGCCGCCGGGAGGCACGGCCCCGCCGCGAGACCCACCGCACCGCGGGGAGCGAACAGTGAGCCGGGACCGGGTCAGGGGCCGGGGTGCGGGCCCGGGGCCGAGCGGAGGGAATCGCCTGCGGCGGATCCGCAGCGCTGCGATCACCGCCCTGCGGCGACGACTGCGTCACCGGCACGGCCCAGTACGGGCGCAGCCGCCCCCGGGGCCCGTGACCCGGGCGGGGGCGGGGGCGTTCCCCTGGAGGGTGGCGGGGGCCCGGCCGCGCCGCCCAGCGAAACCGGCCGGAGCGCAGACAGCCCAGACAAGGCGACCCATGGCCCACTCCGTACCGCCCGCCCGCAGGACCACCGAGTTGCCGCCCGTGCACGGCGCCGTCATCTGTGTCGCCGCGCCCTGCCTGGTCATCTCGCCGGAACACGGCCAGCTGACCGGGCGGGGGATCGACGGGATCTACCGCTCCGGGCGCAGGCTGCTGTCCCGCTGCGTGCTCCGGGTCGGCGGCCGCGACCCGGTCGCCGTCCAGGGGCGCAGCCTCGGCTCCGACCGGGCCGCCTTCACCGCGACCGTCCGCACCGGGGCCGAAGCCGGCCCCGACCCCGACATCGGCGTGGAACGGGTCCGGCACGCTGACGGCACCGAGCGGATCACCCTGCGCAGTTTCGCGGCCCGGCCGATGCGCCTCCCGGTGGAGGTGTCGCTCGGCACCGACCTGGCGGAGCTCGCCGCGGTGGCCGCCGGCCGGACCGGGCCCGAACTGCCGGCCGGGGTGCATGCCGCCGGGCTGCGCTGGAGCACCGGGGAGGCGCAGGCCGTCACCGCGGCCGAGCCGGCCCCGGACGACGCCCTCGCCTCGGCGGGACTGCTGCGCTGGCAACTCGAGCTGGGGCCGGGGGAGTCCCGCACCATCGAGCTGCGGACCACGCAGGACCGCGCGGAGCGGGCCCCGGCCGGGCAGGTGGCCAATCCGCTGGCCGACGGCCGGGCCGAGGGGGACGACCCGCGGGTCGAGGCCTGGTTCCGCACCAGCGTCGAAGACCTCGGCGCGCTGCTGATGCGGGACCGAGAGGAGCCTGGGGACGCGTTCGCCGCGGCCGGGGTGCCTTGGCGGCTCGGGCTGGCTCCGGCGGAGTCCCTCTGGGCCGCCCGGATGGCACTGCCGCTCGGGACCGGGCTCGCCGCGGCCACCCTGCGCACCCTCGCCCGGACCCAGACCGCAGGCCGCGGCCCCGACGCCGGGAAGATCCCGGGGCCGCTGCGCGGGGCGGGCCCGCAGCTGCCGCCGGGGTGCACCGGCACCGAAGCGACCCTCGCCTTCCCGGCGGTGCTCGCCGAGGCCCGGCGCTGGGGGATGCCCGAGGAGGAGGTCGCCCGGCTCCTCCCCGCGGCCGAGCGGTGCCTGGAGTGGCTGCGCGGCGCCCTGGGGCAGGACGGGTTCCTGGCCGATCCCGATCCCGGTCCGCGCCGCTGCGAGACCCAGGCCCACGCCCACCGGGCAGCGCTGCTCGGGGCCGACCTGCTCGCCGGATGCGGGCGGACCGGCGCCGAGGAGTGGCGGGAGTGGGCGGCCGCGCTGCGGGAGCGGTTCCGGGCGGCGTTCTGGATCGACGGCCCGGACGGCGGGCGGCCCGCAGCGGCCCTGCACCCCGACGGGCGGCCGCTGCCCCGGCTGACGGGGGCCGCCGCCCACCTCCTGGACACCGGGCTGCTGGGCGGCGGCCGGCTCGCCCCGGGGCTGCTGGACCGGGTCCGCACCGAACAGCTCGCCCGCCTCCTCGGGGCCCCCGCCATGGATTCCGGATGGGGGCTGCGCAGCATGGCGTTCCGCGAGCCGGGCCACAACCCCTTCGGCCACCGCTCGGGCGCGGTGCGGGCGTACGACAGCGCCGTGGCGGTCGCCGGGCTGGCCCAGGCCGGTTTCGAGAAGGAGGCCGCCGGACTCCTGCGCGGCCTGCTGGATGCCGCGGAGAGCTTCGGGTACCGGCTGCCGGAGATGTACGCCGCCGAGCAGCGCACGGTGGGCAGCGCCCCGCTTCCGCACCCGGCGGCCTGCCGCCCCGCGGCGGTGGCCGCGGCCGCCGGGGTCCATGCCCTGACCGCCCTCGCCGGGATCCGCCCCGACGCCCCCGCGGGCACGGTCGCACTGGTCCCGCTGCCCGGCGCTCCCCTGGGCGCTCTCCGCTTCTGCGGCCTGCGGGTATCGGGGCAGCCGTTCGCCGCCCGGATCAGCCGGCTCGGCCTCGCCATGGTGGAGGAGGCGGCCGATGCGCTCCAACTGGGCGGTTAGGCCGTCCCTTTCGGATCACGCCCGGCTCCCGGCACCTGGGGGGTGTCCGGCGATCGTCGCCTTCGGGATCACGAAAGCTCTGTTTATCGTCAGGCAGACGACTATGATCGCGGCATGTCGCCCTACGACCCGTCGGCCTATCCGCCCTTCGCTGTCACCGTCGACCTGGTCGTGCTCACCGTGCGGCGTCACGCGCTCTGTGCGCTGGTCGTCCGGCGGGGTGAGCAGCCGTTCCAGGGACGCTGGGCGCTGCCCGGCGGCTTCGTGCGCGGAGACGAGGACCTGGCCGCGGCAGCGGCCAGGGAGCTCTCCGAGGAAACGGGCCTGTGCGCCCACGATCCGGCCGAGCCGGGCGCGGGCAACGGGGCGCACCTCGAACAGCTGGCCACGTACGGGGATCCGAAGCGGGATCCGCGCATGCGCGTCGTCAGCGTGGCGCATCTGGTCCTGGCTCCGGACCTGCCCGCGCCCCGGGCGGGCGGAGACGCCAACAGCGCGCGCTGGGCTCCCGTCGACGAGCTGCTGGCCGTCGAGGACGAGGCGGCCTCGGGGCTGGCCTTCGACCACGCCCGGATCCTCGCCGACGGCGTGGAGCGGGCCCGCTCCAAGATCGAGTACTCCTCGCTGGCCACTGCGTTCTGCCCGCCCGCCTTCACCGTCGGCGAGCTGCGCCGGGTCTACGAGGCCGTATGGGGCGTGGCCCTCGACCCCCGCAACTTCCACCGCAAGGTCACCGGGACCCCCGGGTTCCTGGTGCCGGCCGGGGGGACGACGACCCGTCAGGGCGGTCGGCCCGCCCAGCTGTTCCGGGCCGGCGGGGCGACCCTGCTCAACCCGCCCATGCTGCGTCCGGAAGTCTGAGGCCCCGCCACCCGCACGATCACGGCCGTCGTCGACACGGCCGCAAACAAGCCCTGGTTGCGCCGAAAATCGGACATATCGCGTTATCTTGTTGGCGGTACTCACGCTGCCGCAGAGCGGTCTCACCCCCCGCGAGAGAAGCGATGCTCCAGGCCATCGGACTCACCAGCACACCCCGTCGAGACCTCCCGCCCCTCGTGGACGACCTCACCTTCGAGGCCCGCCCGGGGACCGTGACCGCCCTCCTCGGCGAACCGGGATCGGGCAAGACCACCGCACTGCGGCTCATGCTCGAACTCGAACCGGGCCGCGGCGTCACCTACTTCCGCGGACGCCCGCTGCACCGGATCCCGCATCCCGCCCGTGAGGTCGGCGTGCTGCTCGGCGACGTCCCCGGCAACCCGGCGCGCACCGTCCGGGGCCAGCTGCGGATGCTCTGCGCCGCCGCCGGGGTGCCGGCCTCCCGGGCCGACACCATGCTGGAGGTCGTCGGCATCGCGGGCCTGCGCGACCAGCGCCTCGGCTCGCTCTCGCTCGGCATGGACCGCCGGCTGGCGCTGGCCGCGGCGCTGCTCGCCGATCCGTGCACGTTGCTCCTCGACGAGCCCGCCGCCGGACTCTCCCCCCGCGAACGCGGCTGGCTGCACGGGCTGCTGCGCGGGCACGCCTCCCTCGGCGGCGCGGTGCTCTTCACCACCGACGACGCGAAGGAGGCCGCCCGCCACGCGGACCGGGTCGTGAGCATCGAGGGGGGCCGGCTCGTCGCCGACCAGGACGCGGTCGAGTTCGCCCGCACCCGGCTCCGGCCGCGGGTCGCCGTGCGCAGCCCGCACGCCGCCCGGCTGGCCGACGTACTCGGCCGCGAGGCCCGGGACGCCCAGCGCGCGGTGGAGATCGTCGAGGAGTCCGGCAGCCGCCTGTCGGTGTACGGCAGCAGCTGCGCGGAGGTCGGCGAAGCGGCGTTCCGGCACGGTGTGCTGGTCCACCAGCTCGCCGACGAGACCGGGGACGCCGGCGCGCCCTGCCAGCCCGTACCGCAGGCGCGCACCGAGCCGGGCACGGATCCGGCGGGCACTGCCGCCCCGGCCGAAGCCGGGCCCCTGCCCGCCCCGGGCGGCAGCCGGGCGGCTGCCGGCGGCGGGATCCCCTCCTCTGCGCTACGCCGGGTCGGAGGGCCGCTGCGGCCGCTGCGCTACGAGCTGCGCCGGGTCTTCGGTACCGCCGTGCCCGTCCTCACCGCGGCCGTCGTCGTCGCCGTCTCCGCCGTCACCGCCCTGGTGCTGGCCCGGGCCGGCGGCACCCCGCAGAACCGGCTGCTCGCCGCCTGGCCGGAGCTGTTGCCCCTGCCCCCCGCCGCCCTCGGCGCGGGACTGCTCGGCGCCCTGGCCTTCGGTGAGGAGTACCGCTATCCCGTGCTCGCCGCCGACCGCGGCACCGTGCCGCGCCGGATGGGCCTGCTCGCCGCCAAACTGGCCGTCTGCGCGGGCCTCGCCCTGGTGTTCGGTGCGCTCGCCGTCACCGCCGACGCCGCCGCCCTGAAGCTCGTCTTCGACCGCGGCCCGCTGCGCACCCCCGCGGAATGGGTCTCCCCGGCCGCGAGTTGGGCCGGTCTGCTCATCGGCTGCGCCTGGGCGGGCGTGCTGGCCTCCGGCGTCTTCCGGTCGGCCACCGCCGGCCTGGCTGCCGTGCTCGCCGTCCCGGTCATGGTCGTCCCGCTCGTCCGCAAGGCGCTGGACGGTCCGTCCGCGTACCCGGCGGGCGGACTCGCGGCCCGGCTGCGCGGACTGGCCTGGGCGCAGTGGCCCCCGGAGGCGGACCGCCTGGTCCTGGGGGCCTTGCGGGTGATGGCCCAACCCGTCGCCACCGCGCTGGTGTTGTCGCTGATGGTCCTGTTGTGCGCCTATGGGTTCACAGGACTGCGCAGCCGCGTCCGTTGGTAACGGACCGTTCGTGATCGTTCCGCTGCCGCAGAATGTCTCGACGGGACCGATCCGGCCCACATCACGCGAACCGGACCACAACTCCCCCCAAAGGGCCCGGTTCTTTACGATAAGTCGTCAATTGCGTAGGTGGCACCGATCACCCTTTCGTGTGCTTTTCACCAAAGACCTCAAGGGTCATCGAGGCAAGGCCGACAAAGGATTCGTGAGTACCCTTGCGCACACCATGATGACCGCCGCCCGCCATGCCGACTCCGGCCTCGCCGGCCCGGGCGAACTCGACCGCTACCCCTACGCGGAAGCCTCCGGGACCGACCGCGTCGGAGCCCCCCACTGGGACGGCGCCGACGTCGAGTTGAGCCGGGTCGGCCGCCGCGCGGCGGGCAGCCGCGGCCGCGGACTGCACGGCCAACTCGTCCAGCAGCTCGGCCAGATGATCGTCTCCGGCGACCTGGGTGCCGACCGCCCGCTGGTCCCCGAGGAGATCGGCCAGCGCTTCGAGGTCTCCCGCACGGTGGTCCGCGAATCGCTGCGCGTGCTGGAGGCCAAGGGCCTCGTCAGCGCCCGCCCCAACGTCGGCACCCGCGTCCGGCCGGTCGCCGACTGGAACCTGCTCGACCCCGACATCATCGAGTGGCGTGCCTTCGGCCCCCAGCGCGACGACCAGCGCCGCGAGCTCAACGAGCTCCGCTGGACCATCGAGCCGCTCGCCGCCCGCCTCGCCGCCGGCCACGGCCGCCCGGACATCCAGCAGCGCCTCGCCGACATGGTCGAGATCATGGGCCACGCCCTCGGCCAGGGCGACGCGATCACCTTCGCGCGCGCCGACAACGAGTTCCACGCGCTCCTCATCCAGGTCGCGGGCAACCGCATGCTGGAGCACCTCTCCGGCATCGTCTCCTCCGCGCTCCAGGTCTCGGGGAGCCCCGTCACCGCCTGCGACCGCCCCAGCGAGGCGTGCGTCGCGCACCACGCGCGGATCGTCGAGGCCCTCGCCGCCGGGGACGCGACGGGTGCCGAGAACGCCATGCGCCAGCTCCTGATGGTGCATCCGGAGGTCGAGCGCGTGGTCCCCGCCCCGCGCGAGCACTGACGGGCTTACGAACGGCGGCGCGGGAGTACTCGCACGTGCCGCCGGAGGGCGTTGGCGGTGGCGCCGACGCCCTGGAGGTACCCGGGACGCAGTCCGGTGGGGGTACCTCCTGGCGGAGACCGGGGGAGACGGCCCGGCGACACCGGCGTGCGCAGGCCTTCGACCGCGGGTCGGCGGACACGGGCCCCGGCGGGGCCGACCCCGAACCACCGTCGGCGACCTCGTGCGACGGCATCCGGCCGCGTCCGGCGCGCGTGTACGACCGTATGACCGGCATCGTGGCAATCGGGGTGTGACTCGGGCCACGAAGAATTGGGCGTAACACTCCGCGAGGTCAAACGATGACCTAGAGAGGTGATGGCCGACGGAGGGAAGACAGCAGCCCTTGCGGGTGCTGTGTAGCTCCCCGGCCCCTGCCCGCGCCCCCGGCCCATCCCCAGTCGGTGGTCGTCGGCTCCGGTCCAGCACCACCCGGCCGGGGTCGGAAGCCGTTTCCATCGTTCCCGAGAGGTTGTTCGTGTCGGCCAGCACATCCCGTACGCTCCCGCCGGAGATCGCCGATTCCGAGTCTGTGATGGCGCTCATCGAGCGGGGCAAGGCCGAGGGGCAGATCGCCGGCGATGACGTGCGTCGGGCCTTCGAGGCTGACCAGATTCCTGCGACCCAGTGGAAGAATGTTCTGCGCAGCCTCAACCAGATCCTCGAGGAAGAGGGTGTGACGCTGATGGTCAGTGCCGCGGAGTCGCCCAAGCGCACCACCCGCAAGAGCGTCGCAGCGAAGACCCCGGCCAAGCGGACGGCCACCAAGACCGTCGCGGCGAAGACGACGGCTGCGCAGACCGTCGCCGCCGCGGCACCGGCGGCCGAGACGGTGGACCCGCAGCCCGTGGACGCTCTCGCGGAGGAGCCGGGAACCGAGCCCGCCGCGAAGAAGACCGCGGCGAAGAAGACGGCGGCGAAGAAGGCCGCGCCCGCCAAGAAGACCGCTGCCAAGAAGACGGCGGCGAAGAAGACCGCTTCCAAGAAGGACGCCGACGAGGCCGGCGAGGAGGAGCCCGTCGAGGAGGGCCCCGGCGCGGTCAAGGCGGAGGCCGAGGAGGAAGAGGACGGCGGCGAGAGCAAGGGCTTCGTCATCTCCGACGACGAGGACGACGCCCCGGCCCAGCAGGTCGCCGTGGCCGGCGCCACCGCCGACCCGGTCAAGGACTACCTCAAGCAGATCGGCAAGGTCCCCCTCCTCAACGCGGAGCAGGAGGTCGAGCTCGCCAAGCGGATCGAGGCGGGCCTGTTCGCCGAGGACAAGCTGGCCAACTCCGACAAGCTGGCGCCCAAGCTCAAGCGCGAGCTGGAGATCATCGCCGAGGACGGCCGCCGCGCCAAGAACCACCTGCTGGAGGCCAACCTCCGCCTCGTGGTCTCGCTGGCCAAGCGCTACACCGGCCGCGGCATGCTCTTCCTGGACCTGATCCAGGAGGGCAACCTGGGTCTGATCCGTGCGGTCGAGAAGTTCGACTACACCAAGGGCTACAAGTTCTCCACGTACGCGACCTGGTGGATCCGCCAGGCGATCACGCGCGCCATGGCCGACCAGGCCCGCACCATCCGCATCCCGGTGCACATGGTCGAGGTCATCAACAAGCTCGCCCGCGTGCAGCGCCAGATGCTCCAGGACCTGGGCCGCGAGCCCACCCCGGAGGAGCTGGCCAAGGAACTCGACATGACCCCCGAGAAGGTCATCGAGGTCCAGAAGTACGGCCGCGAGCCGATCTCCCTGCACACGCCGCTCGGTGAGGACGGCGACAGCGAGTTCGGTGACCTCATCGAGGACTCCGAGGCGGTCGTCCCGGCGGACGCCGTGAGCTTCACGCTCCTGCAGGAGCAGCTGCACTCGGTGCTCGACACGCTGAGCGAGCGCGAGGCCGGCGTGGTCTCGATGCGCTTCGGCCTCACCGACGGACAGCCGAAGACCCTCGACGAGATCGGCAAGGTCTACGGCGTCACGCGCGAGCGCATCCGCCAGATCGAGTCCAAGACGATGTCGAAGCTGCGCCACCCGTCCCGCTCCCAGGTCCTGCGCGACTACCTGGACTGACCGGGCCGGGGGCCGTACGAGGTGGCCGTGCGCGGGTGCGCCCGGCCACCGGGCGTCCCACTCTGGGTGGAGTCATGCACACTCAGAGTCAGGAGGCCTCATGCGTCGTCCCTTTTCCCGTGCTCTGGCGGGCGCGCTGGCCCTGGTGGCGGGAGCGGCCGCTGCGCCGCTGGCCCAGGCACCGCACGCGGCTGCGGACAGTGTGGTGATCGGCGGGAAGCCGGTGAAGGCGGCCGACAGCCCGTGGGTGGTGGCCCTTGCCAGCCGTGACCGGTTCGGGGGTACGCGCGGCGGCCAGTTCTGCGGGGGCGTCATCGTGGGCCCGACGAAGGTGCTGACCGCGGCCCACTGCCTGGGCCGCCAGGTGCTGGGCGGCCCGATCGAATCCGTCCCCGACTTCCGGGTGATCACCGGGCGCACGGAGCTGCGGGCGGCCGAGGGCCGGGAGATCGCGGTCCGCTCGGCCCGGGTGAACCCGGACTACGACACGCGGAGCAATGCCGGCGACCTGGCCGTGCTGGAGCTCGACGAGGCCGTGCCCGCGCACTACGTGCTCCCCCTGGCCGAGGACGGCCATCCCGGCTACGCGGCGGGCGGCGAAGCGGCCGTGTACGGCTGGGGCGACACGAGCGGATTCGGTGACTACGCGTATGCCCTGCGTGCCGCGCGGGTGACGGTCCTGGCGGACGAGGTCTGCCGGCGGGCCTACCCGGGGGACGCGGACGGGCAGTACCGGCCGGAGTCCATGGTGTGCGCGGGGCACCGCGACGGCGGGAGGGACGCCTGTCAGGGGGACAGCGGCGGGCCGCTGGTCGCCCAGGGCCGGCTCATCGGGCTGGTGTCCTGGGGGCGGGGCTGCGGGCGCCCTGACAGTCCGGGGGTGTACACGAAGATCGCACCGCTCGCCGGCTTCGTGACGGCCCCTGAGACGGCCGCGCGGCAAAGCGTCGGCCAGGACGTCGCGTGGGGTGCCCGAGGGCGCTCCGGACCGCCTGCACGGCCCGTACGGGGGCATGGGGCAGGGGAGCCGCAGGCAGGCCCGGGAGCACCCGGGGGACGGCCCCGGCGCGGGAGCCGCTAGCCGATCCCGCAGACCGCCGGGCCCCGGCAGGGCTCCGGACGTGAGGACGGGCGGCACCCCTGGGTCTCAGAGGTGCCGCCCGTCGACCGGCCTGGCCGGTCCTGGCTCGTCGGATGCGAGGTATAGGCCTGTGTCAGCGGTCCTCGGTGTCGGCATTGGCCGTCGGAGCGGACGTGAGCCGCTCGGTCTCATCCTGTATATCCGCGGCGATCTTCTTGAGTTCCGGCTCGAACTTACGCCCGTGGTGGGCGCAGAACAGCAGTTCACCGCCGCTCAGCAGGACGACGCGCAGATATGCCTGGGCGCCGCAACGGTCGCATCGGTCAGCGGCCGTCAGCGGGGTCGCGGGTGTCAGAACAGTAGTCACGTCGCCTCTTCTCTAGCTCGACGAGCTGTCGTACCAGGGTCAACATCCAACCAGGCCGAAAACGTTCCCGCTCGCGGCTTTTCCTCGAAACTTCCTTCCGAAGCTGGCCGGCTGCTGCCGGTTGGCGGCGAAGGAGCCGTATTGCGTTGCTTTACGGTTTCGCGTTGTCAGTCGTTCGCTTGTAGCAGTTCCGTCCTCCCCGGCGTGAGTGCCGGTTGTTCATGAGGACGTGCCCGAACCCTAAATGGTTCATGCCTGGAAGGGAACGTGATGTTTGCTTCACTCCCCCGGGGGATCGAACGCACGTGCGGTACTGCACTACGCTGATGAAGCGCGAGGGTGGCGTTGCATCGGCTCTACCAGGCCTCGGTACCCTTCGACGGGCAACCGAGCCACCCTGCGCCCGACGGGCCAGAAAAAGAAATTCAGCGAGGAGCGAACTGCGTGACCGCCGACACGTCCGTGCCTTCCAGCGCGCTGCTGTCCGGAGCAGACCGGGACGGCTCCAACTACACCGCGCGGCACCTGCTCGTCCTCGAAGGTCTTGAGGCCGTCCGCAAGCGCCCCGGCATGTATATCGGGTCCACCGACTCCCGAGGCCTCATGCACTGCCTCTGGGAGATCATCGACAACGCCGTGGACGAGGCCCTCGGCGGCTACTGCGACCACATCGAGGTGATCCTCCACGAGGACGCCTCGGTCGAGGTCCGCGACAACGGCCGCGGCATCCCCGTCGACGTCGAGCCCAAGACCGGGCTGTCCGGCGTCGAGGTCGTCATGACCAAGCTGCACGCCGGCGGCAAGTTCGGCGGCGGCTCGTACGCGGCCTCCGGCGGCCTGCACGGCGTGGGCGCCTCCGTGGTCAACGCCCTCTCCGCCCGGCTGGACGTCGAGGTGGACCGCAACAGCTCCACCCACGCGATCAGCTTCCGCCGCGGCGTCCCGGGCATGTTCACCGAGCAGGGCCCCGACAGCCCGTTCGACCCCGCCAACGGCCTGCGCAAGACCAAGCGGGTCGCCAAGGGCAAGACCGGCACCCGGGTCCGCTACTGGGCCGACCGGCAGATCTTCCTCAAGGACGCCCGGCTCTCGCTGGAGACGCTCTACCAGCGCGCCCGCCAGACCGCCTTCCTCGTCCCCGGCCTGACCATCGTCGTCCGCGACGAGCGCGCCATCGACGGGGCCGGCAAGACCGAGGAGACCTTCCGCTTCGACGGGGGCATCAGCGAGTTCTGCGAGTACCTCGCGCAGGACAAGGCCGTCTGCGACGTGCTGCGCCTGACCGGCCAGGGAACCTTCAAGGAGACCGTCCCCGTCCTCGACGAGCGCGGCCACATGACACCCACCGAGGTCACCCGCGAGCTCGGCGTGGACATCGCCCTGCGCTGGGGCACCGGGTACGAGACGCAGGTCAAGTCCTTCGTCAACATCATCGCCACGCCCAAGGGCGGCACCCACATCACCGGCTTCGAGCGCTCGGTCGCCAAGACCGTCAACGAGGTGCTGCGCTCGGCGAAGCTGCTGCGCGTCGCCGAGGACGACGTGGTCAAGGACGACGCGATGGAGGGACTGACGGCGGTCGTCACCGTCCGGCTGGCCGAGCCGCAGTTCGAGGGCCAGACCAAGGAGGTGCTCGGCACCTCGGCGGCCGCCCGGATCGTCGCGGCCGTGGTGGCCAAGGAGCTCAAGGCCTTCCTGACCAGCACGAAGCGCGACGACAAGCAGCAGGCCCGCGCCGTGATGGAGAAGATCGTCGCGGCCGCCCGGACCCGGATCGCCGCCCGCCAGCACAAGGAGGCGCAGCGCCGCAAGACCGCGCTGGAGACCTCCTCGCTGCCCGCGAAGCTGGCCGACTGCCGCAGTGACGACGTGGAGCGCAGCGAGCTCTTCATCGTCGAGGGCGACTCCGCCCTCGGTACCGCCAAGCTCGCGCGGAACTCGGAGTTCCAGGCCCTGCTGCCGATCCGCGGCAAGATCCTCAACGTCCAGAAGTCGTCGGTCTCGGACATGCTCAAGAACGCCGAGTGCGGAGCGATCATCCAGGTCATAGGGGCCGGCTCGGGCCGTACCTTCGACATCGACGCCGCGCGCTACGGGAAGATCGTCCTGCTCGTCGACGCCGACGTGGACGGCGCGCACATCCGCTGCCTGCTGCTCACGCTCTTCCAGCGGTACATGCGGCCGATGGTCGAGGCGGGCCGGGTGTTCGCCGCGGTGCCGCCGCTGCACCGGATCGAACTCGTCCAGCCCAAGAAGGGCCAGGACAAATACGTCTACACGTATTCGGACAACGAGCTGCGCCAGACGCTGCTCGAATTCCAGCGCAAGAACGTCCGGTACAAGGATTCGATCCAGCGCTACAAGGGTCTCGGCGAGATGGACGCGGACCAGCTGGCGGAGACCACCATGGACCCCCGCTTCCGTACGCTGCGCCGGATCAACATCGGCGACCTGGACTCGGCCGAGCAGGTCTTCGACCTGCTGATGGGCAACGAGGTCGCGCCGCGCAAGGAGTTCATCACGAGCTCCGCGGCCACCCTGGACCGCTCGCGCATCGACGCCTGACGGGCACACCGGCACACCGGTGCTCTTCGCTCCATCACCTGTTGGAGTGAAGAGCACCGGGACACCAGTCCGGAAAACGTCCATACCGCACATCCTTGTGGGCACGCGGCCAATGCGGCAGCGGACAAGGAGAGTTCGGTGGACAAGCACGAAGGTCCCGATGCCGGAACGATCCGGCTCGACGACCCCTGGTACGACGCGCTCGCCGTCGGCTGGGGGGAGGGCGAGGGCGAGGACCCGGCGCCCCCGCGTCCCGCCGGCGGCCGGGCCGCGCCCGGAGCGTCCGACATCTACCTCGAAGTGCAGCGCAGTGCCGCCTTCCAGGAGGTCCGCAGCCGCTACCGCGGCTTCATCGTCCCCGCGACCGCCGGATTCTTCCTCTGGTACGTCGCCTACGTGGTCGCGGCCACCATGGCACCGGGGATCATGGCCCGGCCCGTCTTCGGGGCGGTCAACGTCGCCCTGCTGGCGGGGCTCGGCCAGTTCCTCAGCACCTTCCTGCTGACCTGGGCGTACGCCCGGCACGCGCGGCTGCGCCGCGACCGGGCCGCGCTGGACCTGCGCTGGACGGTCTTCGAGCAGGAGCGCGGCCAGGAGCGGATCCGCGCCCGGGAGGCCGGCCGGTGACCACCGAACACCAGACCCTCGCGCTGATCCTGTTCAGCCTCTTCATCGCGGTCACCCTGGGCATCACCACCTGGGTCAGCCGCAACCGGCACGGCTCGGCCGAGGAGTTCTACGCCGGCGGGAGGCTGTTCTCCCCCCTGGAGAACGGTTTCGCCATCGCCGGCGACTACATGTCCGCCGCGTCCTTCCTCGGCATCTCCGGCCTGATCGCCCTCTTCGGCTACGACGGCCTGCTGTACTCGGTGGGCTTCCTCGTCGCCTGGCTCGTCGTGCTGTTCCTCGTCGCCGAACTCGTCCGCAACTGCGGGCGCTTCACCCTCGCGGACGTGGTCGCGGCCCGGATGAGCGAGCGGCCCGTCCGGATCGCCGCCGGCACCTCCTCCGTCACCGTCTCGGTGCTGTACCTGGTCGCACAGATGGTCGGCGCGGGCAGCCTGGTGGGCCTGCTGCTCGGTGATTCGGGCACCGCGGCCCGGACGCTGACCGTGATCGGGGTCGGGGCGCTGATGGTGGTCTACGTGTCCTTCGGCGGCATGCGGGCCACCACCTGGATCCAGATCGTGAAGGCCGTGCTGCTCATGGGCGGGGCCGTCACCCTCACCGTGCTCGTACTCCTGCGCTTCCACGGGAACTTCGACCAGCTGCTCACCGGCGCGGCCGAGCGCAGCGGGCACGGGCTGCGGTTCCTGAGCCCGGGGCTCAAGTACGGCGGCGACTGGACCGCCCGCTTCGACTTCATGAGCCTCGGCCTCGCGCTGGTCCTCGGGACGGCCGGGCTGCCGCACATCCTGTCGCGCTTCTACACGGTGCCGACCGCGCGCGCGGCCCGCCGATCGGTGGTGTGGGCGATCGCGCTGATCGGCGGGTTCTACCTGATGACCATCGTGCTCGGGTTCGGGGCGGCCGCGCTGGTGGGTCCGGACGCGGTGCGCGCCTCCAACGCCTCGGGGAACACGGCGGTTCCGCTGCTCGCGGCCTTCCTGGGCGGCGGGGCGGACTCGACCGGGGGCGCGGTGCTGTTCGCCTTCGTGGCGGCGATCGCCTTCGCCACGATCCTGGCCGTGGTCGCGGGGATCACGCTGGCGTCCTCGGCCTCGGTGGCGCACGACCTGTACGCCTCGCTCAAGCGACGCCATGCGCGCCAGCGCAGCGAGGTCGCGGTGGCCAGGACCGCGGCCGTCGGGATCGGGGCGGTGGCGATCGCCCTGGGGCTGCTCGCCCAGGACCTGAACGTGGCGTTCCTGGTGGGGCTGGCCTTCGCGGTGTCCGCTTCGGCCAATCTGCCGGTGCTGCTGTACTCGCTGTTCTGGCGCTCCTTCACCACGCGGGGCGCCGTCTGGTCGGTGTACGGGGGCCTGATTCCGGCGGTGGTGCTGGTCGTCCTGTCGCCGGTGGTCTCCGGCAGCCCGGAGTCCCTCTTCCCGGGGGTGAGCTTCCAGTTCTTCCCGCTCCAGAACCCGGGCCTGGTCTCGATCCCGCTGGGCTTCCTGGCGGGCTGGCTGGGCACGGTCACCTCGGCGGAGGAGCCGGACGAGGCGAAGCACGCGGAGACGGAGGTCCGCTCCCTGACCGGCGCCGGGGCCGTCTGAGCGGGTTCCCGTCCGGCGGTCAGGGGCCCTCGGACGGGAGCCAGGAGTAGCGGTGTTCGGGGCGGCCCGTCTCGCCGTAGCGCAGGGCCAGGGTGACCCGGGCGGTGCGCTCCAGGAGCTTGAGGTAGCGCTGGGCGGTCTGGCGGCTGATGCCGGCGCGGTCGGCGATCTGCTGGGTGGAGAGCGGGCCCTCGGCGGAGCGGAGGACCTGGCGGACCAGTTCGGCGGTGGTGGCGGAATGGCCCTTGGGCAGTTCGTTCGGGGAGCCGGCCGCGGCGAGGGCGCCGAAGATCCGGTCCACCTCGGCCTGTTCGGCCTCGCCGCCGGTCTCCAGAGTGCGGCGCAGGGAGCCGTACGCCTCCAGCCGGCTGCGCAGGCCGGTGAACGTGAAGGGCTTGACCAGGTACTGGAGGGCGCCGAGGCGCATGGCGGACTGGACGGTGGCCAGGTCGCGGGCGGCCGTGACCATGATCACGTCGGTGCGGTGGCCGAGCTGGCGCAGCCGGCGGACCAGGTCCAGGCCGTTCTCGTCCGGGAGGTAGTGGTCGAGGAGGATCAGGTCGACGGGGTGGGCGTCGAGGTACGCGAGGGCCTCGGCCGCCGAATGGGCCTGGGCACAGACGCGGAAGCCGGGAACCTTCGCCACGTACGCCGCGTTGATCCGGGCAACACGCACGTCGTCGTCGACGACCAATACGTGGATGTCGTGGATCGGGGTCTCGTTCATCGCAGGGCCTCCGGGAGTACGACGGAGAACTCCGCCCCTCCGTCCGCTGCCTCGTCGGCCCGGGCCGTGCCGCCCTGCCGCTCCGCGAGGCGGCGTACGAGCGCGAGACCGAGCCCGCGCTCGCGGTGTGCCTTGGGCTGCTTGGTCGACCAGCCCTCGGTGAAGATCTCCTCGCGGCGGGCCGCCGGGACGCCGGGCCCGCTGTCCCGCACCCGGAGGATCGCCGTACGGCCCTCGGCGCGCAGCTCGACCTCGACCAGGGGTGCCGCGGAGCCCGCCGCCGCGTCCAGGGCGTTGTCCACCAGGTTGCCCGTGATGGTGACGAGGCCGCGGGGGTCGATGAGGCAGTCGGGCAGGAAGGTGGTGTCGGCGAGGCGCAGCGGGACGCCGCGCTCGGCGGCGACGGTCGCCTTGCCCACCAGAAGGGCGGCCAGCAGGGGGTCGTGGACCTTCTCGGTGACCTGTTCGGCGGTGCTGCGGTGCACTCCGACGACCTCGGTGACGAACTCCACCGCCTCCTCGTGCAGGCCCAGCTCCAGCAGGCCGAGGAGGGTGTGGAGGCGGTTGGCGTGCTCGTGGTCCTGCGCGCGCAGGGCGTCGATCAGCCCCTTGGTGGAGTCGAGCTCGCGGCCGAGGTGTTCCAGCTCGGTGCGGTCGCGCAGGGTGGCGACGGCGCCGCCGTCCTCGGTGGGCATCCGGTTGGCGACCAGTACCCGGGGCCCCTGGACGGTGAGGAGGTCGCGGCCGGTGACGCGGCCGGCGAGGACGTCGGTGGTGCGGCCCGTGCCCAGGACGTCGTCCAGCGGACGCCCGGCGAGCGTGGCGGCCGTATCCGGCGCGAGGCCCAGCAGCCGGGCCGCCTCGTCGTTGACGAGCCGGACCCGGCCGTCGCGGTCGAGGGCGATCACTCCCTCGCGGATGGAGTGGAGCATCGCCTCGCGCTCGGCGAGCAGTCCGGCGATATCGGAGAAGGCCAGGTCACGGGTCTGTCGCTGGATCCGGCGGGACAGCAGGTAGGCGGCGAGGGCGCCTGCCGCGAGGGCGCCGCCCGCGTAGGCGAGCAGGCCCGGGATGGCGCCGAGCAGCCGGTCGTGCACGCTGTCGTAGGCGATGCCGACGGAGACGGCGCCGACGATCTCCCCGTCGGCCGCGAGGAGCGGGACCTTGCCGCGGGCGGAGCGGCCGAGGGTGCCCTCGTCGATCTCCATGACCTCGCGGCCCGCGAGGGCGTCGCTCGGGTCGGTGGAGACGGGCAGGCCGATCCGGTCGGTGCCGGGGTGCGAGCGGCGGATCCCGTCCAGGTCCATGACGACGACGTACTCGGCACCCGTGGCGCGGCGGATCCGCTCGGCCGAGGCCTGCACGGGGCTGTCGGCCGTCGGCCCGGAGTCGAGGAGGTCGGCGGCGAGCGAGGGGTCGGCCGCCGCGCTCTGGGCGATGGCCAGGGCGCGCCGCATGGCCTGGTCGTCGAGCTGCGCGCCGAGCGGGGCCAGGAAGAGCCCGGTGGCAAGCAGGGCGACCCCGGCGGCGATGGCCAGCTGGGTCAGCAGGATCTGCGAGACGGCCCGTCTGGGCAGCCCGAGGCGCCGAGCGCTCATGTGGAGGAACCGCATGACCAGCAACCGTAGGTCGCCTTCGTCCTGAGCGGAACATCCCATGTGTACCGACCTGCGGCTGATCTCCCGCTGCCTGCTGCCCGTGGGCCCGTCACGGCATCGGCTGCGGCGGGCGCGGCCCCTGGTACTGCCCGCTCGGGCGCATCCGGAGCGGCTGTTCCTGGTACTCCTCCAGAGCGTGCGCGATCCAGCCCGCCGTCCGGGACACCGCGAACACGGTCTCCCCGGCTTCCGCGGGCATCCCGCAGGACACCGTCAGCACCGCCAGCGCCAGGTCGACATTGGCGTGCAGGCCGCCCCGCCGGGCCGCCGTCGTGGCAACGACCTCCCGGGCGGCCGCCAGTGCGGGACCGGCCTGCGGAACGTTCTCCAGCCGTGCGAACAGCGCCGTCGCCCGCGGGTCCTCGCCCTCGTACAGCCGGTGCCCGAGTCCGGGAACCCGCCGCCCCGCCCGCAGATGGTCCGCGACCACCGGCGCGGCCCCGCCCCGCTCCAGGGTCTCCACCAGCATCCGGTGCGCGAGCCGTCCGGCCGCGCCGTGCAGCGGGCCCTCGAGCGCGCCGAGGCCGGCCGACACCGCCGCGTACGGGTGGGCCCGCGCCGAGGCGGCCACCCGTACGGCCAGGGTCGAGGCGGCCAGATCGTGGTCGATGAGCAGTGCGAGGGCCAGGTCCAGCGTGGCCAGCGCGTCCGGGTCCGGCTCGTGCGCCGTCAGCCGGGTCCACAGCTGCCGGGCCAGCCGGCCGTCCCCGCGCCAGCCGGGCGGGCCCACCTCGGGCAGTGCGCCGACCAGCGTCGGGATCAGGCAGCGCGCGGAGCCCAGTACGGCCTCCGCGGACAGGTCGAAGCGCAGCGGATCCGCCACCGCGGCGGCCGCGGTGGCCACCCGCAGCCGGTCGAGCGGGCCGCTGTGCTCGGGCAGTGCGGCCACCGCGCGCCGGGCGGCGGCCAGCGCCTGCGGGGGAGCGGTGAACCGCGCGCCGCTCGGCAGCGTCCCGGTCCAGAGCCACTCGGCGACCTCCTCGTAGCGGTACCGCGAGGCCAGCTCGACGGCGTCCACTCCCCGGAAGTAGTACCGGTCGGGCTCGATCAGCGTGAGCGAGGTGCGTACGGAGAGCTCCGCGCCGGGGGGTGCCGCGGCCTCCCGCCGGCTGCGCCGGGCCAGGTCCTCCACCTCGCGCGCGTCGAAGCTGCTGCCGCGGCCGACCGGGTCGCGGCGGCTGGTGAGCTGGCCGCGGCTGACGTACGCGTACACGGTCGCGGGCTTCACCCCCAGAAGTTCCGCCGCCTGCCGGGTGCTGATCCGGCGCTCGCCCTCCGCCTGGTCGTTCATGACGACCACCCTACATATATTGATTCGATCAACATTGACAAGGATTCAATCCATCATGGATGGTCGATGCATGAACACCACCGTCGATGTGCCCCGCGGTCTCGCGGGAGTCGTGGTCACCGAGACCGAACTCGGTGACGTCCGAGGCCGTGAAGGCTTCTACCACTACCGCCAGTACTCGGCCGTCGAGCTCGCAGCGAGCCGGACCTTCGAGGACGTGTGGCACCTGATGTTCCGCGGCGCCCTGCCCGCCGACGCAACCGAGCGGGCCGCGTTCGCCGCCGAGATCGCCCCGCTGCGCCGGCTGCCCGACGCGGTGCGCGACGCGCTGCCCGCCCTCGCCCGGGCCACCGCCCTCTCCGGCCCGCTCGCCGGACTGCGGACCGCCCTCTCGCTGCTCGGCGCCTCCGCCGGGTTCCGCCCGGTGTACGACCTCGACCCCGGCCGGCGGGCCGCCGACGCGCTGGCCGCCTGCGCCGCCGTGCCGACCCTGCTCACCGCCCTGCACCGGCTGGGGCAGGGCCTGGAACCGGTCGAGCCGCGCGCGGACCTCCCGTACGCCGCCAACTACCTGTACATGCTCACCGGGCAGGAGCCCGACCCGGTCAAGGCGCGGGCGGTCGAGCAGTACCTGATCTCCACCGTCGACCACGGCTTCAACGCCTCCACCTTCACCGCCCGCGTGATCGCCTCCACCGGAGCGGACGTGGCGGCCTGCCTCACCGGGGCGATCGGCGCGCTCTCCGGGCCGCTGCACGGGGGTGCGCCCAGCCGGGCGCTGGACACCCTCGACGCCATCGGCACGGCGGACCGCATCGACCCGTGGATCCGCGGGCGGGTGCTCGCCGGGGACCGGATCATGGGCTTCGGGCACCCGGTGTACCGCACCGAGGACCCGCGCTCGCGGATGCTGCGGGACATCGCGCTGCAGTTCGGCGGCTCGCTCGTGGACTTCGCCGTCGAGGTCGAGCGGCACGTCGAGGAGATCCTCGCCGAGCTCAAGCCGGGGCGGGAGCTGCACACCAACGTGGAGTTCTACGCGGGTGTGGTCATGGAGCTCTGCGGGCTGCCGCGCGAGATGTTCACTCCGACGTTCTGCGCGGCCCGTGTGGTCGGCTGGAGCGCGAACGTCCTGGAGCAGGCCGCCGATTCCAAGATCATCCGCCCGGCGGCCCGGTACGTCGGCCCGACCCCGCCGGAGCCGGTTCCGGTGCTCGGCTGACTACGATCGTCCGGGTGAACAGCAGCCAGCCCGCCCAGCAGCCCGCTCAGCCGCCTGTCCGGCCGCCCGCGCAGCTGCCCGTCCAGCCGATTCCCGTCGTCGTGCTGTCCGGATTCCTCGGATCCGGCAAGACGACGCTGCTCAACCACCTGCTCGGCAACCGGGGAGGCACCCGGATCGGGGTCGTCGTCAACGACTTCGGCTCGATCGAGATCGACGCGATGGCCGTGGCGGGCCAGGTCGGCGACTCGATGGTCTCGCTGGGCGGCGGCTGCCTGTGCTGCGCGGTCGACGGCAGCGAGCTGGACGCGTACCTGGAGAAGCTCTCCGCGCCGGTCCACCGGATCGACGTGATCGTCATCGAGGCGAGCGGGCTGGCCGAGCCCCAGGAGATGATTCGGATGCTGGTGGCGAACGAGAACCCGGCGATCCGGTACGGCGGCATGGTGCAGGTCGTGGACGCGGCGGAGTTCGATGCGACCCGGGGCGAACACCCGGAGACCGACCGCCACCTCGCCGTCGCGGACCTGGTGGTCCTCAACAAGACCGACCGGGTCGACGCCGCCGAGCGGGCCCGGATCGAGGGCGAGCTGGGCGTGCTCTGTCCCGGGACGCCGGTGGTGGCCGCCGACCACGGGCGCATCGACCCGGAGCTGCTCTTCGACCGCCGCCCGTGGACCGAGACCCAGGGCCAGCTGTCGTTCGAGGACCTGATCGCGCAGGCCAGGGACGCGGACGGCGCACTGGACGCGGTCGGCGCGGACCACGACGGGCACGGGGACCACACCGGGCACGCCCACACGGTGTACGAGAGCACGGAGTTCGTGTCCGGGCAGGCCATGAACCCGCGCCGGTTCATCGACTTCCTCGACCGGCGGCCGGCCGGGCTCTACCGGATCAAGGGCTATGCCTACTTCGGCGTCCCCGGCCACGAGGAGCGCTACGAGGTCCACGCGGTCGGCCGCTTCCTCCGGTTCGCCCCGCAGCCCTGGGGCCGGGGCGAACCCAGGCTGACGCAGCTGGTCCTGATCGGCGCCGGTACGGACGGCCCCGCCCTGCTCCGCGAGCTGGAGGCCTGCCGCGAACCGGCCCCGCAGCAAGCGCCCCCGGAGAGCATGTGGGGCGTGCTCCGCTACGTCGACCGGCCGGCGGAGGCGGACACCGAACCGGAGCCGGAGCCGTACGAGCCGGATGCGTACGAGCCCGATCCGTACGAGCCCGATCCGTACGGCGATCCCGGCTCCGATTGATCAGGCGACCTCGACGCCGTACTCGCGCAGGAGGTCCTCCAGGCCGCCGCCGTAGCCCTTGCCGCCGATCACGAAGTCCCAGTCGCCGTTGGAGCGGCGCCGGAAGGAGCCGAGGACCAGGGCGGTCTCGCCGGCGCGCCCGTCGGAGACGTCCAGCCGGCCGAGTTCCTCACCGCCGGCGGACAGCAGGCGGATGTGGGCGTCGGTGAACCCGGCGAGGTCGGCGTGCGGATCGGCCTCCGGGTCGATCGCGGCAACGAGGACCAGGCGGTCGGCGGGCTCCGGCAGCGCGTCGAAGGAGACCTCCAGCGCCGCCTTGTCGGGGGCCGAGTGGGCGCGGGCCCGTACCGAACCGTCCGCGGTCCGCGGGTTGTTGAAGAACACGAAGTGGTCCTCGCTCAGCACCCGGTTGCCGGTGCAGACGAGGGCGCACACGTCCAGCGCGACCCGGCCGGACCAGGACATGCCGAGCACGTTGTGGTCCGCCGAAGGGGCGGCGGGTTCCGGAGCGCGCTGCGCCGGAGCGCCGCCGAGCCGGCCGCGCAGCCCGTACTGGTGGAGCAGCTCGACCAGGTCCGCCCCGGGAACCAACTCCAGCGGCTTGCCGTTGGCAAAGGTGTACGACCCGGGACCGAAGGACGCGGTGGTGACCAGCACCCCCTTGTTCGCCCCCTTGTCCTGGACCGTGCCGTACAGATCACGCACGGCCGTCGGCGGCACCGTGTTCCGGTAGCGCTTGACCTGCACCACGATCCGCCCGCCCCGGATCGGCGCCGGATCCACCGCCTCCACGTCCACCCCGCCGTCGCCCGACCGCTGCGTGGTCACCGCCTCCATGCCCATCGCCCGGAAGAGCTCCGCCACCAGGTTCTCGAAGGCGATCGGGTCCATCACGAAGAGGTCCGGCTCGTCGTCGTCCGCGTCGCCGGCCTGCCCGCCGTGGCTGACGACCCCTCCGCCGACCTCGTCGGGCCGGCGCCCGGGGCGCACCGCCGTCAGCTGGTCGGGGCGCGCGGACAGCTGCCCGCCCAGCCCCGAGACCAGACAGTCCACCGCGCTGACCTGCTCCAGGCGCAGTTCGTTGAAGTCGGAGCGTGCTGCCGACACCGTGGCGAGGACGATCTGCGCCTCCTGACCCGTTGCGGGATCGTGGTCGTCCACGAAGCCGTTGACGACCACCGAGTCCAGCGCCCCGAACTCGTCCGCGGCGTAGAGCTCGCGCACCACCAGGAGCACGCACTGAGCCAGGAGGTCCCGGTACAGAGCCCGTCGCTGCGTAACCGGGCGAGGGGTCTCCCTGTCCTGGTCCGTGCTCGGCAGGTACCGCACGGACTTGGCCTCCGGCACCACCCCGTAGCGGGGCAGCTCCCAGTCGAGCACCAACTGCCGGGGGGCTTGGTCGTACGCAGCCGACACCTGCCTAGGCAACTCTTCGGGCCAAGCGGTAGAGGCGTACAGGGCGGCCGAGAAATACTCCACCACAGCCTCCGCTTCACCCATGCGCAGCCTTTCGGCCAGCTCGCTCAACCCACGGTTGTGCGCGCGGACCACTGCGAGTTGCTCGGCCGCCCACCGGTCGTACTGCTGCCGGTGTTCAGCGAGCTGCTGTCGACGCCGTGTCTCCGCGGCCTGAGCCTTCTGATGAGCCCGTGTGTACTGCGCGTGCGCCTCGCGCTCCGCCTGGGCCCGCCGGTAAGAACCCAGCGCCATGCCACTGCTCTGCTGCAGGAACTCATCGATACGAGGTATCGCCACGGGATGTGCCAAGGGCCCCGGATTGAACGCTTCGAGCTCCTCGGGCCGCACGAGCGACGCCATACGGAATGCCACCGCCCGGCAGCCCGTGACCAACAGGTTCTGCAGCGCCGAGACTTCGGCCTCTATGCCCTCCGTGCGACGCCGGGCCTCGACCTCGCGGTGTTGCCGGTAAGCGGCCTGCTGTTCGCGCTCGCCCCGGGCCACATCCCGGTCCCACGCCCGTCGTCGGCGCTCCGCCTCGCGCTGCTGGATCAGCTGTGTACGTTGCTGCCTGCGCTGAGCCTCGGCCCAGTCTCCGATCATTCCGCTAGACCGACGGCTCATCAGTTTTCCCCCGCCCCCACCGCAAGCACCAACGGGAAAACACTAGTCGGCATTCGGGTGGTACGTCCCCCCGGTCGCACCACCCGAATGCCGCCGTGCGTCCTACAACGCGCCCCCCGCCAGAGCGGCGACGGCCGCGGGCAGTGCGGCACCCGAGCCGTCGCGGCGCGGGTCCACGGGCGGCAGTTCGGCCGGGGTGCCGTTCGCCGCGGCCGCGCGGACCGGTGCGTTGCCCGCCCAGGCCAGGACCAGCAGGTCCTCGCCCTTCAGGAACCGCTGGCAGCGCACGCCGCCGGTGGCCCGGCCCTTGCGCGGATACTGGTCGAACGGGGTGAGCTTCCCGGACAGCATCGAGTCGTCCAGCGTCCCGTGCGAGCCCGCCACCGTGAACACCACGGCGTCCCGCGCCGGGTCGACCGCCGAGAAGTGGATCACCTTGGCGTTCTCGGAGAGCTTGATGCCCGCCATGCCGCCCGCCGGGCGGCCCTGCGGGCGCACCTGGCCCGCCGGGTAGCGCAGCAGCTGGGCGTCGTCGGTGAGGAAGACCAGGTCCTCCTCGCCCGTGCGCAGTTCGACCGCGCCGACGATCCGGTCGCCCTCCTTGAGGGTGATGACCTCCAGCTCGTCCTTGTTCGCCGGGTAGTCCGGCACGACCCGCTTGACCACGCCCTGCTCGGTGCCCAGGGCCAGGCCCTGCGAGGACTCGTCCAGCGAGGTCAGGCAGATCACCTTCTCGTCCGCCTCCAGTCCGGAGAGGAACTCCGTGACCGGGGCGCCGCCCGCCAGGTTCGGCGCGGCGTGGGTGTCCGGCAGCTGCGGCAGGTCGATCACCGACAGCCGCAGCAGGCGCCCGTACGAGGTGACCACGCCGACATCGGCCCGGGCGGTCGCGGCGACCTGCGAGACGATCAGGTCGTGCTTCGCGCGGGCGCCGCCCTCCTCCTCCGGCAGCGGTTCGCCGTTGGCGGTGCGCGCCAGCAGGCCCGTGGAGGACAGCAGGACCCGGCACGGGTCGTCCGCGACCTCCAGTGGAACCGCGGCGACGGCCGTCCCCGCCGACTCGAGCAGGACCGTACGGCGTTCGGTGCCGAACTTCTTGGCGACGGCGGCCAGTTCCGTGGAGACGAGCTTGCGCAGCTCGGTGTCGGACTCGAGGATCCCGGTCAGCTCGTCGATCTCGCCCGTCAGGCGGTCGCGCTCGGACTCGAGCTCGATCCGGTCGAAGCGGGTGAGCCGGCGCAGCGGGGTGTCCAGGATGTACCGGGTCTGGATCTCGCTCAGCGAGAAGCGCTCGATCAGCCGCTCCATCGCCTGCGCCGAGTTGTCGCTGTCCCGGATGATCCGGATGACCTCGTCGATGTCGACCAGGGCCACCAGCAGGCCCTCGACCAGGTGCAGCCGGTCCCGGCGCTTGGTGCGGCGGAACTCGCTGCGCCGGCGCACGACCTCGAAGCGGTGGTCGAGGTAGACCTCGAGCAGCTCCTTGAGGCCCAGCGTCAGCGGCTGGCCGTCGACCAGCGCGACGTTGTTGATGCCGAAGGACTCCTCCATCGGCGTCAGCTTGTACAGCTGCTCGAGCACGGCCTCCGGGTGGAAGCCGTTCTTGATCTCGATGACCAGGCGCAGGCCGTGGGCGCGGTCCGTGAGGTCCTTGACGTCCGCGATGCCCTGGAGCTTCTTGGAGCCGACCAGGTCCTTGATCTTCGCGATGACCTTCTCGGGGCCGACCGTGAAGGGCAGTTCGGTGACGACCAGGCCCTTGCGGCGCGCCGTCACGTTCTCCACCGCGACCGTGGCGCGGATCTTGAACGTGCCGCGACCGTTCTCGTAGGCGTCCTTGATCCCCGAGAGGCCCACGATCCGGCCGCCCGTGGGCAGGTCCGGACCCGGCACGAAGCGCATCAGTGCCTCCAGGTCCGCCTGCGGGTAGCGGATCAGGTGGCGGGCGGCCGCGATGACCTCGCCCAGGTTGTGCGGGGGCATGTTGGTGGCCATGCCGACCGCGATCCCGGACGCGCCGTTGACCAGCAGGTTCGGGTACGCCGCGGGCAGCGCGACGGGCTCCTGCTCCTGGCCGTCGTAGTTGGCGGTGAAGTCGACGGTGTCCTCGTCGATCGACTCCGTCATCAGCGACGTGGCGTCCGCCATCTTGCACTCGGTGTAACGCATCGCGGCCGGCGGGTCGTCGTTGCCGAGCGAGCCGAAGTTGCCGTGGCCGTCGACCAGCGGCAGCCGCATCGAGAAGGGCTGGGCCATGCGCACGAGGGCGTCGTAGATCGACGCGTCACCGTGCGGGTGCAGCTTGCCCATCACCTCGCCGACGACGCGGGCGCACTTCACGTAGCCGCGGTCGGGGCGCAGGCCCATCTCGTTCATCTGGTAGACGATGCGCCGGTGTACCGGCTTCATGCCGTCGCGGGCGTCGGGCAGGGCGCGGGAGTAGATCACCGAGTACGCGTACTCGAGGAAGGAGCCCTGCATTTCGTCGACGACGTCGATGTCGAGGATCTTCTCCTCGAAATCCTCCGGCGGCGGGGTCTTCGTGCTGCGGCGGGCCATCGCTGCGCGGCTCCTTAACCAAGAAAGAAGGTGTGCTGGGGGTCTTGCGGGTGGTCTGGCGGGTGGTGTGACAGGGGCTGACGGGGGTCGTCGCGGACCATTGTGGCCCGAGGCACCGACAACGCCGACTCCGACCCAGGTCTGAGCCGGGAACTTCTCCGGTCCCCGACGCGCTTGCATACAGTGGCAGGTCTGACGGAAATCTCTGCATCGCGATCGAAGGGACCACATGCCCATGGGTCACACGGCCACAGCCCAGGCCGGCTCCGGCGGCCTGACAGCGACCGAGCACCGGCTGGCCAACGGCCTGCGCGTGGTGCTCTCCGAGGATCACCTGACCCCGGTCGCCGCGGTCTGCCTCTGGTACGACGTAGGCTCGCGCCATGAAGTCAAGGGGCGAACCGGTCTGGCTCACCTCTTCGAGCACCTGATGTTCCAGGGCTCGGCGAGCGTACCCGGCAACGGCCACTTCGAGCTCGTCCAGGGCGCCGGGGGTTCGCTCAACGGCACGACCAGCTTCGAGCGCACCAACTACTTCGAGACCATGCCGGCCCACCAGCTGGAGCTGGCGCTCTGGCTCGAGGCGGACCGGATGGGCTCGCTGCTGGCCGCCCTGGACGACGAGTCCATGGAGAACCAGCGCGACGTCGTCAAGAACGAGCGCCGCCAGCGGTACGACAACGTCCCGTACGGCACGGCCTTCGAGAAGCTGACCGCCCTGGCGTACCCCGAGGGCCACCCGTACCACCACACGCCGATCGGCTCCATGGCCGACCTGGACGCGGCCTCCCTGGAGGACGCCCGCGCCTTCTTCCGTACGTACTACGCGCCCAACAACGCGGTGCTGTCGGTCGTCGGCGACATCGACCCCGAGCAGACGCTCGCCTGGATCGAGAAGTACTTCGGGACCATCCCCGGGCACGACGGCAAGCAGCCGCCGCGCGACGGCACGCTGCCCGAGATCATGGGCCGGGAGCTGCGCGAGGAGATCGTCGAGGAGGTCCCGGCCCGTGCGCTGATGGCCGCCTACCGTCTCCCGCACGACGGCACCCGCGAGTGCGACGCGGCCGACGTGGCGCTGACCGTCCTGGGCGGCGGCGAGTCCTCCCGGCTGCACAACCGCCTCGTACGCCGCGACCAGACGGCCGTCGCGGCCGGCTTCGGCATGCTGCGGCTCGCCGGCGCGCCTTCGCTGGGCTGGCTGGACGTGAAGACCTCCAGCGGGGTCGAGGTGCCCGACATCGAGGCGGCCGTCGACGAGGAGCTCGCGCGGTTCGCCGCCGAGGGCCCGACGGCCGAGGAGATGGAGCGCGCCCAGGCGCAGCTGGAGCGCGAGTGGCTGGACCGGCTGAGCACGGTGGCCGGCCGGGCCGACGAACTCTGCCGCTTCGCCGTCCTGTTCGGCGACCCGCAGCTGGCGCTCAGCGCCGTCCAGCGGGTCCTCGACATCACCGCCGAGGAGGTGCAGGCCGTGGCCGCGGCCCGACTGCGCCCCGACAACCGCGCGGTGCTGGTGTACGAGCCGCTCCCGGCAGAGGCCGACGGGGCCGACGAGAACGACGAGAACGAAGGGGCGGAGCAGTGAGCGACACCGCAGCCGTCACGATGACCTTCCACCCGCAGCCGCAGGCCGGCCAGGCCCGGCCCTGGGCCTTCCCGGCCCCCGAGCGGGGCTCGCTGCCCAACGGGCTGACCCTGCTGCGCTGCCACCGCCCCGGGCAGCAGGTCGTCGCCGTCGAGGTCAACCTCGCCGCCCCGCTCGACGCGGAGCCCGAGGGCCTGGACGGCGTCGCGACCATCATGGCCCGCGCACTCTCCGAGGGCACCGACAAGCACTCCGCCGAGGAGTTCGCGGCCGAGCTGGAGCGCTGCGGCGCCACGCTCGACGCGCACGCCGACCACCCGGGCGTACGGGTCTCCCTGGAGGTCCCGGCCTCCCGGCTGGCCAAGGCGCTGGGCCTGCTCGCCGAGGCGCTGCGCGCGCCCGCCTTCGCCGACAGCGAGGTCGACCGCCTGGTGCGCAACCGGCTCGACGAGATCCCGCACGAGCTGGCCAACCCGCAGCGCCGCGCCGCCAAGGAGCTCTCCAGGCAGCTCTTCCCGGCCACGCTGCGGATGTCCCGCCCGCGCCAGGGCACGGAGGAGACGGTCGCCCGGATCGACTCCGCGGCCGTGCGCGCCTTCTTCGAGGCCCACGTACGCCCCGCCACCGCCACCGCGGTGGTCGTCGGCGACCTGACCGGCATCGACCTGGACGCCGTGCTGGCCGACACCCTGGGCACGTGGACCGGCAACACCGCCGCGGCCCTCCCGGTGCCGCCGGTGACCGCCGACGACACCGGCCGCGTGGTCATCGTGGACCGGCCCGGCGCGGTCCAGACGCAGCTGCTCATCGGCCGGATCGGGCCGGACCGGCACGACCGGGTCTGGGCGGCGCAGGTGCTCGGCACGTACTGCCTGGGCGGCACCCTCACCTCGCGCCTGGACAAGGTGCTGCGCGAGGAGAAGGGCTACACCTACGGGGTGCGCGCCTTCGGCCAGGTGCTGCGCTCCACCGCCGACGGCAAGGGCGCCTCGATGCTCGCCATCAGCGGCTCCGTGGACACCCCCAACACGGGCCCGGCGCTCGACGACCTCTGGAAGGTGCTCCGCACCCTCGCGGAGGGCGGCCTGACCGATGCCGAACGGGATGTGGCGGTGCAGAACTTGGTGGGCGTGGCCCCGCTGAAGTTCGAGACGGCCGCGGCCGTCGCCGGCACGCTCGCCGACCAGGTCGAGCAGGAGCTCCCGGACGACTACCAGGCCCGGTTGTACGCGCAGCTGGCCCAAACGGGCACGGTGGAGGCGACTTCGGCCGTCCTGGCCGCCTTCCCGGTGGACCGCCTGGTCACCGTCCTGGTGGGCGACGCCTCGCAGATCGAGGCGCCGGTGCGGGCGCTCGGGATCGGTGAGGTCAGCGTCGTCACCAACTGACGGACATCCCAAGGGGTTCCGGTGGCTTGTCCACCGGAGCCCCTTTTGTCTGTTTAGTGGAGAGGTTGCTTGTATGCGGTGTGGCGTACGCAACAAAAAGGCGTGTCTGTTTGGCGATTGACTGATGATCCGCCTAGCGTCGGCCGTGCTGTCCGTCAGTTGTACGCGCCGCATCCGCGGCACCGGGCAGCGATCGCCGAGTCCCCGTCAGGCGCGAGCCTGGGGAGCCGGGGACCCACATGTGTCCCTGGGGTGAATCGGACCGCCTCGTCAGAGGGGGCCCGTAGGAGACCTTCCTGCTCCGAACCCGTCAGCTAACCCGGTAGGCGAGAAGGAAGGAAAGGATCAGCCCCTTCATGGCGTTTGGCAGTCGTGCCGCCGGTAAGCACCGTGGTTCCAGTCGTCTGAGCCGCAAGACCGCCGGCTACGCCGGCATAGCCGCCCTCGCCACCACCGGTGTCGTCGGCTCGCTCGCAGGCCCGGCGTTCGCCGCGTCGGACAAGGCCCCCTCCATGGAGGACACCGGCCTGAACGCCGTCGTGACGGCCGAGGACCTGCC
This sequence comes from Streptomyces sp. NPDC002209, assembly GCF_042890265.1. Classification (NCBI taxonomy): domain Bacteria; kingdom Bacillati; phylum Actinomycetota; class Actinomycetes; order Kitasatosporales; family Streptomycetaceae; genus Streptomyces; species Streptomyces sp. NPDC002209. Next base: position 370,768 of record NZ_JBIARX010000003.1, on the reverse strand, counting down.
CGTCCAGATCGAGGCCCAGGTCGAGGCCCAGGAGCACGCGGCAGAGGCCGCGGCCGCCAAGGTCAAGGCGGAGGCCGACGCGAAGGCGCGCGCCGCCGAGGCCAAGCAGAAGGCCGAGGAGAAGGCGAAGGCCGAGCGCGAGGCCGCCGAGCGCGCCGCCCGCGAGGAGGAGCGCAAGCGCCTCAACACCTTCGTCGCCCCCGTCGACGGCTCCTACATCAGCACCCAGTGGCACGCGGGCGGCGGCATGTGGTCCTCCGGCAGCCACACGGGCATCGACTTCCACGCGGCCTCCGGCACCTCGGTGCACGCGGTCGGCGTCGGCACCGTGGTCGAGGCCGGCTGGGGCGGCGCGTACGGCAACAACGTCGTCATCAAGCACGCCGACGGCACGTACACGCAGTACGGCCACATGTCCTCGCTGAGCGTCTCCGTCGGCGAGCAGGTCACCCCGGGCCAGCAGATCGGCCTGTCGGGCTCCACCGGCAACTCCAGCGGCCCGCACCTGCACTTCGAGGCCCGTACCGGCGCCCAGTACGGCTCGGACATCGACCCGGTCGCGTACCTGCGCAACCACGGCGTCGACGTCTGACCCGCAGCACTTCACCGAAGGCCCCGGCTCCCCGAGCCGGGGCCTTCGCGTTGTGGCCGCGCGCGGCCCCGCCGTGGCTGTAAATATTCGCGATTTCCGTCTGCGCTCGGAAAACATCGCGTGTTGCAATAGAGTCCCAGTACGATCCCAGCACGGTCGCGGTAACGGCGTCGGCAGTCGGAAATAGGCGGAGGTCCGGACTTGCGTATTCCTGCGCACGCGGTATGCACGGCAATCCGCGACGACATCGTCTCCGGGGTCTTCGAGCCGGGCGGCCGGCTGACCGAGGAGCTGCTGGCCCGCCGGTACGGGGTCTCCCGCGTCCCGGTCCGCGAGGCGCTGCGGACCCTGGAGTCCGAGGGCTTCGTCACCACCCGGCGGCATGCGGGCGCCTGCGTCGCCGAGCCCACCGAGCAGGAGGCGGCCGACCTCCTGGAACTGCGGATGCTGATCGAGCCGCTGGCGGCGGCCCGGGCCGCCCGCCGACGCACCGAGGCCCACCTCAAGGTGCTGCGCGGGCTGGTCAGGCTGGGTCAGGAGCGGGCCAGGCGGGGCCAGGGGGAGGACCTGCGGTCCCTGGGGGGCTGGTTCCACGAGACCCTCGCCCAGGCCTCCGGCAGCCCCGGGCTGATCGCGCTGCTCACGCAGATGCGGCACAAGGTCGCGTGGATGTACGCCGTCGAGGCGCCGGCCCGGCCGGTGGAGTCCTGGGCGGAGCACGGGGCGATCGTGGACGCGGTGGCGCGCGGGGACGCCGAGCGGGCGCGGGCGCTGACGGCGGTCCACGCGGACCGGGCGGCCGGGGCGCACCGGCTGCGCGTGAGGACTTCGCAACATGCCGTAAACATGGCGGGCGGCCCGCATTAACAAATAGCGCGTATTAATGTGGGGGCGGCGTCCGAATTCACGGCGCATTGGCGGTGTATTCGCGGCCGCCCGGCTCGGACGCTCGAATTCATGAAAACGACGGAGCCGCGGCCTCCGGAATTCCGGCGGCCGCGGCCTCGTTGCATGCCCGGGGGCGAACCCGAAGGGTCAGACGGTCTCGGGGAGCTCCTCGAGACCCTCGGCGACCAGCTTCGCGAGGCGGTCCAGCGCCGCCTCGGCACCCTCGGCGTCGGACGCGAGGATGATCTCCTCGCCGCCCTGGGCGCCCAGGCCCAGCACCGCGAGCATGGACGCGGCGTTGACGGGGTTCCCGTCGGCCTTCGAGATGGTCACCGGGACGCCGGAAGCGGTCGTCGCGCGGACGAAGATCGAGGCGGGACGAGCGTGCAGGCCCTCGGCCCAGCCGACGTTGACGCGGCGCTCTGCCATGGTGATGCCCTTCAGGTTCTTACGGTTGTCTAGACCAGTCTCTCACGACGCCTCGAATGCTCCGACCGACCTTCGGCCCGGCTCCTCCGCCGTTCGACCTACCCCAGCTTGCACTTGTTTGCCCCGGCTTGCCTCGCGCGCCGCGCAGGAGCTGTCCGGGCGGTCCTGGCCTTAAGATCGCCGCATGACCACCGCGTCGGACCCCTCGTACCCGGCCCACTGGGAAGCGGACGTCGTCCTGCGCGACGGCGGCACCGCCCGGATCAGGCCCATCACCACGGAGGACGCGGGCCGGCTGGTCAGCTTCTACGAGCAGGTCTCCGACGAGTCGAAGTACTACCGCTTCTTCGCGCCCCACCCCCGGCTGTCCGACCGCGACGTGCACCGCTTCACGCACCACGACTACGTGGACCGGGTCGGCCTCGCGGCGACCATCGGCGAGGAGTTCATCGGCACCGTCCGCTACGACCGGATCGGCCCCGACGGCCGGCCCGCCTCCGCCCCCGCCGACGAGGCCGAGGTGGCCTTCCTCGTCCAGGACGCCCACCAGGGCCGCGGGGTCGCCTCCGCCCTCCTCGAACACATCGGCGCGGTCGCCCGCGAGCGGGGCATCCGCCGGTTCGCGGCCGAGGTGCTGCCCGCCAACGGCAAGATGATCAAGGTCTTCACCGACGCCGGCTACCAGCAGAAGCGCAGCTTCGAGGACGGCTCCGTCCACCTCACCCTCGACCTCGAACCCACCGCCGAGTCCCTGGCCGTGCAGCGAGCCCGCGAGCAGCGCGCCGAGGCCCGCTCCGTGCAGCGCCTGCTGGCCCCCGGATCGGTGGCGGTGATCGGAGTCAGCCGCTCCGGCGGGGGAGTCGGCGCGGCGGCCCTGCGGAACCTGCGCGACGGCGGCTTCCAAGGCCACCTCTACGCCGTGAACGAAGCCGTCACCACCGACCTGCTGGACGGCGTACGGGCCTACCGCGCGCTCGGCGACGTCGACGCCCCGGTCGACCTCGCGGTGATCGCGATCCCCGCCGAGCGCGTCCCCGAGGCCGTGGCCGCGTGCGGCGAGCACGGGGTGCAGGGACTGGTGGTGCTCTCCGCCGGCTACGGGGAGAGCGGCGCGGCAGGGCTCGACCGGCAGCGCGAACTGGTGCGCCAGGTGCGCTCGTACGGGATGCGGCTGATCGGTCCGAACGCGTACGGCGTGATCAACACCGCACCGGAGGTCGGGCTCAACGCCTCCCTGACCCCCGCTCCCGCACCGATCAGGGGCCGCATCGGGCTGTTCACCCAGTCCGGGGCGATCGGCATCTCGCTGCTCTCCGCACTGCTGCGGCGCGGCGAAGGGCTGTCGTCCTTCGTCTCGGCGGGCAACCGGGCGGACGTCTCCGGCAACGACATCCTGCAGTACTGGTACGAGGACGAGGCCACCGACGTCGCGCTGATGTACCTCGAAACCCTGGGCAACCCGCGGAAGTTCACGCGGCTCGCGCGCCGGACGGCAGCCGTGAAACCGGTGGTCGTCGCGAAGGGCGGCCGCCACACCCCGGCCGGGCACGTGGTCCCCGGCACCAGGCTCCCGGACACCACGGTCTCGGCGCTGCTGCGGCAGGCCGGGGTGATCCGCGTCGACACCGTGACGGAGCTGGTGGACGTCGGGCTGCTGCTGGCCTCGCAGCCGCTGCCGGCCGGGCCGCGCGTGGCGATCCTCGGGAACTCGGAGTCGCTGGGCGTCCTCACGTACGACGCCTGCCTCGCGCAGGGGCTGCGGCCCGGGGCCCCGCTGGACCTGACCACCGCGGCGACGCCGGAGGACTTCCGGGAGGCGCTGGGCGCGGCACTGGGCTCCGCCGAGAACGACGCGGTGATCGTCACGGTGATCCCGTGGGTGAACGAGCAGGAGCCGCAGGACGACCTGGCCGAGGCCCTGCGGGAGGCGGCGGCCACCCGTCCCGGCAAGCCGGTGGCCGTGGTCCACGTGGAGCTGGCGGAGTTCGTCGACGCCTTGTCCCCCGCGGGGGGCCTTCCCGCAGCCGGGGTCCGCCCCGACCCGGTGCGGACGGATGCGCCGGGTGCGGCGCCGCAGGGGGCCGTGCCCCCGCGTCCCCGCGCCTCGAACACCGGCGGGGCCGGAACCGACGTGCGGATCCCGGCGTATCCGGCGGCCGAGCGGGCCGTACGGGCCGTCGCCGAGGCCGCCCGGTACGGGCAGTGGCGCCGGGCCAACGCCGAGGCCGGTCAGGTGCCCGTGTACGAGGACATCGACGAGGCCGCGGCCGCCGCCCAGCTCGCCGGCCTCCTGGCCGGCGCCGGCGACGCCGTCCTCACCCTCACCGACGCCGACGCCGCCGCACTCCTCGCCCGCTACGGGATCCGGGTGCTGCCCACCCTGCCCGCGCCCACCGCGGACGACGCGGTCCGGGCCGCCCGGGCCCTGGGCTACCCCGTCGCCCTCAAGACCACCGCCCCGCACCTGCGCCACCGCGCGGACCTCGGCGGCGTACGCCTCGACCTCGCGACCGAGGCCGACCTGCGCCGCTCGTACGAGGAGCTCACCGAGCTCCTCGGGACGCCCGGCGAGCTGCTCCCCGTCGTCCAGGCCATGGTGCCCCGCGGGGTCGACACCGTCGTGCGGTCCGTCATCGACCCCGCCGCCGGCGCCGTCCTCTCCTTCGGGCTCGCGGGCGTCGCCTCCGAGCTGCTCGGCGACACCGCCCACCGGCTCGTCCCGGCCACCGAGCGGGACGCCGCCGGGCTGATCCGGTCCATCCGCGCCGCCCCCCTCCTCTTCGGCTGGCGCGGCAGCGACCCCGTCGACACCCCCGCCCTCGAGGAGCTCCTGCTGCGGCTGTCCCGGCTGGTGGACGACCACCCCGAAGTGGTGGGAGTCACCCTCGAGCCCGTCGTCGTCGCCACGGAGGGCCTCTCCGTGCTCAATGCCACGGTCCGGGTGGCCCACCCGCCCGCCCGCACCGATCTCGGTCCCCGGACACTCCCCAGCTACTGAGCGGGTCCGAGGCGCCCGGGGTGCCCCGTACGGGCCTTAGGATGGACCCCATGGCGAAATCCGGTACGACGACCCAGGGGCTGCGCACGGCGATCGAGCGCAGCGGCTACTACCCGGCCCTCGTGGCCGAGGCCGTGGAGGCCGCGGTGGGCGGCGAGCCGATCTCGTCGTACCTGGTCCACCAGGAGACGACCTTCGACTCCAACGAGGTGCGCCGGCACGTCACGGTCCTGGTCCTGACCGGCAACCGCTTCATCGTGAGCCACACCGACGAGCAGGCCGCCGACGCCGGGTCCCCTTCCCCGTACGCGACCACCTCCACCGAGTCGGTCAAGATCGGCGCGATCTCCTCCGTGGTGCTCAGCCGCGTCGTCGCCAACCCCGAGTCGTACACCCCCGGCACCCTGCCCCGCGAGGTCGTCCTGACCATCGGCTGGGGCGCGGTCTCCCGGATCGACCTGGAGCCCGCCGCCTGCGGCGACCCGAACTGCGACTCCGACCACGGCTACACCGGCAACTCCACCGCCGACGACCTCAGCCTGCGCGTGAGCGAGGCCGGTGACGGCCCGGAGGCGGTCCGCCAGACCCTCGTCTTCGCGCAGGCACTCTCCGAAGCGACAGCGGCGACGTCCGCCTCCGCCCGCTGATGTCCTACTCCGCACCGTCGAACTGGGACGAGCCGGAGCTGCTGGACCTCGCCGGCGCCCCCGTCCCGGAGTACGGCACCGGCTCGCTCGCCGACCTGCTGCCGACCCTCGTGGCCGGTCAGGGCGTCCCCGGGTTCACCGCCGCGATCCCGGAGCTCACCCCGGCCGACCGGAACTGCGTGTTCCTGGTCGACGGCATGGGCTGGGAGCAGATCAAGGCCCACCCCGACGAGGCCCCGTACCTGACCTCCCTGCTCGGCAGCTCGCGCGGCGGCACCGGCCGCCCGATAACGGCGGGCTTCCCGGCGACCACCGCCACCTCGCTGGCCTCCGTCGGCACCGGCCTGCCGCCCGCCCGGCACGGCCTGCCCGGCTACGCCGTGCGCAACCCGGCCACCGGCGAGCTGATGAACCAGCTCCGCTGGCACCCGTGGACCCAGCCGAAGCCCTGGCAGCCGTACCCGACCGTCTTCCAGCAGGCCGACAAGGCGGGGGTGGCGACGGCGCAGGTGTCCTCGCCCGCGTTCCAGACCACCCCGCTCACCAAGATCGCGCTGAGTGGCGGCACCTTCCTCGGCCGGATGACCGGCGAGGAGCGGATGGACCTCGCGGCCGAGCGGCTCGCGGCCGGCGACCGCTCGCTGGTGTACACGTACTTCAGCGAGCTCGACGGGGCCGGCCACCGGCACGGCGTGAACTCCGACGCCTGGCGCGGCCAGCTGATGTACGTCGACCGGCTGGTGCAGCGGCTCGCCGAGCAACTCCCGCCGCGTACCGCGCTGTACGTGACTGCCGACCACGGCATGGTGGACGTCCCCTTCGACGAGGACTCCCGGATCGACTTCGACGAGGACTGGGAGCTGGGCGCGGGCGTGGCCCTGCTCGGCGGCGAGGGCCGGGCCCGGCACGTGTACGCCGTACCGGGCGCCGAGACCGACGTCCTGACGGTGTGGCGCGAGGTGCTCGGAGACCGGTTCTGGATCGCGAGCCGTGAAGAGGCCCTGGAACTGGGCTGGTTCGGCGCGCCGGGAGAGTGCGACGAGCGCGTGCTCGGCCGGATCGGCGACGTGGTCGCGGCCGCCCAGGCCGATGTGGCCATCACCGCCTCGCGCAAGGAGCCCAACGAGTCCGCCCTCGTCGGCATGCACGGCTCCATGACCGCCGCCGAGCAGCTCGTGCCGCTGCTCGAGATCCGCACCTGACCGACCGTTTCCTCCTCCGCCCCTGTAGCCCACGACCCGAAAGGTCCCGTACTTCCCATGCCCGAGCTGGTGTTCTTCTCCGGAACGATGGACTGCGGAAAGAGCACTCTGGCTCTCCAGATCGCGCACAACCGTGACGCGCGGGGCCTGCAGGGTGTCATCTTCACCCGGGACGACCGGGCGGGCGAGGGCAAGCTGTCCTCGCGCCTGGGCCTGGTGACCGAGGCGGTCGAGGCCCCGGAGGGCATGGACCTGTACGCGTACCTGGTCGCGCAGCTCTCCAAGGGCGGCAAGGCCGACTACGTGATCGTGGACGAGGCCCAGTTCCTGGCCCCCGAGCAGATCGACCAGCTCGCCCGCATCGTCGACGACCTCGACTTGGACGTCTTCGCCTTCGGCATCACCACCGACTTCCGCACGAAGCTGTTCCCGGGCTCGCAGCGCCTGATCGAACTGGCGGACCGCCTCGAACAGCTCCAGGTGGAGGCCCTGTGCTGGTGCGGCGCCCGCGCCACGCACAACGCCCGTACGGTGGGCGGGGAGATGGTCGTCGAGGGCGCCCAGGTCGTCGTGGGCGATGTGAACCGCCCGGCGGAGGAGATCGGCTACGAGGTCCTGTGCCGGCGCCACCACCGCCGCCGCATGACGAGCGGCTCGGCCCAGGCCGGAGCCCTCTCCCCGGACGTCCTGCCCGTCAACCACTCCTGATCGGTCAATCCAGCACCTTCAGCCTGAGTTGACGGAAAGCGAGCCGGGGCCCTCCGGCCCTCATACAAGACCAGACGGTCCGGCAAGGGGAAGTAGCGTCTGCGGCCGATCTCGCGCAAGCCAATGGCGGGTGCGCCCCCAACCGCACGTCTCGCGGAGGGTACGAGGTCCAGATCTAGTTCCAGGGGTCTGTCGGTGTGCCATCCGCATCCAGCCCGTCAGGCCAAGGGTCGCCGCGGGGAAAACGCCAGGCACCACCATGGTCGGCGGCTCGGCGCAGGAGGGTCTCGGCACCCTCCCGGTCACCCGTCCTCTCCCGTCTGCGCGCCAGCTTCACGAGGGCGTTGGTGTTCCCGGCATCGGCGGCGCGTAGGAGAAGGGAATTTCCGCCCTCCTGGTCGCCGGCTGCCTCCCGCATTTGCATCAGGATGGCAAGGGCGTTGGTGTGGCCGTTGTCGGTGGCCCGTTGGTAGAGGGCTTCGGCGCCTTCCTGGTCGCCGGCTGCCTCCCGCATTTGCATCAGGATGACCAGGGCGTTGGTGTTGCCTGCGTCGGCGGCTTGCTCGTAGAGGGCTTCGGTACCTTCCTGGTCGCCGGCCTTCTCTCGTCTGCGTGCCAGGTCGACGAGGGCGTTGGTGTTGCCTGCGTCGGCGGCTTGTCGCAGGAGGGCTTCGGTTCCCACTTGGTCGCCGGCTTTCTCTCGTCTGCGTGCCAGGTCGACGAGGGCGTTGGTGTTGCCTGCGTCGGCGGCTTGTCGCAGGAGGGCTTCGGCACCTTGAGGGTCGCCGGCTGCCTCCCGCATCTGCATCAGGATGGCAAGCGGGTTGGTGTCGTCGGCGTCAGTGGTGTGTCGAAGCGGCGATTCGGCGCCTTCCCGCTCTCCAGTCCGGTCCCGCCTCTTTGCCAGGCTCACTACCGTGTTGATGTGCCCATTGTCGTCGGCTCGTTGGTAGAGGGCCCCAGCGTTGCTGCGGTCGTCGACCTTCTCCCGCCTCCGCGTCAAGCCGACGAGGGCTTTGGTGTGACCGTTGTCGGTGGCCCGTTGGTAGAGGGCTTCTGCGCCTTCCCGGTCGCCGGCTGCCTCCCGCATCCGCATGAGGATGACGAGAGCGTTGGTGTTGCCGGCATCGGCGGCGCGTTGGAGGAGGATCTGGCTGCCCTGCTGGTCATCGGCCACCTCCCGTCTGCGTGCCAGGATGACCAGGGCGTTGGTGTTGCCGGCGTCCGCGGCGCGTTCGAGGAGGATCTCGGCGCCCTTCGGGTCACCGGCCGCGTCGCGGCTTTTCGCCAGGTCGACGAGAGCGTGCGTGCTGCCGGCCTCTGCGGCGCGTTGGAGGAGGTGGTGTGCCCATTGGAGGCGGTGCCGGTTGTGCGCGGCGGCAGCGAGGTTGTTGAGGTCTGTCGGGTGCATGAGATATCTGAGGGCGGCGTGCCAGAACGATGCAGGCGGGCAGATGTGCGCGCGGCTGGTTCGGCCGTGTTGTTCGAGGTAGTCGGCGAGCCGGAACGACGGTCCCGCCTCAGCCCGCTCTGCGGAGGGGGCGGACGGATTCAGGTTACCGGGCGGTCGTCGCAGGGGGCGGGGTGTGGTGCGGCGTAGGGGGGCTTGCTTGCCGTGTACAGGTCGGGCGAGGTCGGCGTACGCCGCTTCTGCCCAGTCCTCGCCAAGTTCGTCAAAATCGCGGTCGCTGATGTAGTCGCTGGCGGCGTCGGTGAGGAACATCTGCGGTATGTGGAGGCCCACACCAAGGCGGCGCGCGTCGATTGCCGCGTCCAGCAATGCCCTGGCGCTCGGAGTGGCCTGCTCGTAGCGGCGCAGAAGTGCCGGGGCCCCCGCGAGGTCTTGTGTCACCCGCCCATCCGTGCGGGTTCGGGTGAGGGTGTCGGCCAGCAGCGGATCGCCTTGCTTGGCGAGGGTGGCCGCGGTGTGCAGAGCTTCGTGGTCGAAGGTGTCGGGGATGGTGAGTGTACGACCGGCGAACAGCTCCCGCACTCGGCTGTGGGGGTCTGACTTGCCCGGGGTGGGCATCGCTGTGTACCGGTCGGCGTACTCGGGCCAGAGGGTGCCCAGGATGAGGATCGGCTGGCGGCGTGGGTCCGTCAACAGGCTATGTAGGGCAGCCGCGATCCGCTCGCCCACTCGGTCGCCGAGGTAGTGCTGGGCCTCGTTGAGCCATACCACCGTGTGGGGTCTTACTCTTTCGACGTCGCTGAGTGCGGCGTCAGCCCGCGTGGGATCGAAGGGATGCCACAGCTGCCACCCCTGATGCGAGAGCGGCTGGACGGCCTCCCAGCATGCCCTGGTCTTGCCGGTGGACGAAGTCCCGACCAGGACCACCATCCTGCTGCGGCCCTCAATCGCTTCGCGTACCGCGTCCGCCAGGACCCGGTCGTGTTCGCGCGAAACGTACTGGGGAAGTACACGGACCGGTCCGGCGTCGGAATCACGAGTGCTCAGCGTGGTCCCCGCGGGGTGGACCTCCAAGTCGTGCGGATCCCAATCGCGGATCGACCTGCCCGGGCCGTGGTCGGCGTCGGACACGGTTCCTGCTGTCCCTGTAGCGATCCTCAGGAGTTCCAGAAGTTCTTCGTCTGGAAGCCGCAGCACACGGGCCAGGGCGGCGACCGTCTCGGCCGACGGAGCACCTGCTTCGGTCCGGAAGGCTTCCTGCACGGTCGTGCGGCCGCGGCCTGCCCGGATCGCGAGTTGCGACTTGGTCAGCCCGGCGCGCGCCAGGCCGACGTCCAGCCGGCTTCGTAGCGCGGCCAGCGCCACATCGCGCTCGTTCTCCTGGCTGTCCACCGCCGCCCCCCGTGGTGTGTGTGCGCCGGTGTTCATCATCACCCGGGCACACTCCGGCGCACACCAATTCCGCGACCTTGGGCATGGCAACACCACATGTTCGAAAGGAAGCTTGCCATGTCTGGTCTCGCCCTCCTCCTGATCACCGCCACGTTGGTGATCACCTTCGCGTTGTTCGCTGCCGGCGCGGCGGCGAAACTCGCCCGGCTGGAAGGCGCTGGCTATCCCACCGCAATCATGCGGGCCGCAACCGCCTTCGCCGCCGTGCTCACACTTGCAGCCGCTCTCACTTGCGCACTTGCCGCAGCGGCCGGCTCCGTCGACTAGCGCCCCCTGTCCAGTGCGGAGTTCCGACCTAAGCGGTGGCGCCTCCGCGGAGGACATCGGCCAGAAGAGGCTGTCCATCCGACAGCCGGATGCCCTTCTCTGTTCGGGAACGGTGACCTGGGGCTTCCGGCGCCTCGTCGAACTCCCCGACCGGATCGAGCAGCTTCAGGTCGGGCGACGCCTCGCGCCATCCACAATGCCCGTACGGTGGGCGGTGAAATGGTGGTCGAGGGCGCCCAAGCCGTCGTCGTTGCTGTCTCCCCGGCCGGCCGGGGAGACAGTGTCCTCTGACGCCGCATGACCTCGGCAGCGGCCACGGGCAGTCTCGAGGCGCCAGAGCGTTACGCATTCGTCCGGTCGGGGCCACCCAGACCTTCTCGATCGGTTCCCATCGTGTAACGGGGACGGAAGTCGTCCACTGGCTACGTACGGGTGTTCGTCAGGTGGGGGCCGATGCACCCCACGTACACGTGGCCCGTGCCCGGGCCGTCGTCGTAGAAGTGGAGGCGGGGGGCCACGGTGTTGCCGCCGCCGATCCGCAGGTGGGCTTCCGTGTACAGCTCGCCGGATGCATCGACCGCGGTAGGTACGGGGAAGGTCGCTCCTTTTTCTCCAAGCGGACTTGGAGGGCGCGGACCTGGCGTCGTATCCGGTAGTTCGGTGTCCAGCTCGTCCTTCTCGCCGAGCAGTTCGTACTCGCGGTCACCGGTCGCCTTGAGCTCGTTGCGTAGCTCGCTGATCTCGTCCGCTCGTGCTGACTCCGTCTGTTCGGCTTCGGCAAGGATTGCCTGGAGCACCTGATTCTCGGCGCGCGGCCTGTCGACTTGTGAACCTTGAGCGGCCGGGCGCGGACGAGTGCGCTGTACCGGAAGTGTGTCGAGTGCTGCTGGCAGAGGCTGACGTTGAGCCAGGCGCCGCGGCAGCGATGCGAGTATGGAGGCGGCCTTGTGGGGGTTCGCTTGGACGGTGGACCGGGACATCACCGGGTGGCGCTGGGCATCGGGCTTCCATGCGAGGTCGATGCCGGGGAGGTAGGTGCGGATGCCCCCGAGGAAGACGGGGTGGTACTCCAACGCCCGGTTGAACTCCGACTGCGCCTCAGTCGTGAGTACGTACAAGATCGCGAGCCGGGAAGCTGGGCGAAGGCCGTCTCGACCACGGTCGAGGTCCAGGTGACGGTGTCTTTGCCGTACGAGACTGTCGCCACGGCGATCGGCAGTCGGCGGTCCTGATCACACAACTCCTCGATGACCTCGTCGATGTCGGCCGGTTCGATGAAGGCAGGAGAAGTGTCCACGGCTGCCAGTCCGTCCTGCGCGTCGAGCGACGTGAGGAGCAGCCTGGCGATTCTTGGTGTCTTGGCGGGCTTGGGCAAGCCATCGGACAAGGCGGGTCGGCGCTCGGTGTCGACCTGAATCCAGGTGTGACGATTGTCCTCACGATGGTCGGCGCGTATGACCAAGGTGGACTGCCAGGTGCCGGCGTTGTTGGGCATGGTCCCGCGTAGCCGCCAGCGTGCGTAGGCCCCGTGACGTCCAGAGGCCGCGTCGTGGTCCAACGTGACGTTGGCGGCGATGTCGTTGCGGCCTTCGTCGAGAGCGGAGGTGTCATGCCGCTTGACGCTCAACCAGTCGTACAGCTGCCGCTCGGCCATGGCGGCGGCGACATAATCCTGCTTGGTTGAGGCGACCATGCGGTAGCTGCGAGGTTCCATTGCATTCCTGGGTGTGCTCGGAGCGGGCGGGACGTGAGTAGCAAGGCCCGATCGAGAGAACGGACAGCGGGCCAGGGCGCTTGCGGCGTCAGGTGGTGCCAGTCTGTGCGGGGTATGTGGTCTCGGGCATCTCAGCCTCGGCCATGCGGTCGTCGATGTCGAAGATGAGGCCTTTGGCGCGGAAGGTGACGTGTGCGGCCACGTCCTGCCCGTCAACCACGGGTGACCGCCCGCGGGAAGGCGGGCCTGTCCATCTCCGGCTGGGACTACCCACGTTGGTGATGGCCCCCGACCGGCGCTGCGGGCGAGACTGATCAGGCTTCAGACGTGCGGGGCGTCGGCAGCCGTGCCGGGAGTGACCTTCCTGTTGGCCGTCCACAGCAGCACGCCATCCGAAGGCTTCACTTGACGGTCGGCAGCGGGAAAAAGGGCTGGGGATGCCATGCGGCAACTTGAAGTAGCACTGATCGGCGCAGGACTGATAGCGCGCTTCCATCTGGACGCGTGGACCACCGTCGGGGCGTCCGTGCGCGTCTACTCCACCGACGGACGCGCCGAGGAACTCGCGAACGAATTCGGCGCCAAGGCCGTCGGTTCCCTCGACGAAGCGCTGGACGGCGCGGACGCCGTGGACATCTGCACCCCGACGGACAGCCACTACGACATCGCCATGACCGCCATCGCCGCGGGTGTGGGGGTGGTCTGCGAGAAGCCGCTGGCGGCCAGCACCGCCGAGGCCGAGGAGATCGTCGCCGCGGCCGAGCAGGCCGGCGTGCGGCTCTATCCGACCCACAACGTACGGTTCGCCCCGGCGTACGCCCGCCTCCACGAGCTGGTGGCAGCAGGCAGCCTGGGCACGGGCACGGTCGCCCGGTTCACCGTCGCCGGTTACCACCCCCGGCCCTGGACCGGCCACGCGTCCGCGCGTTCGGGCGGGATCCTGACCGATCAGCTGCTGCACGGCGTCGACATCGCCTACTGGGTCTTCGGGGATGTCGTCCGGGTGCACGCCGCCTATCAGGGGGACATCGCCGCACCGGCTCCGACCGGGGCCGTCGGCGTCGCAACCGTCGTCCTCACCCACGCCAGCGGCGCGCTCAGCCAGGTCGTGGGCCGGTGGACGGCGACGCCGCAACCCCCCTTCCGGCTCACCTACCGCGTCTCGGGTACGGGCGGGACGGTGCACTACGACTCCGAATGGCCGCAGGAGATCCAGGTGTTCGGCGACGCGGCCGCGAATTTCGGTCACTTCGGGGAGAAGCCGTTCGTCTCCGAGATCCGCGAGTTCGCCCAGGGATTCCTGGGCGGTCCCGAGCCCCGCCTCGGGCCGCGGGACGCGCTGGCCGCCATCCGCATCACCCAGGCCGCCGCCGAGTCCGCATGGACCGGGCGTGCCGTGGAACTGACCGTGAAGGGGGCCGCCGCATGAAGGTCGCCGTGTTGTCCTTCGCCCACCGGCGCGCTGCGGCGTACGCCCGGCTGCTGCACGACATGCCCGGCGTCGACCTGGTCATCGCGGACCCCGACGGATCGCCGGACGATCCGGCGCGGGGCCACGCCGTGGCCCGGCAGCTCGACACGACGTACGCGGGCAGCTGGGACGAGGTGTTCGCGCTGCGCCCCGAGGCCGTGGTGGTCACGAGCGAGACCGGCCGCCGCCGGGAACTGGTCGAGCGGGCGGCCGAGGCCGGGGCCCACGTGCTGTGCGAGCAGCCGCTGGCAGCCGAAGAGGCCGACGCCCAGGCCATGGTGCGCGCCTGTGAAGCCGCGGGGGTGCGGCTGACCCTCGTGTCGCCGGCCTGCTTCAGTCCGGCCTTCACCGCCGTGCGCGAAGGGCTCGCGGACGGTGCGGCCATCGGAAAGCTGACGACCATTCACGGGGCGTACAACAGCCCTGCGACCGGGGAGCCGGAGGACGGCGGAGCGCTGGGGACCGACGCCGCCTTCCTGCTCGACATGGTGGACGCCGTGCTCGGCGGGGAGCCTGCGGAGCAGGTGTACGCACAGTCGAACAGCCTCCTCGGCGGAGAGCCGGGCGCCCCGAGCGCGGCACTCGTCACGGTGCGCTATCCCAGCGGGACGGTCGTGTCCATCGACTGCAGCCGGAGCGTGGCAGCGCACCCGTCGGCAGTGGACGGACCGACGATGAGCTTCGTCGGTGACCGGGCGAGCGTGGAGTTCAATGCCCGGCCGCGGCTGCTCGGCGGGTTCGACGCCGCCACGGCCGGCGACCGGTGGGAAGCGGGCGGGGCCGACCTGTACGCCGTCATGCTCGGGGAGTTCATCGCCGCAGTCGGTCAGGGACGCGGAGCCGGCCCGGACGGCGCGGCCGGCCTGCGTACGCTCCGGGTCGTCCAAGCGGCCCGCGCATCGGCGCACACCGGCCGGCCCGTCGATCCGGCAGCGCCCGCAGGCTGAGGCGCAGCGATCTCGACAAAGGCTCGGACACAGCCGTACGCGAAGCTCCTGGAGAAACGGTGGACCTCGGTCGCACCACCGTCCACCAGGGGCTTCGCCCTTTCTCCGGCACTGCCTACCGGCCCTACCAGGCTGAGGGATGTTTTGCCGTCGGGGCCCGACCTAGTCTGGCCTGAGAGATCAAGGCTGCACCCTCGCGATGAATCGCAGAATGTCGCGGGAAGTGTAGACGTACATTTCCCGATCGCTAAGGGGACGTCCGCATGTCACACCTCCTGCACATTGACTCGAGTGTCGGTGCCGAATCCGTTTCGAGGCAGCTGTCGGCCTATTTCGCCGAAGAGTGGCGTAACAACCACCCTGGTGGTGGCTATGTTTACCGCGACGTTTCGGCCCAGTCGATTCCCCACATCACGCATCCCGTGCACCAGGCCCTCGTCTACCCGGACAGCGACCACGGCCAGAGTGCGCAGGAGCAGGAGCTGACCGCGGCGATCACCAATGAGCTGCTCGAGGCGTCCGTGCTGGTCCTCGGCGTTCCGATGCACAACCTCTCCGTCCCGTCGACCCTCAAGTCGTGGCTGGACCGCGTCGTGCACCCGGCCCACATGGTCAGGCCCGGGAAGACCGGTCCGCTCAGCGGAAAGAAAGTCGTGGCGATTTTGTCGCGGGGTGGTTCGTACGCTCCGGGAACGCCGCGTGAGGGGCACGACTTCCAGAAGTCATATCTGAAGGCGATCATGGAGGCGATCGGTCTCGGCGAGGATCTGACCTTCGTGACTGCCGAGTTCACGATGGCGTCGGCTGCGCCGCAGATGGCGCACCTCAAGCCGTTGGCCGAAGCCTCTCTGGCGAATGCGTACGACACTCTCGGGAAGCTGGCCCAGTAGCCCCCGGCCCTTTCCGATGTTGCAGTCTCGATTGAGAAGGATTCCATGAGCGACGCAATTTCGTTCGAGGAGCATTGGGACCGGACCCATCAGTTCGATCCCCCTGCCATATTCGATACCCTGCGCGAAGAACGTCCGCTCGCGCCCATGGTGTACCCCGACGGACACGTCGGCTGGATCGCCACCAGTCACGAGCTGGTGCGCAAGGTCCTCAGCGACCCGAGGTTCAGCCACAACCTCGAGAACTTCCACTTCCCGGTGACGCGCTTCGGAGAGCCGGCCGTCGGCTCCTCTCCGGAGATCCCGGGGATGTTCATCCACATGGACCCGCCCAACCACACCCGGTACCGGCGCCTGCTGACGGCCGAGTTCACCGCCCGCCGGGCGAGCCGGCTCACGTCGCGCGTCGAGGCCGTGGCCGCCGAGCAGATCGCCGTGATGCGCGAGCACGGCGGTCCGGTGGACCTGGTGGCGAACTTCGCCGAACCGCTGGTCCTGAGGGTGCTGTCCGAGATGGTCGGACTGCCCTACGAGGAACGCGACCGGTACGCCCACGCGCCGGCCGTCCTGCACGACCCGGACTCGACGCAGGAAGAGGTCGGAGCCGCGTTCGCGCAGCTGACGCCGTTCATCGTCGAGGTCGTGGAAGGAAAGCGGAAGCAGCCCGGAGACGACCTCATCAGCCGGCTCGTCGCCGACGGGGAGTTGACCACCGAAGAGGTGTGCAACATCGTCACCCTCCTGCTGTTCGCGGGCTACGAGACCACCGAGAACGCGCTGGCCGTCGGGGTCTTCGCCCTGCTGCACCACACGGACCAGCTGGCGGCCCTCCGTGCGGACCCGTCGAAGCTCGACGCCGCCATCGAGGAGCTCCTGCGCTACATCACCATCAACCAGTACGAGATGTACCGCACTGCGCTGGAGGACATCGAGCTGGACGGTCACCTGGTCAAGAAGGGGGACACCGTCACGGTGTCGCTGCCCGCGGCCAACCGTGACCCGGCCAAATTCGGGTGCCCCGCGCAACTGGACATCGATCGCGACACCTCGGGCCACGTGGCGTTCGGCTTCGGCATCCACCAGTGCCTGGGCCAGAACCTGGCGCGCGTCGAACTGCGCGCCGGCCTGTCGGCCCTCCTCCAGGCGTTCCCCGACCTCCGGTTGGCCGTTGCGGTCGATGAGGTACCGCTCCGGCTCAAGGGTTCCGTCTTCGCGGTAAAGAGCCTGCCCGTCTCCTGGTGAGCTCTCTTCTTCTCTGATTTTCTCCGAAAGGACCTGCGGCACAGTGCGCACCGATCTCGTCAAGCCACTCCCTGTCGCACTCCTGGAGAACGCGACCCGTTTCCCCCGCAAGGTGGCCTTCCAGGACGACCGGCGAGCGGTCACCTACGGCGACCTGGAGGCACGGACCCGCAGGCTCGCCGGACACCTGGCGGGCCTGGGCGTCCGGCGGGGGGACCGGGTCGCCATCTGCCTCGGCAACTCGGTGTCGACCGTGGAGAGTTACCTCGCGGTCGTTCGCGCCGCCGGCATCGGGGTGCCGCTCAACCCCGCATCGGCCCTGGCCGAGCTGGAGTACCTGCTGGCCGACAGCGGGGCCACCGTGGTCATCACCGATTCCGTGCAGGCGGAAAGGCTCCGGCGCTCACCGGCCGTGGCGCCCGGGATCACGCTGCTGGTGACCGGCGACGTCCCGGCGGGGGCGGGAGCCCACTCGTACGACGAACTCGCCGTCCGCGAGCCGGCCGTGCCCGCCGGGGACGACCTCGACCTCGACGACGTGGCCTGGATGTTCTACACGTCCGGGACGACCGGCCGGCCCAAGGGCGTCCTGTCGACGCAGCGCAACTGCCTCTGGTCCGTGGCCTCTTGCTACGTACCGATTCCGGGACTGACGGACCAGGACCGGGTGCTGTGGCCCCTCCCGCTGTTCCACAGCCTCTCGCACATCGCGTGCGTCCTGTCCGTCACCGTGGTCGGCGCCACGGCCCGGATCATGGACGGCAGTTCCGCGGAGGACGTGATCAGGGCCCTGCGCGAGGACGACACGACCTTCCTGGCCGGGGTTCCCACCACGTACCACCACCTGGTGACGGCCGCCCAGAAGAACGGTTTCTCCGCGCCCGGCCTGCGGATCGGCCTGGTCGGCGGAGCCGTCACCGGATCGCGGCTGCGCCGCGACTTCGAGGAGATCTTCGGCGTCCCGCTGGTCGACGCCTACGGCAGCACCGAGACGTGCGGGGCCATCACCATCAACCCGCCGGACGGCGCCCGGGTCGACGGCTCGTGCGGCCTGCCGGTGCCGGGCGTCGGCGTCCGCATCGTCAACCCCACCACCGGGCTAGACGTCCCCGCCGGACAGGAGGGGGAGGTGTGGGTCAGCGGACCGAACGTCATGGCCGGCTACCACAACAGCCCGGAGGCGACCGCCGCAGCGATGCAGGACGGCTGGTACCGGACCGGAGACCTGGCACGGCGTGACGACGCCGGCTACTTCACCATCTGCGGCCGGATCAAGGAACTCGTCATCCGCGGCGGGGAGAACATCCACCCGGAGGAGATCGAGGCGGTCCTGCGCACCGTCGAGGGTGTCGCCGACGCGGCGGTGGCCGGCGTACCGCACGAGACGCTCGGGGAGGTCTCGGTCGCGTACGTGGTCCCCGGCCCCTCCGGCTTCGACACCGCGGCGCTGATCGACCGGTGCCGCGAGCAGCTCTCCGCCTACAAGGTGCCGGAGCAGGTCCGAGAGGTCGACGTCATCCCGCGGACCGCATCGGGCAAGATCAAGCGCCGCCTCATGGCGGACCAGCCGAGCCGGCTGCGGTACGAGGCGATCGGACACGAGGAAGCGCTGACGGGCGGCCGGCCCGACGCGACCGTTGCGGCCGCCCTGCGTGAGCGGCTGTCCGCTCTGGAGGAGCGCGCGCAGCTGGCACTGCTGGAGGGCCTGGTCCGTACGCAGGCCGCCGCCGTGCTGCAGAAGCCGGGACCGGACTCCGTCCCGTCCGACCGGGCCTTCCGCGACCTGGGCTTCACCTCCATGGCCGTCGTCGCTTTGCGCAACCGGCTGGTGGAGAGCACCGGGCTGCCGCTGCCCACCACCGCCGTCTTCGACCACCCCACTCCGGTGGCGCTGGCAGGCTTCATACGGGCCGAGGCCCTCGGGATCACCGGCTCGGTGGCCGAGCCGGTCACGGCGGCCGACCCCGGTGAACCGATCGCGATCGTGGGCATGGCGTGCCGTCTGCCGGGTGGCGTGGCGGGGCCGGAGGACCTGTGGCAGATGGTGTCCGAGGGCCGGGACGCCGTCTCCGGGTTCCCCGAGGACCGGGGCTGGGACCTGGAGGGTCTGTTCGATCCGGACCCCGAGCGTGCGGGTACCTCGTACACGGACCAGGGCGGTTTCCTGCACGAGGCGGGGCTCTTCGACGCGGGGTTCTTCGGGATCTCGCCGCGTGAGGCCCTCGCCATGGACCCGCAGCAGCGGCTGCTGCTGGAGGCCTCCTGGGAGGCGCTGGAGCGGACGGGCATCGACCCGGTCTCGCTGAAGGGCGCCGACGTCGGCGTGTTCTCCGGGCTGTTCGGCCAGGGGTACGGGACCGGCGCCGCTGCGGTGGCACCGGAGCTGGAGGGCTTCGCGACCACGGGTTCGGCGACGAGCGTGGCCTCGGGCCGCGTGTCGTACGTGCTCGGCCTCGAAGGCCCCGCGGTCACGGTGGACACGGCCTGCTCGTCGTCCCTGGTGGCGATGCACCTGGCCGCGCAGGCGCTGCGGCAGGGCGAGTGCTCGATGGCGCTCGCCGGCGGTGTGTCGGTCATGGCGACGCCCGACCACTTCGTGGAGTTCTCCCGGCAGCGGGCCCTGGCGGCCGACGGCCGGTGCAAGGCATTCGCCGATGCCGCGGACGGCACCGGCTGGGCCGAGGGCGTCGGCGTGGTCGTGCTGGAACGGCTGTCGGTGGCGCGCGAGCGCGGGCACCGGGTGCTGGCGGTCCTACGCGGCAGCGCGGTGAACCAGGACGGCGCCTCGAACGGTCTGACGGCGCCGAACGGGCTGTCGCAGCAGCGGGTGATCCGCAAGGCGCTGGCCGGCGCCGGGCTGGTCGCGGCGGACGTGGACGTGGTGGAGGCCCACGGCACGGGTACGTCCCTGGGCGACCCGATCGAGGCGCAGGCGCTCCTGGCCACGTACGGGCAGGGCCGCGACCCGGAAGAGCCGCTGTGGCTGGGCTCGCTGAAGTCGAACATCGGTCATACGCAGGCGGCTGCCGGTGTGGCCGGCGTGATCAAGATGGTGCAGGCGCTGCGCCACGGCGTGCTGCCGGCGACCTTGCACGTGGACGCGCCCACCCCCCAGGTCGACTGGTCCGCGGGTGCGGTGGAGCTGCTGACCGAGGCCCGCGAGTGGCCGCGCAGCGGCCGGCCGCGCCGCGCGGGCGTGTCCTCGTTCGGTGTCAGCGGTACGAATGCGCACCTGATCCTGGAGGAGGCGCCCGCCGAAGAGGCGCAGGAGCCGCCGGTGGCTGCGGGTGTGGTGCCGTTGGTGGTGTCGGCGCGGAGCGCCGGTTCGCTGGCCGGTCAGGCCGGGCGGCTGGCGGAGTTCCTCGAGGGCGCCGACGAGGTGTCGTTGGCGGAGGTGGCCGGGGCGCTGGTGTCGGGCCGTGCGGTCTTCGGCGAGCGCGCGGTCGTGGTCGCGGGTTCGGACGAGGAGGCGCTGGCCGGGCTGCAGGCGCTGGCGCGCGGTGAGAGCGCGCCGGGTGCGGTCTCCGGGAGCGCGACCGGTTCGGGCAAGATCGTGTGGGTCTTCCCGGGCCAGGGCTCGCAGTGGGCGGGCATGGGCCGTGAGCTGCTGGACTCCTCGCCGGTATTCGCGGAGCGGATCGAGCAGTGCGCGGCTGCTCTGGAGCCGTGGATCGACTGGTCGCTGACCGAGGTGCTGCGGGGTGAGACCGAGCCCGAGTTCCTGAACCGGGTCGACGTACTGCAGCCCGCGAGCTTCGCCGTGATGGTGGGTCTGGCTGCGGTCTGGGCTTCGGTCGGGGTCAAGCCCGATGCAGTGCTGGGTCACTCGCAGGGTGAGATCGCGGCCGCTTGCGTGGCGGGCGCGCTCTCGCTGGAGGATGCGGCGCGTGTGGTGGCGTTGCGCAGCCAGGCCATCGCCAAGGACCTGGCCGGGCGTGGCGGTATGGCTTCGGTGGCGCTGAGCGTCGACGAGGCGCTCGTACGCATCGAGCCGTGGGCGGACCGGGTCGAGGTCGCCGCGGTCAACGGCCCGACCTCCGTGGTGATCGCCGGTGACGCCGAAGCGCTGGACGAGGCGCTGGAGGCGCTGTCGGGCGACGGCGTCCGGGTGCGCCGGGTCGCGGTGGACTACGCCTCGCACACCCGGCACGTGGAAGACCTTCGTGACATCCTCGCCACCACGCTGGGCGGGATCGGCGCGAAGGCGCCGACGGTGCCGTTCTACTCGACCGTGACCGGTACGTGGGTGGAGGACGCCGACGTCCTGGACGGCGCGTACTGGTACCGGAACCTGCGGGGCCAGGTCGGCTTCGGTCCGGCCGTGGCCGAGCTGCTCGCCCAGGGCCATGGGGTGTTCGTGGAGGTCAGTGCCCACCCGGTGCTGGTCCAGCCGATCACCGAGACCGTCGACAACGCCGACACCGCCGCCGACGTGGTGGTGACCGGGTCGCTGCGCCGTGAAGACGGTGGTCTGCGCCGTCTGTTCGCCTCGATGGCCGAGCTGTTCGTCCGCGGTGTGGCCGTGGACTGGAGCGGCATTCTGCCCACCGGGGCCGTGTCCGCACACGTGGACCTGCCGACGTACGCCTTCGACCACCAGCACTACTGGCTCGAGGCGGCCGCTTCCGCGACCGACGCGGCCTCGCTGGGACTCGCCGGTGCCGATCACCCGCTGCTGGGCGCGGTCGTCGGCATGCCGAACTCGGCCGGCCTCATGGCCACGTCGAGCTGGTCGCTTCGCTCGCAGCCCTGGCTCGTGGACCACCAGGTCTCCGATGCCGTCGTGGTACCGAACGCGGCCCTGGTCGAGCTGTCCATCCGGCTCGGCGACCTGGCCGGCGCTCCCGTACTCGACGTACTGACCGTCGAGCTGCCGGTGGTGCTGCCGCAGCGGGCCGGCCGAAGCATCCAGGTGATCGTCGGCGAGCCCGACGAGGCGGGACGGCGGTCCGTGGAGATCTTCTCCCGCGCCGCGGACGCCCCTCTGGACGCGCCGTGGACGCGGCACGCGCACGGTGCGCTGGCTCCCGCCGGTGCGGCCACTGTGACTCCCGCGAACGACGGGCCCTTCACCGAAGTCGCCCTGGACGGCTCCGCTCTGCGGGACGCGGGCCGTTACGGGGTGCACCCCGTGCTGCTGGACGCCGCCGTCCGTACCGTCGTCCCCGACGGCATGCTCCCGTCCGTGTGGACCGGGGTGTCCCTGCTGGCGTCCGGCGCCGCCGCACTGCAGGTGCGCCCGGGCGGGACGTCGGCGCAGGGAACCGGACTGCAGCTGGCCGACCCCACGGGGCAGCCCGTCATGACGGTCGAGGCGATACGCGGAACTCCGTTCTCCCCCGAACAGGCGGGGATCTCGGGCTCGTTGCCGCACGACGCCCTGTTCCGCGTCGAGTGGACCCAGTGCGCGCTTCCCGCCCAGGAGCGCTCCCTCGACATCGTGACCGTCGCGACCGGCGAGGACGTCGCCGCTACGGCCGGGTCGGCCACGTCGATTCCCGACGTCCTGCTGTACGAGGCCGGGGCCGGGGCGGTGAGCGCGGCGGCCGACCCCCGCGCATCGGTCAACGCGGCGCTGGCCGTCCTCCAGGCCTGGCTCGCGGAACCCGCACTGGCGGAAACCCGGCTGGCCGTGGTCACCGGGGACTGCGCCGAACCCGAGGCGGCCGCGGTGTGGGGTCTGGTCCGCTCGGCGCAGTCGGAGCATCCGGACCGGATCGTCCTGGCCGACCTCGACGACGTCAGCCCGTCCGCTCTGGCGGCCGTCGTACTGAGCGGCGAGCCGCAGCTGAGGGTGCGGGAGGGCGTGGCGGCGGTGCCCCGGCTGGTCCGCGTGCCCGTCTCGCAGGACCGGTCGCCGTCCGGAGCCGGACAGCACCCGCGGCCGCTGGACACCGAGGGCACCGTACTGATCACCGGCGGCACCGGGACGCTGGGTGCGATGACCGCACGGCACCTGGTCACGGCGTACGGCATCCGGCACCTGGTCCTGGCCGGGCGCCGCGGCCATGCCCCGGAGCTCCACGACGAGCTGACCGCGATGGGGGCGTCCGTCACCATCGCCGCCTGCGACACGTCGGACCGGGCCCAGCTCGAGGCCCTCCTGCGGGCCATACCGGCCGAGCACCCGCTCACCGCCGTCGTGCACTCCGCCGGTGTCCTGGACGACGGGGTGCTCACCGAGCTGACCCCGGACCGGGTCGACACCGTACTGCGGCCCAAGGCGGACGCGGCGCTCCACCTGCACGAGCTCACCCGGGACCTGGACCTCGCCGCGTTCGTGCTGTTCTCCTCGGCGGCGGGCGTGCTGGGCAACCCCGGGCAGGCCAACTACGCCGCGGCCAACGCCTACCTGGACGCGCTGGCGCACCGGCGCCGCGGCCTCGGTCTGCCGGCCGTCTCCCTCGCCTGGGGCTACTGGGCGACGGTCAGCGGCATGACCGAGCACCTGGGCGCCGCAGACCTGCGCCGCAACCGGCGCATCGGCATGAGCGGGCTCTCCGCGAGCGAGGGAATGGCCCTGCTGGACGCCGCCCTGGCCGCCGGCGCGAGCACCGCCGACACGCTGGTGGCGGCCAAGTTCGACGTGTCCGCCCTGCGGGCGGCCGCGGCCGAGGCTCCGGTCCCGCCGCTGCTGCGGGGTCTGGCCCCGTCGCCGCGACCCGCGGCCCGGGCTGCCGCTCCGTCCGGGCCCGAGTCGCTGAAGGAGCGCCTCGCCGGTCTGGGCGATGCCGAGCAGACCGAGGCCCTGCTCGAACTGGTCCGCAGGCACGCCGCCGAGGTGCTCGGGCACACCACGCCCGATGCCGTCCATGCGACCCGGACCTTCAAGGAGGCCGGATTCGACTCGCTGACCGCAGTGGAGCTGCGGAACCGGCTGGCCGTCGCGACCGGGCTGACCCTCTCCCCGGCGATGATCTTCGACTACCCGAAGCCGACGGCGCTCGCCGAGCGCCTGCGCGCCAAGCTCTTCGGCGGTACCTCGCACCGTCCGGCCGAGCCGGGGACGCCCGCGGGGACGACCGACGAGCCGATCGCGATCGTGGCGATGGCCTGCCGTTTCCCGGCCGGCGTGCACAGTCCGGAAGACCTGTGGCGGGTCGTGGCCGACGGGGTCGACGTCGTCACCGAGTTCCCCGACGACCGCGGCTGGGACACCGAGCGGGTCTTCAACGCCGATCCCGACCACGCAGGCACCACCTACGTGCGCCACGGCGCGTTCCTCGAGGACGCCGCCGGGTTCGACGCCGCGTTCTTCGGCATCTCGCCGAACGAGGCGCTGGCGATGGACCCGCAGCAGCGACTGCTGCTCGAGACGTCCTGGGAGGCCTTCGAACGGGCCGCGATCGACCCGACCACGCTGGCGGGGGAGGACGTCGGCGTCTTCGTCGGGGTCAACAGCCACGACTACAGCGTGCGGATGCACCAGGCGTCCGGTGTCGAGGGATTCCGCCTCACCGGCGGTTCGGGCAGCGTCACCTCCGGCCGCATCGCCTACCACTTCGGCTTCGAGGGCCCCGCCCTGACGGTCGATACGGCGTGCTCCTCCTCCCTGGTGGCACTGCACCTGGCGGCGCAGGCGCTGAACCGGGGCGAGTGCTCCATGGCGCTGGCCGGCGGCGTGATGGTGATGGGCACCGTGGAGACCTTCGTCGAGTTCTCCCGGCAGCGCGGACTGGCCCCCGACGGCCGGTGCAAGGCGTTCGCCGACGGCGCGGACGGCACCGGCTGGTCCGAGGGCGCGGGGCTGCTGCTCGTGGAGCGGCTGTCGGACGCCCGTCGCCGGGGCCACCAGGTGCTGGCCGTGGTCCGCGGGTCCGCGGTGAACCAGGACGGCGCCTCGAACGGCCTGACGGCCCCGAACGGTCCGGCGCAGCAGCGGGTCATCCGCAAGGCCCTGGCCCATGCCGGTCTCACCGCCGCGGACGTGGACGCCGTGGAGGCGCACGGCACGGGTACGACGCTCGGCGACCCGATCGAGGCGGATGCGCTCCTGGCGACCTACGGCCAGGACCGGCAGCCCGACCGGCCGCTGTGGCTCGGCTCCGTGAAGTCGAACATCGGGCACACCCAGGGGGCGGCAGGCGTCGCAGGCGTGATCAAGATGGTCATGGCCATGCGGCACGGCGTCCTCCCCAGGACGCTGCACGTGGACCGCCCGTCGTCCCACGTCGACTGGTCCGCGGGCGCCGTGGAACTGCTGACCGAGGCCCGCGACTGGCCGCGCAGCGGCCGGCCCCGCCGCGCCGGGGTGTCCTCCTTCGGCATCGGCGGCACCAACGCGCACGTCGTCATCGAGGAGGCCCCCGACCAGCCGCCGGCTCCCGCGCCGGAGCCCGGACCGGAGCCGGCCGGCGTCCTGGTACCGGTGCCCGTCTCGGCGCGGACGCCGGCCGGACTGCGCGGCCAGGCGGACCGGCTCGCCCGGTTCTTCGACGCCCGGCCCGACGTACGCCTGAGCGATGCCGCCCACGCGCTCGCCACCACGCGTGCCCAACTCGACCACCGCGCCGTCGTCCTGGCGTCCGACAGGGAACGCCTCCGTGCCGACCTGAGCGCCTTCGGGCGCGGCGAAACGAGCCCCGCCGTCATCTCCGGCACCCCGGCCACGGGCAAACTCGCCGTCCTCTTCACCGGTCAGGGCAGCCAGTGGGCCGGCATGGGTCGCGAACTCGCGCAGACCTACCCGGTCTTCCGCGAGGCCTTCGCCGCCGCCTGCGCCGCCGTCGAGGAGCACCTGCACGAGCACTCGGCACGCCCGCTGCGTGACGTGGTGTTCGCCGCGCCGGGATCGCCCGACAGCGCACTGCTCGACCAGACCATGTACACGCAAGGCGCCCTGTTCGCCCTGGAGACCGCGCTGTTCCGGCTCTTCGAGTCCTGGGGGGTGCGACCGGACCTCGTCGCAGGCCACTCGATCGGAGAGATCACGGCCGCGCACGTCTCCGGAGTCCTGGGACTGGCCGAAGCGGGCGAACTGATCGCCGCCCGCGGCCGGCTGATGCAGTCCCTGCCCGAAGGCGGCGCGATGGTCGCCGTCCAGGCGACCGAGGCCGACGTCGCCCCCCTGCTGGCCCGGGCCCGCGGTGTGGTCTGCGTCGCAGCGGTGAACAGCCCCGACTCGCTGGTGCTCTCCGGCGCCGAGGGCGCCGTGCTCGCCGCCGCCGACGAACTGGCCGGCCGCGGCCACAAGACGCGCAGGCTGCCGGTCAGCCACGCCTTCCACTCCCCGCTCATGGAGCCCGTGCTCGACGAGTTCCGCACGGTCCTGGAGGGCCTGTCGTACCGGCCGGGCACTCTTCCCGTCGTCTCCACCCTGACCGGCGAACCCGTCCGGGACGGTCGGCTGTGCACCCCCGAGTACTGGGTCGACGAGGCGCGGAACGCGGTGCGGTTCAGCGACGCCGTCATCTCGCTGAGCGACCTGGGAGCCACGACGTTCCTCGAGCTGGGCCCCGGAGGGATCCTCGCCGCGATGGCGCTCGGCTCGCTCGGCGGCCGCGAGCAGAGCTGCATCGCCACCCTGCGCAAGGACGGCACGGAGCCCGCGGGCGTCCTGACGGCCCTCGCGGAACTGCACGTTCGCGGTGTGGACGTCGACTGGGCGGCCGTTCTCGGCCGGCCCGCCACGGCAGCCGGGGCCGACCTGCCCACGTACGCGTTCCAGCACCAGCGGTACTGGGTCGAGGCCGACGAGACCGCGAAGGGCGGTGCGGAAGCGCTCGGCACCACCGGCGCAGGGCACCCTCTGCTCGGCACCGTCATCGAGATGCCGGGCGACGGCGGCGGGACCGGCGTCGTACTGACCGGGCGGCTGTCGCCGCGAAGCCGCGGCTGGATCCACGGCGCGACGGAGACGGACGGCGCCACCACGGTCCCGGCCGCCGCGATCCTGGAAATGGTCGTCAGGGCCGGCAACGAGGTGGACTGCGGAAGTCTCGAAGAGGTCGTCGTCGAGGCGCCGTTGACGGTGCCCCGGCACGGCCACACCCAGGTGCGGGTGTCGGTGGACGCCCCGGGCGCCGACGGTCGCCGCCGCGCCGCCGTCCACGGCCGGCCCCTGGACCCGGAGCAAGGGCCCTGGACGTGCCATGCACGAGCCGTGCTCGTCCCCGGAATGCCGCAGCCGGCGTTCGACCTGCGGGACTGGCCGCTGCCCGCAGACGGTGACACACCCCTCCCGGGGGCGCACCGCGTGTGGCAGCAGGACGGACAGACCTTCGCCGAGATCGCACTTCCGGCCGAACTCGCCGACGAGGCATCAGAGTTCATCCTGCACCCGGTGCTCCTCGACACCGCGCTGCGCGTCCTGGACGCCCGTGCCACCGCGGACCTGTCCGGCTGCGCCGGCCTGGCCGTGTACGCGGAAGGCGCCGCCTCGCTGCGGCTGCGGAGCACGCCGGCGCCGGACGGCCGCCACCTGCTGGAGCTCGCGGACCCGGCCGGCGAACCCGTGGCGGTCCTCGGCCCGTTGACCCTGGGCGTCCTGCCCGGGAGCGGGGCCGAAGCGCCGGCCGTGGCGGAGGAGCCGGGAGCCGCCGCTGCCGGAGCGCAGACGCCTTCCGGCGCCCTCACCCGGCGCGTGGTGTCGCGCAGCGAAGGGGCCGGCGATGCGATCGCCGGCCGGCTGGCCGGGCTGTCGCCCGCGGAGCAGCAGCGTGTGGTGATGGACCTGGTCCGGCAGAGCACCGCGTTCGTACTCGGCCACCGCGCGTCGGACGGGCTCGACGAGGAGCAGTCCTTCAAGAGCCTCGGATTCGACTCCCTCAGCGCGGTCAAGCTCTGCAACCGCCTGCGCGACCTCACCGGGGTGGACCTGCCCAGCACGCTGGTCTTCGACTACCCGACGCTCACCCTTCTCGCGGCCCACGTGCGCGGCGAACTGCTCGGCGAGCAGGCAGCGGCGCCCGCCCCGGCCACGGTGGCGGCCTCCGTCTCCGACGAGCCGATCGCGATCGTCGCCATGAGCAGCCGGCTGCCGGGCGGGGCGGACAGCCCCGAGGAGCTGTGGAAGCTCGTGATGGAGCAGCGGGACGCGGTGTCCGGCTTCCCGCTCGACCGCGGCTGGGACCTCGAGGGCCTGTACCACCCGGACCCGGCCCACCCGGGTACCAGCTACACCCGCTCGGGCGGATTCCTCCACGAGGCAGCGCAGTTCGACGCCGGGCTCTTCGGGATCTCCCCGCGTGAGGCCCTGGCGATGGACCCGCAGCAGCGGCTGCTGCTGGAGACCTCGTGGGAGGCGCTGGAGCGGGCGGGCATCGACCCGCAGTCCGCCAAGGGCAGTGACATCGGCGTGTTCACCGGAATCGTCCACCACGACTACGTGACCCGGCTCCACCAGGTGCCCGAGGACGTCCAGGGCTACCTCATGACCGGCACGGCGGCGAGCGTGGCCTCGGGCCGCGTGTCGTACGTGTTCGGCTTCGAGGGTCCGGCGGTCACGGTGGACACCGCGTGCTCGTCGTCGCTGGTGGCCATCCACCTGGCGGCGCAGTCGCTGCGGCAGGGCGAGTGCTCGATGGCGCTCGCCGGCGGCGCGACGGTCATGGCCAGCCCGGACGCCTTCATGGAGTTCTCCCGGCAGCGCGGCCTGGCGGCCGACGGCCGGTGCAAGGCGTTCTCCTCGGCGGCCGACGGCACCGGCTGGGCCGAGGGCGTCGGCGTGGTCGTGCTGGAGCGGCTGTCGGTGGCGCGCGAGCGCGGGCACCGGGTGCTGGCCGTACTGCGCGGCAGCGCGGTCAACCAGGACGGCGCCTCGAACGGCCTGACCGCGCCGAACGGTCCCTCGCAGCAGCGGGTGATCCGCAGGGCGCTGGACACGGCGGGACTCACGCCCGCGGATGTGGACGTCGTCGAGGCCCACGGGACCGGTACGGCCCTCGGCGACCCGATCGAGGCGCAGGCGCTGCTGGCCACCTACGGGCGGGACCGGGATCCGCAGCAGCCGCTGTGGCTGGGCTCGCTGAAGTCGAACATCGGCCATGCGCAGGCGGCCGCCGGTGTGGCCGGCGTGATCAAGATGGTCATGGCCATGCAGCACGGCGTCATGCCCGCCACGCTCCATGTGGACGAGCCCACCACCCAGGTGGACTGGTCCGCGGGTGCGGTGGAGCTGCTGACCGAGGCCCGGGAGTGGACCCGCAACGGCCATCCGCGCCGGGCCGCGGTCTCCTCGTTCGGGGCCAGCGGTACGAATGCGCACCTGATCCTGGAGGAGGCGCCCGCCGAAGAGGCGCAGGAGCCGTCGGCGGCTGCGGGTGTGGTGCCGTTGGTGGTGTCGGCGCGGAGCGCCGGTTCGCTGGCCGGTCAGGCCGGGCGGCTGGCGGCGTTCGTCGAGGGCGCCGGCGGAGTGCCGCTGCCGAGCGTGGCCGGGGCGCTGGTGTCGGGCCGCGCGGTGCTGGGCGAGCGTGCGGTCGTGGTGGCCGGCTCGGACGGCGAGGCGCTGGCAGGACTGCAGGCGCTGGCCCGGGGCGAAAGCGCGCCCGGCGTGGTCTGCGGCAGTGCCGGTTCGGGCAAGCCGGGCAAGGTCGTGTGGGTGTTCCCGGGTCAGGGTTCGCAGTGGGCGGGGATGGGCCGTGAACTCCTCGACTCCTCGCCGGTGTTCGCGGAGCGGATCGCGCAGTGCGCGGCTGCTCTGGAGCCGTGGATCGACTGGTCGCTGATCGACGTGCTGCGGGGTGAGACCGAGCCCGAGCTCATGGAGCGGGTCGACGTGCTCCAGCCGGCCAGCTTCGCCGTGATGGTGGGCCTGGCGGCCGTGTGGAGCTCCGCCGGAGTGGAGCCGGGCGCGGTGCTCGGCCACTCGCAGGGCGAGATCGCCGCCGCCTGTGTCGCAGGGGCCCTGTCCCTGGACGACGCGGCCCGCGTGGTGGCCGTGCGCAGCCAGGTCATCGCGAAGGAGCTGGCCGGCCGCGGCGGTATGGCCTCGGTCGCGCTGAGCGCGGACGCGGCGGTCGCATGGCTGGAGCCGTGGGCGGACCGGGTCGAGGTCGCCGCCGTCAACGGCCCGGCCTCCGTGGTCGTCGCCGGTGACGCCGAGGCACTGGACGAGGTCCTGGAGGCGCTCTCCGGCGCGGGCGTCCGGGTGCGTCGGGTCGCGGTGGACTACGCCTCGCACACCCGGCACGTGGAGGACATCCGCGAGGCGCTCGCCGAGGCACTGGCAGGGATCGACGCGCAGGCTCCGAACGTGCCGTTCTACTCCACCGCGAGCGGCGGTTGGGTGACGGACGCCGACGTCCTCGACGGCGGGTACTGGTACCGCAACCTGCGGGGCCAGGTCGGCTTCGGCCCGGCCGTGGCCGACCTGCTGGGTCAGGGCCACGGGGTGTTCGTGGAGGTCAGCGCGCACCCGGTGCTGGTCCAGCCGATCACCGAGACCGCCGACGTCACCGGGACCGATGCGGTCGTGACGGGTTCGCTGCGGCGCGAGGACGGCGGTCTGCGACGGCTGTTCGCCTCGATGGCCGAGCTGTTCGTCCGCGGTGTGGCCGTGGACTGGAGCGGTGTCCTGCCCGCCGGGGCCGGGTCCGCACGCGTGGACCTGCCGACGTACGCCTTCGAGCACCAGCACTACTGGCTCCAGGAGGCGGAAGCGGCCGCCGACGCCGTCGGCGATGCGGCCGAGGGCGCGGACTCCGATTTCTGGGCCGCGATCGAACGGGCCGATCTGGACTCCCTCGGCGAGTTGCTGGAGATGGCGTCGACCGACCAGCGCAGCGCCCTGGACACCGTCGTGCCCGTACTGGCGGAATGGCGGGGCAAGCGCCGTGCGCGGTCGACGGCGGAGAAGCTGCGCTACCACGTCACCTGGCAGCCGCTCGAACGCGAGGCCGCCGGCGTACCCGGTGGCCGCTGGCTGGTCGTCGTACCGTCCGCACGTCCCGACGGCGGTGCGACCGACGCCCTCCTGGAGGAGCTGACCGGTCTCGGACTCGGGACCGTCCTGCTGGAGGTCGGCGAGCCGGACCGCACGCGGGAACTGCTCGCCGAGCGACTGACCGGCGTCCTGGCCGAACACGACCTGACCGGCGTGCTGTCCCTGCTGGCCCTGGACGAGCACACGGGCAGCGGTCTGCAGGACCCGACCGCGGTCACGGCGTCGACGCTTGCGCTGGTCCAGGCCCTGGGGGACAACAACGCCTCCCAGCCGCTGTGGTGCCTGACCCGGGGCGCGGTGAACATCGGCATCCACGACACCCTCACCTCACCGGTGCAGGCGTCGCTGTGGGGCCTCGGCCGCGCCGCTGCGCTGGAACGGCTCGACCGGTGGGGCGGTCTGGTCGACCTGCCCGCCGTGAGCGACCCGCGTACGGCCCAGTACCTGCTCGGAGTGCTGAACTCCGCTGCCGATGAGGACCAGCTCGCGGTCCGGCGATCGGGTGTGTACACCCGGCGCCTGGTGCGCAAGCCCGTCCCGGAGTCCACCGGCGACGCCGGCTGGCAGCCCCGGGGCACGGTCCTGGTGACCGGCGGCGCCGAGGGACTGGGCAGGCACGTCGCGGTCTGGCTCGCGCAGGCCGGCGTCGACCGGCTCATCGTCACCACGACCGCGCAGGCATCCGACGAGAGCGTGTCGGACCTGCGGGCCGAACTGGCCGGGCTGGGTGTCGCCACCGCGGTGGAGTCGTGCGAGGACTCCGACCGGGACGCGATCGCGCAACTGGTGTCCGAGGCCGCCGCGGAGCAGCCGGTCACGGCCGTGGTGCACGCCGCCGACGTCACGCAGACCAGTTCCATCGACGACACCGGCGTACAGGACCTCGCCGGGGTGTTCGCGGCCAAGGTGGACACCGCGGTGTGGCTGGACGGCCTGTTCGAGGACACCCCGCTCGACGCGTTCGTGGTCTTCTCCTCGATCGCGGGTGTCTGGGGCGGCGGCGGCCAGGGTCCGTCCGGAGCGGCCAACGCCGTCCTCGACGCCCTGATCGAGTGGCGGCGCGCCCGCGGGCTGAGGGCCACGTCGATCGCCTGGGGAGCCCTCGACCAGATCGGCGTGGGCATGGACGAGGCCGCCCTCGCCCAGCTGCGGCGCCGTGGCGTCCTTCCCGTGGCCCCTGGGCTGGCCGTCACCGCGATGGTGCAGGCGGTCCAGGGCAACGAGAAGTTCGTGGCGGTGGCCGACATGGACTGGGGGGCCTTCATCCCCGCGTTCACCTCGGTCCGCACCAGCCCCCTGTTCGCCGACCTGCCCGAGGCGAAGAAGGCCCTGCAAGCCCTGCAGGGCGACGGCGAGAACAGCGACGCCGCCACGTCCCTCGCGGACTCCCTGCGGGCGGTCTCGGACACCGAGCAGGACCGCATCCTGCTCCGGCTGGTCCGCGGCCACGCCTCGACGGTCCTCGGCCACAGCGGCGCGGAGGGCATCGGCCCCCGCCAGGCGTTCCAGGAGGTCGGCTTCGACTCACTGGCCGCCGTCAACCTCCGCAACAGCCTGAACGCGGCCACCGGACTGCGGCTGCCCGCAACCCTGATCTTCGACTACCCCACCCCGGAGGCGCTGGTCGGATACCTGCGCTCCGAACTTCTCCGGGAGTCCGACGACGGCCTGGACGAGCGGGAGGACGAGCTCAGGCAGGTCCTGGCGTCCGTGCCGTTCGCCCGGTTCAAGGAAGCCGGGGTCCTGGACACCCTCCTCGGCCTCGCCGAGGCCGACGCGGACGCGGACGCGGACACGCCGGAGACGCAGACGTCGGCGGCCGCCGCCGACGTGGAACTGATCGACGCCATGGACGTTGCCGATCTGGTGCAACGGGCCCTGGGCAAGACGAGCTGATCGCCTGTGAACGAATCGTGGAGGATGGATATGTCGGCGCCCGACCAGCAGGTCGTTGAGGCACTGCGTGCCTCGCTGAAGGAGAACGCCCGGCTTCAGCAGGAGAACAGCACACTCGTCGCGGCAGCCGCGGAGCCCATCGCGATCGTGTCCATGGCCTGCCGGTACGCCGGCGGAATCCGCGGGCCGGAGGACTTCTGGCGGGTGGTGTCCGAGGGCGCCGACGTGTACAGCACGTTCCCCGAGGACCGCGGCTGGGACGTGGAGGGCCTCTACCACCCGGACCCCGACAACCCCGGTACGACGTACGTGCGCGAAGGCGCCTTCCTGCACGACGCCGCGCAGTTCGACGCCGGGTTCTTCGGCATCTCGCCGCGTGAGGCCCTGGCGATGGACCCCCAGCAGCGACAGCTGCTCGAGGTGTCCTGGGAGACCTTCGAGCGGGCCGGCATCGACCCCCACTCGGTACGCGGCAGCGACATCGGCGTGTTCGCCGGCATCGTGCACCAGGACTACGCACCGGACCTCAGCGGCTTCGAGGGCTACCTCAGCCTGGAGCGGGCCCTGGGCACGGCGGGCGGCGTCGCCTCCGGGCGCGTCGCCTACACCCTCGGGCTCGAGGGCCCCGCGGTGACGGTCGACACCATGTGCTCCTCCTCGCTGGTCGCGATCCACCTTGCCGCACAGGCGCTGCGCCGGGGCGAGTGCTCCATGGCGCTCGCGGGCGGCTCGACGGTCATGGCGACGCCGGGCGGATTCGTCGGTTTCGCACGTCAGCGCGCACTCGCCTTCGACGGGCGCTGCAAGTCCTACGCCGCCGGCGCCGACGGCTCCGGCTGGGCCGAGGGCGTGGGCGTGGTGCTGCTGGAGCGGCTCTCGGTGGCGCAGGAGCGCGGGCACCGGGTACTGGCCGTGATCCGCGGCAGCGCCGTGAACCAGGACGGTGCGTCCAACGGCCTGACCGCGCCGAACGGTCCCTCGCAGCAGCGGGTGATCCGCAAGGCCCTGGACAGCGCAGGCCTCTCCCCGTCCGATGTCGACGCGGTGGAGGGCCACGGCACGGGCACGGTGCTGGGCGACCCGATCGAGGCGCAGGCGCTGCTGGCCACCTACGGGCAGGGCCGCGACCCGGAACAGCCGCTGTGGCTCGGCTCGGTCAAGTCCGTCATCGGCCACACGCAGGCGGCGTCCGGCGTCGCCGCCGTGATCAACATGGTCCAGGCGCTGCGGCACCGTACGCTCCCGGCGACCCTGCACGTGGACGCGCCCACCCCCCAGGTCGACTGGTCCTCGGGCGCGGTCGAGCTGCTGACGGAGGCGCGGGAGTGGCCGCGCAGCGGCCACCCGCGCCGCGCAGGCGTCTCCGCCTTCGGGGCCAGCGGCACGAACGCGCACATGATCCTGGAGGAGGCGCCGCAGGAATCCCCGCAGGAGGCTGCGGAGCCCGTCACGGACGCGGCCCGGCCTGCCGGTGCGGTGCCGCTGGTGGTGTCCGCGGGGACCGCCGGCTCGCTGGCGACCCAGGCCGGGCGGCTGGCGGAGTTCCTCGAGGGCGCCGAAGAGGTGCCGCTGGCGGACGTGGCCGGGGCGCTGGTTTCGGGCCGTGCGGTGCTGGGTGAGCGCGCGGTCGTGGTCGCGGGTTCGGCCGATGAGGCGCTGGCCGGTCTGCAGGCGCTGGCGCGCGGAGAGAGTGCGCCCGGTGTGGTGACCGGCTCGGGTACGCCGGGCAAGGTCGTGTGGGTCTTCCCGGGCCAGGGCTCCCAGTGGGCGGGCATGGGCCGGGAACTCCTCGACTCCTCCCCGGTGTTCGCGGAGCGGATCGCACAGTGCGCGGCCGCGCTGGAGCGGTGGGTGGACTGGTCGCTGCTGGACGTGCTGCGCGGCGAGGCGGACCCCGAACTCCTGAACCGGGTCGACGTACTGCAGCCGGCGAGCTTCGCGGTGATGGTCGGTCTGGCCGCCGTGTGGTCGTCGGTGGGCGTGGAGCCGGATGCGGTGCTCGGCCACTCCCAGGGTGAGATAGCCGCCGCTTGCGTGGCGGGTGCGCTGTCGCTGGAGGATGCGGCGCGCGTGGTGGCGCTGCGCAGCCAGGCCATCGCCAGGGACCTGGCCGGGCGTGGCGGTATGGCGTCGGTCGCGCTGAACGTGGACGAGGCGGTTGCCCGTCTGGAGCCGTGGGCCGACCGGGTCGAGGTCGCCGCCGTCAACGGCCCGTCGTCGGTGGTGATCGCCGGTGACGCCGAGGCGCTGGACGAGGCGCTGGACGCGCTCGACGACCAGGGCGTCCGGATCCGTCGGGTGGCCGTGGACTACGCGTCCCACACCCGGCACGTGGAGTCCATCCGCGAGACGCTGGCCGAAGCGCTGGCCGGCGTCGGTGCGAAGGCGCCGGCGGTGCCGTTCTACTCGACCGTGACCGGTACCTGGGTGGAGGACGCGGGCGTCCTGGACGGCGCGTACTGGTACCGGAACCTGCGGGGCCAGGTGGGCTTCGGTCCGGCCGTGGCCGACCTGCTGGCGCAGGGCCATGGGGTGTTCGTGGAGGTCAGTGCCCATCCGGTGCTGGTCCAGCCGATCACCGAGACCGTCGACACCACCGACACCGCCGATGTGGTGGTGACCGGTTCGCTGCGCCGTGAAGACGGCGGCCTGCGACGGCTGTTCGCCTCG
This sequence comes from Streptomyces sp. NPDC002209, assembly GCF_042890265.1. Lineage (NCBI taxonomy): Bacteria > Bacillati > Actinomycetota > Actinomycetes > Kitasatosporales > Streptomycetaceae > Streptomyces > Streptomyces sp. NPDC002209. The sequence continues at coordinate 335,462 of NZ_JBIARX010000003.1, read as the reverse complement.
ATGGCCGAACTGTTCGTCCGCGGTGTGGCCGTGGACTGGGCCAAGGTCCTGCCGGCCGGAGCGGAGTCCGCCCGCATCGACCTGCCGACGTACGCCTTCGACCACCAGCACTACTGGATCCAGATGGCCGGGTCGGCCACGGACGCGGCCTCGCTGGGACTGACCGGCGCCGATCACCCGCTGCTGGGCGCGGTGGTGCAACTGCCGCAGTCCGACGGCCTGGTCTTCACCTCGCGGCTCTCGCTGAGGACGCACCCCTGGCTGGCCGGTCACGCGATCGGCGGCGTGGTGATCATCCCGGGCACGATGTACGTCGACCTCGCGGTGCGGGCCGGCGACGAGTTCGGCTACGGCGTCCTGGAAGAACTCGTGATCGAGTCGCCGCTGGTGCTGCCCGAGCAGGGCGGCGTGCGGTTGCAGGTCGCCGTCGGCGGACCGGGCGAGACCGGCTCCCGCACGGTGGACGTGTACTCCCAGCGCGAGGACGCTGCCGGCGAGGGCGGCGCGAACGAGTGGACGCGGCACGCCACCGGACTCCTGGCGGCTTCGCCGGCGGCGTCGGTGAAACGGGGCACGGGACAGGAGTACGACTTCGCCGCGTGGCCGCCCCCCGGTGCCGAGCCCGTCGAGGTCGGGAACTTCTACACCGACCTGCTCGAGCGCGGCTACGCGTACGGCCCGGCGTTCCAGGGCCTGCGGGCGGTGTGGCGGCGCGGTGACGAGGTCTTCGCCGAGGCCGTCCTGCCCGAGGAACAGCGGGAGGAAGCCGGCAAGTTCGGCATGCACCCGGCGCTGCTGGACGCCGCCCTCCACACGAACGCCTTCGCCAATCCGGACGACGACCGCCAGGTGCTGCCGTTCGCGTGGAACGGGCTGGTGCTGCACGCCGTGGGTGCCTCGGCACTGCGCGTGAGGGTCGCCCCGTGCGGGCCGGACGCGCTGTCGTTCCAGGCCGCCGACGAGACCGGCGACATGGTCCTGACGATGGACTCGCTGGTGTCCCTGCCCGTGTCCACCGACCAGTTGGGCGCCGCGGCGGGCGATGAGAGCCGCGACTCGCTGTTCGGCGTGGAGTGGACCGAACTGTCTGCGGCCCAGGGTGGCGAGCCGGCGCCTTCGTGGGTGGCGGTTTCCGGCGCCGACGACGTGGTGGCGCTGGCCGGGAGCGCCGGCGTCCCGGCCGTGGCGGTCCTGCAGGCCGTGACCGGCGCCGACGGCGAGGACGCGGTACTGGAGTCGACCTCCCGGGTGCTGGAGGTCGTCCAGGCCTGGCTTGCCGGGACCGGGCTGGAGGAATCGAGCCTGGTCGTGGTGACCCGGGGCGCCGTCCCCGCCGGCGACGGTACGGTGAGCGACCCGGCCGGATCGGCCGTGTGGGGTCTGGTGCGTGCCGCGCAGGCCGAGAACCCCGACCGGATCATCCTGATCGACACCGACCCGGCCTCCGCAGACGGGGCGGGTTCCGTCCTGGGCGCGGTGCTGGCCAGCGGCGAGCCGCAGGTCGCGGTCCGCGGCACGACCCTCTCCGTCCCCCGGCTCGTCCGGGCCGGCGCGGAGGTCCCGGACGAGCCCGCGGTGTTCGGGGCCGAAGGGACCGTCCTGGTCACCGGTGGCACCGGCGCCCTGGGCGGTCTGGTGGCCCGGCACCTGGTCACCCGGCACGGGGTGCGGCACCTGCTGCTGGCCGGCCGTCGGGGTCCGGATGCCGAGGGCGTGCAGGAGCTGGTCGCCGAACTCACCGAGCTGGGTGCTGCGGTGTCGGTGGCGGCCTGTGACGTGTCCGACCGCGGCCAGGTCGAGGCCCTGCTGGCTTCGGTTCCGGCCGAGCACCGCCTGACCGGTGTCGTGCACATGGCCGGCGTGCTGGACGACGGCGTGATCGCGACGCTGACCCCGGAGCGGCTCGCGACGGTGTTCGCGCCGAAGGTGGACGCGGTCCGGCACCTCGACGAGCTGACCCGCGGCCTGGACCTCGACGCGTTCATCGTGTTCTCGTCCGCGGCCTCGCTCATGGGGTCGGCCGGCCAGGGCAACTACGCGGCGGCGAACGCCTTCCTGGACGGCCTGATGGCCGGCCGCCGCGCGGCGGGCCTGCCCGCACTGTCACTGGCCTGGGGCCTGTGGGAGCAGAGCAACGGCCTGACCGCTCACCTCAGCGCCGTCGACCAGGCCCGTATGAGCCGCGGTGGCGTGCTGGCGATGACGCCGGCCGAGGGCCTGCACATCTTCGACGTCGGCCTGCACGCGGGCCAGGCACTGCTGGTGCCGATCAAGCTGGACCTGAAGGCGATGCGCAGCCAGGCCGCGGCCGGCGGGGGAGTCCCGCATCTGCTGCGCGGCCTGGTCCGCGCGAGCCGGCGCGTGGCACGCGCGGCTGCCGGGGACAGCAGCGGACTGGTCCGCCGGCTCGCCGGGCTGTCGCCGGCCGAGCAGGAGGGCATCCTGCTGACCGTCGTCCAGGCCGAGTCGGGCAACGTACTCGGCTTCAGCGGCCCCGAACTGGCGCAGGGCACCCGCGGGTTCAGCGACATCGGGTTCGACTCGCTGACCGCGGTCGAGCTGCGCAACCGGCTGAGCGCGGCGACCGGCGTGAAGCTGCCGGCCACGCTGATCTTCGACTACCCCACCCCGGTCGCGCTCGCCCGCCACCTGCGCGAGGAGCTCGGTGACGCGGCCGCCGGCACCCCCGCCCCGGCTGCGACCGCCGTCGCGGACCCGGACGAGCCGATCGCGATCGTCGGGATGGCGTGCCGCCTGCCGGGCGGTGTGGCGGATCCCGATGGCCTGTGGCAGCTGGTGTCCGAGGGCCGTGAGGGCATGTCGCCCTTCCCCGACGACCGCGGCTGGGACCTGGACGGTCTGTCCGGCCCGGACGCCGACGCTACGGGCACCTCGGCAGCCAACCAGGGCGGATTCCTCCGCGAGGCCGCCCAGTTCGACGCCGCGTTCTTCGGTATCTCGCCGAACGAGGCGCTGGCGATGGATCCGCAGCAGCGGCTCCTGCTGGAGGCCTCGTGGGAGGCGCTGGAGCGGGCGGGCATCGACCCGAGCACGGCGCAGGGCAGCAACATCGGCGTCTTCTCCGGTGTCTCCATCCACGACTACGTCGAGTCCCTGACGAACATGCCCGAGGAACTCGAGGGCTTCGTCACGACCGCCACGGCGGGCAGCGTGGCCTCGGGCCGTGTGTCCTACGCCTTCGGCTTCGAGGGCCCCGCGGTCACCGTGGACACGGCGTGTTCCTCGTCCCTGGTGGCGATGCACCTGGCCGCTCAGGCACTGCGCCAGGGCGAGTGCTCCATGGCGCTCGCCGGCGGTGTCGCCGTGATGGGATCGCCCATCGGAATCCTCGGCATGTCGCGCCAGCGCGGCATGGCCGCCGACGGCCGGTGCAAGGCGTACGCGGACGGCGCGGACGGCACGGTGCTGTCCGAGGGCGTCGGTCTGGTGGTGCTGGAGCGGCTGTCGGTGGCGCGGGAGCGCGGGCACCGGGTGCTGGCCGTACTGCGCGGCAGCGCCGTGAACCAGGACGGTGCGTCGAACGGTCTGACCGCGCCGAACGGTCCCTCGCAGCAGCGGGTGATCCGCAAGGCCCTGGACAGCGCCGGGCTCACCGCGTCCGACGTGGACGTCGTCGAGGGGCACGGCACGGGTACGGCGCTGGGTGACCCGATCGAGGCGCAGGCGCTCCTGGCCACGTACGGGCGGGACCGGGACCCGGAGCAGCCGCTGTGGCTGGGCTCGCTCAAGTCGAACATCGGTCACACGCAGGCGGCCGCCGGTGTGGCGGGTGTGATCAAGATGGTGCAGGCACTGCGGCACGGCGTCATGCCGCCCACGCTGCACGTGCACGAGCCTTCACATCAGGTGGACTGGTCTGCGGGTGCCATCGAGCTGCTGACCGAGGCCCGCGAGTGGCCGCGCAACGGCCATCCGCGTCGGGTCGGTGTCTCCTCGTTCGGCATCAGCGGGACGAACGCCCACCTGATCCTCGAGGAGGCGCCCCCGGAGACGGCCGAGACCGTCGTGGAAGCGCCGGCGCCTGCCGGTGTGGTGCCGCTGGTGGTCTCGGCGCGGAGTGCCGGTTCGCTGGCCGGTCAGGCCGGGCGGCTGGCGTCGTTCGTCGAGGGCGCCGATGAGGTGTCGCTGGCGGACGTCGCCGGAACGCTGGTGTCGGACCGTACGGTCTTCGGCGAGCGCGCGGTGGTGGTCGCCGACTCGAACAAGGAGGCACTGGTCGGTCTGCAGGCGCTGGCGCGCGGCGAGGGCGCGGCCGGTGTGGTGTCCGGGAGCGCGACTGCTTCGGGCAAGGTCGTGTGGGTGTTCCCGGGTCAGGGCTCGCAGTGGGCCGGTATGGGCCGTGAACTCCTCGACTCTTCGCCCGTGTTCGCGGAGCGGATCGCGCAGTGCGCTGCCGCACTGGAGCCGTGGGTCGACTGGTCGCTGCTCGAGGTGCTGCGCGGTGAGGCGGAGCCCGAGCTCCTGGACCGGGTCGACGTCCTGCAGCCGGCCAGCTTCGCCGTGATGGTCGGCCTGGCTGCCGTCTGGGCTTCGGTCGGGGTCAAGCCCGATGCGGTGCTGGGTCACTCGCAGGGCGAGATCGCCGCCGCCTGCGTGGCGGGGGCCCTGTCCCTGGACGACGCGGCACGCGTCGTGGCCTTGCGCAGCCAGGCCATTGCCAAGGAGCTGGCCGGCCGCGGTGGCATGGCTTCGGTCGCGCTGAGCGCGGACGAAGCGCTCGTACGGATCGAGCCGTGGGCGGACCGGGTCGAGGTCGCCGCCGTCAACGGCCCGACCTCCGTCGTGATCGCCGGTGACGCCGAGGCGCTGGACGAGGCGCTGGAGGCGCTGTCCGCCGAGGGCGTGCGGGTGCGTCGGGTCGCGGTGGACTACGCGTCGCACACCCGGCACGTGGAGGCGATCCGCGACACGCTCGCCGAGACCCTCGCCGGGATCGACGCCCAGGCTCCGACGGTGCCGTTCTACTCCACCGTCGCCGGTGGCTGGGTGGCGGAAGCCGGCATCCTGGACGGCGACTACTGGTACCGGAACCTGCGGGGCCAGGTGGGCTTCGGTCCGGCCGTGGCCGACCTGCTGGCCCAGGGGCACGGGGTGTTCGTGGAGGTCAGTGCCCATCCGGTGCTGGTCCAGCCGATCATCGAGACCGTCGACACCACCGACACCGCCGATGTGGTGGTGACCGGGTCGCTGCGCCGCGAGGACGGCGGCCTGCGCCGCCTGTTCGCCTCGATGGCCGAGCTGTTCGTCCGCGGTGTGACCGTGGACTGGAGCGGTGTGCTGCCGCAGACGGCGCCGTCCCGGCGCGTGGACCTGCCGACGTACGCCTTCGACCACCAGCACTACTGGCTCCAGACGGCCGGCTCGGCCACGGACGCCGCTTCGCTGGGCCAGACGACGGCCGATCACCCGCTGCTGGGCGCGGTGGTGCAGCTGCCGCAGTCCGACGGGCTCGTCTTCACCTCGCGACTGTCGCTGAAGTCGCACCCCTGGCTGGCCGATCACACGATCGGCGGCGTGGCGCTCCTCCCGGGCACCGCGCTGGTGGAGCTCGCGGTCCGGGCCGGCGACGAGGCCGGCTGCGGTGCACTGGACGAGCTCGTGGTCGAGGCACCGCTGGTGGTGCCCGAGCAGGGCGGAGTCCGCGTACAGGTCGCCGTCGGCGGACCGGGTGAGAACGCATCGCGGACCGTGGAGATCTACTCCCAGCGCGAGGACGCTGCCGGTGCGGGCCTGTGGACGCGGCACGCCACCGGTGTGCTGTCGGCATCGGCTCAAACGGGCGGCAGCGGCACCGGGTTCGACTTCGCCGCCTGGCCGCCGGCCGGCGCGCAGCCGGTCGAGGTCGGGGACTTCTACTCCGGTCTGGCCGAGCGTGGTTATGGCTACGGTCCGGCGTTCCAGGGCGTACGGGCGCTGTGGCGACGCGGCGAGGAACTCTTCGCCGAGGTCTCGCTGCCCGAGGGGCAGCGCAAGGACGCCGGCAAGTTCGGCATCCACCCGGCGCTGCTCGGCGCGGCCCTGCACGCAGGGACGGCCGACGCCGACGCGGCAGACGGAACGACGGTGCAGCCGCTCGACTGGCACGGGCTGGTGCTGCACGCCGCGGGTGCCTCGGCCCTGCGGGTACGGCTGGCGCCCACCGGCCCGGATGCGCTGGCGGTCGAGGCCGCCGACGAGGCCGGCGGCCTGGTCCTGACGCTGGACTCGCTGGTGTCCCGGCCCGTCTCCGCCGAGCAGTTGGAGAGCGCGGCGGGCTCGGCGCTCACCGACTCGCTGTTCAGGGTGGAGTGGACCGAGCTGCCCCAGGCTCAGGGTGCCGGGCTCGCGCCCGCATCCGTGCCGGTGGCCACCGCCGATGACGTGGCGGCTCTGGCGGGTGGCGCAGAGGTCCCGGCCGTGGCCGTCTTGGAGGCGGTCGGTGGTTCCGGTGAGGGTGCGGTGCTGGCTCTGACCTCCCGGGTGCTGGAGGTCGTACAGGCGTGGCTGGCCGGGTCCGGTCTGGAGGAGTCGCGGCTGGTGGTCGTGACCCGGGGTGCGGTTCCCGCCGGCGACGGCGCGGTGACCGACCCGGCCGGATCGGCGGTATGGGGCATGGTCCGTGCAGCCCAGGGTGAGAACCCCGACCGGATCGTCCTCCTGGACACCGACCCCGCTGCCGAAGGCGCCGCGGAGCCGGTGCTGGGTGCGGTGCTGGCCGGCGGGGAGCCGCAGGTCGCGGTCCGCGGCACGGTCCTCTCCGCCCCCCGGCTCGTGCGGGCCGGCGTCGAGGTCCCGGATGTTCCTGCGGTGTTCGGGCCGGAGGGAACGGTCCTGGTCACGGGTGGCACCGGGTCGCTCGGCGGTCTGGTGGCCCGGCACCTGGTCACCCGGCGCGGGGTGCGGCACCTGCTGCTGGCCAGCCGTCGGGGGCCGGAGGCCGAAGGAGTGCAGCAGCTGGTCGCCGAACTCACCGAGCAGGGCGCTGCCGTCTCGGTGGTGGCGTGCGACGTGTCCGACCGTGGCCAGGTCGAGGCCCTGCTGGCTTCGGTTCCGGCCGAGCACCGCCTGACCGGTGTCGTGCACACCGCCGGCGTGCTGGATGCCGGGGTGATCGAAACGGTGACCCCGGAGCGGCTGGCGCGGGTGTTCGCGCCGAAGGTGGACGCGGTACGGCACCTGGATGAGCTGACGCGGGGCCTGGACCTCGACGCGTTCATCGTCTACTCCTCAGTCTCGGCCGTCTTCATGGGCGCGGGCAGTGGCAGTTACGCGGCCGCGAACGCCTACCTGGACGGGCTGATGGCCAACCGCCGGGCGGCAGGTGTGCCGGGTCTGTCGCTGGCCTGGGGCCTGTGGGACCAGACCTCCGGCATGGCGGCCAACACCGACGACCTCACCAGGAACCGGATGAACCGGCGTGGTGGTCTGCAGGCGATGCCGTTGGCCGAGGGCATGGAGCTGTTCGAGGCCGCTCTGGGGTCCGCGCAGTCGCTGCTGGTGCCCGCAAAGCTGGACCTGCGGGGGGTGCGCGCCGATGCGGCCGCCGGGGGCGGCGTCCCGCACATGCTGCGCAGCCTGGTCCGGGTGGGCCGGCAGCAGGCGCAGGCGGCGGACACCGCCGACGAGGGCCGCAAGCTGTACGACCGGCTGGCCCCACTGACCGCCGCCGACCGGACGAAGGTCCTCCTCGACCTGGTGCGGACTCAGGTGGCCGCCGTGCTCGGACATGCCGGCCCGGAGAGCGTGCGGGCGGACATGGCGTTCAAGGACGCCGGCTTCGACTCGCTCACGTCGGTGGAATTGCGCAACCGGCTGCGTGAGGCGACCGGACTGAAGCTTCCGGCCACGCTGGTCTTCGACTATCCGGCCCCGCAGGTCCTCGCCCGCCACCTGCAGCAGGAATTGCTGCCGGACAACGACGCACTCGAGATGGAAGTGGACGAGGAGCGGCTGAGGAACGCACTCGTATCCCTCCCGCTCGCCCGGTTCCGGGAAGCAGGATTGATGGAAGCCCTGGTCAAGCTGGTCGCCCGTGGCGATGGCGCACCGGAATTCGGCGGGATCGACAACGCCGACGAGGAGAGGGCGATCGCCGAGCTGGACGTCGACGATCTCGTGCACATGGCGCTCGGCGAATAAACACCTTCGAAACCGCTGAATGATTGGGGCAATTAAGTGAGTGCGTCGTATGAAAAGGTCGTCCAGGCGCTGAGGAAGTCGCTGGAAGAAGTCGGCTCGCTGAAGAAGCAGAACCGCCAGCTCCTCGACGCTTCCCGTGAACCGATCGCCATCGTGGGCATGGCGTGCCGTCTGCCGGGTGGCGTGGCGGGGCCGGAGGACCTGTGGCAGATGGTGTCCGAGGGCCGGGACGCCGTCTCCGGGTTCCCCGAGGACCGGGGCTGGGACCTGGAGGGTCTGTTCGATCCGGACCCCGAGCGTGCGGGTACCTCGTACACGGACCAGGGTGGTTTCCTGCACGAGGCGGGTCTCTTCGACGCGGGGTTCTTCGGGATCTCGCCGCGTGAGGCGCTGGCGATGGACCCGCAGCAGCGGCTGCTGCTGGAGGCCTCGTGGGAGGCGCTGGAGCGGGCCGGCATCGACCCGGTCTCGCTGAAGGGCAGCGACGTCGGCGTGTTCTCCGGGGTCTTCGGCCAGGGCTACGTCGCGCCGGGAGCGAGTGTGGTGACGCCCGAGCTGGAGGGCTTCGCCGGCACGGGCGGCTCGACGAGTGTGGCCTCGGGCCGGGTGTCCTACGTGCTCGGGTTCGAGGGCCCGGCGGTTTCGGTGGACACCGCGTGCTCGTCCTCGCTGGTCGCGATGCACCTGGCCGCGCAGGCGCTGCGCCAGGGCGAGTGCTCGATGGCGCTGGCCGGCGGCGCGACGGTCCTGGCGTCGCCCGGCGTCTTTGCGGAGTTCTCCCGCCAGCGCGGCCTGGCCGCTGACGGGCGGTGCAAGGCATTCGCCGATGCCGCGGACGGCACCGGCTGGGCCGAGGGCGTCGGCGTGGTCGTGCTGGAGCGGCTGTCGGTGGCGCGTGAGCGCGGGCACCGGGTGCTGGCCGTACTGCGCGGCAGCGCGGTCAACCAGGACGGCGCCTCGAACGGTCTGACCGCGCCGAACGGTCCCTCGCAGCAGCGGGTGATCCGCGGAGCGCTCGCGAGCGCCGGGCTGGTCTCGGCGGACGTGGACGTGGTGGAGGGTCACGGGACCGGTACGGCGCTGGGCGACCCGATCGAGGCGCAGGCGCTGCTGGCCACGTACGGCCAGGGCCGCGACGCGGACCGGCCGCTGTGGCTGGGCTCGCTGAAGTCGAACATCGGTCACGCGCAGGCGGCCGCCGGTGTGGCCGGCGTGATCAAGATGGTCGAGGCACTGCGCCACGGCGTCATGCCTCCCACGCTGCACGTGGACGCGCCCACGACCGAGGTCGACTGGTCTGCGGGGGCGGTGGAGCTGCTGACCGAGGCCCGCGAGTGGCCGCAGAACGGCCGGCCGCGCCGGGCCGGCGTGTCCGCGTTCGGTGTCAGCGGCACGAACGCCCACCTGATCCTGGAGGAGGCGCCGCAGGAGGAGGCGGAGCAGGACTCCGGCGAGGCGCTCCCCACGGGTGTGGTGCCGCTGGTGGTGTCGGCGCGGACCCCCGGTGCGCTTGCGGCTCAGGCCGGGCGGCTGGCGGCCTTCGTCGAGGGCGCCGAGGGGGTGTCGACGGCGGACGTGGCCGGGGCGCTGGTGTCCGGCCGCGCGGTGCTGGGCGAGCGTGCGGTGGTCGTGGCCGACTCCGCAGACGAGGCGCTGGCCGGGCTGCAGGCACTGGCGCGCGGTGAGGACGCTGCCGGTGTCGTGGCCGGCAGTGCCGGTTCCGGTGCGCCGGGCAAGGTCGTGTGGGTGTTCCCGGGTCAGGGCTCGCAGTGGGCGGGCATGGGCCGTGAACTCCTCGACTCCTCGCCGGTGTTCGCGGAGCGGATCGAGCAGTGCGCTGCCGCCCTGGAGCCGTGGACCGACTGGTCGCTGATCGACGTGCTGCGCGGGGAGACCGAGCCCGAGCTCATGGAGCGCGTCGACGTGCTCCAGCCGGCCAGCTTCGCCGTGATGGTGGGCCTGGCGGCCGTATGGAGCTCCGTGGGAATCGAGCCCGACGCGGTGCTCGGTCACTCGCAGGGCGAGATAGCCGCCGCCTGTGTGGCGGGTGCGCTGTCGCTGGAGGACGCGGCGCGTGTGGTGGCGCTGCGCAGCCAGGCCATCGCCAAGGACCTGGCCGGACGCGGCGGTATGGCCTCGGTCGCACTGAGCGCGGACGAAGCGGTTGCGCGGCTGGCTCCCTGGGCGGACCGGGTCGAGGTCGCCGCCGTCAACGGGCCGGCCTCCGTGGTGATCGCCGGTGACGCCGAGGCACTGGACGAGGCGCTGGAGGCGCTGTCCGGTGCGGGCGTCCGGGTGCGTCGGGTCGCGGTGGACTACGCCTCGCACACCCGGCACGTGGAGGACATCCGCGAGGCGCTCGCCGAGGCACTGGCCGAGGTGAGTGCTCTGGCGCCGGCGGTGCCGTTCTACTCGACCGTGACCGGTACGTGGGTGGAGGACGCCGGCGTCCTGGACGGCGCGTACTGGTACCGCAACCTGCGGGGCCAGGTCGGCTTCGGTCCGGCCGTGGCCGACCTGCTGGCCCAGGGGCACGGGGTGTTCGTCGAGGTCAGCGCCCACCCGGTGCTGGTCCAGCCGATCACCGAGACCGTCGACAACGCCGACACCACTGCTCCTGTGCTGGTGACGGGCTCGCTGCGCCGTGAAGACGGCGGCCTGCGACGGCTGTTCGCCTCGATGGCCGAACTGTTCGTCCGCGGTGTCGCCGTGGACTGGAGCGGCATTCTGCCCACCGGGGCCATCTCCGCACACGTGGACCTGCCGACCTACGCCTTCGAGCACCAGCACTACTGGCTCGAGGCGGTCGGCGGCGCCACGGACGCGGCCTCCCTGGGCCAGACGACGGCCGATCACCCGCTGCTGGGTGCGGTCCTGCGCCTGCCGCAGTCGGACGGTCTGGTCTTCACCTCGCGGCTTTCGCTGAAGTCGCACGCCTGGCTGGCCGACCACGCGGTGAGCGGTGTGGTCATCGTCCCCGGTACCGGGCTGGTGGAGCTGGCCGTACGGGCCGGCGACGAGGCCGGATGCGGCGTCCTGGAAGAGCTGGTGATCGAGGCGCCGCTCGTCGTACCCGAGCACGGTGGAGTCCGCGTACAGGTCGCCGTCGGCGGACCGGGTGAGAACGGCTCGCGCACGGTGGAGGTGTACTCCCAGCGCGAGGACACCGCCGACGACGGTGGCGCGGACGTATGGACGCGGCACGCCACCGGCCTCCTGTCGGCATCGCCGGCGGCCCATGCGCCGGAGTTCGACTTCGCCGCCTGGCCCCCGAAGGGTGCGCAGCCGGTCGAGGTCGGGAACTTCTACGCCGACCTGCTCGAGCGCGGCTACGCGTACGGGCCGGCGTTCCAGGGCCTGCGGACGGTGTGGCGGCGCGGCGACGAGGTCTTCGCCGAGGTCGTCCTGCCCGAGGAGCAGAGCAAGGACGCCGGCAAGTTCGGCATCCACCCGGCGCTGCTCGACGCGGCCCTGCAGGCCGGAACGGTCGGCGCAGCCGCGGGCACGGCACAGGAGGAAGAGGCCGGCGAGCCGGTGCTCGCGTTCGCGTGGAACGGACTGGCGCTGCACGCCGCAGGTGCCTCGGCCCTGCGGGTGCGGGTGGCGCGGAGCGGCCCGGACGCCCTGTCGTTCCAGGCCGCCGACGAGACCGGCGGCCTGGTCCTGACGCTGGACTCGCTGGTGTCCCGTCCGGTCTCCGCCGAGCAGCTCGGCGGCGCGGCGGACGCTGCGGTCGCCAACGCGCTGTTCCAGGTGGAGTGGAGCGAGCTGCCCGAGGTTCAGGCCGAGCCCGCGCTGTCGTGGGCGCCGGTGGCCACCGCCGACGAGGTGACCTCGCTGGCCGAAGGCATGGCCGCGGTCCCCGGCGTATCGCTCGTGGCGGTCCTGGAAGCCGTCGGCGATGAGAACGGCGGCGAGGACGCGGTCCTGGCGTTGACCTCCCGTGTGCTGGGGGTCTTGCAGGCGTGGCTGGCCGGCGCCGGACTCGAGGAGTCGCAGCTGGTGGTGGCGACTCGGGGTGCGGTGCCCGCCGGCGGCGGCACGGTGAGCGACCCCGCGGGCGCCGCGGTGTGGGGTCTGGTGCGTGCAGCCCAGACGGAAAGCCCCGACCGGATCGTCCTGGTGGACATCGACCCCGCTGCCGAAGGCGGCACGGACTCGGTGATGGACACGGTGCTGGACTCGGTGCTCGCCTGCGGCGAGCCGCAGGTCGCGGTGCGCGGAACCACGTTCTCCGTGCCCCGGCTCGCCCGCACGACCGCTCACGTTCCGGAGAATCCGGCGGTCTTCGGACCCGAGGGAACCGTCCTGGTCTCCGGCGCCGGTTCCCTGGGCGGTCTGGTGGCCCGTCACCTGGTCTCCCGGCACGGGGTGCGGCATCTGGTGCTGGCCAGCCGCCGCGGCCCGGACGCCGACGGAGTGCAGGAGCTGGTCGCCGAGCTGACCGGGCAGGGCGCTGCGGTGTCGGCGGTCGCCTGCGACGTGTCCGACCGAGGCCAGGTCGAGGCCCTGCTGGCAGCAGTGCCGGCCGAGCACCCGCTCACCGGTGTGGTGCACACGGCGGGCGTGTTCGACGACGGGCTGATCGGGGCCCTGACCCCGGAGCGGCTGGCGGGGGTGTTCGCGCCGAAGGTCGATGCGGTGCGGCACCTCGACGAACTGACCCGGGGCCTGGACCTCGACGCATTCGTCGTCTTCTCGTCCGTTGCGGGCCTGTCCGGAGGCGCAGGCCAGGGCAACTACTCGGCGGCGAACGCCTTCCTGGACGGATTGATGAACAACCGCCGGGCGGCGGGCCTGCCGGGCCTGTCGCTGGCCTGGGGCCTGTGGGACCAGACCCTCGGCATGGCCACGCACCTCAGCACCGTCGACCAGGCCCGTGCCAGCCGTAGCGGTGTGCTCGCGATCTCGGCCGCGGAGGGCATGGACCTCTTCGATGCCGGTCTGGTGTCCGAGCAGGCGCTGCTCGTGCCGGTCAAGCTGGACCTGCGCGGGGTGCGTGCCGACGCGGCGGCCGGCCGTGGGGTGCCGAACCTGCTGCGCGGCCTGGTCCGCGCGGGCCGACAGCAGGCGAGCGCGGCGGGCGCCGCCGACGAGGGCCGTCAGCTCTCGGACCGGCTGGCCGGACTCACCGCGGCGGAGCAGGAGGCCCTGCTCCTCGAGCTGGTGCGTACCCAGGCCGCAGTCGTCCTCGGGCATTCCGACTCCGGCAGCGTCCGCGCGGAGACGGCGTTCAAGGACGCCGGCTTCGACTCGCTGACCTCGGTCGAGCTGCGCAACCGGGTGCGTGAGGCGACCGGCCTGAAGCTTCCGGCCACGCTGGTCTTCGACTACCCGACCCCGCTGGCCCTCGCCCGCTACCTCCGCGAGGAGTTCGGTGACGTGGCGCCGGCGCCGGTGGAACCGACGGTCGTGGCGGCCGATTCGGGTGAGCCGCTCGCGATCGTCGGCATGGCGTGCCGCCTGCCGGGCGGCGTGGCGGATCCCGAGGACCTGTGGCGGATGGTGTGCGAGGGCCGGGACGCGGTGTCGTCCTTCCCCGACGACCGCGGCTGGGACCTGGACGGCCTGTTCGACCTGGACCCCGACCACGCGGGTACGTCGTACACCGATCAGGGCGGTTTCCTGCAGGGAGCGGGCCAGTTCGACGCGGGGTTCTTCGGGATCTCGCCGCGTGAGGCCCTGGCGATGGACCCGCAGCAGCGACTGCTGCTGGAGACCTCCTGGGAGGCCTTGGAGGGTGCCGGGATCGACCCGGTCTCGCTGAAGGGCACCGACGTCGGCGTGTTCTCCGGCGTCTCCAGCCAGGGCTACGGGACCGGCACGGTCGCGCCCGAGGTGGAAGGCTTCGCGGGCACGGGGCTGGCGCCGAGCGTGGCGTCCGGCCGTGTGTCGTACGTGTTCGGGTTCGAGGGCCCGGCGGTTTCGGTGGACACCGCGTGCTCGTCGTCCCTGGTGGCGATGCACCTCGCCGCGCAGGCGCTGCGGCAGGGCGAGTGCTCGATGGCACTCGCCGGCGGTGCGATGGTCATGTCGACGCCCGGTGCGTTCATGGCGTTCTCCCGGCAGCGCGGCCTGGCCGCTGACGGCCGGTGCAAGGCGTTCGCGGACGGCGCGGACGGCATGGGGCTGTCCGAGGGCGTCGGTGTGGTGCTGCTCGAGCGCCTGTCGGTGGCGCGGGAGCGCGGCCACCGGGTTCTCGCGGTGCTGCGTGCCAGTGCCGTGAACCAGGACGGTGCGTCGAACGGTCTGACCGCGCCCAGTGGTCCGTCGCAGCAGCGGGTCATCCGCAAGGCCCTGGCCAATGCCGGACTTTCCCCGTCCGAAGTGGACGTGGTGGAGGGCCACGGCACGGGTACGGCGCTGGGCGACCCGATCGAGGCGCAGGCACTGCTTGCCACCTACGGCAAGGGCCGCGATCCGGAGCAGCCGCTGTGGCTGGGCTCGCTGAAGTCGAACATCGGTCACGCGCAGGCGGCTGCCGGTGTGGCCAGTGTGATCAAGATGGTGCAGGCGCTGCGATACGGCGTCATGCCCCCCACGCTGCATGCCCAGAAGCCCACGACCGAAGTGGACTGGACGGCGGGTGCGGTCGAGCTGCTGACCGAGGCCCGCGCATGGCCGCAGAACGGTCACCCGCGCCGGGCCGGTGTGTCCTCGTTCGGTGTCAGCGGCACGAACGCCCACCTGATCCTCGAGGAGGCGCCCGCCGAAGAGGCCGCGACCGTTGCGGAAGCGCAGGCGCCCGCCGGTGTGCTGCCGCTGGTGGTCTCGGCGCGGAGCGCCGGTTCGCTCGCGGGCCAGGCCGGACGGCTGGCGGCCTTCGTCGACGGCGCCGATGAGGTGTCGCTGGCGGACGTGGCCGGAACACTGGTGTCGGACCGTACGGTCTTCGGCGAGCGCGCGGTGGTGGTCGCCGACTCGAACAAGGAAGCACTGGTCGGTCTGCAGGCACTGGCACGCGGTGAGAGCGCGCCGGGTGTGGTGTCCGGGAGCGCGACCGGTTCGGGCAAGGTCGTATGGGTGTTCCCGGGTCAGGGCTCGCAGTGGGCGGGCATGGGCCGTGAACTCCTCGACTCTTCCCCGGTGTTCGCGGAGCGGATCGCCGAGTGCGCTGCCGCGCTGGAGCCGTGGATCGACTGGTCGCTGACCGAGGTGCTGCGCGGCGAAGGCGACCCTGACCTCATCGAGAGGGTTGACGTCCTCCAGCCGGCGAGCTTCGCCGTGATGGTGGGTCTGGCGGCGGTCTGGTCGTCGGTGGGCGTGGAGCCGGATGCGGTGCTGGGCCACTCCCAGGGCGAGATCGCCGCCGCTTGTGTGGCAGGCGCGCTGTCGCTGGAGGACGCGGCGCGTGTGGTGGCGCTGCGCAGCCAGGCCATTGCCAGGGAGCTGGCCGGGCGTGGCGGTATGGCTTCGGTGGCGCTGAGCGTCGACGAGGCGGTTGCTCGTCTGGTGCCGTGGGCGGACCGTGTTGAGGTCGCCGCGGTCAACGGGCCGTCCTCCGTGGTGATCGCCGGTGACGCCGAGGCGCTGGACGAGGCGCTGGAGGCGCTGTCGGGCGACGGCGTCCGGGTGCGCCGGGTTGCGGTGGACTACGCCTCGCACACCCGGCACGTGGAAGACCTTCGCGACATCCTCGCCACCACGCTGGGCGGGATCGGTGCGAAGGCTCCGACGGTGCCGTTCTACTCGACCGTGACCGGTACGTGGGTGGAGGACGCCGACGTCCTGGACGGCGCGTACTGGTACCGCAATCTGCGGGGCCAGGTCGGCTTCGGTCCGGCCGTGGCCGACCTGCTGGCGCAGGGTCATGGGGTGTTCGTGGAGGTCAGTGCCCATCCGGTGCTGGTCCAGCCGATCACCGAGACCGTCGACAACGCCGACATCGGGACCGATGTGGTGGTGACCGGGTCGCTGCGCCGTGAAGACGGCGGTCTGCGACGGCTGTTCGCCTCGATGGCCGAACTGTTCGTCCGCGGTGTGGCCGTGGACTGGGCCAAGGTCCTGCCCGCCGGAGCGGAGTCCGCCCGCATCGACCTGCCGACGTACGCCTTCGACCACCAGCACTACTGGCTGCACCTGGCCGAGGCGGCCACGGACGCGGCCTCGCTGGGCCAGGCGGCGGCCGATCACCCCCTGCTGGGTGCGGTCGTGCGCCTGCCGCAGTCGGACGGTCTGGTCTTCACCTCGCGGCTGTCGCTGAAGTCGCACCCCTGGCTGGCCGATCACAGGGTCGGCGGTGTGGTGCTCCTCCCGGGCACCGGGCTGGTGGAGCTGGCGGTACGAGCAGGTGACGAGGCCGGGTGCGGGCTGCTGGAAGAACTCGTGACCGAGGCCCCGCTGGTGGTGCCCGAGCAGGGCGGAGTCCGCGTACAGGTCGCCGTCGGCGGCCCGGGTGAGACCGGCTCGCGCACCGTGAACGTGTACTCCCAGCGCGAGGACGCCCTCGACGAGGGTGGCGCGGACGTGTGGACGCGGCACGCCACCGGCCTCCTGTCGGCATCGCCGGCAGCACAAGGAGCGGAGCAGGAGTTCGACTTCGCCGCCTGGCCGCCTCCCGGCGCGCAGCAGGTGGACATCAGCGGCGGCTACGAGATGCTCGCGCAGGTGGGGTATGCGTACGGGCCGGCGTTCCAGGGCATGCGGGCCGTGTGGCGGCGCGGCGAGGAACTCTTCGCCGAGGTCGCCCTGCCCGAGGACCAGCGCAAGGAAGCCGGCAAGTTCGGCCTCCACCCCGCGCTGCTGGACGCGGCCCTGCAGGCCGGGATGTTCAGCGCCGCGGCGAGCACGGCGACGGAGGAATCCTCGGAACCCGTGATGCCGTTCGCGTGGAACGGGCTGGCGCTGCACGCCGCGGGTGCCTCGGCCCTGCGGATCCGCGTGGCGCCGAACGGTCCCGATGCGCTGTCGGTGAAGGCCGCCGACGAGACCGGTGGTCCGGTCGTGACGTTGGACTCGCTGGTTCTTCGGCCGGTGTCCGTCGAGCAGTTGGGCGCGGCGGCGGACACCTCGGTCGCCAACTCGCTGTTCGAGGTGGAGTGGTCCGAGCTGCCCCAGGCCCAGGGAGCCGAACTGTCTCCGTCGTGGGTGCCGGTGGCCACCGCTGACGAGGTGGCGGCCCTGGCGGGTGGCGCAGGCGTCCCGGCCGCGGCCGTCCTGGAAGCCGTCGGCGGCTCCGGCGAGGGCGCGGTGCTGGCCCTGACCTCCCAGGTGCTGGAGGTCGTACAGGCGTGGCTGGCCGACGCCGGGCTGGAGGAGTCGCGCCTGGTGGTGCTGACGCGTGGCGCGGTTCCCGCCGGCGACGGTGCGGTGACCGACCCGGCCGGATCGGCGGTGTGGGGTCTGGTGCGTGCCGCCCAGTCCGAGAACCCCGACCGGATCGTCCTGCTGGACACCGACCCGGCTGCCGAAGGCGGCATGGATTCGGTGCTGGATTCCGTACTGGGTTCGGTCCTGGCCGGCGGTGAGCCGCAGATCGCGATCCGCGGAACGGCCCTCTCCGTCCCCCGGCTCGTCCGGGTCACGGGCGAGGCCCCCGATGCACCCGCGGTGTTCGGACCGGACGGGACCGTCCTGGTCTCCGGCGCCGGGTCGTTGGGCGCGCTGGCGGCCCGACACCTGGTCACCCGCCTCGGCGTGCGGCACCTGCTGCTGGCCAGCCGTCGGGGTCCGGATGCCGAGGGCGTGCAGGAGCTGGTCGCCGAACTCACCGAGCTGGGCGCTGCCGTCTCGGCGGTCGCCTGCGACGTGTCCGACCGTGGCCAGGTCGAGGCCCTGCTGGCTTCGGTTCCGGCCGAGCACCGGCTGACCGGTGTGGTCCACACCGCCGGCGTCTTCGATCCCGGCGTGGTCGGGGCGCTGACCCCGGAGCGGCTGGCTGGGGTCTTCGCGCCGAAGGTCGACGCGGTCCGTCACCTCGACGAACTTACCCGCGGAATGGGCCTCGACGCCTTCATCGTCTACTCCTCCGCATCGTCCATCTTTATGGGAGCTGGTAGTGGTGGCTACGCAGCGGCCAATGCTTTCCTGGACGGGTTGATGGCCTGCCGCCGGGCGGCGGGCCTGCCGGGTCTGTCGCTGGCCTGGGGCCCGTGGGAGCAGGTCACCGGTCTGGGCGACAGCATCGACGACCTCACCCTGACTCAGATGAGCCGGCGTGAGGGACGTGGGGGAGTCATGGCGCTCAAGTCCGTCGAGGGTATGGAGCTGTTCGGTGCAGCCGTGGGGTCCGGACGGGCCCTGCTGGTGCCGGTCAAGCTGGACCTGCGCGGTGTGCGTGCCGACGCCGCGACCGGTGTCGGGGTGCCGCACCTGCTGCGCGGCCTGGTACCGGCGGGCCGGCAACTGGCGAACGCCGGGAGCACCGGAAACGAGGGCCGGCAGCTGTCCGACCGGCTGGCCGGACTCACCGCGGCGGAGCAGGAGGCCCTGCTCCTCGAGGTGGTCCGTGCTCAGGCGGCGGTCGTGCTCGGGCATTCCGACTCCGGCAGCGTCCGAGCGGAAATGGCGTTCAAGGAGGCCGGTTTCGACTCGCTGACGTCGGTGGAACTGCGCAACCGGGTGCGTGAGGCGACCGGTCTGAAGCTTCCGGCGACGCTGGTCTTCGACTACCCGACCCCGCTGGCACTCGCCCGCCACCTGCGCGAGGAGTGCGCCGTCGAGGAGGCCTCCGCCGCCGATCCGGTGCTGGCCGGTCTCGCCGGTCTGGAGGCGTCCATCGAGGCCGCGGCTTCCGATGACGAGGCCCGTGGCCGGATCACCGTACGCCTGCGGGAACTGCTGAAGGCAGCCGAGTCGGCGGGCGGTCCCGGTGCGGCGTCGGGAACCGCGGACACGTCCAACGAGGATCTCGAAACCGCTGACGACGAGGAGCTGTTCGCGATCTTCGACCGGCTCGACTGAGCCGGACCCCCGTACGGCCGGGCCCCGGTGGGCCCGGCCGTACTCCCTGCACCCACGGTGCGGGGACCCCCCTCAGCAATCGCTCACTCAAATTTTCCTTGGAGCTGAATCCAGTGGCTGACGAGGCACAACTCCGCGACTACCTCAAGAGGGCCATCGCCGACGCCCGCGACGCCCGCAAGCGGCTGCGCGAGGTCGAGGACCAGGCGCGGGAGCCGATCGCCATCGTCTCCATGGCGTGCCGCTATCCAGGTGGTGTGTCCTCGCCCGAAGACCTGTGGAAGCTCGTCGCCGACGGGGTCGACGCCGTCTCCGGGTTCCCCGACGACCGCGGCTGGGACCTGGAGGGTCTGGTCGACCCCGACCCCGACCACGCGGGTACCTCGTACACCGACCAGGGCGGATTCCTGCAGGGGGCAGGGCTTTTCGACGCGGGGTTCTTCGGGATCTCGCCGCGTGAGGCCCTCGCCATGGACCCGCAGCAGCGGCTGCTGCTGGAGACCTCCTGGGAGGCACTGGAGAGCGCCGGCATCGACCCCTTCTCGCTGAAGGGCACCGACATCGGGGTCTTCTCCGGGGTGTCCGGCCAGGGCTACGGGGCCGGCGCCGGCGTCGTGACGCCGGAGGTCGAGGGCTTCGCGGGCACGGGAGCCGCTTCGTGCGTGGCGTCTGGCCGCGTGTCGTACGTGTTCGGGTTCGAGGGCCCGGCGGTTTCAGTGGACACGGGATGTTCCTCGTCGCTGGTGGCGATGCACCTGGCCGCGCAGGCACTGCGCCAGGGCGAGTGCACGATGGCACTCGCCGGCGGCGCGATGGTGATGGCGACGCCCGGCTCCTTCATGGCGTTCTCCCGGCAGCGCGGCCTGGCCACCGACGGCCGGTGCAAGGCGTTCGCAGACGGCGCGGACGGCATGGGCCTGGCCGAGGGCGTCGGCGTGGTGCTGCTCGAGCGCCTGTCGGTCGCGCGGGAGCGGGGCCACCGGGTGCTGGCCGTACTGCGCGGCAGCGCGGTCAACCAGGACGGTGCGTCGAACGGCCTGACGGCGCCGAACGGTCCGTCGCAGCAGCGGGTGATCCGCAGGGCGCTGGAGAGTGCCGGCCTCGCCGCGTCCGACGTGGACGTGGTGGAGGGGCACGGCACGGGTACGGCGCTGGGTGACCCGATCGAGGCGCAGGCACTCCTGGCCACGTACGGGAAGGGCCGCGACCCCGAACAGCCGGTGTGGCTCGGCTCGCTGAAGTCGAACATCGGCCACACGCAGGCGGCTGCCGGTGTGGCCAGTGTGATCAAGATCGTGCAGGCGCTGCGCCACGGCGTGATACCTCCCACGCTGCATGTCCAGGAGCCCTCGAGCCAGGTGGACTGGTCTGCGGGTGCGGTGGAGCTGCTGACCGAGGCGAGGGAGTGGCCGCAGAACGGTCACCCGCGCCGGGCCGGCGTGTCCTCGTTCGGTGTCAGCGGCACGAACGCGCACCTGATCCTGGAAGAGGCGCCGCCGGAGGAAGCGGAGCAGGAGCTCGGCGAGACGCAGCCCGCCGGTGTGGTGCCGCTGGTGGTCTCGGCGCGGACCCCCGGTTCGCTCGCGGGCCAGGCCGGACGGCTGGCGGCGTTCGTCGAGGGCGCCGACGAGGTGTCGCTGGCCTCGGTGGCCGGGACCCTCGTGTCGGGCCGTACCGTCTTCGGTGAGCGCGCGGTCGTGGTCGCCGACTCGGCCGATGAGGCGCTGGCCGGGCTGCACGCGCTGGCGCGCGGAGAGAGTGCGCCGGGTGTGGTGTCCGGTAGTGCGACTGCTTCGGGCAAGGTCGTGTGGGTGTTCCCGGGCCAGGGGTCGCAGTGGGCGGGCATGGGCCGTGAGCTTCTGGACTCCTCGCCGGTGTTCGCGGAGCGGATCGCGGAGTGTGCTGCCGCGCTGGAGCCGTGGGTCGACTGGTCGCTGCTCGAGGTGCTGCGCGGTGAGGCGGAGCCCGAGCTCCTCGAGCGGGTCGATGTCCTCCAGCCGGCGAGCTTCGCGGTGATGGTGGGTCTGGCGGCCGTCTGGGCTTCGGTCGGGGTCAAGCCCGACGCGGTGCTGGGTCACTCCCAGGGCGAGATAGCCGCAGCGTGTGTCGCGGGTGCGCTCTCGCTGGAGGACGCGGCGCGCGTCGTGGCGCTGCGCAGCCAGGCCATTGCCAAGGAGCTGGCCGGGCGCGGCGGTATGGCCTCGGTCGCGCTGACCGTGGACGAGGCGGTCGTACGGCTGGCCCCCTGGGCGGACCGGGTGGAGGTCGCCGCGGTCAACGGCCCGACCTCCGTGGTGATCGCCGGTGACGCCGAAGCGCTGGACGAGGCGCTGGAGGCGCTGTCGGGCGACGGCGCCCGGGTGCGTCGGGTCGCGGTGGACTACGCCTCGCACACCCGGCACGTGGAAGACATACGCGAGACGCTCGCCACCACGCTGGCCGGGATCGGTGCGAAGGCGCCGACGGTGCCGTTCTACTCGACCGTGACCGGTACGTGGGTGGAGGACGCCGACGTCCTGGACGGCGACTACTGGTACCGGAACCTGCGGGGCCAGGTGGGCTTCGGTCCGGCCGTGGCCGAGCTGCTCGCCCAGGGCCATGGGGTGTTCGTGGAGGTCAGTGCCCACCCGGTGCTGGTCCAGCCGATCACCGAGACCGTCGACACCACCGACACCGCCGCCGACGTGGTGGTGACCGGCTCGCTGCGCCGTGAAGACGGCGGCCTGCGCCGCCTGTTCGCCTCGATGGCCGAGCTGTTCGTCCGGGGCGTCGAGCTGGACTGGAACGGCGCGCTGCCGCGGACGGCGCCGTCCCGGCGCGTGGACCTGCCGACCTACGCCTTCGACCACCAGCACTACTGGCTCCACGCGGACGAGTCGGTCACGGATGCGGCGTCGCTGGGCCAGACGACGGTCGATCACCCGCTGCTGGGTGCGGTGGTGCAGCTGCCGCAGTCCGACGGGCTGGTCTTCACCTCGCGACTGTCGCTGAAGTCGCACCCCTGGCTGGCCGACCACGCGATCGGCGGCGTGACCCTCGCCCCGGGCACCGGGCTCGTGGAGCTGGCCGTTCGGGCCGGTGACGAGGCCGGGTGCGGACTGCTCGAAGAACTGGTGATCGAGGCACCGCTCGTCGTACCCGAGCAGGGCGGCGTACGGGTGCAGGTCGCGGTCGGCGCAACCGGCGAGAACGGCTCGCGCACGGTGGAGGTGTACTCCCAGCGCGAGGACACCGCCGACGAGGGCGGCGCGGACGTCTGGACCCGGCACGCCACCGGCCTCCTGTCGGCATCGCCGACGGCCCCTGGCACGGAGTTCGACTTCGCCGCCTGGCCCCCGGCCGGCGCACAGCCGGTCGAGCTGGACGCCGACGACTTCTACGCCGATCTGCGCGAGCGCGGCGTCGCCTACGGGCCGTCGTTCCAGGGCATGCGGGCCGTCTGGCGGCGCGGCGACGAGGTGTTCGCCGAGGTTGCCCTGCCCGAGGAGCAGCGCAAGGAAGCCGGCAGGTTCGGCCTCCACCCCGCACTGCTGGACGCGGCCCTGCAGGCCGCGACGTTCGGCGCCGCGTCGGGCACGGCGGAGGAGGAGTCCGGGGATCCGGTGCTGGCGTTCGCCTGGAACGGGCTGGCGCTGCACGCCGCGGGCGCCGCTGCCCTGCGGGTGCGCGTGGCGCCGAGCGGTCCCGACGCCCTGTCGGTCGAGGCTGCCGACGAGACCGGCGGCCTGGTGGTGACCATGGACTCGCTGGTGTCCCGGGCGGTGTCCGCCGAGCAGCTGGAGACGGCGGCGGACGCAGCGGTCGCCAACTCGCTGTTCCAGGTCGAGTGGACCGAGCTGTCCCAGGCGCAGGCTGCCGGGGCCGCGCCCTCGTGGCTGCCGGTGGCCACCGCCGATGACGTGGCGGCCCTGGCCGGCGGCGCAGAGGTCCCGGCGGTGGCCGTCCTGGAGGCGGTCGGTGGTTCCGGTGAGGGTGCGGTGCTGGCTCTGACCTCCCGGGTGCTGGAGGTCGTACAGGCGTGGCTTGCCGGTACGGGGCTGGAGGAGTCGCGGCTGGTGGTCGTGACTCGGGGTGCGGTGCCCGCCGGCGACGGCGCGGTGACCGACCCGGCCGGATCGGCGATATGGGGCATGGTCCGTGCAGCCCAGGCCGAGAACCCTGACCGGATCGTCCTCCTGGACACCGACACCGACCTCACTGCCACAGGCGGTACGCAGGCGGTGCTCGGTGCGGTGCTGGCCGGCGGGGAGCCGCAGATCGCGGTGCGCGGAACCACCTTCTCCGTGCCCCGGCTCGCCCGCACCACCACTGAAGCCCCGGACGTTCCGGCGGTCTTCGGACCGGACGGGACCGTCCTGGTCTCCGGCGCCGGGTCCTTGGGCGAGCTGATCACCCGGCACCTGGTCTCCCGGCACGGCGTACGGCACCTGCTGCTGGCCAGCCGTCGGGGTCCGGAGGCCGAAGGCGTGCAGGAGCTGGTCGCCGAACTCACCGAGCAGGGCGCTGCGGTGACGGTGGCGGCCTGTGACATGTCCGACCGTGACCAGGTCGAGGCCCTGCTGGCATCGGTGCCGGCCGAGCACCGCCTGACCGGTGTCGTGCACACCGCCGGCGTGTTCGACTCCGGGCTGATCGAGGCGCTGACCCCGGAGCGGCTGGCGGGCCTGTTCGCACCCAAGGTGGACGCGGTGCGGCACCTCGACGAACTGACCCGCGGCCTGGACCTCGACGCCTTCATCGTCTACTCCTCCGCCTCGTCCGTCTTCATGGGCGCCGGCAGCAGCGGCTATGCGGCGGCCAATGCCTTCCTGGACGGGCTGATGGACACCCGCCGGGCGGCCGGTCTGCCCGGTCTGTCGCTCGCCTGGGGCACGTGGGAATACGCCACCAACATGACCACCCACCTCACCACCGACGACCAGGTGCGCATGAGCCGGCGCGCGAGCCGCGACGGAGTCGTGGCGCTCAAGCCGGCAGAGGGCATGGAGCTGTTCGACGCCGCCGTGGTGTCCCCGCAGTCGCTGCTGGTCCCGGTGAAGCTGGACCTGCGGGGCGTGCGCGCAGGCGCAGCGGCCCGTGGCGGGGTGCCGCACCTGCTGCGTGGCCTTGTACCGGCTGGCCGGCAGCAGGCCCGCGCCGGATCCGCCAAGGAAGGCGATCTGGTCCGTCGGATCGCCGGGCTCACCGAAGCGGAGCAGGAGGCCCTGCTCCTCGACCTGGTGCGCGGTCAGGCCGCGCTCGTGCTCGGGCACACCGGGCCGGAGGGCGTCCGGGCGGAGACGGCGTTCAAGGACGTCGGCTTCGACTCGCTGACGTCGGTGGAACTGCGCAACCGGATGCGTGAGGCGACCGGTCTGAAGCTGCCGGCCACGCTGGTCTTCGACTACCCCACGCCGCTGACCCTCGCCCGCCACCTGCGCGACGAGCTCGGCATCAGCGACGACGTGCTGTCTCGCGTGAACGCAAAGATCGAGGACGTCGAGGCGCTGATCAGCGGCCTGCCGCTCGATGAATCCATGAAGTCCAGTATCGCGCTTCGCCTTCAGGGTTTGGTGGCCAAGTGCAACGGAGTGCTCGAGAACGTGGACGCTTCCACGGTGGCGGAGCAGCTGGAATCCGCGTCCGCCGATGAGGTCCTCGAATTCATTGACGGTGAATTCGGCCTCATCTGAAAACAGTTCAAGGCATTGCGGTTCCATCAAACCTTCGTAAGGACTTAAAGAATGGCCACGGACGAAAAACTCCTCAAGTACCTGAAGCGCGTCACGACCGAGTTGCACAACCTGAAGAAGCAGGGCTCGAGCCACGCTGACGAGCCGATCGCCATCGTGGGCATGGCGTGCCGCTTGCCGGGTGGTGTCGCGGGGCCGGAGGACTTGTGGCAGTTGGTGTCCGAGGGCCGGGACGCCGTCTCCGGGTTCCCCGAGGACCGGGGCTGGGACCTGGACGGCCTGTTCGACCCGGACCCTGACCACGCGGGTACGTCGTACACCGACCAGGGCGGATTCCTGCACGGGGCGGGCCAGTTCGACGCGGGGTTCTTCGGGATCTCGCCGCGTGAGGCCCTCGCCATGGACCCGCAGCAGCGGCTCCTGCTGGAGACCTCCTGGGAGGCCTTGGAGGGTGCCGGGATCGACCCGGTCTCGCTGAAGGGCACCGACGTCGGCGTGTTCTCCGGCGTGTGCAGCCAGGGCTACGGGTCCGGTGCCGGTGCGATCGCACCGGAGCTGGAGAGTTTCACGGGCACGGGCGTGGCGCCGAGCGTGGCGTCCGGCCGTGTGTCGTACGTGTTCGGGTTCGAAGGCCCGGCGGTCACGGTGGACACGGCGTGTTCCTCGTCGCTGGTGGCGATGCACCTGGCCGCGCAGGCGCTGCGCCAGGGCGAGTGCTCGGTGGCGCTGGCCGGCGGCGCGATGGTGATGTCGACGCCCGGCACCTTCGTCGCGTTCTCCCGGCAGCGGGGCATGGCCACGGACGGCCGGTGCAAGGCGTACGCGGACGGCGCCAACGGCATGGGGCTCGCCGAGGGCGCCGGTGTGGTGGTGCTGGAGCGGCTGTCGGTGGCGCGCGAGCGCGGCCACCGGGTGCTTGCGGTGCTGCGCGCCAGCGCGGTCAACCAGGACGGTGCGTCGAACGGCCTGACCGCGCCGAACGGTCCCTCGCAGCAGCGGGTGATCCGCAAGGCCCTGGCGAGCGCCGGGCTGGTCTCGGCGGACGTGGACGTCGTCGAGGGGCACGGGACCGGAACGGCCCTGGGCGACCCGATCGAGGCGCAGGCGCTGCTGGCCACCTACGGCCAGGGCCGCGACCCGGAACAGCCGCTGTGGCTCGGCTCGCTGAAGTCGAACATCGGTCACACACAGGCCGCCGCCGGCGTGGCCAGCGTGATCAAGATGGTGCAGGCGCTGCGCCACGGCGTCATGCCCCCCACCTTGCACGTGCAGAAGCCTTCGACCGAGGTGGACTGGACGGCGGGCGCGGTCGAGCTGCTGACCGAGGCCCGTGAGTGGCCGCAGACCGGCCGCACCCGCCGGGCCGGTGTGTCCTCGTTCGGCATCAGCGGCACGAACGCCCACCTGATCCTCGAGGAGGCGCCGCAGGAAGAGGCGGAGCCCGGCACGGAAGAGGCGCAGCCTGCCGGTGCGGTGCCGCTGGTGGTGTCGGCGCGCAGCGCCGAGTCGCTTTCGGGCCAGGCCGGGCGGCTGGCCTCGTATCTGGAGTCCGGTGCCGGCGGAGCGTCGCTCGCGTCGGTGGCCGGGGCGCTGGTGTCGGACCGTGCGGTCTTCGGTGACCGTGCGGTCGTGGTGGCCGACTCCGCCGAGGAGGCGCTGACCCGGCTCGAAGCGCTGTCTCGGGGGGAGGACGCGGCCGGAGCCGTGGTCGGCCGTGCCGCTTCGGCGCCGGGCAAGACCGTGTGGGTGTTCCCGGGCCAGGGCTCGCAGCGGGTCGGGATGGGCCGGGAGCTGTACGCCCGCCACCCGCTGTTCGCGCAGGCGCTGGACGAGGCCTGCGAACAGCTGGACGCGCGTCTGGCCGGGTGGGTCGACCATCCCGTACGGGATGTGGTTCTCGGCAACGTGCCGGGCAGCGCCGCACTTCTGGACCAGACGGTGTTCACGCAGGCCGGGCTGTTCGCGGTCGAGAGCGCTCTGTTCCGGCTCGTGGAGTCCTGGGGCGTGCGTCCGGACGTCGTGATCGGGCATTCCGTCGGCGAGATCACCGCCGCGTATGCGGCGGGGGCGCTGTCGCTCCAGGACGCCGCGCGCGTGGTCGCGGCCCGCGGCCGGCTGATGCAGGCCCTGCCGCCGGGCGGGGCGATGGTCGCCGTGGCCGCCACCGAGGAGGAGGTCGCCGGGCTGCTGGGCGAGGGCGTGGAGGTCGCGGCGGTCAACGGCCCGTCCTCCGTGGTGCTCTCCGGTGAGGAGGACGCGGTCCTCGCAGCAGCCGACCGGTTGCGGGCGCAGGGACGCAAGACGAAGCGGCTGGCGGTGTCGCACGCGTTCCACTCCCTGCGGATGGAGCCGATGCTGGCCGAGTTCGCCGCAGAGCTGGCCGAGATCGAGTGGCAGCCGCCGGTGATCCCGGTGGTCTCGAACGTGACCGGGCGGCTGGCCGAGCCCGATGAGCTCGCCGACCCGCAGTACTGGGCCGGGCACGTACGGCGGCCGGTGCGGTTCGCCCAGGGGATCGCGGCCGCGGTGGAGTACGGCGGCACGCTGTTCGTGGAGATGGGCCCGGGCGCGGCCCTGACCGGCCTGGTCGAGGAGACGGCCAGCGCCGCGGCGGCCGAGGTGGCGTGCGTCGCGGCCCTGCGCGACGGCCGCCCGGAAGAGCAGACCCTGCTGACGTCGGTGGCCGAGCTGTTCGTCCGCGGTGTGGCCGTGGACTGGAGCCGTGTGCTGGGGCGGACGGTGAAGCCCGGGCGGGTGGAGCTGCCCACGTACGCCTTCGAGCACCAGCACTACTGGCTGAAGGACTCCGGATCGGCGACGGACGCGACGTCGCTCGGACAGGCAGCGGCCGATCACCCGCTGCTGGGCGCGGTGGTGCAGCTGCCGCAGTCCGACGGCCTGGTCTTCACCTCGCGGCTCTCGCTGCGTACGCACCCCTGGCTGGCCGATCACGCGGTGAGCGGTGTCGTACTCGTCCCGGGCACCGGGCTGGTGGAGCTGGCCGTTCGGGCCGGTGACGAGGCCGGGTGCGGACTGCTGGAAGAGCTGGTGATCGAGGCGCCGCTGGTGGTGCCCGAGCAGGGCGGCGTACGGGTTCAGGTCGCGGTCGGCGCACCGGGTGAGAACGGCTCGCGCACGGTGGAGGTGTACTCCCAGCGCGAGGACGCCGCCGGCGACGGCGGCGCGGACGTGTGGACGCGGCACGCCGCCGGCCTCCTGTCGGCATCGCCGGCCGCCCGCGGGACGGAGTTCGACTTCGCCGCCTGGCCGCCGCCCGGCGCGCAGCCGGTGGACGTGGTCCCCGGCGAGTTCTACGGCGACCTGGTCGAGCGCGGCTACGGCTACGGGCCGGCGTTCCAGGGCCTGCGGGCGGTGTGGCGGCGCGGCGAGGAACTCTTCGCCGAGGTCGCCCTGCCCGAGGAGCAGAGCAAGGACGCCGACAGGTTCGGCATCCACCCGGCGCTGCTCGACGCGGCCCTGCACACCGGGATGTTCAGCGCCCCGGCGGGCGCGCCGGCCGAGGAGACCGCAGAGGCGGTGCTGCCGTTCGCATGGAACGGGCTCGCGCTGCACGCCGCGGGTGCCTCGGTGCTGCGGGTGCGACTGGTGCCCGGCGGACCCGGCGCCGTGTCGCTGCAGGCGGCGGACGAGACCGGCGGCCTCGTGGTGACGTTGGACTCGCTGGTGTCGCGTCCGGTGTCCGCAGAGCAGTTGGGTGCCGCTGCGGACACGGCGGTCGCCAACGCGCTGTTCCAGGTGGAGTGGACCGAACTGCCCGCGGCTCAGGGGACGGAGGGTGCGCCCGCATCCGTGCCGGTGGCCACCGCCGATGACGTGACGGCTCTGGCCGGCGGCGCAGAGGTCCCGGCGGTGGCCGTCTTGGAGGCGGTCGGTGGTTCCGGTGAGGGTGCGGTGCTGGCTCTGACCTCCCGGGTGCTGGAGGTCGTACAGGCGTGGCTGGCCGGTACGGGGCTGGAGGAGTCGCGGCTGGTGGTCGTGACCCGGGGTGCGGTTCCCGCCGGCGACGGCGCGGTGACCGACCCCGCGGGCGCCGCGGTGTGGGGTCTGGTGCGTGTCGCCCAGGTCGAGAACCCCGACCGGATCGTACTGATCGACACCGACCCGGCCTCCGGCGACGGAGCGGGAGCCGTGCTGGGCGCGGTGCTGGCCGGCGGCGAGCCGCAGGCCGCGGTCCGCGGCACCGCCCTCTTCGCCCCCCGGCTCGCCCGTACCAACGCTCAAGTCCCGGACGTTCCCGCGGTGTTCCGGCCCGAGGGAACCGTCCTGGTCACGGGTGGCACCGGGTCGCTGGGCGCCCTGGTGGCCCGGCACCTGGTCTCCCGGCACGGGGTGCGGCACCTGCTGCTGGCCAGCCGCCGCGGCCCGGCCGCCGACGGAGTGGAACAGCTGGTCGCCGAACTCACCGAGCAGGGTGCCGCCGTCTCGGTGGTGGCTGTCGATGTGTCCGACCGCGGCCAGGTCGAGGCCCTGCTGGCTTCGGTGCCGGCCGAGCACCGGCTGTCCGGTGTGGTGCACACCGCCGGCGTGCTGGACGACGGTGTGATCGGGGCGTTGACCCCGCAGCGCCTGGCCGGGGTGTTCGCGCCGAAGGTGGACGCGGTGCGGCACCTCGACGAACTGACCCGCGGCCTGGACCTCGACGCGTTCGTGGTGTTCTCGTCCGCCTCGGGCGTGTTCGGCTCGGCAGGCCAGGGCAACTACGCGGCGGCGAACGCCTTCCTGGACGGGCTGATGGCCAACCGCCGGGCGGCAGGTGCGCCGGGTCTGTCGCTGGCCTGGGGCCTGTGGGAGCAGACCACCGGCATGACGGCCGACCTCAGCAGCGTCGACCAGGCGCGCATGAGCCGCGGCGGTGCGCTGGCGATATCCGCCGTGGAGGGTATGGAGCTGTTCGACGCCGCCGTGGTGTCCGGACAGGCACTGCTGGTGCCGATCAAGCTCGACCTGCGAGGGGCGCGTGCCGGCGCGGCGGCCGGGGGCGGCGTCCCGCACCTGCTGCGCGGCCTGGTCCGCGCGGGCCGACAGCAGGCGCGCGCCGGATCCACCGGGGACGGCGGCCTGGCCCGCCGACTGGCCGGACTCGCCGCGGCGGAGCAGGAGGCCCTGCTCCTCGAGGTGGTCCGTGCTCAGGCGGCGGTCGTGCTCGGGCACAGCGGTCCGGGCAGCGTCCGGCCGGAGATGGCCTTCAAGGACGCCGGCTTCGACTCGCTGACCTCGGTCGAGCTGCGCAACCGGGTGCGTGAGGCGACCGGCCTGAAGCTTCCGGCCACGCTGGTCTTCGACTACCCGACCCCGCTGGCCCTCGCCCGCTACCTCCGCGAGGAGTTCGGTGACGCAGAGGCCGGTACCACCCCCGCCTCGGCCGTGGCCGTCGCCGCGGATCCCGACGAGGCGATCGCGATCGTCGGGATGGCGTGCCGGCTGCCGGGCGGTGTGGAGGGTCCCGAGGACCTGTGGCGGCTGGTCCACGAGGGCCGTGAGGGCATGTCGTCCTTCCCCGACGACCGGGGCTGGGACCTGGACGGCCTGTTCGACCCGGACCCCGACAGCGCGGGTACCTCGTACACCAGCCAGGGTGGATTCGTACGCGGGGCCGGGCTCTTCGACCCCGGGTTCTTCGGGATCTCGCCGCGTGAGGCCCTCGCCATGGACCCGCAGCAGCGACTGCTGCTGGAGACCTCCTGGGAGGCGCTCGAGGGCGTTGGCATCGACCCGCTCTCGCTGAAGGGCACCGACGTCGGTGTGTTCTCCGGCGTGTCCAGCCAGGGCTACGGGGCCGGCGTGGTCGCGCCGGAACTGGAGGGCTTCGCGAGCACGGGTACGGCTGCCAGCGTGGCGTCGGGCCGCGTGTCGTACGTGTTCGGCTTCGAGGGCCCGGCGGTCACGGTGGACACGGCCTGCTCGTCGTCCCTGGTGGCGATGCACCTGGCTGCGCAGGCGCTGCGCCAGGGCGAGTGCTCCATGGCACTGGCGGGCGGTGCGACCGTGATGGCGACGCCCGTCTCCTTCGTGGAGTTCTCCCGGCAGCGCGGCCTGGCCGGGGACGGCCGGTGCAAGGCGTTCGCGGACGGCGCGGACGGCACGGGCTGGGCCGAAGGCGTGGGCCTCGTCGTGCTGGAGCGGCTGTCGGTGGCGCGGGAGCGCGGGCACCGGGTGCTGGCCGTACTGCGCGGCAGCGCCGTGAACCAGGACGGTGCGTCGAACGGTCTGACCGCGCCGAACGGTCCCTCGCAGCAGCGGGTGATCCGCAAGGCCCTGGCCAGTGCCGGGCTCGCCCCGTCCGATGTGGACGTCGTCGAGGGGCACGGCACGGGTACGGCTCTGGGTGACCCGATCGAGGCGCAGGCGCTCCTGGCCACGTACGGCAAGGGCCGGGACGCGCAGCAGCCGCTGTGGCTGGGCTCCTTGAAGTCGAACATCGGTCACACGCAGGCGGCTGCGGGCGTGGCCAGTGTGATCAAGATGGTGCAGGCGCTGCGCCACGGGGTCATGCCCCCCACCCTGCACGTGGATGCGCCCACGCGTCAGGTGGACTGGTCCGAGGGCGCCGTCGAGCTGCTGACCGAGGCGAGGGAGTGGCCGCAGAACGGTCACCCGCGCCGGGCCGGCGTGTCCTCGTTCGGTATCAGCGGGACGAACGCGCACCTGATCCTGGAGGAGCCGCCCGCCGAAGTGGCGCAGCCCGTCTCGGAAGAGACGCAGGAGCCGTCGGCGCCCGCCGGTGTGGTGCCGTTGGTGGTGTCGGCGCGGAGTGCCGGTTCGCTCGCGGGTCAGGCCGGGCGGCTGGCGGCCTTCGTCGAGGGCGCCGACGGGGTGTCGACGGCGGACGTGGCCGGGGCACTGCTGTCGGACCGCGCGGTCTTCGGTGAGCGCGCGGTCGTTGTCGCCGACTCCGCAGACGAGGCGCTGGCCGGTCTGCAGGCACTGGCGCGGGGCGAGAGCACGGCCGGTGTCGTGATCGGCAGCACCGGCTCGGCCACCCCGGGCAAGGTCGTGTGGGTCTTCCCGGGCCAGGGCTCGCAGTGGGCGGGCATGGGACGCGAACTCCTCGAATCCTCGCCCGTGTTCGCGGAGCGGATCGAGCAGTGCGCTGCCGCACTCCAGCCGTGGGTCGACTGGTCGCTGCTCGAGGTGCTGCGCGGTGAGGCGGAGCCCGAGCTCCTGGACCGGGTCGACGTCCTCCAGCCGGCCAGCTTCGCCGTGATGGTCGGCCTGGCTGCCGTCTGGGCTTCGGTCGGGGTCAAGCCCGACGCGGTGCTGGGTCACTCCCAGGGCGAGATCGCCGCCGCCTGCGTGGCGGGTGCGCTGTCCCTGGAGGATGCGGCGCGCGTGGTGGCGCTGCGCAGCCAGGCCATCGCCAAGGACTTGGCCGGCCGCGGCGGTATGGCTTCGGTCGCGCTGAGCGGGAACGACGCCGTTGCCTGGTTGGAGCCGTGGGCCGACCGGGTCGAGGTGGCTGCGGTCAACGGGCCGACCTCCGTCGTGATCGCGGGTGACGCCGAGGCACTGGGCGAGGCCCTCGAAGCGCTGTCCGCCGAAGGCGTCCGGACACGTCGGATCGCGGTGGACTACGCCTCGCACACCCGGCACGTGGAGGCCATCCGCGACACGCTCGCCGCCACGCTGGCAGGCGTCGGCGCCCAGGCCCCGACGGTGCCGTTCTATTCCACGGTGACCGGCACGTGGGTGTCGGACGCCGAAGTGCTCGACGGCGACTACTGGTACCGCAATCTGCGGGGCCAGGTGGGCTTCGGTCCGGCCGTGGCCGATCTGCTCGGTCAGGGCCATGGGGTGTTCGTCGAGGTCAGTGCCCATCCGGTGCTGGTCCAGCCGATCACCGAGACCGTCGACACCACCGAAGCCAACGTGGTGGTGACCGGTTCGCTGCGCCGCGAGGACGGCGGTCTGCGCCGCCTGTTCGCCTCGATGGCCGAGCTGTTCGTACGGGGTGTGGCCGTGGACTGGAGCAGTCTCCTGCCCGCCCGGGCCGCGTCCGCACGACTGGCCCTGCCGACCTACGCCTTCGACCACCAGCACTACTGGATCCAGGCCACCGAGTCGTCCACCGACGCGGCGTCGCTGGGACTCGCCGGAGTCGATCACCCGCTGCTGGGTGCGGTGATGCACTTGCCGCAGTCCGACGGTCTGGTGTTCAGCTCGCGGCTCTCGCTGAAGTCGCACGCCTGGCTGGCCGACCACGCCGTGGACGGTGTGGTCATCGTGCCCGGCACCGGTCTGGTGGAGCTGGCCGTACGGGCCGGCGACGAGGCCGGATGCGTGGTGCTGGAAGAGCTGGTGATCGAGGCGCCGCTCGTGGTGCCCGACCACGGCGGAGTCCGCGTACAGGTCGCCGTCGGCGGACCGGGTGAGACCGGCTCGCGGACCGTGGAGGTGTACTCCCAGCGCGAGGACGCCGCCGGCGACGGCGCGTGGACGCGGCAAGCCACCGGCATGCTGTCCGCCACCGTCCAGCCGGGTGGCGGCGGCACCGGGTTCGACTTCGCCGCCTGGCCGCCGCTCGGCGCACAGCCGGTGGACATCACCGGCGGCTACGACCTGATCGCCGAGGTGGGATACGGGTACGGCCCGACGTTCCAGGCCGTACGGGCGGTGTGGCGGCGCGGTGAGGAACTCTTCGCCGAGGTCGCCCTGCCCGAGGACCAGCGCAAGGACGCCGGCAGGTTCGGCATCCACCCCGCGCTGCTCGACGCGGCCCTGCACTCGCCGCTGCTCAACGCCGCGGCGGAGCCGAGGTCGGCCGACGGCGACGCCGAACGGGAGACCGACGGGCAGGAACTGCGTCTGCCGTTCGCGTGGAACGGGCTGGCACTGCACGCGGCCGGCGCCTCGGTGCTGCGCGTGCGCCTCGCACAGCCCGAGCGCGACGCCCTGTCGCTGGAGGCGGCCGACGAGGCAGGCCGCCTGGTGGTGACGATGGACTCGCTGGTGTCCCGGGCGGTCTCCGCCGAGCAGCTGGAGAGCGCGGCGGGCACGGCGCGCACCGACTCGCTGTTCCGGGTGGAGTGGAACGAACTGCCCCACGCCCAGGGGGCGGAGCCGTCGTGGCTGCCGGTCGACACCGCGGAACAGGTGGCGACCCTGGCCTACGACGTGCTGTCGGGCGAGGCCGCCGCACCGGCGCTGGCAGTCCTGGAAGCCGTCACCGGCGGTACCGAGGGCGCCGAGGGTGAGGATGCGGTGCTGGGTCTGGCCACCCGGGTGCTGGACGTGTTGCAGTGCTGGCTGGCCGGGTCCGGGCTGGAGGAGTCGCGGCTGCTGGTCGTGACCCGGGGTGCGGTGCCCGCCGGCGACGGCGCGGTGACCGACCCCGCGGGCGCCGCGGTGTGGGGCCTGGTGCGTGCCGCCCAGGGCGAGAACCCCGACCGGATCATCCTGGTCGACACCGACCCCGCTGCCGATGAGGGCGCGGAGCCGGTACTGGGTGCGGTACTGGCCTGCGGGGAGCCGCAGATCGCGGTGCGCGGAGGAACCCTCTTCGTGCCCCGGCTCGCCCGTACCACCGGTCACGATGCGGACGCTCCCGCCGTCTTCGGGCCGGAGGGAACCGTCCTGGTCTCCGGCGCCGGGTCCCTGGGCGGCCTGGTGGCCCGCCATCTGGTCTCCCGCCACGGCGTACGGCACCTGCTGCTGGCCAGCCGCCGAGGCCCGGAGGCCGAAGGCGTGCAGGAGCTGGTCGCCGAACTCACCGAGCAGGGCGCTGCCGTCTCGGTGGTGGCGTGTGACGTGTCCGACCGTGGCCAGGTCGAGGCCCTGCTGGCTTCGGTTCCGGCCGAGCACCGCCTGACCGGTGTCGTGCACACCGCAGGCGTGACGGACGACGGGGTGATCGGAACGCTGACCCCGGAGCGGCTGGCGCGGGTGTTCGCGCCGAAGGTGGACGCGGTACGGCACATGGATGAGCTGACGCGGGGCCTGGACCTCGACGCGTTCATCGTCTACTCCTCCGTCTCGGCCGTCTTCATGGGCGCGGGCAGTGGCAGTTACGCGGCGGCGAACGCCTACCTGGACGGACTGATCTCCGGCCGCAGGGCGGCGGGCCTGCCGGGTCTGTCGCTGGCCTGGGGCCTGTGGGACCAGACCTCCGGCATGGCCGCGGACACCGACGACATCGTCAAGGCGCGCCTGAACCGGCGTGGCGGTCTGCAGGCGATGACCCCGGCGGAGGGCATGGAACTGTTCGATGCCGCCGTCGGGTCCGGCCAGGCTCTGCTGGTCCCGGCCAAGCTGGACCTGCGCGGTGTCCGCGCCGGCTCGGCGGCCGGGGGCGGCGTCCCGCACATGCTGCGCAGCCTGGTCCGGGCGGGCCGGCAGCAGGCGCACGCGGCGGACACCGCCGACGAGGGCCGCAAGCTGTACGACCGGCTGGCCCCACTGACCGCCGCCGAGCAGAAGAAGGTCCTGCTCGACCTCGTGCGCGCCCAGGTGGCCGCGGTGCTGGGCTACAGCGCGACGTACCACTTCGAAGCGGACCAGGGGCTCTTCGAGATCGGCTTCGACTCCCTCACCGCCATCGAGCTGCGCAACCGGCTCCGCAACATCACCGAAACGAAGCTCTCTCCCAACCTCGTCTTCGACTATCCGACGCCGGGAATGCTCGCCGCATACCTGCACGAGCTGACGTGCGGCGAACAGGCCGCGAATCCAGTAGCGATCTCCGTCTGAAAGAGGGTGATGATATGTTCGACGCGGACAAATATCTGCAGCGGATCGGCTGCGGCGGAGAAACCGGTGTGGACCTCGCGACGCTGCGAAAGCTGCACAAGAATCACCTCATGACGATTCCGTACAACGGAGTCACCGAGGAATACCGCGACGGAGTGAACCTCGTCGACATCGACGAGGACGCCACGTTCGAGACGACGATCGTGGGCGGCCGGGGCGGCACGTGCTTCCAGCTGAACCGGCTCTTCTTCCGGCTCCTGCGTGAGCTGGGCTACGACGTCACGCTGATGGCGGCGAAGACCGCGGAAGGCCAGGACGCGTTCGGGCTCGACGTCGAGCACATGTTCAGCCGTGTCGCCCTGGACGGCGAAGAATGGCTGGTGGACGTCGGTTACCCCGGCCCTTCCTTCATCGAGCCGTTGCTGATCTCCGACGCGGTGCAGACCCAGTACGGGTGCCAGTACCGGCTGGTCGAGAGCGGATCCGAGATCGCCCTGCAACGCCGCGGAGCGGTCACCCGGTGGAGTGTCGTCTACACCTTCACGAGGGAATCCCGGCAGTGGACCGACTGGAAGGAAATGGAGGACCTCCTCCGGGACATCCTTTCCCAGCCGCGGTCGAATGACGGACAGGAAATCCTGTGCGGCCGGAGTTTCGAGAACGGCCAGGCCGTACTGAAGGGGCGACGCTACCTGACGGTCCGTGACGGCCGTGAGCAGGCCCGCACGATCACGGACGACGACGAGCACCGGACCCTGATCACCCGCGTCCTGTCCGGTGAGCTCGGCTGAATTCGCACCACCCACCACCCCCGTATGGCAATTCATCGCGGGTGAAACATGCACGAGTTGGAATCAGAAGGGGAATGTGATGACGAACGACACCGCTGACGTGGTTGTGATCGGTGGAGGGCCGGCCGGCGCGGTCAGCGCCCTGGTGCTCGCCAAGCAGGGGCACTCCGTCGTGCTGCTGGAGCGGGACGAGTTCCCCCGGTTCCACATAGGCGAGTCCCTGCTCCCCTACATGATGGGCCTGTTCGACCAGATCGGCCTGCGCGAGACGGTCGAGGCCCAGGGCTATGTCCCCAAGTTCGGCGGCGAGTTCATCGACCCGACCGAGAAGAAGTTCTTCGAGGGCGTCTTCCGCGCCGACTTCACCAAGCAGGGTGAAGGCCGGTTCCCCCGCGCGTTCCAGGTCGAGCGCGCCAGGTTCGACAAGATGCTCACCGAGCAGGCCGCCGAGGCCGGGGCGAAGGTCCTCTTCGGCGCGAACGTGAACGAGCTGCTCATGGACGGCGACCGCATGGTCGGCGTCCGCTACGAGCGCG
Source organism: Streptomyces sp. NPDC002209 (assembly GCF_042890265.1). Classification (NCBI taxonomy): domain Bacteria; kingdom Bacillati; phylum Actinomycetota; class Actinomycetes; order Kitasatosporales; family Streptomycetaceae; genus Streptomyces; species Streptomyces sp. NPDC002209. Next base: position 298,718 of record NZ_JBIARX010000003.1, on the reverse strand, counting down.
AGGGCCAGAGTCACGAGGTGCGCTCGTCCTACGTGATCGACGCGAGCGGCCGGGCCGGCCGGATCGCCAACCGCTTCGGGCTGCGCAAGACGCTCGAGAAGCTCCGCATGGTGGCCGTGTTCCGGCACTACACCGGACTCGACGAGAGCAACAACCTCGGCGTCGAGGGCGACATCCAGGTCGGTGCCCACGACGACGGCTGGGTCTGGGCGATCCCGCTGTCCACCGAGGACATCAGTGTGGGCACGGTCATGCCGCGCGATGCGCTGCGCGCGTCGACGCCGGAGAAGGCGTTCGAGGAGCACGTCGCCAGGATCCCGCGGATCACTGCCCGCCTGACCGGAACCCGTCCCACCACGGACCTCAAGGTCGAGACCGACTACTGCTACCACTCGGACACCGTCACCGGGCCGGGCTGGGTCATGGTCGGAGACGCCGGCTGCTTCGGCGACCCGATGTTCTCCGGCGGCGTGCTGGTGGCGACGACCACGGCCGTCCGCGCCGCCGAGACGATCGGGGCGGCGCTGAAGGATCCGTCGCAGGAGGACCACCTGATCGACAAGTACGCGAGCTTCTTCAAGACCGGCTACGACACGTACATCCGGCTCATCCACGCCTACTACGACGGCGAGCTGGTGGCCATGGCCGCCGACGCCGCGCGCTCCACGGACCGGGACACCCTGGAGAGGTACCTCGTCCGGCTGATCGGCGGCGACTTCTGGAGCGAGCACAACTCGGTCGCCCAGGAGATGCGCAAGCGGACGGAGTGGGACACGTTCGAGCCGTTCCGGCGCGTCTTCGGCTGCCCGGTCTACCCCGAGCTGGACGAGGCCGACCGCAAGGAGCGGTCCGAGGCGCGCGTCCGCAGGGCGACGGCGGGTCGGTAGGGACGTCATGGCTTCCATTCCTCTGCGCCTCAGAGATCATTCGTACGACGTACTCATCGGCCCGGGAGTGCGTACGTCGCTCGCCGAGGTCGTCCGACGGCTGGGCGCCGGACGGGCCGTCGTCGTATCGGCCCGCCCGGAGGAATGGGTGCCGGACACCGGTGTGGAGACCCTGCTGCTGCCGGCCCGGGACGGCGAGCAGGACAAGACCCTCACCACGGTGGAGGCGCTGTGCGGTGAGTTCGTGCGGTTCGGGCTCACCCGGTCCGACGTCGTCGTCTCCTGCGGCGGCGGCACGACCACCGACGTGGTCGGGCTGGCGGCCGCGCTCTACCACCGGGGCGTGCCCGTGGTGCACCTGCCCACGACACTGCTCGCCCAGGTGGACGCCAGCGTCGGCGGCAAGACGGCGGTGAACCTGCCGGCCGGCAAGAACCTGGTCGGCGCGTACTGGCAGCCCAGCGCGGTGCTGTGCGACACGGACTACCTGTCGACCCTGCCCCGGCGGGAGCTGCTGAACGGTCTCGGCGAGATCGCCCGCTGCCACTTCATCGGCGCGCCGGACCTGCGCGGGCTGTCCCTGGAGGAGCAGATCACCGCCAGTGTGCGCCTCAAGGCCGGCATCGTGGAGAGGGACGAGCGGGACGCCGGACTGCGGCACACGCTCAACTACGGCCACACGCTGGGCCATGCGCTGGAGAAGGCGACCGACTTCGCGCTGCGCCACGGCGAGGGGGTGGCGATCGGAACGGTCTTCGCGGGGCGGCTCGCCGGAGCCCTGGGCCGGATCGATCAGGCGCGGGTGGAGGAGCACGAGGAGGTCGTCCGGTACTACGGTCTCCCCACCGCCCTGCCCGTGGAAGCCGAGTCCGCGGCCCTCATGGATCTGATGCGCCACGACAAGAAGGCGATGAACGGACTCTCGTTCGTCCTGGACGGCCCGAACGGCGCGGAGCTGGTGAGCGACGTACCGCACGAGGTGGTCGCGCGCGTCCTGGACCGGATGCCCCGAGCACGCATGGCCGATCTCGTCGGCGGCGGCGCGCTCGAAGCCTCCACGACCGATGCGGCTCAGAAATGACACGTGCAACTCAGTGGCCGGCCGATCTCGACGCAGCGGCCGGCGCCGGCGCCGGCGGCGGTCCGGCGGACCGCCTGCTGTTCGACAAGCTGGCGGCGGCGCTGGCCAAGCCGGCCGCGCAGCAGCCGATCTGGGGGGACCCGGAACAGGCGAGGGATGCGGTGGCGCTGCTGCGCCGCGCCGAGCCGATCGTGACGCCGGCGGAGACGGCACGGCTGCGCAGCCGGCTCGCCGCGGTCGCGCGCGGCGAGGCGTTCCTGCTCCAGGGCGGCGACTGCGCCGAAACCTTCGCCGCGAACACCGAAGCCCATGTGCGCGCCAATCTGTGGATCCTCGTGGACATGGCCGCCGTGCTCGCACGCCGCACCGGACTGCCCGTCGTCAAGGTCGCCCGCATGGCCGGCCAGTACGCCAAGCCCCGGTCCCAGGCCGTCGACGCACTGGGGCTGCCCGTCTACCGCGGAGACATGGTCAACTCCGTCGAGCCCACGCTCGCGGCCCGGACGCCCGATCCCTACCGGATGCTGCGGGCCCACGCCGACGCCGCCCGCGCGACGGCCCTGGTGCGCACGTTCAGCGACAGCAGCGGCAGCGCTCACGGCGACGGTGACGGCGACAACGACATCTACGTCAGTCACGAGGCACTCCTGCTCGACTACGAGCAGTCCTCGCTGCGGGTCGACACCAGTGGGCCCGAGCCCCGACTGGCCAGTGGGCTGGGGCACTTCCTGTGGATCGGCGAGCGCACCCGCCAGCTCGACGGCGCGCACATCGCGTTCGCGGAACTGCTGTCCAACCCGATCGGCCTCAAGATCGGTCCGGGCACGAGCCCGGAGACGGCCGCCGCGTACGTACGGCGGCTCGACCCGCACCGTGAACCCGGGCGCCTGACACTGGTCAGCCGCATGGGGCACGGGCAGGTCCGTGACGTCCTGCCGCCGATCGTCGAGAAGGTCACCGCCTCCGGCCACCAGGTGATCTGGCAGTGCGATCCGATGCACGGCAATACGTACACGTCGGCCAACGGATACAAGACACGCCACCTCAGTCACATCATCGACGAGATAGCCGGATTCTTCGAAGTCCACCGACGGCTGGGCACCCACCCCGGCGGAATTCACATCGAGGCGACGGGTGACGACGTCACGGAATGCCTCGGCGGCGCCTGCGGAACAACGGAAGCCGATCTGCCGGCCCGATATCACACGGCCTGTGATCCCCGACTCAACGCCGAGCAGTCGATGGAACTCGCATTCTCCGTCCCGGAGCCGGCCGGTGTCGCCGCATTCGAAACGGTGCTGCGATGACCGGCCGTCCGACGGGTACGCCCATCAAAGGCACCACCCGGCTCTACGCCGTGCTGGGGGATCCCATCGCCCAGGTCCAGGCACCCGGGCTGATGAACCCGCTCTTCGCGCGCCTGCGCATGGACGCGGTGCTCGTTCCGGTGCACGCCCGGCCGGAGCACCTCGAGCAGATCGTGCGCGGCCTGCAGCGCGTGGAGAACCTCGACGGCATGTTCGTCACGGTGCCCCACAAGGTCGCCGTTCGCCGGCTGGCCGACCGCTGCGGCCCGACCGTGGACATCGTCGGCAGCGCGAACGTGCTGCGACGCGAGGCCGACGGCAGCTGGCTCGCGGAGAACTTCGACGGCTCCGGCTTCGTGGCGGGTCTCGTCGGGGCCGGGCACGACCCCCACGGCCGACGGGTGGCGCTCGTCGGCGCGGGGGGCGCGGGCAGCGCCGTCGCCGCGGCGCTGCTGACGGCCGGTGTCGACCGGTTGTCCGTGTACGACACGGACACCGCGAAGCTCGGCGCGCTCGTCACCCGCCTCGGCGCGTACTGGCCGGGCCGGGTACGCGCCTTGAGCGGACCGCAGCTGCGCGACACCGGCATCGAGATCGCGGTGAACGCCACACCCCTCGGAATGCGTGCGGACGATCCGCTTCCGTTCCCCCTGGACTGCCTGCCGCCGGACAGCGTGGTGGCCGACATCGTCATGAAACCCCGTGAGACGCGGCTCCTTCGGGAAGCGGCCGCACTGGGCCACCCCGTCCATCACGGCATTCACATGCTCGAGGGGCAACTGAATTCCTATCGAATCTTCTTCGACTTGCACTGAACTCGCGGCGCGACTACCGAATCTAGGGATGCGGTGTCGCAGGCGGAGCTCTATTTTGGACTTGTAATTCAGCCTATTTCTGACTGCACATGACGCTGCACGGGGCGGAGTGTGCGCCTCTTCCGCGATCTCGACGGCGACTGCTCGTGTGCGCGCGTCTTCCTCCGTAGCAGCACAGTGCCCCGCCCACTTCGCACCTCGCGTCGAGTCAGATCCATTCCTTGGAGAAACATGAACGTGCGACAGGCGCCGGAATTCCCGCAGTGGCCGCAGTACGACGAGAGCGAGCGCGAAGGCCTCATCCGCGCACTCGAACAGGGCCAGTGGTGGCGGATGGGCGGAAGCGAAGTCGACTCCTTCGAGCAGGAGTTCGCGGAGCACCACGGCGCCGCCCACGCCCTGGCGGTCACGAACGGAACCCACGCACTCGAACTCGCCCTGCAGGTCATGGGCGTCGGTCCGGGCTCCGAGGTCATCGTGCCGGCCTTCACCTTCATCTCGTCCTCCCAGGCGGCGCAGCGACTCGGCGCGGTCGCCGTCCCGGTGGACGTCGACGAGCACACGTACAACATCGACGTGGACGCGGCGGCCGCCGCCGTGACCTCGCGGACCCGCGCGATCATGCCGGTGCACATGGCCGGATTCCTCGCCGACATGGACGCACTGGCCAAGCTCTCCGCCAATACGGGCGTCCCGCTGCTCCAGGACGCCGCGCACGCCCACGGTGCCCGCTGGCAGGGCAAGCGCGTCGGCGAGCTCGGCTCGGTCGCCGCGTTCAGCTTCCAGAACGGCAAGCTGATGACCGCCGGCGAGGGCGGCGCCGTACTGTTCCCGGACTCGGAGCTGTACGAGACCGCGTTCCTGCGGCACAGCTGCGGACGGCCCCGGACCGACCGCCGGTACATGCACGCGATCGCCGGATCCAACCTGCGGCTCAACGAGTTCTCGGCGTCGGTGCTGCGGGCGCAGCTGCGCCGTCTGGACGGGCAGATCGCCACGCGTCACGAGCGCTGGGCCGTGCTGTCCGGCCTGCTCGAGGCGATCGACGGAGTGGTCCCCCAGCGCGCCGACGAGCGCACCGACGTCCCCTCGCACTACATGGCGATGTTCCGGGTGCCCGGCATCGGCGAGGAGGGCCGCAACGCCCTCGTCGACCGGCTCGTGGAGGCCGGCCTGCCGGCGTTCGCCGGTTTCCGCGCGATCTACCGCACCGACGCCTTCTGGGAGATCGGCGCACCCGACGCCACCCCGGACGAGCTCGCCGAGCGCTGCCCCAACTCCGAGGCCATCAGCCAGGACTGCATCTGGCTGCACCACCGCACGCTGCTCGCCTCCGAAGAGGACATGCACCTCACGGCCGCGATCATCGCCGACGCTGTGAGCACGGTATGAGCGTCCGGGTCGCCATCGTCGGGCTCGGCTGGGCGGGTCGGGAGCTGTGGCTCCCCCTGCTGAGCGAGCACGGCGACTTCGAAGTGGTGGCCGTCGCCGACACCGAACCGGCGGCGCGCGAGGCGTTCGGCGTGGTGCCGGGCATTCCCGTCCATGCGACGGTGGACGCGCTCACCGCCGATTCGGTCGACCTCGCCGTGGTCGCCGTACCCAACTTCCTGCACGCCGAGGTGGCCGCGGCGCTGCTCGGCAAGGGCATCTCCGTCTTCCTCGAGAAGCCGGTGTGCCTGACCTCCGCCGAGGCCGACATGCTGGCAGCCGCCGAACGCAGCGGCGGCGCCGTGCTGCTGGCGGGAAGTGCAGCCCCCTACCGCAGCGATGTGGGAGCCCTGGCGGCCCTGGTGCCCGACCTGGGCCACATACGGCACGTCGACCTGTCCTGGGTCCGGGCGCGCGGGATCCCCAAGGCCGGCGGTTGGTTCACCCAGCGCAGCAAGGCCGGCGGCGGCGTGCTGTTCGACCTCGGATGGCACCTGCTCGACACGCTCGCCTCCCTGCTCGGTCCCTCCGGCTTCGCAGAGGTCGTCGGCGTGACGGCGAACGACTTCGTCAACGTCGGCTCCTGGAGCGCGGCATGGCGGCACGACCAGCCCGTCGCCGACACCGCCGGTGACGTCGAGGACACCGCCCGGGGCTTCTTCGTCCGCGACGACGGCGTCTCCGTCGCCCTGCACGCCAGCTGGGCGTCGCACGAGGCACGGGACGTGTCCCAGATCCAGCTGGTGGGCAGCGAGGGCACCGCCGAGCTGAGGTGCACCTTCGGGTTCAGCCCCAACCGCCAGCCCCGGTCGGTGCTGACACTGACCCGTGAGGGCACCACCACCCAGGTTCCGGTCCCGGACGAGCCGATCGGCAACGAGTACCGCCGCCAGCTGTGCCGGCTCGCCGGAGCCCTGGGGGATCCCGGCAACCGCGGCAAGGCCATCGGCGAGGCCCGTACGACGGTCCGCGTCATCGAGGACTTCTACGCGTCGGCCCGCTCCGTGCGAGCCCGGAATGCCGTGCCCGCCTACCGCTAGACGGCACGGAAGACCAGTGGAACCGCGGTTCCAAGACAACGAGCAGACGTACGGGATGGCATGACGTGACAATTTCAATGGCAGGGACAGCAGCGACGGTGACGCAGACGCGCCCGTCGGTCAGGCGCGCCGTGATCTTCGACCTGGACGGGGTCATCGTCGACAGCTTCGCCGTGATGGAAGAGGCTTTCGCCGTCGCCTACAAGGAGGTCGTCGGAGAGGGCCAGGCGCCGTTCGAGGAGTACCGGCGCCACCAGGGGCGCTACTTCCCGGACATCATGCGGATCATGGGCCTTCCGCTGGAGATGGAGGAGCCCTTCGTCCGCGAGAGCTACCGGCTCGCGCACCAGGTGCCGGTCTTCGAAGGCATGGCCGAGCTGCTGCTGACCCTGCGGACGCGCGGGTACAAGCTCGCGGTGGCCACCGGCAAGAGCGGGCCGCGGGCGCGGTCCCTGCTCGAACAGCTGGGCCTGCTCGCCTTCTTCGACCACGTGATCGGCTCGGACGAGGTCGCCCACCCGAAGCCCGCCCCGGACATCGTGCTGCGCGCCCTCAAGCTGCTGGGGCTGCCGGCCGAGGAGGCGATCATGATCGGTGACGCACCGACCGACATCGCCAGCGCCCACGGCGCCGGTGTGGCCTCGGCCGCCGCGCTGTGGGCCGAGGTGGACGACGAGGACGCACTGCTGGGCGCTCTGCCGGGCGCCGTCCTGCACCACCCGGCTGAACTGCTGGAGCTCTGCCCGTCCGTGCCCCGCGGCTGAGGGCCGTCCCGGGGCATGGAGAAGGCACATCACCTCGGTGTGGACATCGGGGGCACCAAGGTCGCCTTCCGGGTGGAGGCCGGCGCGGAGTGCGTCGACGAGTCCGCCTTCCGGTGGGACCCGCGGCACAGCGCCGACCGGGACCTCGCTCAACTCGCCCACCACGTGGAGCGACTACGGGCGAGACTCGGCGTACCGCTGCGCGCGGTGGGCGTCGCGATGCCCGGCACGGTCGACCCGGCCGGCCGGGTCACCGCTTGGCCCAGCCGGCCGGAGTGGAACGGGCTCGACCTGGACGCGTCGCTGAGCGCGCTGTTTCCCGAAGCGGCCGTCGCCCGGGCGGACGACGGCGACCTCGGTGCGCTCGCGGAGTCCCGGGCATCGGGCTGCGACGACCTGCTCTACCTCGGGGTGGGCACCGGCGTCGGCGGCGGCCTCGTCCTGCAAGGGGCGTTGTGCCCCGGGCTCGGCCGCGGCTCCTTCGAGATCGGACACGTGATCGTCGCGATGGGCGGTGCGCAGTGCGTCTGCGGCCGCCGGGGATGCCTCCAGGCGCTCGCCTCCGGACCGGCCACCCTTCGCCGCGCGGCCCTTCTGCGCGGAGCGCCCGTCCCCTTCGAGGAGCTGCGGCGGGCGCTGCGCGAAGGGGCGCCGTGGGCGCTCACCGCGGTCGAGGAGACCTCCCGGGCCCTGGCCGCCGCGGTGGCCGGCGTCCAGGAACTGGTCCACCCCGAGCTCGCCCTGATCGGCGGCGGCTTCGCGGCCGGTCTCCCCGAGCTCGTCGCACTGGTGTCCGGTCACCTCGCCGAGCTGGCCCGCCCGGGCCAACCCCCGCTGCCGGTGGAGCCGGCAGCGCTGGGGGGCCTGTCCTCGTTGCGCGGCGCGGTGGCGCTCGCCCGGCTGGCCGCGCCCTGACCGCGTACGACCGTCAGCCGGCCCGGTGCGGTGCACCGGCCGGCACCGCGGCGCGCAACCGGTCCCGCAGGTCGTCGACCAGCGCTGCGGTGCCGTCCGGGCCGCTCGCGGCACCGAAGACGTGGTAGTCGGGACGGACGAGCAGCGAAGTCGCCCCGAACCGTGCCAGATACGGCCCGTAGACCTCGTCCGTGTCCACCACACCGATCACATCGGCCGAGCCGTGCGCGTCGGATGCCCTTCCGGGTGCCTGCAGCCGCACCACGTGGGCTCCCAGACCGGCGAGGAACGACAGCCGCTCCTCGTCGAGCAGGGTGTGCGGATCGTCGGTGGTCAGCAGGACGAAACCACGGCCGACGACATCGTCGAACAGCCCGACGGAGCCGTCGCGCGCCACTCGTCCCTGCGGTACGACGGCGCCCGCGGGCGCGGTCGCCGCCTCGGCTCCCTGCCGCCGGTGCAGCAGGCCGCCCGAGAGCGCCTTCGCCGGCTCCGGCCGCCCCGCCGGCTTGCCGCGCCGGTTGGCCAGCACCGTGGCGTCCCGCTCGGCGGCCGCCGCCGGGTCCGTCACGCAGATCACCCGGCCCAGCTGGACCGACGCCAGGATCGCCTCCTTGGCCTGCGCCCGGCGTTCCTCCGTGTAGCTGTCCAGTACGGACTCGTCCGCGAGGCCGCGGAGCGTCAGGTCCAGCTTCCATGCCAGGTTGACGACGTCCCGGATGCCGGAGCACATGCCCTGCCCGGCGAACGGCGGCATGAGATGGGCCGCGTCTCCGGCCAGCAGGACACGGCCCACGCGCCACTGGTCGGCCCAGCGGGCCTGGAAGATGTACGTGGTGCTGCGCAGCAGGGTGGCCGTGTCGGGGGTGACGCCGAACGGTGCCAGCAGCCGCCAGGCCGTCTCGTCCCGGTTGAGTTCGGCGGTGCTCTCGCCGGGCAGGCGCATGAACTCCCAGCGCCGGCGCCCGGGGCCGCTGGCCACCACGGTCGTGGGCCTGGCCGGGTCACAGATCTGCACGTTGGTCGGGGTGAACTCGCGCGGCTGGCGCAGTTCGACGTCGCAGAGCAGCCACTCGTAGGAGAACCCGAGGTCCGTCACCGAGACGTCGAGGTGGTCGCGCACGAAGCTGTTGGCCCCGTCGCACCCCACGACCCACCGTGCGGACAGGACGCGTGTCGCGTCGTCGTCGGTGGCCGCCGTCACCTCCACCCGGTCCACACCGTCGGCGATCTTCACGACCTCGTGCCCGCGCAGCACCGTGATGCCGGGAAGTGCCGCCGCTCTGGCGGCGATCAGCTCCTCCAGGGCCGGCTGGTGCATCGTGTTGGCATCCGGCCAGCCGTAGGGACCGGCCGTGGTGAACGCGATGTCCAGCAGCGCCGCGCCGGAGGGGGTCTGCCACTGGTAGCCGTTGGCCGGCTCGGTGACCCGGCCCAGATCCGGGCCGATCCCGGTGGCCGCCAGGAGTCGCGCGGTCTCCCCGTCGAAGCTGGTCGCCCGGGGGAGCTTGTACGGCCGGGCGCGTCGCTCGAGTACGGTCACCCGCCAGCCGCGCTGGGCGAGCAGCACCGAGAGCGCGGCACCGATCGGCCCGTTGCCCACGATGACGACGTCGGTGTCCGTCGGATTCGCGTACGTATCGTGCGTTCGCATGGTTGGCATCGTGCCCCTACTCGCATGCTGTGGGCAGATCAGCGCGCACTTCGAAAAACGGCGTCGGGGAAGACCTCACAGGTCCGCGCTGTTTGAAGGGCTGAATTCCGCCACGCCGGAAAATTGCCAGAATAGTATTCCGGCTTTTCGATACGTGTCAAGGAGCAGAAAACCCTATCAGGTCGAGGGATGTTCAACCGGTGATTTCTGTGCCGGCCGGGGCGGCCCGGCTCATTCCACCAGCGAGATGGCCCGGCCCGGGCAGACGTAAGACGCCTCACGGGCCTTCTGCGCCAGGAGTTCGCTCCCGGGCTCTTCGATCAGCACGACGACCGTGCCGTCATCCTCGCTCTGGTCGAACACTTCCGGCTCGGTGAACACGCATTGACCTGAACCGATGCACTTGTCGACGTCCGCGATGATCTTCATGGTGATTGCCTCCTGCACGTTCGGGAAGCCACAGACTGACACATGCCCGGATGCGTTCGAAGCGGAGCGCATCATTTTTCGGATGAGCTATCAGATCGGGGGATGTTCCGGCCGGACGCGCTCGGCCTATCCTCCAGAACGAAGAAAGAAATCCCGGGATCGGCACGGTTCCCACCGTCGGCCGCTGGTCGATCCGCGGTGGGGCGGCAGCGTGCCAAGGGTGATTCCTGAAAGGAATTTATTGCCGTGCCTCAATCAGCGGATCAATTCGACAAGTGGGTGCGCCGATCTCATCCGGCGCCGAACAGTGAAGTCCGCCTCGTATGCCTGCCGCACGCAGGCGGATCGGCGAGCTTCTACTTCCCCGTGTCCAAGGCGCTCGCGCCTGCGGTGGAGGTTCTGGCGATCCAGTACCCGGGGCGGCAGGACCGACGCCACGAGCCGAACATCCCGAGCATCCCCGACATGGCGGATCAGATCTTCGCGGCCGTGCGCCACCTCGACGATCTGCCCATGGCGTTGTTCGGGCACAGCATGGGAGCCGTTCTCGCCTACGAGCTCGCGCTGCGCATGCAGGACGCAGGCCTCCCCTCGCCCGTGCGGTTCTTCGCGTCCGGCAGGCGGGCCCCCTCCCGCTACCGCGACGACGTGGTCCACCTGGGGTCGGACGCCCAGATGGTGGCCGAGCTGCGCAAGCTGAGCGGAACCGACTCGGCCATGCTGGCCGACCCGGAGCTGCTGGAAATGATCATGCCGGCCATCCGCAGCGACTACCGTGCCGTCGAGACGTACCGGTACGAACCCGGACGGAAGCTGGACTGCCCGGTGACCGTGCTCACCGGAGACAGCGACCCCCGGGTCTCGATCGACGAAGCGGCGTCCTGGGACGCGCACACCACCGGGCCGATGGAGCTCCGGGTGTTCCCGGGAGGCCACTTCTTCCTCGCCGATCAGAGCGAAGACGTGATCGGACTGCTGAAGGAGCGACTGGTCCGCCAGAGCGTCCTGACGCCCGGCAGGCCCTGAGCCCGGGTCCACCGCGACATCGGACAACTGACGCTCGCCTCCGGCGTGATCGTGACCTCGCTCATGGCGCCGCCCGTCCTGCGCGCCGCCATGGCCAGGGTTGAAGAGAACGCCGAGACGGAGTTGGGTAGGGGCGCGGGCAAGCCGTGCGACCTGGCGTCGCAACCACCCGCCACCGTCCGAGGATTCGTCGTCGCCCTCGAGCGGAGGGCCTGCACGATGGCACTCGACGAGTGCCAGGAGGAGAGAAGCATGACTTCCAGTTCGCCGCAGCACGCGGCCTGCGCCCCCTCGCGGACAGCTGCGTGCGCGAAGCAGGCGCAGAGGTCCCTCCTGGCACCCGTCGTGTGCACGGAAGGGAACGAGGGATGACCGGGAAGGCCGGCGGTACGGGCAAGGGGCAGTTGCTTGCCATCAGCGACCTCCACCTCAACTACGCCGAGAACCGCGCCCTGGTCGAGCGGATGACACCCGGCTCGGAGGACGACTGGCTGCTGGTCGCCGGGGACGTGTCGGAGAACGTGGCCGACATCCGCTGGTGCCTGAAGACCCTCGCGAGCCGTTTCCGCAAGGTCGTCTGGGTCCCCGGCAACCACGAGCTGTGGACCCACCCGAGCGACACCCTCACCCTGCGCGGCGTCGCCCGGTACGAGCACCTGGTCGAGCTGTGCCGCGAACTGGGCGTCACCACGCCCGAGGACCCCTACCCGATCTGGGAGGGGCCGGACGGCCCCGTGGCCGTGGCGCCGCTGTTCCTGCTGTACGACTACTCCTTCCTGCCGGCGGACTGCACCACCAAGGAGGAGGGGCTGGCCTACGCGCACAGCACCGGAGTCATCTGCAACGACGAGTACGTCCTGCACCCCGACCCCTACCCGAGCCGCGAGGCCTGGTGCCGGGCCCGGGTGGCCGAGACCGAGCGCAGGCTCGCCGAACTCCCCGACGGCCTGCCCACCGTCCTCGTCAACCACTACCCGCTCGACCGGCACCCGACGGACGTCCTGTGGTACCCGGAGTTCGCCATGTGGTGCGGCACCCGGCTGACCGCCGACTGGCACCGCAGGTTCAACGTGGCCGCCATGGTCTACGGCCATCTCCACATCCCGCGGACCACCTACCACGAGGGCGTCCGCTTCGAAGAGGTGTCCGTGGGATATCCCCGCGAGTGGCGCACGCGCCCGGGCCCGCCGGGAAGGCTGCGCCGGATCCTGCCCGTGGAGGCCGGGTGACCGGGTGACGGGGGTGACCGGGTGATCACCCGACGGACGTCAGCCGACCTGTGCGAGCTCAGGAGCCGGACTCGAAATGCGGCTCCACGTCCGCGTCAGTTCCACACGGGAAGCCACGTTCATCTTGCGGAAGATCTTCTTCAGATGGAACGCCACGGTGTGACCGGAGATGAACAGGTGCTCGCCGACCTGGGAGTTGGTGAACCCCTGGCTCACCAACTCGGCCACCGCGGCCTCGGTGACGGTGAGAGAGCCGGCGCTCACACCCTCCTGGCCGGCGTACTGCGGATAGCGGCCGCGTCGCACACCGAGCGAGCGGAGCTTGCTCACGACCCTGCGGGCGTCCCGCGGGGCCGCGGAACGCGCGTACCCGTCCACCGCCCGCTCGAGGATCTCGACGGCCCGATCCCGCTCCTGGTCCCGTTCGGAGAGGAGGGTCCCGGCGTCCTCGTAGGCGGAGGCACCGGCCCACGGGTCCAGATGCGATTCGGCCGCAGCGATGACCCGTTCGGGATTCTCCTCCAGCAGCCCGTCGGCGTGTACCGCCGCCGCTTCTATCGACCGGAGCCCGCGGTTGCGCGCGGCGAGCCCGGAAGCCTCGCAGGCCACCCGCTCGGCGAGTGATTCGTCGCCGAGCTTGCGCGCGGTCCGGACGAGCCAGGCGGCAGCGGCCGGCTCCGAGGCCAGCAGCTCCAGGATGAGCTGGTCGTCCGTGATGATGCCCGCGATGAGATGAGCAGCGGTCTTCGCGCCACCCTGGACTTCCAGGAACTGGGCCGCGGCCCAGGCGCACTGACCGGGCCTGTCGACCGTCCGGCCGAGAAGGGCGTCCTGCCGCAGCTGATCGACGAAGTCCAGGCTGACGCTCATGTTGCCCTGCCGCAGAGCGCTCAGCGCCAGCATGGTGTGCGCGTCGGGAAGCAGGGAGTTGAGGTCGGCCTGCTGCGCGCTGTGAACGCCCCGGCCCGCCAGATCGGCAGCCGCGTCGACATCTCCTCGGGTGAACGCGAGTTCTGCCGAACAGATCAGCGCAGCCGCCACGAGTCCGCCGGTTCCTGCAGCGCGGGCCGTCAGCTCCTCCACGCCGACGAGTACACGCGCCCCGGATGCAAGCTCGCGGACCCGGACGAGCAGTACGGAATGCCAGACCATCGCCGGCCCCACGCAATTGCCCGCGCATTCGGGGTTGATCCGGGCGGCCACGGCCGCCAAGCGGATCGCCTCGACGAGTTCCCCGCGCGACCAGGCGGAAAACGAGAGCTCGGACAACCTGACCGTCTTGCAAGAGTTGCCGTCGCAGGTGCGCATGACGGAAAAAACCGGGGGCGTCTGCAGGCGAATCAGAGAGTCGAGCATCACATCTCCTGTCATCGGATCATCAGTCGCGCCGCTTCGTCCGAGTGGTGGCGGTGGACGTGCCCGTCATGATTCAGCACCGGGCTCCCGGGGGCCGGAGTGCTCCAGCCGGGCTCAAGTGCAGGTCAAGACCGATGCCGGAAGGGCGAAGTTCGGTTCGCGAGGGCCGGGTGGCCCGGCCGGACGGGCAGGCCACCGCCCACCACGGGCTCTCGCGTCCGCAGCCCGGCGGATCGCCCTCGAGCCGGGCGCGCGCGGTGTCGAGCGGGTCCCCAGCGGTTCTCTTGCCGCGGCCCTCGGCCAGGCCCGGCCCGCCCGCCGCCGGGTGGAAGCACCACCCGCCAGACGACGATCACCCGGGGCACCCGACGGGACTATCAATTCTGATGATGGCGCACCGGGAAGGGCGCCGACAGGATGGAGGTGTTCCGGAACTCTCCGGTGGAATGAACAGCGAGGTGTCCCTTGAGTGTCGTTCTTCTCTTGAACGGTCCCAACCTGGGCATTCTGGGGCGACGCGAGCCGGAGATATACGGCACGGATACGCTCGCCGACATCGAAGCGGCGGTCGCCCGGGAAGTGAGCGTCAAGGGCTGGGAGGTTCGCTCCGTCCAGCACGATTCGGAAGGCGACCTCGTCGGCGCCATTCACCGCTATTCCGGCACCACGGTCGGGGCAATCGTCAATCCCGGCGCCCTGATGATTGCCGGATGGAGTCTGCGTGACGCGCTGGCGAGCTATTCACCGCCGTGGATCGAGGTGCACCTCAGCAACGTATGGGCCCGCGAACAGTTCCGGCACGAGTCGGTGATCGCCCCGCTGGCGAGCGGTGTCGTCGTCGGCCTGGGCGCTTTCGGCTATCGCCTGGCCGCCCAGGCGCTGATGCACCTGTGCGAGGCCGAGCCCTCGTAGCAGTCCAGTCACGACGAGGGCCGCAGGTCAGTGGCCGTTTCCGGGACGCGACTCCAGGAGGGTGAACACCGCGCCCTCCGGGTCGGTGACCGTGGCCACCCTGCCGGTCAGCCCCTCGCGGGGCGGCTGGACGACGCGCCCGCCGAGGCGGTCGACGCGGGCCGCGGCCGTGTCGGCGTCCTCGACCTCGAAGTACGTCATCCAGTGCGGGCCCCGGTCGTGCGGGAGCGAGCGCCCGACCCCGTGCACGGCGGCGACCGGACGCCCGTCCAGCACCAGCGTCACGTAGTCGAAGTCGGCGGAGGCCGTGCCGTGCGTCTCGGCCTCGTGGCCGAAGACATGCTCGTAGAACTTGCCGACGGTCGACGTGTCCTGCGTGACCAGCTCGCTCCAGACCGGTGTGCCGGGGACCCCGGGCCGCCGGGTCCCGATGTGCTCCTCGGCCTGCCAGAGGCCGAAGATCGCCCCCAGCGGGTCGGAGCAGATCGCCAGGCGCCCCGAGGCGCCCGCGTCCAGCGGGCCCACCGCCACCGTGCCGCCGCAGGAGCGGATCGTCTCGGCCGTCGAGTCCGCGTCGTCGGTGGCGAAGTACGTCGTCCAGGCCACCGGAAGATGCCGGTCCGGCGGCATCTCCCCGATACCGGCCACCTCCTGGCCGTCGAGCAGGGCGCGGACGTACGGGCCGAAGGGCTGGGGGCCGGGCTCGTACTCCCAGCCGAACAGGTCGGTGTAGAAGGCCTCGGTGGTCCCGAGGCCGTGCACCATCAGACTCGACCAGCACGGTGTGCCGGCCGGGCGCCGCGTTGCTTCCGGTGCCTCGGTCATGTCAGCCGTCTCCTCCGTCGTCGCTCATCCCGGACCAGATGCTTCCACTCCGGCGGGTCCGGCGCGCCCCGACCGGCCGGGTTTCGCCGGAGCGGGCAGAGATGACCGAATCGGTGCGGCCTGTCGATGTCGGACTTGTTACGCGGCCTGTGGAGCGGGGAGGAAGATGGGCCGCATGACTGCGAACCCTGCACCCTCCGTGATCGTTTCCGTCCCCGAACTGACGGCCGAGCTCGCCCGGTCCCGGCCGCCGGTGCTGCTGGACGTCCGATGGCAGCTGGGCGGCCCGAACCTGCGGTCCGAGTACGAGGCCGGGCACCTGCCGGGCGCGGTGTACGTGGACCTCGACCGCGAACTGGCAGGTCCGGCGGGGGCCGGCGGCCGGCACCCGCTGCCGCAGCCGGAGGAGTTCGGGGCGGTGATGCGCAGGGCCGGGGTCTCGGCGGACGTGCCGGTGGTCGTGTACGACGGCGGTCAGGGGTGGGCCGCCGCCCGGGCGTGGTGGCTGTTGCGCTGGACGGGTCACACGGACGTGCGGGTACTGGACGGGGGACTGGCCGCATGGACGGCGGCGGGCGGCCCGCTGGAGGTTGACGCGGTGACCGTCGAGGAGGGTGATTTCAAGCCAAACCCGGGGGCGGTGGGGCTGCTGGACGCGGACGCCGCGGCGGCACTCGCGCGCAGCGGGATCCTGCTGGACGCGCGGGCGGGGGAGCGCTACCGGGGCGAGGTCGAGCCGATCGACCGGGTCGGCGGGCACATTCCGGGGGCGGTGTCGGCGCCGACGACGCAGAACGTGGGCGCCGACGGGCGGTTCCTCGCGGCGGATGCGCTGCGGGAGAGGTTCGCCGCGCTGGGTGTCTCGGGCGGGGCGCCGGTCGGGGTGTACTGCGGGTCGGGGGTCTCGGGGGCGCACGAGGTGCTGGCGCTCGAGGTGGCGGGCATTGCGGCGGCCCTGTACGCGGGCAGCTGGTCGGAATGGTCCGCGGACCCGGCCCGCCCGGTGGCCACGGGCCCTGACCCGCAGTAGCCCGCCGGCCGATCCGGCCCCGCCCGCGGGGCCGGATCCCTAGTCCTGTTTCTTGCGGCGGGTGCCGAAGACGATCTCGTCCCAGCTCGGGACCGCCGCGCGGCGCCCCGGGCGGACGCCGTCGGCTTCCGCCTGGCGGTCCGTGGTGCCCGTCAGGCGGTCGCGGTGGCCCGCCACCGTGCGCGGCATCAGGACGTCCGCGTACGCGGCACCTGCACCGGCGCTCGCCGACGCCGCGGGGGGCTCCTCGGCCTCCGGCTCCTCCGCCGGGGGCTCGGTGCGTTCCGGGACCACCAGGTCGCCGCGGAAGCTCGGGACCGCTTCCAGCAGGCTCGTCAGCGTGTCCCGCTCCTCCTCGGGCTCGGGGGCCGGTGCGACGGGGCGCTCCAGCTGCCGGTCGAGGGCGCGGTCCAGCGGCCGGTCCCGGGGCAGCCGGGCGATCCTCGGCACGAACGGGAAGCTCGGCTCCGGCGTCGCCGGCAGGTCGTCCGCCTCGCCGATCAGGGAGCGTGCCTCGTCGTCGACGGCCACGACCAGCCGGCGCGGCGGGTCGTACGTCCAGCTGGCCGAGTGCGGTTCGCCCGCGACCCGGTAGACCAGCAGGACCTCCCAGGTGCCGTCGTCGCGGCGCCAGGAGTCCCACTGGACGGACTCCTTCTCGGCGCCGCGCAGCGTGAGCCGCTCCTGCACGGCCTCGCCGAGCTGGGGTCCGGTGTTCTCGCCGGGACGGCGTACGGGGGTCTTGCGGGCCCGCTCCGCCATGAACGCGCGCTCGGCCAGCACCGGGCCCTCGAAGCGGCGTACGCGGTCGACGGGGATGCCGGCGAGCTGAGCGACCTCCTCCGCGGAGGCACCGGCCCGTATGCGGGCCTGGATGTCGCGGGGGCGGAGGTGGCTCTCCACCTCGATCTCGATCTGGTTCAGGCGCGCGCGGTCGTTGCGCACGGCAGCCCGCAGCCGCTCGTCGATCGGAAGCGTGTACTCCGTGCTGTCCGCAGCCTTGAGCACCAGTCGTGTGCCGTCATTTGAGACGGCCACGACACGCAGTTCGGGCATGGGGACCTCCCGGGTGGTGCCTGCCGACGTCACGTGCGTCGCTGCTTCCGCTAGTCGAGTGTGGCCTGCCCGGGTGCAGCCTGCCACAACCTTGCCGAGTTCAACCGGCGTGTCGGGCATGCGCCCTTGATCGCCGTTATGGCACGGTTACCTGTTGGGCACACACAGTGACCGAACGGTTACTGTGCGCAGCAGGAATCCGTGCAATGCCGCGGGATCACCGGTCTCGAGTGCCGTTTCTCCATCAGTCGGCCCCCTCTCCCGAGTCCGGACATCCGTAAGGAAGGACGGCCCCAGGGCTCGCCACAGTACTCCATTCGGGCCACCTGGGTGGACCGCCGCGCCGCCGAACTTGTCGTGGGCGGCGGGAGTTGGGCTGCCCTGAATCGGGCCGGACCTGCGACCGCGTCCGTTTTCGGGTGTCTTGCTTCACAGAATCCCCAGAAACGGAACCATCTGTTTCGCTCGGCGGTCAGTAACTGCTGAGAGCGGTGAAGCGCGAGAGGTCGCCGGAGGCAGCACACGCAGGGGATGAGGATGGGTCAGAAGGCCGCGCCGGAAGTCGAACCGAGGTCCGGGACGGGCGGGACGGACGGGACGGGTGGGGTGGAAGAGAGGAAGCTCGATCTGAGCGTCGCCCAGATCGCGGGCTCCTCCCTCGCCACCGTCGCGGCGGCCCTGCTCGCCTCGAAGCTCGGCGTCTACGGGACCATCCTCGGCGCCGGAGTGGTGAGCGTGGTGGCCACCGCCGGCGGCCCCGTCATCCAGCACCTCTTCAAGCGCACCGGCGACCAGCTGCGCGAGAGCGCCCGGCCTGGGGGGTGTCGTCGGGTCCCGCTGCTCCGCGAGGAAAAGGCCTCCGACGGCACCCTGCTGCTCCGTGCGGTCCCACCCGGCGAGGAGTTCGGCGAGGCCACCGTCCACGGCACCCGCGTACGGGGCTGGAAGCGCACGGCGGTGGCCTCGGGCGCGGCCTTCGCCATCGCGCTCGGCGGCCTCGGCGCGTACGAGGCCTTCTCCGGTACGGCGATCAGCCAGGGCGGCAGAACCATCTGGTCCGGCGGCACGCGCACGGCGCACGAGGAGCGGCCCGCCGGCCCCGCGAAGGAACCCGGCACCGGCGGGAAGGGCGGCGGAGCCCCGGAGTCCGGGACCTCCCCGAGCCCTTCGCCGCCGCACGGCGGCCGGGACCCGGGCACGAGCCCCGGCCCCGGGCCGTCGTCCCCGGACCCGACGGGCTCCGCGGGCCCGGACTCCGGGAGCCCGGCGCCGGGTCCGAGCCCGCAGACGCCGAGCCCGAAGCCCACTGCGACACCGACGGCGACACCCGCGCCCACCCCGAGCGGACCGGGCGGACCGGGCGGCAGCCCTCCCGCCGAGCGGTGAGCGGGGCTACTCGCCCAGAACCCGCCGCAGGTAGTCGTTCCCGAACAGCCGTTCCGGGTCCAGCCGGTCCCGCAGCGCGGTGAACTCGCCGAAGCGCGGGTAGACCCGGGAGAAGTACTCCGCGTCCCGCGTGTGCACCTTGCCCCAGTGCGGCCGTCCGCCGTGCGCGGTGAAGATCCGCTCGGCGGCGGTGAAGTAGGCCTGGTACGGCGTGCCCTTGTACATGTGCACCGCGATGTACGCGGTCTCCCGCCCCGAGGCGGTCGACAGCGCGATGTCGTCCGCCGGGGCCGTCCGCACCTCCACGGGGAAGCTGATCCGCAGCCCGGAGCGGTCGACCGTCGTCCTGAGCTCCCGCAGCGCCTCGACGACCTGCTCGCGCGGGAGTGCGTACTCCATCTCCACGAAGCGCACCCGGCGCGGGCTGGTGAACACCTTGTACGGGATGTCCGTGTAGGTGCGTGCGGACAGGGCGCGGCTCGCGATCCGGGCGATGGAGGGGATGGCCGCCGGGACCGCGCGGCCCAGCGAGTTGGCGGCCTGGAAGACGCCGTTGGACAGGAGCTCGTCCTCGACCCAGGCGCTCACTGCTCCGGGCGGGGCGGCGGGGCCCTGGCTGCGGTTGTTGCGCTTGGTGTTGCAGTTGCCGGTGTGCGGGAACCAGTAGAACTCGAAGTGCTCGTTCTCCGCGAAGTGCTGCTCGAACTCGGCGGTCACCCGGTCGAAGGCCATGGGCTCCTCGCGGGCGGTCAGGAAGAAGATCGGCTCCACGGCGAAGGTGATCGCGGTGACGATGCCGAGGGCTCCGATGCCGATCCGGGCGGCCGCGAAGACCTCCGGATTCTCCTTCTCGGAGCACGCGAGCAGCCGCCCGTCCGCCGTGACCAGCTCCAGGCCGCGGATCTGGGCGGCGATGGAGGCGGAGTCCCGGCCGGTGCCGTGGGTTCCGGTGCTGGTGGCTCCGGAGACCGTCTGCTCCATGATGTCGCCCATGTTCGTGAGCGACAGGCCCTCCCGGGCCAGGGCCTGGTTGAGGTCCTTGAGCACGGTGCCCGCGCCCACCGTCACGGTGCCGGCGGCCCGGTCGATCTCCCGGATCCCGGCCAGGGCCTGCGGGCGTACGAGCACCCCGTCGGTGGCTGCGGCCGCGGTGAAGGAGTGGCCGGTGCCGACCGCCTTCACCTTGAGCCCGTCCTCGGCGGCCCGGCGGACCGCCTCCTGAAGCTCCCCGACCGAGGCCGGGGAAACCGTCCGCGCGGGTGCCGCCGTGACGTTCCCCGCCCAGTTATGCCACGCGCCCGCTGTCGCCGGCCCGTTCTTCCCTGCTGCTGTCGCCGTCCCCATCGCTAGAGGGCTCCTCCCCTTGCGCCGGCCTCGTCAGCCGGCGGTAACCCGCGAACGCGACCGCCGCCGCGGCGGCCCCCGCCGAGATGGAGACGACGAACCCGCGCTGGGCCCCGGCGGCGTCGATGACCAGACCGGTCACGGAGGAGCCGACCGCGACACCGACGGCGAGGCCGGTGGTGATCCACGTCATGCCCTCGGTGAGCTTCGCGCGTGGTACGTGCGCCTCGATCAGGGCCATCGTGGTGATCATCGTGGGAGCGATGGCGAGGCCCGAGACGAAGAGCGCCACGGCCAGAAACGGAAGGTTCCCGGCCAGTAGGAGGGGGATCATACTCACGGCCATCGCACAGATGCCCAGTACCCACCTGCGTTCCGTCCGGCCCTTGAGATGGAGCAGGCCGAAGACGATGCCGGCCAGACAGGATCCGGCCGCCCAGATGGCCAGGATGAAACTGGCGGCGGACTTCTGGCCCTGCTCCTCGGCGAAGGCCAGGGTGGACACGTCGATGGACCCGAAGATCGCGCCGGTCGCCACGAACGTGGCCGTGAGCACCTGCAGGCCGGGGGAGCGCAGGGCCGAGGTCCGGTCGCCGCCCTGGCTGCGCGGGTGCGGCGCCGGCTCGGTGGAGCGCTGCGCGGTGAGCAGCCAGACGCCGACGAACAGGCAGCCGGCCGCGATCACCGGCCCGGCTTCCGGGAACCAGGTGGTGGACAGCCCGATGGCCAGGATCGGGCCGAAGATGAAGCAGACCTCGTCCACCACGGACTCGAAGGAGTACGCGGTGTGCAGCTCGCGCGGCGCGTCACGGTAGAGCACGGTCCAGCGGGCGCGGACCATCGAGCCGACGCTCGGCACGCAGCCCGCGACGGCCGCGAAGACGAAGAGGGTCCAGTCGGGGAGTCCGTTCGCCGCGGCCAGCACCAGGGCGATGACGGAGGCGACGGAGATCAGGGTCGCGGGGCGCAGCACCCGCCGCTGCCCGTACTGGTCCACCAGCCGGGACACCTGAGGGCCGATGAAGGCGGCGGCCAGGGCCAGGGTGCCGGTGAGGGCGCTGGCCATCGCGTAGCGCCCGGTGATCTCGGAGATCATCGTGAGGATGCCGACGCCCACCATGGATATCGGCAGCCGGCCTATGAGGCCGGCGGCGCTGAAGGCCCTGGTGCCGGGCGCCGCGAAGATCGCGCGGTAGGGACTGGGCAAGGTCTCTCCGTAAGGGACGTCATTGGCCCATACAGGTTACGACCGCCGACAGGGCACCCGCACGGGGAAGATTCGAACATCGAAACTTAGGGTTACCTTACCTATTTCGCAGTGCGGGACGCGTGGCCGGGCCGTTTCCCCGGCGCGGACGCCGGGTGGCAGGATTCGAACCATGTCAGACCAGCTCCGCGCCGCCGCCCCGCCACCGGCCGAAGGCCTCGCCGGCCCCTACGACGCCCTCCTGCTGCTCTCGTTCGGCGGCCCCGAGGGGCCCGACGACGTCGTGCCGTTCCTGGAGAACGTCACGCGCGGACGCGGCATCCCGCGCGAGCGCCTGAAGGAGGTCGGGCAGCACTACTTCGGCTTCGGCGGGGTCAGTCCGATCAACGGGCAGAACCGCGAGCTGCTGGACGCGCTGCGCAAGGACTTCGCCGAGCACGGACTGGACCTGCCCGTGTACTGGGGCAACCGGAACTGGGCCCCGTACCTCACCGACGTGATGCGGGAGATGGCCGCCGACGGGCGCCGCCGGATCGCGGTGCTCGCCACCAGCGCGTACGCCTCGTACTCGGGCTGCCGCCAGTACCGCGAGAACCTCGCGGACGCGCTGGCGGCGCTGGCCGACGAGGGCGTGGCCGAGCTGCCGGGGGTCGACAAGCTGCGGCACTACTTCAACCACCCCGGCTTCGTGCAGCCGATGATCGACGGGGTGCTCGCCGCGCTGGGGTCCCTGCCGCAGGAGGTGCGCGCCGGGGCGCACCTGGCCTTCACCACGCATTCGATCCCCACCGCGGCCGCGGACGCCTCCGGCCCGGTCGAGGAGCACACCGCCGACGGCGACGGCGGGGCCTACGTCAGGCAGCACCTGGACGTCGCGCAGGTGATCGCGGACGCGGTGCGGGCCGAGACGGGGGCGGAACTGCCCTGGGAGCTGGTCTACCAGTCGCGCAGCGGCGCCCCGCACATCCCGTGGCTGGAGCCGGACATCTGCGACCACCTGGAGGCCCTGCACGGCGCCGGGGCGCCCGCGGTGGTCATGGTCCCGATCGGGTTCGTCTCGGACCACATGGAGGTCCTGTACGACCTCGACACGGAGGCCACGGCGAAGGCGGCGGAGCTCGGGCTCCCGGTCGCCCGGTCGGCGACGGTCGGCGCCGACCCGCGGTTCGCGGCGGCGGTACGGGACCTGGTGCTCGAGCGGGCCGCCGCGGAGCGCGGCGAGCCGGTGGAGCGGTGCGCGCTCGGGCTGCTCGGGCCCAGCCACGATCTCTGCGCGGTGGGCTGCTGCCCGGCCCGCGGCCCCCGGCCGGCGGCCGCGGGCGCCGACAGCCCGTACGCCTAGGGAGCCTCGGCCGCCCGCGGAGCGGGGCAGGCTCGCCGGCCTGGGGGCACCTCCCGGCGGTAGCTGGGGGAGGTACTTTGACGACCCGACTGAGGAAGGGCGAGCGTGATCTCCGAAGAGCTGAAGGCCGAACTGCTGGACGTGGGGCTGGACGCAGCCCGGCAGGCCGGGGAGCTGCTGCGGGACGGCAGGCCGGCCGACCTCGCGGTGGCGGCGACGAAGAGCAGCCCGATCGACGTGGTGACCGAGATGGACATCGCGGCGGAGAAGCTGATCACCGGCATCCTCGCCCGGCGGCGGCCCGAGGACGGGCTGTTGGGCGAGGAGGGCGCGGACAGCCCCGGCACGAGCGGGGTGCGATGGGTCGTGGACCCGCTGGACGGCACCGTCAACTACCTGTACGGGCTGCCGAGCTGGAGCGTGTCGATCGCCGCCGAGTACGAGGGCGCGACCGTCGTCGGGGTCGTGGCGGCCCCGATGCGGGGCGAGACGTACCACGCGGTGCTCGGCGGAGGGGCCTGGCTCGGGGAGGTCCGCCTCGCCTGCCGGGCGGCCGCCCCGCTGGACCAGGCGCTGGTCGCGACGGGGTTCGCGTACCTCCAGGCGCGCAAGGAGCAGCAGGCGGACGTCGCGCAGCGGGTGATCCCGAAGGTGCGGGACATCCGGCGGGGCGGATCGGCCGCGCTGGACCTCAGCGACGTGGCCGCCGGGCGGCTGGACGCGTACTACGAGCGGGGGTTGAACCCCTGGGACCTGGCCGCGGGAGAGCTGATCGTCCGTGAGGCCGGGGCGCTCACGGGCGGGCGGCCCGGCCGGCCGGCGTCGGGGGAGCTGGCGCTCGCCGCCACCCCGGCGGTGTTCGCGTCGCTGCAGCCGCTGCTGGAAGAGGCCGGGGCCTGGCACGACTGAGGCCCGGGGCGGTCCCCGCCCGGCCGGCGCGGGACCCGTACGGCCGGGCCCGGGCATGAGGGAACCCCGGCTGCCGCGTGCGGTCGCCGGGGTTCGGGTCGGACTGGCGGGGTCAGGGAGGTGTGTCAGCAGGCGGAGACGGGGACCCCGTGCTCCGCGGCGAGGCGCTGGAGATCTTCCAGTTCCGCCTGCTCCACTTCCACGAGGAAGTCGTCGCCCGTCTCACGGGCCTGCTTGAGGTCCGACTGCGTGGCCCGGATGCGCTGCAGGAGACCCGCGGTGAATGCGTCCATGGTGGGTTCGCCCCCTCTTCGTGGGTCGGCGGCGGCACGTGGCAGTCCGCCGTCAGGGAGTGGTTGGGGTGTGGTGACGTCCTCCCCGGCACCCTGGGCCCAGAAACCTCGAGAGACGAGGGAATCCACACTTCCGGCCCGGGCAGGCCCCCGAGCGACGCCTTACAGCCGGTTTACGGCTGAAACGTGCAGGATGGACGACGCAATACACGTGTGCCCTCAGGGCTCGATGGAAGGAAACGACGTGCGCGTACTCGTCGTCGAGGACGAGCAGCTGCTCGCCGATGCGGTGGCCACAGGGCTGCGCCGGGAGGCCATGGCCGTGGACGTCGTGTACGACGGCGCCGCGGCTTTGGAGCGCGTCGGGGTGAACGACTACGACGTGGTCGTGCTCGACCGGGACCTCCCGCTCGTGCACGGCGACGACGTCTGCCGGAAGATCGTCGAGCTCGGCATGCCCACCCGCGTGCTGATGCTGACGGCGTCCGGCGATGTGAGCGACCGGGTGGAGGGCCTGGAGCTGGGCGCGGACGACTACCTGCCCAAGCCCTTCGCGTTCAGCGAGCTGACCGCCCGGGTACGCGCCCTGGGGCGGCGTACCACCGTGGCCCTGCCCCCCGTGCTGGAGCGGGCCGGCATCAAGCTGGACCCGAACCGGCGCGAGGTGTTCCGTGAGGGCAGAGAGGTGCAGCTGGCGCCCAAGGAGTTCGCGGTGCTGGAGGTTCTCATGCGGAGCGAGGGGACCGTCGTCTCCGCCGAGCAGCTGCTGGAGAAGGCATGGGACGAGAACACCGACCCCTTCACGAACGTGGTGCGGGTGACGGTCATGACCCTGCGGCGCAAGCTCGGGGAGCCGCCGGTCATCGTGACCGTGCCCGGCTCCGGATACCGGATCTGACGCGGGTGGCGGCGACCCCGGCACCACCGACGGTGCCGCCGAGACCGACCTGGGACCCCGGCCAGCCCGAGGGTCCCTTCCCTTGGCTGCGGCCGACCATCCGCATACGCCTGACGCTGCTGTACGGCGGGATGTTCCTGATCGCCGGCATCCTGCTGCTGTCGATCATCTACCTGCTGGCGGCGCAGGCGCTGCGCGAGGGCAACGGACTGCCGTTCAAGATCGTGGGCGGCACGGACATCCAGGTCACCAGCACCTGCCCCGGCGTGGTCGGCAAGGGCCAGATGTACGACCAGTTCAACGCCGCGATCAACACCTGCATCCTGGAGCAGCGCAGGCACGCCCTGGACGACCTGCTCAGCCGGTCGCTGATGGCCCTGCTCGGCCTCAGCATCATCGCGTTCGCCTTCGGCTACGCCATGGCCGGCCGGGTGCTCCAGCCGCTCGGCAAGATCACCCGGACCGCCCGCCGGGTGGTCGGCTCCGACCTGACCCGGCGGATCGAGCTGGACGGCCCCGACGACGAGCTCAAGGAGCTCGCCGACACCTTCGACGAGATGCTCGACCGGCTGGAACGTGCCTTCACGGCCCAGCAGCGGTTCGTCGCGAACGCCTCGCACGAGCTGCGCACCCCCCTCGCCATCAACCGGACGCTGCTGGAGGTGCACCTGTCGGATCCGGGTGCGCCGGTGGAGCTCCAGCAGCTGGGCAGGACGCTGCTGGCCACCAACGAGCGCAGTGAGCAGCTGGTCGAGGGCCTGTTGCTGCTGGCGCGCAGCGACAACCAGATAGTCGAGCGCAAGCCCGTGGACCTGGCGGAGGTCGCCTCGCGCGCCATCGACCAGGCGCGCGGGGAGGCGGCGGTGAAGGGCGTGGAGATCCGCGGCGAGCGGGCGCTCGCCGTGGTCCAGGGCAACGGCGTCCTGCTGGAGCGGATCGCGCTCAACCTGGTGCAGAACGCCGTCCGGTACAACGTGCCGGAGGACGGCTGGGTCGAGGTCACCACGGAGTCCCAGCACGGCCAGGCGGTCCTCGTGGTCTCGAACACGGGTCCCGTGGTTCCCGCGTACGAGGTGGACAACCTGTTCGAGCCCTTCAGGCGGCTGCGTACGGAGCGCACGGGCAGCGACAAGGGTGTGGGGCTCGGCCTGTCGATCGCACGCTCTGTGGCGCGCGCACACGGCGGACGGATCTCCGCGACGCCGCGCGAGGGCGGTGGCCTCGTGATGCGTGTCACTTTGCCCCTGTGAGCACCCGTGCCGCCTGTTCGCTGTTGGCTGAATGGCCGGGGCGTGGGAGTGTGGTGACTGTGTGATCGATCACATTGTCGAGTGTTGGGTCATGTGCGTTCAGTGACCCCGAAGGGGGCCGGAAAGCCCGGGAAGTCCGGGTTTCCCGCCCCTCGAACGGCGGGAAATACACGGGGTGGCGTTTGTGCAAGACGGCCCCCGGACCGTGTACGGTCCCGGTCGTCATCCCAGCCAATCGCTCCTTCAGGTGTGCGGCTGGGTGTCGATTGAGTAACAGACCTTGATGTGAGGCAAAATCTCCGCCTCAGGTCGGGCACAAGTCCGGCCTCTCGCGCGTTACGTGCGCTGAGACACCGCTAAATCCCAGAGGGGGAGAGCGAAAAATGGCAACGGACTACGACACCCCACGCAAGACCGACGACGACGTCGACAACGACAGCATTGAAGAGCTGAAGGCCCGGCGCAACGAGAAGTCGTCCTCGAGCGTCGACGTCGACGACTTCGACGCGGCGGAGGGCATGGAGCTCCCCGGCGCGGACCTCTCCAACGAGGAACTGGCCGTCCGTGTTCTGCCCAAGCAGGCCGATGAGTTCACCTGCATGAGCTGCTTCCTGGTGCACCACCGCAGCCAGCTGGCACGAGAGAAGAACGGTCAGCCGATCTGCCGCGACTGCGACTGAGAGGCGTCGGCCGTGACCGGCTCGACACCGTTTCGGAAGCGACGCTTCCGAAAAGCTGGTGATCCGGCGGAGACGCAGGCGGGAGCCACGGGCCCGGAAACGGGCCCAGGAGCCCCCGGCGTAGCCGACGTGTCCTCCGGCACCGCCGCGGCGGTGCCGTCGGCCACGGAGTCCGACGAGGCGGCCCGGCACAGGTCCGGGGCTCGTCGGCTGCAAGCGGTCAAGAGTGGTGTGCGCAAGGGCGGCGAACATGCCAGGGCCGCCGTCCTGCACATCGCGGACCGCCTCATCGAGAACGCACCGCGCGTTCCGGTTCGGGACCTCGCGACCCTGCGCGCGCAGTTCCCGGGCCTCGGTCCCGATCAGCTTGCCGACAAGCTGATCGCGGGCGCCTCGTACGGCACCTCCACCGTGGGCGCGGGCGTCGGAGCCGCGGCCATGATGCCGGTGCCGCCCGCGATGCCGGCCGAGCTGGCCGCGGAGGTCACCGGGGTCGCACTGATCGAGCTGAAGCTCATCGCGGAGCTCCACGAGGTGTACGGCCTGCGGGCCCCCGGCAACCTCAAGGACCGCAGCCTCGCCTACCTCACGTCGTGGACGGAGGAGCGCGGGGTGGACCTGATGAAGCCGACGACGCTGAACATCGCGCTCGGCGGTCAGATGAAGCGCGAACTGCGCCAACAGATCGTGAAGCGGACGTTCCGCAACCTGCCGATGCTGCTGCCGTTCATGGTGGGCGCCGCCGTCGGCGCGGTCATGAACCGCCGGGACACCCGAAAACTCGCCGAGAAGGTCCGTGCCGACCTGCGGAGCCGGGCCGTGGCATGGGACTCGCTGCCGCAGCTCCCGCCCCTTGAGCAGCCCTCAGAGCCCCTTCCCGAGCGCCTTCCCGAGGCCGCCAGAGCCGCCCTGGAAGGTCCGGCCGGCGATCCGCCCCCGGTCTGACCCGCGGTGCGGCCGCTGCCCGGCCCACGACCCCCGGCCGGTCAGCCCTTGGCCGCCCGGATCGCCGAGGCCAGGGCCTGCGGCTCGCGGGTGGAGACGTACGCGTACGGGGTCGGGTCCTCGGGATCGGTGATCGGGATGCGCACCGCCGTCGGGACGTAGCTGCGCAGCAGCATGAAGGCGCGGGTGTCCGCCTTGTACGAGCGCCAGGCGCGCGCCTCCTCCGGCTCCAGCACCTCGGGCTCGCCCAGGGCCGCCACCGGGATCCGCGCCTCACCGGCGGCCAGCGCACCGTTCACCACGCGCACGCGCGCGGAGCCGTACGAACTCACCAGCATCCCCGCCAGCGCGGTGCCCCCCACCAGCCCGGCCAGCAGCGGCAGCGTGCCCAGCGGCAGCAGCATCAACGCGCACGCGAGGCCGATGAGTACGGCGATGGCCCACCACGAGCGGGGGGCGGTCAGACGTTCGTCGTGGTGCGCGGGGGAGAGCTGCATGCCACCAAGCCTGCCACGAGGCGACCCGCGGGTAGCGGCGCGGGTAAGGTCTGCGCCTGTGAGTGGACGAAACACAGCGTTGACGCCCCCGGCCGAAGCCGCCGCGCCGGTCCGGCACCCCGACGCCCCGGCACCCGGCGAGCTGCTCGGTGCGCACTACGAGCACTGCTTCGGCTGCGGCGGGGGCCAGCCCCACGGACTCCACCTGGAGGCCCGTGCGGGTGAGGGCGTGCGCGTCACCGCCGAGTTCACCGTCAAGCCCGCCCATCAGGGTGCACCCGGCCTCGCCCACGGCGGCGTTCTCGCCACCGCGCTCGACGAGACGCTGGGCTCCCTGAACTGGCTGCTGCGCGTCATCGCGGTGACGGGACGGCTGGAGACGGACTTCGTGCGGCCGGTGCCCGTGGACACCGTGCTGTACCTGGAGGCCGAGGTGACCGCCGTCGCCGGGCGCAAGATCTACTCCACCGCGGTCGGCCGGATAGGCGGGCCCGAGGGCCCGGTCGCCGTGCGCGCCGACGCGCTCTTCATCGAGGTGAAGGTCGACCACTTCATCGACAACGGTCGGCCCGAGGAGATCCGGGCGGCGATGTCCGACCCGGACCAGGTCAGGCGCGCACGCGCCTTCGAGGTGAACCCCTGATGTCTGACAACAACCACGCGCCCGTCGACGTGCTGATCCGCCGCGTCGACCCCGAGGTGCCCCTGCCGGCGTACGGCCACCCCGGCGACGCCGGCTGCGACCTGGTGACCACCGAGGCGGCCGTACTGGAGCCCGGCGAGCGCACCGTACTGCCCACGGGCGTGTCCATCGCCCTGCCCGACGGGTACGCGGCCTTCGTGCACCCGCGCTCGGGCCTGGCCGCCCGCTGCGGGCTCGCGCTCGTGAATGCCCCGGGGACGGTGGATGCCGGGTACCGTGGGGAGATCAAGGTGATCGTGGTCAATCTCGACCCGCGCGAGAGCGTCCGGTTCGAGCGCTTCGACCGCATTGCCCAGCTGGTTGTCCAGAGGGTCGAGAAGGTGCGCTTCCACGAGGTGGCGGAACTTCCCGGCTCGGCCCGGGCCGAGGGGGGTTTCGGCTCCACCGGCGGTCATGCGGCCGTGGCCGGATCCGGCGCTGGTCAGCAGGGTGGGAATGGCTACGCTTCGGTCGTATCCGACCGGGAAGGACAGTGACGTGTTCGGACGTCGCAAGAAGAACGACTCCGCCAAGGACGGCGGCGCGGCCGAGCAGGTCGTGGACGGCGTGGCTGCCGATGAACAGGACGGCGGCGAGGAGCAGGACTCCGCGCCCCGCAGGGTGAATCTGCCGCCCGCCCCGCGGCCCGACGGCCCCTGGGACGTCTCCGAGGTGCCCGGTGCGCCGGAGGAGGGTCGCGTCGACCTGGGCGGCATTCTCGTACCGGGTGTCGAGGGCATGGAGCTGCGCGTCGAGGTCGCCGGTGACGCGATCGTCGCCGCGACGGTCGTCCTCGGCGACAGCGCCGTACAGCTGCAGGCCTTCGCGGCGCCCAAGAAGGAAGGCATCTGGGGCGAGGTCCGCGAGGAGATCGCCACGGGCATCACCCAGCAGGGCGGCATCATCGACGAGGTCGAGGGTCCGCTGGGCTGGGAGCTGCGCGCCCAGGTGCCCGTCCCCATGCCCGACGGCCAGACCGGCGCCCAGCTGGTCCGCTTCGTCGGCGTCGACGGCCCGCGCTGGTTCCTGCGGGGCGTCATCTCCGGCCAGGGCGCGGTGCGCCCCGAGTCGGCGGGCGTGCTGGAGCACGTCTTCCGGGAGACCGTCATCGTGCGCGGCGACGGCCCGATGGCTCCGCGCGACCCGATCGTGCTGAAGCTGCCGAACGACGCCCAGATGGTGCCGGACGGCGTGCAGACCGAGGACCAGGAGGGCTCCCGCTTCTCCGGCGGCATGGGCCAGCTGGAGCAGGGCCCGACGATCACCGAGGTCCGCTGACCCGGCGGATCCCGGCGACGCCTGCTCGGCGACTGTTTCCGGCCGCGGGCCGTACCCCTTCGGGGGTACGGCCCGCTGTCGTACCCGCGGGGTGTCAGGGATCCGTCAGGGATGGGCGGACGGCCGGGAAAAGTGCGTGATCGGCGGAAACGTCCCGGAGAATGGGCGCATGGGACGCGGCAAGCTACGGATCTACCTCGGCGCGGCACCCGGTGTGGGCAAGACGTACGCGATGCTCTCCGAGGGCCACCGCAGGGTCGAGCGGGGCGGCGACTGCGTCGTCGGCTTCGTCGAGCACCACGGGCGGCCGCGCACCGAGGTGATGCTGCACGGGCTCGAGCAGGTGCCGCGCAAGGAGCTCTCGTACCGGGGGGCCGCCTTCACCGAGATGGACGTGGACGCCGTGCTGGCGCGCCGGCCCGCCGTCGCGCTCGTGGACGAGCTCGCGCACACCAACGTGCCCGGCTCGCGCAACGCGAAGCGCTGGCAGGACGTCGAGGAGCTGCTGCAGGCGGGCATCGACGTCGTGTCCACCGTGAACATCCAGCACCTGGAGTCGCTCGGCGACGTGGTGGAGTCCATCACCGGAGTGCGGCAGCGCGAGACCGTGCCGGACGAGGTGGTGCGGCGGGCCGATCAGATCGAGCTCGTCGACATGTCCCCGCAGGCGCTGCGCCGGAGGATGGCGCACGGGAACATCTACCGGTCCGACAAGGTCGACGCGGCCCTGTCGAACTACTTCCGGCCGGGAAACCTCACCGCCCTGCGCGAGCTCGCGCTGCTGTGGGTGGCCGACCGGGTGGACGAGTACCTCCAGCAGTACCGGGGCGAGCACGACATCCGCTCCACCTGGCAGGCCCGCGAGCGCATCGTCGTCGGGCTCACGGGCGGGCCCGAGGGCCGTACGCTCATCCGCCGCGCCTCCCGGATGGCCGCCAAGGGCTCCGGCAGCGAGATCCTGGCCGTCTACATCGCCCGCAGCGACGGGCTGACCGCGGCCTCGCCGAAGGAGCTCGCGGTCCAGCGGACGCTGGTCGAGGATCTTGGCGGAACGTTTCACCATGTGATCGGCGACGACATCCCCGACGCGCTGCTCGAATTCGCCCGCGGGGTCAACGCCACCCAGATCGTGCTGGGCTCCAGCCGCCGCAAGGCCTGGCAGTACGTCTTCGGCCCAGGCGTCGGCGCCACCGTGGCCCGCGACTCGGGGCCCGACCTCGACGTGCACATCGTCACGCACGAGGAGGTCGCCCGCGGCCGCGGCCTGCCCGTGGTCCGCTCGGCGGCCCGGCTCGGACGGCCCCGGATCATCGCGGGCTGGGTCGTCGGGATGGTCCTCCCCGCCCTGCTGGCCGCGCTGCTCACGCATGTGAACGCCGACCCGGGCCTGGCCAACGAGATGCTGCTGTTCCTCTCGCTGACCGTGGCCGCCGCGCTGCTGGGCGGGCTCTGGCCGGCGCTGGCCTCGGCCGCCTTCGGCTCGCTGCTGCTGAACTACTACTTCGCCCCGCCCGTGCACCGCCTCACCATCTCAGACCCGAAGAACATCGTGGCCATCGCCGTCTTCTTCGGGGTGGCCGTCTCCGTGGCCTCCGTGGTCGACCTGGCCGCCCGGCGCACCCACCAGGCCGCCAGGCTGCGCGCGGAGTCCGAGATCCTCTCCTTCCTGGCCGGCAGCGTCCTGCGCGGCGAGACCACGCTGGACGCGCTGCTGGAGCGGGTGCGCGAGACCTTCGCCATGGAATCCGTGGCCCTGCTGGAGCGCGCGAGCGACGTCGAGCCCTGGAAGCCGACCGGCAGCGTCGGCCCGAGCCCGGTCGGCCGCCCCGAGGACGCCGATGTGGACATGCCCATCGGGGACCACATGGCGCTGGCCCTGTCCGGCCGGGTGCTGCCAGCCGAGGACCGCCGGGTGCTCGGCGCCTTCGCCGCCCAGGCCGCCGTGGTCCTCGACCGGCAGCGGCTGGTCGGGGAGGCCGAGGAGGCCCGCCGGCTGGCGGAGGGCAACCGGATCCGGACCGCGCTGCTGGCCGCCGTCAGCCATGACCTCCGTACACCGCTGGCCTCCATCAAGGCCTCGGTGTCGTCCCTGCGCTCCGAGGACGTGGACTGGTCCGAGGAGGACCGGGCCGAGCTCCTCGAGGGCATCGAGGACGGCGCCGACCGCCTCGACCACCTGGTGGGCAACCTGCTCGACATGTCCCGGCTCCAGACCGGCACCGTGACCCCGCTGATCCGGGAGATCGACCTCGACGAGGTGGTCCCGATGGCGCTGGGCGGAGTACCGGAGGACAGCGTGCTGCTGGACGTCCCGGAGACGCTGCCGATGGTCGCGGTGGACCCGGGGCTGCTGGAGCGGACCGTCGCCAACGTGGTGGAGAACGCCGTCAAGTACAGCCCTGCCGGGGAGCCGGTGGTGGTCGCGGGCAGCTTCCTCGGCGACCGGGTCGAGGTACGCGTCGTGGACCGCGGGCCCGGGGTGCCCGACGAGGCCAAGGACCGGATCTTCGCCCCCTTCCAGCGGCACGGGGACGCCCCGCGCGGCGCCGGGGTGGGCCTCGGCCTCGCGGTGGCCCGGGGCTTCGCCGAGGCCATGGACGGCACCCTGGCGGCCGAGGACACCCCGGGCGGAGGCCTGACGATGGTGCTGACGCTGCGGGCCGTGACACGCGACAGTGGACCGGCACACGCCGCGGCGGACGGCGGGGCACGCGCGGGCGCGCCGGAGACCGCCGCCGGCCCGCCCGGCAGCCCCGGCCCGCCCGGCAGCCCCGGCCCGCCCGGCAGCCCCGGCGCCCCCGACGGCACCGACCTCATGGATCTCGACCCGATACGACAGAAGGCAGGACCTCAATGACCCGGGTGCTCGTGGTGGACGACGAGCCGCAGATCGTCCGAGCCCTCGTGATCAATCTGAAGGCACGCAAGTACGAGGTCGACGCCGCGGCCGACGGGGCGGGCGCCCTGGAGCTCGCGGCCGCCCGCCACCCCGACGTGGTCGTCCTCGACCTGGGCCTGCCCGACATGGACGGCGTCGAGGTGATCAAGGGCCTGCGCGGCTGGACCCGGGTGCCGATCCTGGTCCTCTCGGCCCGGCACAGCTCCGACGAGAAGGTCGAGGCCCTGGACGCCGGGGCCGACGACTACGTCACCAAGCCCTTCGGCATGGACGAGCTGCTGGCGCGGCTGCGCGCCGCCGTCCGCCGGGCCGAGCCCTCCGCGGGCGCCGGCGAGGACGAGGTGGTCGTGGAGACCGACGGCTTCACGGTGGACCTGGCCGCGAAGAAGGCCGTGCGCGAGGGGCGCGACGTACGGCTCACGCCCACCGAGTGGCACCTGCTCGAGGTGCTGGTCCGCAACGGCGGCAAGCTGGTCAGCCAGAAGCAGCTGCTGCAGGAGGTCTGGGGGCCCTCGTACGGCACGGAGACGAACTACCTGCGGGTCTACATGGCGCAGCTGCGGCGCAAACTGGAGGCGGACCCCTCGCACCCGCGGCACTTCATCACGGAGCCGGGCATGGGATACCGCTTCGAGAGGTAGCGGGGGCGCCGGTACGCTTCCTGTATGAGTGCTGAACCGCGTCCCGAGAAGTCCGCCAAGCCGGTCAGGCCGGCGGGCCGGTTCCGGCGGATGATAGAGCGGCTGTCCACCTCGCAGGAGGAGCTGCATTCGGCGGAACTGCAGGAGGACGCAGAAGCCGCCGGGTGCACGCGGATCTGCGACTGCCACGACCGCCAGATAGTCAAGGTGACGGGAACCCTGCGTACCGTCACCCTCCGGCCGCGCGCGGGAGTGCCCGCCCTGGAGGCGGAGCTCTTCGACGGCTCGGCCGCGCTGGACGTGGTCTGGCTCGGGCGTCGCTCGATCGTGGGAATCGAGCCCGGCCGGCGCATGATCGCCTCCGGGCGGATCTCGCTGAGCCACGGCCGCCGGGTCCTCTTCAATCCGAAGTACGAACTCCGACCGCTCGGACAGGAGCACTGACCGGTGACGTCATTCGACAAACCGACCACCCCGGACCCCGCGGGCGGGCCGTCCCCGGATCCGGCCTCCGACCAGAAGGCCGTGACCCAGGCCGCGCTCTTCGATGCCTTCGGCGGCATCCGGGGCACCGTGGAGACGATGCTCCCCGGGCTGCTCTTCGTGATGATCTACACGATCAACAAGGACGTGAAGATGTCCGCGATCGCGGCGGGCGCCGTCGCGGTCCTGCTCGTGATCGTGCGGCTGCTGCGCAAGGACACCGTCAAGCACGCCTTCAGCGGGGTCTTCGGCGTCGGGGTCGGTGTGGCCTTCGCCCTGTTCACGGGTACCGCCAAGGGCTTCTACCTGCCCGGCATGATCTACGGCGCCGGGCTGGGCGTGGCCTTCACCCTGTCCGCGCTCGTCGGGTTCCCGCTGCTGGGCGTGATCCTGGGCCCGGTGTTCAAGGAGAACCTGTCCTGGCGCACCCGCAACCCCGGACGCAAGAAGGCGTACACCAAGGCCAGTCTGGCCTGGGGGCTCATCTTCCTGGCGAAGTACGCGATCCTCTTCCCGCTGTACTGGTGGGGGGACGCGACGCAGCTGGGCTGGGTGCTCATCGCGCTGAAGCTGCCGCCGATGGTGCTCGCGGTGTACTTCACGTGGGTGTTCCTGGCGAAGGCGCCGCCGCCGATCGACGTGATCGCCGAGTGGGAGGCCAAGGACGCCGCCGCCGAGGCCGCCAAGGCCGCTGCCGCCCGGGAGCGCGGGGCCTGACCCCCGTCCGGATCCCCCCGGCTCCGGGTTCCGACGACGAAGGGGCGGGCCGACCATCCGATGGTCGGCCCGCCCCTTCGTCGTGTCGCGTGCCGTCAGTGACGGGCCTGGAGGAGGTCCTCCAGCTGCTCCTCACGGGCCTGCGCGGCCACGAAGAGCAGTTCGTCGCCCGGCTCCAGGGTCTCCTCGCCGTGCGGGGTGAGGACCCGGTTGCCGCGGATGATCGTGACCAGCGAGGTGTCCTCGGGCCAGGTGATCTCGCTGATCTGGGTCCCGGCCACCGAGGAGTCGGCGGGCAGGGTCAGCTCGACGAGGTTGGCGTCGCCGTGGCTGAAGCGGAGCAGCCGCACCAGGTCGCCGACGCTGACGGCCTCCTCGACGAGGGCCGACATCAGGCGCGGGGTGGAGACCGCGACGTCGACGCCCCAGGACTCGTTGAAGAGCCACTCGTTCTTCGGGTTGTTCACGCGCGCCACGACCCGGGGGACCCCGTACTCGGTCTTGGCCAGGAGGGACACGACCAGGTTGACCTTGTCGTCGCCCGTGGCGGCGATGACGACGTTGCAGCGCTGCAGCGCGGCCTCGTCGAGCGAGGTGATCTCGCAGGCGTCGGCCAGCAGCCACTCGGCCTGCGGCACCCGCTCCACGGAGATGGCGGTCGGCGCCTTGTCGACGAGCAGCACCTCGTGCCCGTTCTCCAGCAGCTCGCCCGCGATGGAACGGCCCACCGCGCCGGCTCCGGCGATCGCGACCCTCATGCGTGTGCCTCCTCGGGGCCCTCTGCGAAGGCCGCCTCGACCTTGTCGATCTCGTCCGTACGCATCATCACGTGGACGAGGTCGCCCTCCTGCAGCACCGTCTGGGACGTCGGCAGCATGGCCTCGCCCAGTCGGGTGAGGAAGGCCACGCGGACGCCGGTCTCGTCCTGGAGCTTGCTGACCTTGTGCCCGATCCAGGCCGCCGAGGTGTGCACCTCGGCGAGCTGGACCCCGCCGCTAGGGTCGCGCCACAGCGGCTCGGCCCCGGACGGCAGGAGCCGGCGCAGCATCTGGTCGGCGGTCCACCGGACGGTGGCCACGGTCGGGATGCCCAGGCGCTGGTAGACCTCGGCGCGCTTCGGGTCGTAGATGCGGGCGGCGACGTTCTCGACACCGAACATCTCGCGCGCCACACGGGCAGCGATGATGTTGGAATTGTCACCACTGCTGACGGCTGCGAAAGCGCCCGCTTCCTCGATTCCGGCCTCGCGCAGCGTGTCCTGGTCGAAGCCGACCCCGGTGACGCGGCGGCCGCCGAATCCGGCTCCCAGCCGGCGGAATGCGGTGGGGTCCTGGTCGATGACCGCGACCGTATGCCCCTGCTGTTCCAAGGTCTGCGCGAGGGCGGAGCCCACCCTTCCGCAGCCCATAATGACGATGTGCACGGCCGTCCTTCCGGCTGTCAGCGCTCGCTGGTTCCCAGCCTCATTGCATGCTCTGGCTTAACAGGGTCTCAGACCATGGCCCAAGCTACACACGGGCGGTCACCAGTGTGACCTCTTGGTGCGCAGTCGGTGGTGAATTGCGGCGGGAAGGGGTGGGGGGTTCGTCAGCCGGATTTCGAACGCATACGATCCTCTGCGTGTCCAAACTGACCGACCTGCCCAAACGGATCCTGATCGGCCGGGCGCTACGCAGCGACCGCCTCGGGGAAACGCTCCTCCCCAAGAGGATCGCCCTTCCCGTCTTCGCTTCCGACCCGCTCTCCTCGGTGGCATATGCCCCCGGAGAGGTCCTGCTGGTCCTGTCGATCGCGGGTGTGTCGGCGTACCGATTCAGCCCGTGGATCGCCGTGGCCGTCGTGGTGCTGATGTTCACCGTGGTCGCCTCGTACCGGCAGAACGTCCACGCCTACCCCAGCGGCGGCGGCGACTACGAGGTCGCCAACACCAACCTGGGACCCAAGGCTGGTCTCACCGTCGCGAGCGCCCTGCTCGTCGACTACGTCCTGACCGTCGCCGTGTCGATCGCCTCGGGTGTCGAGAACCTGGGCTCGGCCATCCCCTTCGTGGTCGAGCACAAGGTGCTCTGCGCCGTCGGGATGATCCTTCTGCTCACGCTGATGAATCTCCGGGGCATGAAGGAATCCGGCAAGCTCTTCGCGATTCCGACCTATGTCTTCGTCGCGGGCGTATTCATCATGATCGCGTGGGGTGCCTGGCAGGGCATCGTCCTCGGCGAAACGATGAAGGCCCCGACCGCCGATTTCGAGATCAAGGCGGAACACGAGGGGCTGGCCGGGTTCGCGCTGGTCTTCCTGCTCCTGCGCGCGTTCTCCTCCGGTTGCGCCGCCCTCACCGGCGTCGAGGCGATCAGCAACGGCGTGCCCGCCTTCCGCAAGCCCAAGAGCAGGAACGCGGCGACGACGCTGGCCCTGATGGGCGCCCTGGCCGTGACCATGTTCTGCGGCATCATCGGCCTGGCCATGGCCACCGACGTCAGGATGGCCGAGAACCCCGCGCAGGACCTGCTCCACAACGGTGTGCCGGTCGGCCCCGAATACGTCCAGAACCCGGTGATCTCCCAGGTCGCCGAGGCGGTCTTCGGCGACGGCTCGTTCCTCTTCATCATGCTGGCCGCGGCCACCGCGCTCGTGCTGTTCCTCGCCGCGAACACCGCGTACAACGGCTTCCCGCTGCTCGGCTCGATCCTCGCCCAGGACCGTTACCTGCCGCGCCAGCTGCACACCCGTGGCGACCGGCTCGCCTTCTCCAACGGCATCGTGCTGCTCGCGGGCGCCGCCGCACTGCTCACCTGGCTCTACGGGGCCGACTCGACGAAGCTGATCCAGCTCTACATCGTCGGCGTCTTCGTCTCCTTCACGCTCAGCCAGACCGGCATGGTCCGCCACTGGAACCGCCACCTGAAGGCCGAGAACGACCCCGCCAAGCGTCGCCACATGATCCGCTCCCGCGCGATCAACGCCTTCGGCGCCTTCTTCACCGGCCTCGTGCTGGTCGTCGTCCTCGCCACCAAGTTCACCCACGGAGCCTGGGTCGCCCTGCTCGGCATGGTGATCTTCTACGGCACGATGACGGCGATCCGCAAGCACTACGACCGGGTCGCCACCGAGATCGCCGCCGCGGAGGAGCGCCCCGACGAGTACGTGCGGCCCTCGAGGGTGCACTCCGTGGTCCTGGTCTCCAAGCTCCACAAGCCCACCCTGCGGGCCCTCGCCTACGCCAAGCTGCTGCACGCCAACCGGCTGGAGGCGCTCAGCGTCAACGTCGACGAGGTCGAGACCAAGGCCCTCAAGGAGGAGTGGGAGCGGCGCGGGATCAACGTCCCGCTGAAGATCCTCGACTCGCCCTACCGGGAGATCACCCGCCCCGTGGTCGAGTACGTGAAGGGGCTGCGCACCGAGAACCCCCGCGACGCGGTCAGCGTGTACATCCCGGAGTACGTCGTCGGCCGCTGGTACGAGCACCTGCTGCACAACCAGAGCGCGCTGCGGCTCAAGGGCCGGCTCCTCTTCACCCCGGGCGTCATGGTCACCTCGGTGCCCTACCAGCTCCAGTCCTCGGAGCTCGCGAAGAAGCGGGCGAAGAAGCGGGCGGAGTGGAACGCCCCCGGCGCAGTGCGCCGCGGACCTGTGGACGCCCCGCGCCCGAAGGACCGCGCGGGGAAGTAGTCCCGGGGCGCCGCGTACGGCGTGGCGAACGGCCGGACAGGATCCACGTAAACTGGTGGGTCGGCTGTCCGGCCGTTGTGCATGAACCATGAAGTGTGAACCTTGACGACCTTTGAAACTTGGAGTCTCCCCACCATGACCGAGCAGAACGAGAAGCAGTCACTGGTCGGGGAGGAGTACGAGGTCGAGGTCGGCCCCGTCGCGCACGGCGGCATCTGCATCGCCCGTACCTCCGACGGGCGCGTCCTCTTCGTGCGCCACACCCTCCCGGGGGAGAAGGTGATCGCCAAGGTCACCGAGGGCGAGACGGACTCCCGCTTCCTGCGCGCCGACGCGGTCACCGTGCTCGAGGCCTCCAAGGACCGCGTCGAGGCCCCGTGCCCGTACGCCGGCCCCGGCAAGTGCGGCGGCTGCGACTGGCAGCACGCCAAGCCGGGCGCCCAGCGCCGGCTCAAGGGCGAGGTCGTCGCCGAGCAGCTGCAGCGGCTCGCCGGGCTCACCCCGGAGGAGGCCGGCTGGGACGGCACGGTCATGCCGGCCGAGGGCGACAAGCTCCCGGCGGGCCAGGTCCCCCAGTGGCGCACCCGCGTCCAGTACGCCATCGACGAGACCGGCCGCGCGGGCCTGCGCAAGCACCGCTCGCACGACATCGAGCCGGTCGACCACTGCATGATCGCGGCGCCGGGCGTCAGCGAGCTGGGCATCGAGAAGCAGGACTGGCCCCAGATGGCCACGGTCGAGGCGATCGCGGCGACCGGCTCCCAGGACCGCCAGGTCGTCCTGACCCCCCGCCCCGGCGGCCGCCTCCCCCTGGTGGAGCTGGACAAGCCGGTCTCGGTCCTCCGGGTCGAGGAGAAGGACGGCGGGGTCCACCGCGTCCACGGCCGCCCCTTCGTACGGGAGCGCGCGGACGGCCGTACGTACCGCGTCGGCATGGGCGGCTTCTGGCAGGTCCACCCGCAGGCCGCGGACACCCTGATCAAGGCCGTCATGCAGGGCCTGATGCCGCGCAAGGGCGAGATGGCCCTGGACCTCTACTGCGGCGTCGGCATCTTCGCGGGCGCCCTGGCGGAGCGCCTGGGCGAGACGGGCGCGGTGCTCGGCATCGAGTCCACGAAGCGCGCGGTGGAGGACGCCCGGCACAACCTGGCGGACTTCCCCCGGGTCCGCATCGAGCAGGGCAAGGTCGAGACGGTCCTCCCGAAGACCGGCATCACGGAGTGCGACCTGGTCGTCCTGGACCCGCCCCGCGCGGGCGCGGGCAAGCAGACGGTCCGCCACATCGCCGGCCTCTCGGCCCGCCGCATCGCGTACGTGGCCTGCGACCCGGCAGCCCTGGCCCGAGACCTGGCGTACTTCAAGGAGGCCGGCTACAAGCCCCGCACCCTCCGCGTCTTCGACCTCTTCCCGATGACCCACCACATGGAGTGCGTCGCGATCCTGGAGCCCATCGCAAAGGGCGCCTGACCCCCGGCCCGCTTCCATGCCCGCCGCGGATTCCCTGAAACGGGAGTCCGCGGCGGGCTTTTGGTTTCCCGGTGGGTCAGGACAGGGTGAGGGGGAGGGTGGTCAGGCCGCGGGTGAGGCGGGTTCGGCGCCAGGTCAGGGCGTCTTCGGGGACGGCCAGGCGGGTGTTCGGGAAGCGGGTCAGCAGGGCGCGGAGGGCGATTTCCGCCTCGGCCCGCGCCAGGGGGGCGCCCGGGCAGCGGTGGATGCCGTGGCCGAAGGACAGGTGGGCGGTGGCGTCGCGGTCGAGGTGCAGGCGGTTCGGGTCGGGGAAGGCGGACGGGTCGCGGTTCGCGGCGCCGGGGGCGATGAGCACCGGGAAGCCCGCCGGGATGTCGACCCCGCCGACGCGCAGGTCCTCGGTGCTGTGGCGGAAGGTGGCCACGCTCACCGGGGAGTCGAAGCGCAGCAGTTCGTCGAGGGCCCCGGGGATCAGGTCGGGGTCCCGGCGCAGCCGGTCGAGGGCCTCGGGGTGCCGGAGCAGGGCCAGGACGGCGTTGCCGATGAAGTGGGTGGTGGTCTCGTGCCCGGCCACCAGGAGGAGGGCGGCCAGGGAGACCGTCTCGTCCCGGTCGAGGCCGGCCCCGTCGCAGTCGCGCAGGAGGGAGTCGAGCGGGCCGTCGCCGGGGGTGGCGCGGGCTGTGTCGATCAGGTGGGTGAGGTAGTCGCCGATGTGGTGCGACGCGGCGTCGATGCGGTCCGTGTCGGTCGCGTCGAAGAGGTCGTGGGATCGGGCGGCGAGGGTGGTGCGGTCGGCTTCGGGGACGCCCAGGAGTTCGCAGACGACAGTGACCGGCAGGGGGACGGCCAGGTCCGCCACCAGGTCGATGTGGGTGCCCCGCTGCCATGTGGACGTGAGGTCGTCGACGATCCGGGTGATGTACGGGCGCAGTTGGCGGACCCGGCCGGTCGTGAACAGCCGGGTCGCCACCCGTCGGTGGCGGGTGTGCGCGGGTGGGTCGCTCGCCAGCATGTTGCGGGAGATCGCCGGGTGCAGGTCGCGGTTCGAGGGCCGGTCGGCGAAGAAGCGGGCCGTGTCCTTGGACAGGCGGGGGTCGGTGAACGCCTCGCGGGCCTCGGGGTGGCCGGTGATCAGGTACGCGTGGTGTCCGCCGGAGCCGGTGGGGATGCGCTGGACCGGGCAGCCTTCGCGCAGCCGGTCGTAGGTGGGGTAGGGGTCGGCGAAGAAGCGCGGGTCGCGCAGGGGGTCCTGCCGCGGGGCGGTCACGAGGCCGCGCCCGCGGTCTCGGGCGCCGGGTGTCGCGCGTAGGCCTCCGCCACGAGCAGCAGCCACGCGGTCTCCGCCGGGAGGTCGCCCTTGCGGGAGCGGGTGCCGGCGGCGGGCGGGGCCTCGTCGCCGTCGAGGGGGAGGCCCACGCGCTTGGCGTGGACGGCCGCGGCGATGACCGCCGCCTCCACCTCGGCCTCGCCCTCGGGGGTGTCGGCCCCGCCCCGGCGGGCGACCTCGGCGGCCGCGGCGTCCCGTACCGACGCTTGACGGTACCGGCGCAGGGCCAGCACGCAGTCGTTGATCTCGATGACCCGGCGGTGGAGGTGGAAGTCGAGGTCGTGGGTGTCGGCCTCCGTGTTGCCCGGGTCGAGCACGACTTCGGGCACTGCCGAGGTGACCTCCCGCCACAGGGGTTCCAGCGCGGTGAACGAGTTCCGCTCCCAGCGGCGGCGGCGCAGCTGGCTGAGCGGCCACAGCAGGGCGGGGAGGGTGAGTCCGACGGTGATGAGGAGGACGGCGACGGCGGGGGCGGTCACGCTGAACGTGCAGCGGAAGGGGGTCAGCGGGCTCGAGCACCGGGCGTGGTCGGGCACGAGTCCCAGGCCGAGGCCGATGGAGACCAGCGCGAAGAGCTTGTACGCGGCGTAGACGAGGGCGAAACCACAGCCGACCGAGGTCGTGCGCAGGCCCCAGCGCTGGCTGCGGCGGGTCGAGCGCTTGGACTGGGCCCAGGTCTGCAGCAGGAAGTCCTTGGCCGTGTACCCCAGGTAGGAGATGTAGATGAGTACGTAGCACGCGTACAACACCGGGCTTCGTCCGGTCAGTTGCTCGGCGGCGAAGAAGGCGGTCATGCCGGCGACGCAGATCGCGAGGGCGATGACGCGCAGTCGGATCTGCCGGTGGGCCCGTTCGCGGTCCAGGTTGAGCTGGAAGAGGAAGGCGAGGACCGCGGTGGCCGCCGTCAGGGTGAAGGTGTTGCTGAGGAGTCGGGCGACGTGGGGGACCACCGATTCGACCGCGCGCTCCACGGCGGGGGCGTAGGAGGCGAAGGCGAGGGCGAACGAGGTCAGCAGTGCCGCCATCGCCCAGGTGCCCGTGGGGCGGTGTCCGCCGCGTCCTCGCACCCAGTAGGCGGCGAAGCACAGCAGCACGACGGCCGTGCCCGTGAAGAGGATGTTGATCATTTCCGGTGGCGTTTCTTCCTGTGTGGCTCGGCGAACAGCGCGTCCCAGCTCTCGGCGCCGCTGGCGGGCCGGCTCGACGGGCCTTCGCGTCCCCGGTACATGAGCTGTCGGATCACGCTGGCCATGACCTCGGCCTCGCGTTCGTCCTCACTGGTGTAGCTGGTCCGGCCGGACATGCGCTGCACGAGGGTGGGGTTGAACCCGATCGCGCGCAGGGTGTCCCGGTCCAGTTCCAGGCTGCCGGGGTGGTCGCAGATGATGTGGCTGATCTCGTGGGCGAGGATGTGGTTCTGGTGGAGGGGGGAGGTGGCCTCCTCGTAGAACAACAGGTCGGCGTCCGGGGTCTCCAGACGGATGCCGCACGGAGCGTCCATGGCGCCCAGGGTGCTCAGGGGGCGCAGGATGATGGGGCGTCCGCGTTGTTCGGCCACGGCGTCGCGGAGGTCGCGCGTGCTGAAGCGGTGCGGGAGTCGAAGCGCCTCGACGCGTGCCTCACACGCGGCGCGAAGCTGCTCAAGGTCCATGTTCTCACTCTGGTGACGCCGGGTCAGGGAGCGCTCGGCCGCGGCGAACCTCCCCTGGAAGCCCGTACGGCGACCCCATGCTGACATGTTCGCGACCCCGCTTCGAGGGCGGGGGTGCCGCCGCGAGGCGCCGTGCGGATCGGGATGCCGGGCTTGTGCCGGGAAACGCCGGATGCCCCCCTGGCGATGAGCGGCCACAGGGGGGTGTCGTCTCGGGGCGGGACCGTGTGATCGCCGCCCGGAGCGCGGTTCAGTCGTCCAGGTCGAGGTCCTGCGCGGGGTCGTCGGTGGTGAGCCCTTCGAGTTTCCGGGCCTGTTCGATCACGGTGGACAGCATCTTCAGGCTGTCGACGCTCAGGCCGTTGGCGCGCAGCGCCACCTTGCGGACGTCCTGGTCGCGCATGGCGGCGAGGAGGTCGATCTCCGCCTTGGTGCGTTCGGCCGCCGCGCTGTCGACGAAGTAGCCCGCCGGGACGCCGAAGAAGTCGGCCAGGGCCTTGATGGTGTGCCGCGTCGGGTTCCGCTTGGCGCCCGTGCGCAGTTGCTGGATGGCACTCGCCGTCACTCCGCGCCCCTCGCCCGTCGCGGCCTTGCGGATTCCCTCGGCGACCTCCGCGTAGGTGTAGGGGCCCCGGGACGGGGGGTGCACCTCGCGGAAGAGGTGGTCCAGGAGTTGGGCGAAGGTGGGCGACTGGTCTTCCTCCACGTACACGACCTCCTTGGCGTGATGTCGAGTCATTGCCCACCACAGTGTTTTTCGAAGCCTCTCGGGCCGGCCCCGGCAACACTTTGGTTGACGCCGGATGGTTACTCTGGTGTACGTTACCAACGCTTCGTCACCACTGAAGTGTCGACGGGAGAGTGGTGGCGATGCCGGCCGGGCCGGGGTCGAGCTTCACGGGGGTGGGCTCGGCCAACGGCCCGGGGTGACTCGGCCTCAGTCGGCCGGGAGGGCCGTCATCCGGCTCTTCTCGCGGACGTGGAGCCGGGTTCCGGACGGGTCCGCGGTCAGGGTGGCGGCCTTGGTCTCGTACCGCCAGACCGGGCGCCGGGCGGCGAGGTCGACGGCGCGGACGCCCAGCGAATCCAGGACGTAGACGTGGCGGGGCGTGGCCACCGGGGCCACGTCGCGGTTGGGGGTGGACTCCTGCGCGACGGACTTCTTCAGGGCGGTCTCGCGCCAGCGTTCGGTTCCGGTGCGGGCGTCGAGGGCGACGACGCCGTGGGTGCCCTCGACGGCGTAGACCACGCCGTCCCGGACCGTCGGGATGCCGTAGCGGCGTTTGCCCGCGACCGGGCCCACGTCACGGCCCTCGCCGAAGGACCAGGCGGGCGTGCCGTCCGAGAGGCGGAGGGCCTGGACCGTGGCCGCCCCGAGGTAGACGTGGTCGTCGTCCGTGGCCGGCTGGTCCGGGGTCGCGCCCGGCGCCGCCGGGGTCGCGGACCAGCGTTCGGTGCCGGTCGCCGCGTCGTGGAGGGAGACCCGCAGGTCGTCGCCGAGTTCGGCCCGCTGCCACAGCAGCACCCCGCCGCGTACGGCCTTGAGCCGCAC
This sequence comes from Streptomyces sp. NPDC002209, assembly GCF_042890265.1. Lineage (NCBI taxonomy): Bacteria > Bacillati > Actinomycetota > Actinomycetes > Kitasatosporales > Streptomycetaceae > Streptomyces > Streptomyces sp. NPDC002209. The sequence continues at coordinate 253,844 of NZ_JBIARX010000003.1, read as the reverse complement.
CACGGCCGGCTGCTCCAGCCGGACCTGGTGCGCGGTGGGGCCCGCCGCCGGCTGCCGCCACAGCTCCTTGCCGGAGGTCAGGCTCGCGGCCACCACGGACCACTGCTCGCCGCCCGCGGACTTCGCGTGCAGGAACACCGTGTCCCCGCTCGCGCCCAGGATCTGGGTCAGGGGGTGGGTGCCGTCGTACGCGGGCAGGCGCAGGCGTGGCGGCGCTTCCTTGCCGGGTTCCACGTACTCCATGGGCAGCACGGAGACCGCGACCGCCTTGTCGGGTGCGGTGCCGTCCTCGAGCCTCCCGAGCCCGTACAGGACCTTGCCGTCGGTGCCGACGCGCCAGCGGTTCGCGTACCCGAGGAACTCCGTCACGCTGCCGCCGGTCCGCGGGTTGAGGACATGGACCGTGGTCCCCATGACCGCGACCGGGGCGTCGCCCGCGAACAGGGGCTCGGGGAGGACCGGGGGGATCGCCGCGTCGACCCACCACAGCGGCTCGGGCGGCGGCTGGAGGACGGGGTTCTTCTTCGCCGCGCCGTTCGGCCGGCTGCGGCGCCAGGCCCACCAGCCGCCGCCCGCGGCCACTGCGGCCCCGGCGGCCACCGCGCCGCCACTCAGCGCCAGGACCCGGCGCCGCGACATGCCGACCTGCGCCGCAGCGACGGTCTCCGGCTCCGCTGCGGGCGCCGCGAGCCGGGCCGGCGGCGCCTGCCACACCGCCGCGGCGCGCCGGGCGATGTCCGCGAGGACCGGCTGCGGCAGCCCGTCGGCGAAGCCGGCCGCCCCGCCGGGGGAGAGGAGTTCCGCCAGCTCGCCGGTGCCCGGCCGCAGCGCCGGGTCCTTGCTCAGGCAGCGGGCCAGCAGCGGTGCCAGCCCGGCCGGTACGCCGCCGAGGTCGGCCTCCGCGTACCGCACCCGGTAGAGGAGGTCCGCGGCCTGGCCGCCGCCGAACGGGGCGTGCCCGGTGGCCGCGAAGACCAGGACGCCCGCCAGCGCGAACACGTCTCCGGCCGGAGTGTGCTCGAGGCCGCCGGCCTGCTCGGGCGACATGAAGGCGGGGGTGCCGGCCGCGGCCCCGGTACTGGTCAGCCGCTCGTCGCCGAGGGCGCGCGCGATGCCGAAGTCGATGACCTTGGGCCCGGCGGCGGTGACCATGATGTTGGAGGGCTTGAGGTCGCGGTGCACCACGTCCGAGCGGTGCAACTGGCCCAGGGCCCGGGCCAGATCGGCGCCCAGCGACCGGACCGACGCCTCGGGCAGCGGGCCGCCGAGGCGGACGGCCTCGTCGAGCTGCGGGCCGATCACGTACTCCGTCGCCAGCCACGGCGTCGGCGCCAGCGGGTCGGCGCCGAACACGCGCGCCCCGTACCGGTCGCCGATGACCCGTGCCGCGTCCGACTCCAGCCGGAACCGGGTGCGGAAGGAGGTGTCGGCGGCGATCCGGGTGTGCACGGTCTTGAGTGCGACGGTACGCCCGCCCGCCGAACGGGCCAGGTAGACCGTGCCCATGCCGCCGCTGCCGAGCCGGGCCAGCAGCCGGTGGTCACCGAGGTGCTCCGGGTCGTCGTGCGTGAGCGGTGCGAGCGGGGACGGGAGCTGGGGCATCGGGGTCAGTGCACTTTCCGGGGTGATGCGGATGACGTGAACAGCTGCTGCACCGGTGGGAGTTCCGCGGCGAGCAGCCACGCGGACTGGCCGGCGAGGGCGGCGACGACGCGGCCCGGAAGCGCGACCGGCGCAGCGGCGCCGTCGAGGGCCGTGGCCGGCCCGGGGGAGGGCGGCAGCCGCGGGTCCGGGACCCTCGCCGGCGCCACGAGGCCGCGCAGCAGCTCCCCGGCCGACCGGGGCCGGTCCGCGGGATCGCGCGCCAGGCACGCCCCCACCAACCCGCGCAGCCCGGGCGGCAGTTCGCTCTGCTCGGGCACCGTGTGGCCGGTCGACGCGTAGGCCAGTACGGCCCCCAGCGCGAAGACGTCCCCGAGCGGCCCGGGGGCTGCGCCCGAGGCCTGTTCCGGAGCCAGGCAGCCCGGGTCGAGCCCCGGCAGCCCGGCCCGGTGCACCCCGTCGGGAGCGGCGGCCCGCACGGCGCCGGAGCACGACAGCACCGGCCCGCCGGAGGTGACCAGCACGGCGGCCGGCGACAGCCCCGCGTGCGCCACCCCCTGGGCGTGCGCGGCGGCCAGTCCCTCCGCGAGGGCGGCGCCGAGCCCGCGGACGACGTCCTCGGGCAGCGGACCGCCATGGGCGGCGAGCACCGCCGGCAGCGGCAGCAGCGGCGTGTACGGGGCCGCGTACCACGGGAAGCCGGCCGTGCCGCCGACCTCGGCGACGTCGAGGAACCGCGGCAGCCGCAGCCGCCGGGCGCCCTCCGCCTCGACCGCCCACCGGGAGGGATCGGCGCCGACCCGCGGTACGCCGACCAGGACGGTGCGCTCCCCGTCGGCGCTGCGCGCGAGGTACCGGCGTTCGGGGACGGAGCGCTCGGCGGCTTCCGCATCGAGCCGCGCCAGGGTGGTGAACGGCCCGATCTGCGGGGGGTCGTCCTGCCGTAGGCGTTCCATGTGCGCGGTCTCCCGGTTCGGTTGCTGGGCCCGAGCCTAGGCGATCGTCAGTCCACGACCGGCAGAGCGGTCAGCTTCCAGCTGTTGACGGTGAACAGGCGGTTCCCGGCGCCGGCCATCGCCCAGACCCCGCGCGACTCGGGCGACCAGGTCCAGTACCGCTTGCCTCCGAAGGCCGAGTAGGCCGAGACGCCCTGCCCCTCGCCCTCCACGGCGAAGACCGTACGGGCCTGCACCACGGGGGGGACGTGCGGCAGGGGGCCGTGGACGGCGCGGCCGTACGCGGCGGGCACCCCGGTCGCGAGCCGCGCCTGGCTCATCGCCGTACCGTCCATGGCCCACAGGGAATCGCCGTACCGGACCGGCGGCCCCCAGCCGGCACTGTCCTCGTTCGGGGGCTCCTTCGCGTCGGTCGGGTCCCACAGCTCGGTGCCCGTCCGGATGTTCAGGCCCTTCAGGTTCCGGCCGCCGAGGTACACCGCATCCCCCACGACCAGCGGCTGTACGGCGGACCGCGCCTGACCGACGGCCTCCCAGGCGGTGGCGCCCGACGCGGTGTCGACCGCGAAGACGGTGCCGGACGCGCCGCAGACCACGAGCCGGTCCGGGCCGGCCGTGGCCCGTGCGCCGGGTGCGGCCTTCGAGCCGGGCGCCCGCAGGGCGTCCTGCTCCAGCGCCACGGTCCAGCGGACCTTGCGGGTGCCGGTGTCCACGGCGCGCAGCCGCCCGTCCCGGGTCACCAGGTACACGGCAGACGCGTCCGCGGCCAGGATGCGGTGGGTGTCGGCGGCGACCGTCCACAGCCGCTTGCTGGTGGAGGCTTCGAAGCAGAGCAGCCCCCCGCCGGGACCGCCGGTGACGAACCGGTTGCCCGGCAGGGCGACCAGGCCGGTCGCGGGGACGGTGCCGGGCAGCCGCCACTTCTCCTTGCCGTCGGCCGTCAGCCGGGCCGCCAGCCCGCCCTCCTTCGCGGCGAAGACGACCACGTCGAGCAGCGGGAGCGGGGTGGTGACCACACCGTCCACCGCCTGCGCAGCCACCGGCAGCGGCCCCCAAAGCGGGTTCGGGGGCGTTCCGGACTGCGTGGAGAGCTGGGACAGGGGCTGGGCGTTGCGGGCCGTGCCGGCCGGAGGCAGGGAGTCTTCGCGCATCAGCCACCAGGCGCCCGCCGCGCCGCCCGTGGCGGCCAGCGCACCGCCGGCCACGAGGGAGGCGCGCAGCACCCGCCTGCGGGACGGTCCGGTTCCGGGCCCCTGGCCGATCACCGTGGCGGCCTGCCGCTCGGCCTCGCTCCCGCGGCGCGCGATGTCCTGGGCGAGCGGCCCCGTACGCCAGACGCGGTCCGCCCCGCGCGGCGGTGCGAAGGCGCCCGCGATCTGCTCGGGGGTCGGGCGCAGCGCGGGGTCCTTGGCGAGGCAGGGCGCTATGAGATCCCGCAACGCGTCCGGAACGCCGGTGAGTCGGGCCTCGCCGTGCACCACCTCGTACTGCACGGCGGCCACGTGCGTCCCGTCGAAGGCGCGCTGCCCGGTCGCCGCGTACGCGAGCACCGCGCCCAGGGAGAAGACGTCCGCGGCGGGACCCACGCGCCGGCCGAGCACCTGCTCGGGGGCGCCGTAGCCGGGGGTGGCCGGGACCTGGCCGGTGGTGGTGAGCGTCAGCCCGTGCTCGGGGCGGGCGATGCCGAAGTCGATGACGCGCGGCCCGCCCGACGTGAGCACGATGTTGGCCGGCTTCAGGTCGCGGTGGACCAGTCCCGCGGCGTGGATCTCGCGCAGGGTGGCGGCGAGGGAGGCGGCGAGCGCGCGGACCCCGTCGGGGCCGAACGGACCGTACCGGCGGACGGCGTCGTCGAGGGTGGGCCCGGTCAGGAACTCGGTGGCGATCCAGGGCCGGTTGCCGTCCTCGCTCATCGCGTTCAGGACGCGGGCCACGCCGGAGCCGGTGACGGCCTGCGCGGTGTGCGCCTCGCGGACGAAGCGCTGGGCGAGGTTCGGGTCGTGCGCGAGCTCCGGCAGCAGCACCTTGACCGCCGCGGTCCGCCCGCCGTCGTCCCGCCCGAAGTAGACCTTGCCCATACCGCCGGCGCCGAGCACGCCGAGGAGTCGGTACGGGCCCAGCCGGACCGGGTCGCCGGGGCCGAGAGGTTCCATGGGGTGCTGCTTCCTTCGCTTGGTCCGATGGGTCCGGGTCGACGTCAGCGCTCGACGGGCAGGCCGGTCGGTTCCTTGATGCGCTTCATGATGATCTGCGAGTTGACCTCGGTGACCCCGGAGAGGGCCGTCAGCTGCTCGATCCACAGGCGCTCGTACGCGCGCAGGTCCGCGACGGCGATCCGCAGCAGGCAGCCGGGGCTGCCGAAGAGGCGGTAGGCCTCGATGACGTCGGGGATGCCCTGGAGGGCGGCCTCGAAGGCCTCCACCGCGGCGCGGTCGCGGCGCACCTCCACCGAGACGAGCACCTCGAAGCCGCGGCCCACCGCCTCGGGGGAGATCACGGCGCGGTAGCCCTGGATCACCCCGTCCTGCTCCAGCTGGCGCACGCGGCGCATACAGGGGGAGGGGGTCAGACCCACGCGCGCGGCGAGCTCCTGGTTGCTGAGGCGGCCGTCCGCCTGGAGCTCGCGCAAGATATCCCGGTCAATCGCGTCCATCACGCAATTATCACCTACAGAGTTGGCGGCCGCCGGGCTGAAGAAGCAATCGCATTGCGCGTAGATGTCCGTATCATTGCTGCTTTCAGCACATGTGTACGAGTGATCCGAGGGAAGGGCGGCCGCGGTCATGGGACGGATCGTCGTCATCAGCACCGGTGGGACGATAGCCAGCCGCTGGCAGGGCTCCGGCTTCGCGGCGGACGCCGACGGCAGCGAGGTCATGGCCACCGCGCCGCTGCCCGAGGACGTCACCGTCGAGGTGGTGGACCTGTTCAGCGTGAACAGCCCCCGGCTGACCACCGCCCACCAGCTCACCCTGCTGCGCACCGTGCACGAGGTGCTCGCGGACCCGGACGTGGACGGCATCGTCGTGACGCACGGCACCGACACCCTCGAGGAGTCGGCCTTCCTGGTCGACCTGCACCACCACGACCCGCGCACCGTGGTGTTCACCGGTGCGCAGCGCCCCATGGGCACCGCCGACGGCGACGGCCCGGGCAACCTGTACGACGCGCTGCTCACCGCCGCCACCACGCGCGGGCTCGGCGTCCTGATCGCCTTCGGGGGGCGGGTCCACGCGGCCCGCGGCACCGTGAAGACCCAGGCGGTGGCGCTGGACGCGTTCGCCGACCCGTCCGCCGAGCTCTTCGGGAAGATCGGCTTCGGCAAGGTCACCATGCTGCGCACCCCGCAGCGCCCGGAGCCGCTGCCGCTTCCCGCGATGCCGGAGCTGCCGCCGCGGGTCGACATGGTGATGCACCACGCGGACGGCGACCCGGTGCTCCTGAACGCGGCGCTCGCGGCGGGGGCGCGGGGCGTCGTCCTGATCGGCACGGGCGCGGGCAACGCCACGCCGGAGATCGTGGCCGCGGTGAAGGGCGCCGTCGCGCGGGGCGTGCTGGTGGCGCTGACCACGCGGGTGGCCGCCGGGCCGGTGACGGAGATCTACACCCACGGCGGTGCGGTGGACCTGGTCGCGGCGGGAGCGGTCCCGACGGGCACGCTGCGCGCCCCGCAGGCCCGCATCGCGGTCCTCTCGGCGCTGCTGGCCGCCACGGATCCGGCGGAGCAGGGGCGCATCCTGCAGCGCACCCTGTCCTCGGCGGACCCGGCCGCCCTGGTCACCGTCTGACCCCGGCCGGGTGGCGCTGCGCGCTTACCCCCGGCCGAACGCCGAGAGGATGCGGTCCGCCGCCGACGTGGGGGTGACGGTGCCCGCGCGGACGGCGGCCTCCAGGCCCGGGGCCAGGTCCCGGACCGACGGGTCGGCGCGCAGCCGCTCCAGGAGCTCGTCGCGGACCATCGACCAGGTCCACTCCACCTGCTGCGCCGCCCGCTTGGCCGCCAGCCGGCCCCCCGCGTCCAGCAGCCGCCGGTGCTGCTCCAGCCGGTTCCACACCTCGTCCAGACCCGCCGACTCCCGCGCGCTGCACGTCAGCACCGGCGGCGTCCACGCCGCGTCGGCCGGGTGCATCAGGCGCAGCGCGCCCGACAGCTCCCGTGCCGCCGCCTTCGCGTCGCGCTCGTGCGGGCCGTCCGCCTTGTTCACCGCGAGGACGTCCGCCAGCTCCAGGACGCCCTTCTTGATGCCCTGGAGCTGATCCCCGGTACGGGCCAGGGAGAGGAGGAGGAAGGAGTCGACCATGCCCGCGACCGTGGTCTCGGACTGGCCCACCCCGACCGTCTCGACGAGGACGACGTCGTAGCCCGCCGCCTCCATCACGATCATCGACTCCCGCGTGGCCTTGGCGACCCCGCCCAGCGTCCCCGCCGAAGGGGACGGGCGGACGAAGGCCGAGGCGTCGACGGCCAGCCGCTCCATCCGGGTCTTGTCACCCAGGATCGAGCCGCCCGTGCGGGTGGACGACGGGTCCACGGCCAGCACCGCGACCCGGTGGCCCAGCCCCGTCAGCATCGTGCCGAACGCATCGATGAACGTGGACTTGCCGACGCCCGGCACCCCGCTGATGCCGATCCGGCGGGCCCGCCCCGAGTGGGGCAGCAGCTCCGTCAACAGCCCCTGCGCGAGCGCCCGGTGAGCGGGCAGGGTGGACTCGACGAGCGTGATCGCGCGCGCGATGAACGCGCGCTTCCCGTCGAGCACCCCCTTCGCGTAGGCCTCGATGTCGATCTTCGGAGGCATCGGCCGCGCCTACAGCTCGTGGCCCAGATCCGCGGCCAGCCGCGTCACCAGGTCGTGGGCCGCGTCCGGGATCACCGTGCCGGGCGGGAACACCGCCGCAGCGCCCATCTCCAGCAGCGTCGGCACGTCGGCCGGCGGGATCACCCCGCCCACCACGATCATGATGTCCTCGCGCCCCTCCTCCGCCAACTGCTCGCGCAGCGCCGGTACGAGGGTCAGGTGGCCGGCCGCCAGCGACGACACGCCCACCACGTGGACGTCCGCCTCGACGGCCTGGCGGGCCACCTCCGCCGGGGTCTGGAACAGCGGGCCGACGTCCACGTCGAAGCCCAGGTCGGCGAAGGCGGTCGCGATCACCTTCTGGCCGCGGTCGTGCCCGTCCTGGCCCATCTTGGCGACCAGCACGCGCGGACGGCGGCCCTCCGCCTCCTCGAACCGGTCGACCAGCGCACGGGTGCGCTCCACGTTCGGGGACTCCCCTGCCTCGGTGCGGTACACACCCGAGATCGTACGGATCTGGCTCGCGTGCCGCCCGTACACCTTCTCGAGTGCGTCCGAGATCTCACCCACGGTCGCCTTGGCCCGCGCCGCGTCCACCGCCAGCGCGAGGAGGTTGCCCTCCATACCCTGCCCGGCGCCCCGCTCGGCCGCGTTCGTCAGCGCCCGCAGCGCGTCCTGCGTGACCGCCTCGTCGCGCTCCTCGCGCAGTCGGCGCAGCTTCTCGATCTGCTGCGTGCGCACCGAGGAGTTGTCGACCTTGAGCACGTCGATCTGCTCGTCGTTCGCCACCCGGTACTTGTTCACGCCGATCACCGGCTGGCGCCCCGAGTCGATGCGCGCCTGCGTACGGGCCGCGGCCTCCTCCACGCGCAGCTTCGGGATGCCCGCGTCGATGGCCTGCGCCATGCCGCCGGCCGCCTCGACCTCCTGGATGTGCTGCCAGGCCCGGCGCGCCAGGTCGTACGTCAGCTTCTCGACGTACGCGCTGCCGCCCCACGGGTCGATCGACCGGCAGGTCCCCGACTCCTGCTGGAGCAGCAGCTGGGTGTTGCGGGCGATGCGCGCCGAGAAGTCCGTCGGCAGTGCGAGCGCCTCGTCGAGGGCGTTGGTGTGCAGCGACTGGGTGTGCCCCTGGGTCGCCGCCATCGCCTCGATGCACGTGCGCGTCACGTTGTTGAAGACGTCCTGCGCGGTCAGCGACCAGCCGGAGGTCTGCGAATGGGTGCGCAGCGACAGCGACTTGGCGTTCTGCGGGTCGAACTGCTTGACGAGCCGCGCCCACAGCAGCCGGGCGGCGCGCAGCTTCGCGACCTCCATGAAGAAGTTCATGCCGATCGCCCAGAAGAACGACAGGCGCGGCGCGAACGCGTCCACGTTCAGCCCGACGGCCTGCCCGGCGCGCAGGTACTCCACACCGTCCGCGAGGGTGTACGCGAGCTCCAGGTCGGCCGTGGCCCCGGCCTCCTGGATGTGGTACCCGGAGATCGAGATGGAGTTGTACCGCGGCATCTTCTGCGAGGTGAACGAGAAGATGTCGGAGATGATCCGCATCGAGGGCTTGGGCGGATAGATGTAGGTGTTGCGGACCATGAACTCTTTGAGGATGTCGTTCTGGATGGTCCCGGCGAGCTTCTCGGGGGAGACGCCCTGCTCCTCCGCCGCCACGATGTAGAGGGCGAGGACCGGCAGCACCGCGCCGTTCATCGTCATCGACACCGTCATCTTGTCCAGCGGGATGCCGTCGAACAGCTGCCGCATGTCGTAGATCGAGTCGATCGCCACGCCCGCCATGCCGACGTCGCCCGTGACGCGCGGGTGGTCGCTGTCGTAGCCGCGGTGCGTGGGCAGGTCGAAGGCGATCGACAGGCCCTTCTGGCCGGCCGCGAGGTTGCGCCGGTAGAAGGCGTTCGACTCCTCGGCCGTGGAGAAGCCCGCGTACTGGCGGATCGTCCAGGGCTGGTTGACGTACATGGTCGGGTACGGACCGCGCAGGTACGGGGCCATGCCCGGGTAGGTCCGCAGGAAGTCCAGGCCCTCGAGGTCACGCCCGGTGTAGAGCGGCTTCACGCCGATGCCCTCGGGGGTCTCCCACAGCAGGTCGCCGGCGGCGGTCCCGGTGGACTCCTTCACCGCCGCACGCCACTGGTCCTCGGATCCGGCCGCGGAGGCGCCGCCCAGCGGGAGGGCGGAGAAATCGGGGATTGCGGTGCCGCTCACGAGGACACTCCCATCCGGTCGAGTACGGAGGACAGCACGGCGACCGCATCGCAGCCGGCGAAGACGTACTCGTCCACGGCGTCGGCCGACGTGCCGGGCTTGCCCGCGAGGAACACGGTCGTCGCACCGGCCGAGCGCAGGGCCGCGGCCACCGCCTCGGCCTGCTCCTCGTACAGGGCGTCGCTGGAGCACAGCACTGCCATGCCGTCCGCGCCGCTCGCCGCGTAGGCCTCGGCGGCCGTCGCCGGGTCCACCGACACCGGGTCGTGGACCGGCTCGACGCCGCCCGCCTGGAACAGGTTCGCGGCGAAGGTGGCGCGCGCGGTGTGCGCGGCCGCCGGGCCCAGCGCGGCGAGGAAGATCCGCGGGCGGTTCCCGGTCGCGGCCAGGTGCGCGTCGCTGCGGGCGCGCAGCGCCTCGTACGCCTCGTCGCGCCGTACGCGGGGCAGCCCGCCGGTGGGACCCGCCGGGGCGGGCTCGCGGTCGAGGGGCTTCTCCGAGAGCAGCGGGAACTCGCTGACGCCCGTGATGGGTTCGCGGCGCTTGGCGAGCTTCTTGGAGCGCTCGGCCCAGGTCGCGGCGAGCCGGTCGGCGACCAGCCCGGAGCGCAGGGCGGCGGCCAGGCCGCCGGCCTTCTCGATCGTCTGGAAGAACTCCCAGGCGGCGTGCGCGAGTTCGTCGGTGAGCTGCTCGACGTAGTACGAGCCGCCGGCCGGGTCGATGACGCGGGCCAGGTGTGACTCCTCCAGCAGGATGGTGGAGGTGTTGCGGGAGATGCGGCGCGCGAAGGCGTCCGGCAGGCCCAGCTCGTGGTCGAAGGGGAGCACGGTGACCGAGTCGGCCCCGCCCACGCCCGCCGCCATGCAGGCGACGGTGGTGCGCAGCATGTTCACCCAGGGGTCCCGGCGGGTCATCATCACCGGCGAGGTGACGGCGTGCTGGCGCTGGGCGCCGGCGTCGGGGGCCCCGCAGGCCTCGGCGATCCGGGCCCACAGCCGGCGGGCGGCGCGGAACTTCGCGATGGTGAGGAACTGGTCGGCCGTCGCGGCGTAGCGGAACTCGAGCTGGCCGAGGGCGGCCTGGACGCCGAGGGCGTCGGCGGGCGCGGCACCGGTATCGGTGAGGGCGCGGAGGTAGGCGACGCCGGTGGCCAGGGACAGCCCCAGCTCCTCGGCCGCGCTGCCGCCGGCCTCGTGGTACGGCAGGGCGTCGACGGCGAGGGCGCGGACGCCGGGCCAGTGGGCGGCCGCCTCCCGGGCGAGCCCGACGGCGCCGGCCAGGTCCAGGACTTCACCCGTACGGGCCTCGTGGCCCAGCGGGTCGGCGCCGAGGCTCGCGCGGGCGGCCGCGGGGGCCACCCCGCGCTCGGCGTACAGGCGCAGCAAGGCGCGGGCCGCGTCGGCGTATTCGGCTCCGGCGTCCAGGGAGACGGGCGCCAGGTCGAGGTAGACGCCGTCGAGGGCGCGCGGGAGCGCGTCGACCGGGAGTCCGCCGGGTCCGCCCAGGGACAGCCAGATGGAGGTGACCCCGTTCTCGAGGTCGGTGAGGACGGCCTCGTTCACCCGTGCGGGATCACTGCCGAGGTACCGCTGCCGCACGTCCCAGCCGCCGGCGGAACCGCCCACGGGGCTGCCGCCCCGGACGAACGGGGCGAACCCGGGGAAACCGGTCTCGTCGGCCGTTTCGGGCGCGGTGTACAGCGGGCGGGTGGTGAGCCCGTCCTCGAGCTTTGTGGACAACGCGTCTTCTGCGGCATCGCCGGATGCATCCTTGCCGGACTTGCGTAGAACGCCCTCTACCAGGCGCTGCCACTGCTCATGCGTCGCGTCAGGGAACTCGGCGGCCAAGGAGAGCCCGTCATCAGGCAGGACCGTCATGGCTCGAATGCTAGGGGGGTCACCTTGGGAACGACTATAACGACAGCATGTGATCTCCCCCTCTCATGTGAGATGGGAGGGGGCACGAAAGAGCGCCCCGCGTGCGCGCGTGGCGGTCGCGTTGCAGGGGCATGAAATCCGGCCACGGTTTTCGGCCGCCCCGGGGTGTCGTACGGCGTGTGCCGGGGGCGACATAGGGCCAGGTCAGGCCGGGCGTGTCGGGGTGGCCGGGAGGGTCGGGCGGAGGCCGCTGCGGCAGTTCGGGCGGGGCTTGACCCGTGCCCGGGCCGCTGACAGTCTCCGAGCCATGTCCGCGTTCGAGCTTCCCGCCCCGCGGCTCCGCACCCCCGGCTCCTGTACCGCGCCGGGTTCGTGTCCGGGCCGCTGTCCGGCCCCGCGCCGCGCCTAAGCGCCGCCCCGGGCCCCGACCGATGACCGTTCGGCCTGCCGCCGAACCGGCCGTCGGCCACCCGGCCCGCAACCGCCCGGCTCCGCACCGGCGTCTGCGGCCTCTCGCCGACCGCCCGCCGGCCCCGCTCCACGAGCGTCCGGTCCGACCGGCCACGGCCCACCGGCCTTCCGCCTGTCGGCCCCGGCCGACCGGCGTCCGATCCGTACGGCCCCGGCCCACCGGCCACCGGCCCGGTCCCCGCCACCCAGCCCACAGCTGACCCGGCCTCCCCTTCACCAGCCTCCTCCCGGCCCGCCCCGGCCCGCGGCGGCCGCCCCGCCGCCGACCGGCGCGGGGCCGGCCTCGCCCGCGCCGTCTCCGTACCCGTCCACGGCCTCGGCCGGCCGGCATCCAGCCGGCCCGGCCCAGGGCTGCCTGCCCCGGCCCGTCGTCACGTTCGCCCGTGCGCCCGTTCCTCCACCACGGACACCAACCCAAGGGAGTTCCCATGAGCACTGCCACCCGTACCCAGCTCACCGTCACCCGGATCGGCGGGCGGATCGGCGCAGAGATCGGGGGTGTGCGGCTCGGTGGGGAGCTCGGCGGCGATGTCGTCGCCGAGATCCGTGCCGCGCTCCTCGCCCACAAGGTCGTCTTCTTCCGCGACCAGGACCACCTGGACGAGGCCGGTCACGAAGCCTTCGCCCAGCTCCTCGGCACGCCCGTCGCCCACCCGACCGTGCCCTCCGCCGACGGCCGTTACGCCCTCGGCATCGACTCCCACCACGGCGCCCGCGCCAACCAGTGGCACACCGACGTGACCTTCGTCCCCGCCTACCCCGCCTTCTCCATCCTCCGCGCCGTCACGATCCCCCCGTACGGCGGCAACACCCTGTGGGCCAACACCGCCACCGCCTACGCCAACCTCCCCGAGCCGCTGCGCAGCCTCGCCGACAGCCTGCGCGCCGTGCACTCCAACGCGTACGACTACGCCGCCCTCAGGCCCGACGCCCTCCCCGAGGCGCTGGCCCAGTACCGCGAGGTGTTCACCTCCACCGAGTTCCTCACCGAGCACCCCGTCGTCCGCGTCCACCCCGAGACCGGCGAACGCACCCTGCTCCTCGGGAACTTCGTCCAGCGGATCACGGGCCTCACCGGCCGCGACTCCCGCGCCCTCCTCGACCTCTTCCAGGCGCACGTCGAGAGCCCCGAGAACACCGTCCGCTGGCAGTGGCGGGCCGGCGACGTCGCGATCTGGGACAACCGGGCCACCCAGCACTACGGCGTCGACGACTCCGACGACCACGAGCGGACCCTGCGCCGCGTGACGGTGGACGGCGACGTCCCGGTCGGCCCGGACGGGGTCCCGTCCCACCTGATCAGCCCGGAGTCCGTGCCCGACCCGTCCTTCGGCATCCCCTCCGGCGCATCCGCCGGCGCCTGACCCGCCCCACCCGGCCCGCCCCCCCGCTCCGCCCGCCCCACCCGTACGACGCCCCAAGGAGGCCCCGTGCCCACCCTGCTCGCCCTCTCCGGCAGCCCCTCCCCGCACTCCCGTACCGCCGTCGTCGCCGACCACGTCCTGCGCCGCCTCTCCCACGCCGGGTACGACACCGCCCACCTCGCCATACGGGAACTCCCCGCCGCCGACCTGCTCTCCGCCCGCCGCGGTGAGCCGGAGATCCGCCGGGCCCTCGAAGCCGTCGCCGCCGCCGACGGGATCATCGTCGCGACCCCGGTCTACAAGGCCGCGTACACCGGCCTGCTCAAGGCCTTCCTCGACCTGCTCCCGCAGGACGGGCTGGCCGGCAAAACGGTTCTGCCGATCGCGACCGGCGGCAGCCTCGCCCATGTCCTGACCCTCGACTACGCCCTGCGCCCGGTACTCGCCGCCCTCGGCGCCCGGCACGTCACCGCCGGCCGCTTCGTCCTGGACTCCTCCGTGGAGCGCGGGGCCGGCCCCGACCGGCTGCGCCCCGAGGCGGAGCTGGACCTCTTCCAGGCCGTCGACGAGTTCGCCGGGGCGCTGGACACCGCGGCCTCCGCCGCACGCGCCGCGCTCGCGACCGCCCCGTAACGACACCCCCGACCACGCGATCCCGCACACCGGACAAGGAACCGCCATGCCCGCAGCCTTCACCTCCACGCGTACCTCCCGACGCCAGTTCCTCACCCTGCTCGGCATCTCGGCGGCCGCGGTGAGCTGCGGCACGGCCACCGCCAACGGCGGCGGGTCCGGCTCCGGCTCGCAGATCAAGACCCTGAAGTACCAGGGCGCCGTGGGCGCGGTCACGCTCCCCGAACTCGCCGCCGACCTCGGCTACTTCGAGGACGTCACCCTGGAATGGGTCGGCAACACCATCAGCGGGCCGCAGGACATCCAGTCCGCCGCCACCGGCCAGACCCACTTCGGCAGCGCCTTCAACGGGGCGGTCATCAAGCTCGCCGCCGGGAAGGCGCCGATCAAGGCGGTCATCTCCTCCTACGGCTCGGACCAGTACTCCTACGCCGGCTACTTCGTCCTGGAGGACAGCCCGATCCGCTCCGCCCGGGACCTGATCGGCAAGAAGGTCGGCATGAACACACTGGGCGCCCACTACCAGGCGCTGCTCGACACCTACCTCAGCCGCAACGGCTTCTCCAAGGCGGACGCGGCCAAGGTCGAGGCCCTGGTCGTACCGCCCGTCAACACCGAACAGGCGCTGCGGGCGAAGCAGATCGAGGTCGGGGTGCTCACCGGCATCCTGCGCGACAAGGCGGTCGCCGCCGGCGGCATCCGCCCGCTGTTCACCGATGTGGATCTGCTCGGCCCGTTCAGTGCGGGCACTTACATCATGACCGAGCGCTTCATCAAGCAGAACCCGGACACCGTACGGACCTTCGTGACGGGCGTGGCCAAGGCCATCGAATGGTCCCGCACCACCCCGCGCGAGGAGGCCGTCGCCCGGATGACCGAGATCGTCAAGAAGCGGGGCCGCAACGAGGACACCACCGCCCTGCAGTACTGGCGCTCCTACGGGATCGCGGAGACCGGCGGCCGGATACCCGACAAGGAGTTCCAGCTCTGGCTCGACTGGCTCGGCGAGCGCGGCGAGATCAAGCAGGGGCAGTTCAAGCCGTCCGACCTCTACACCAACGAGTTCAACGCATACGGAAAGGGGTGACGGCCGCAATGGCGAAGATCGTGTTCGAGGGAGTGCACAAGACGTTCGGGGACTTCACCGCCCTCGACGGCATCGACCTGGAGATCGACAGCGGCGAGTTCCTCGTCGTCGTCGGCCCCAGCGGCTGCGGCAAGTCCACCCTCCTGGACCTCCTCGGCGGCCTGTCGAAGCCGACCGAGGGGCGGATCCTGCTGGACGGCAAGCCGGTCACCGGGCCGGGCCTGGACCGGGGCACCGTCTTCCAGCAGTACGCGCTGCTGCCGTGGCGGACCGCCCAGGGAAACGTCGAGTTCGGCCTGGAGGCCACCGGCGTCCCGCGCCGGCAGCGGGCCGCCCGCGCCCGGGAGTTCCTGGACCTGGTCGGACTGACCGGCTTCGAGGACCGGCACCCGCACCAGCTGTCCGGCGGCATGCGCCAGCGGGTGGCGATCGCCCGCTCGCTGGCGTACGACCCGGACGTGCTGCTGATGGACGAGCCCTTCGCGGCGCTGGACGCGCAGACCCGCGAATCGCTCCAGGACGAACTGCGCCGCATCTGGCAGAGCACCGGCAAGACGGTCGTGTTCATCACGCACGGCATCGAGGAGGCCGTCTACCTCGGGCAGCGGGTGGCCGTCATGACCTCCCGGCCCGGCCGGGTCAAGGAGGTCGTCCCGGTCTCCTTCGCCGACAGCGACGGACTGGTGGGGGAGGCCCTGCGGTCCAGCCCGGAGTTCGCCCGCTACCGGCACGAGATCTGGAACCTCCTCCACGACGAGGTGGCCCGAGCCCAGCAACTGGAGAAGGAGGCGGCAGCGGCATGACCACCGGAACCGACACCACCGCCCTGGCCGCGGCAGGCCTCACGGCCCCGGCCGAACCCGCTCGGGAGGGCGCTGCGACCCGCAGGGCCGTGGCCGCGCCCGGGCCAGCCGCGAGTCCGGACCCGGCCCCGTCCGGGTCCACCATCGGGTCCACCGCCGGGACCGACCCGGCCGCCGCCGGTGCCCCGGCCCGGCAGGCCCCGGTCGACGAGGCCCCGGCCCGGATCGCCCAGCCCCCGATCGCCCAGCCCCGGATCGCCCAGGCCCCGGCTCCCGGCCGCACCCGTGCCGTCGCCGGCGCGCGGGCCGTCGTACGGGTGCTGAAGGCCATCGGCCTGCGCAGCGCCGCGATCCTCGCCCTGATCGCCCTCTGGGAGATCGCCCCCCGGGCCGGCCTGGTCGACTCCACCTTCCTGCCGCCCGTCAGCGAGGTGGCGGTGGCCTGGTGGGAGCTGGCCGGCGACGGCCAGCTCGCCGAACACACCCAGGCCAGCCTGATCCGCTCCTTCGGCGGCTTCGGGATCGCCGTGGCCGTCGCCGTACCGCTCGGACTGCTCATCGGCTGGTACCGGCCCCTCGCCGATTTCCTCGGGCCCCTGCTGGAGGTCTTCCGCAACACCGCCGCCCTCGCGCTGCTCCCGGTCTTCGTGCTGCTCCTCGGCATCGGGGAGACCTCGAAGGTGTCGATCGTGGTCTACGCCTGCGTCTGGCCCGTGCTGCTCAACACCATCAGCGCCGTCCGCAACGCCGATCCCACCCTGATCCGGCTCGCGCGGTCGATGGACCTCTCCACCCCCCGCCTGTTCCAGAAGGTGATCCTCCCGGCCTCCGTACCGGCCGTGTTCACCGGCATCCGGCTGGCCGGAGCCGTCTCGATCCTGGTCCTCGTGGCGGCCGAGATGATCGGCGCCAAGGCGGGCCTCGGCTATCTGATCAACGCCTCGCAGTTCAACTTCGCGATCCCGCAGATGTACGCGGGCATCGTCACCATCTCCGCCATCGGCGTGGGCTTCAACCAGCTCCTGGTCACGATCGAACGCCGTCTCAGCCTCTGGCGCGTTCCGGCAGCCTGACGCCCTCGCCGGCCCCGCCCGGCCCGGCCCCCGCCCGGCCCCGCGCAGTCCCCGCCCCGCCGTGCATCCGTCTCCCCGACCCGAGGAACACCATCATGACCGCACCCCGGACCCTCCACCTCAACGCCTTCCTCATGAACGCCGGGCACCACGACGCCGCCTGGCGGCACCCCGGCAGCAGCCCCGAGCGGGTCACCGACCTGCGGTACTTCCAGGAGCTGGCGCGGACCGCCGAGCGGGGGCGGCTCGACTCGATCTTCTTCGCGGACGGGCTCGCCCTGTGGGGCAAGGCCCGCTACAACGCCCTCGGCGGGTTCGAGCCGCTGACCCTGCTCTCCGCCATCGCCGCCGTCACCGAGCACATCGGGCTCATCGCCACCGTCTCCACCACCTTCAACGAGCCGTTCCACCTCGCCCGCAAGTTCGCCTCCCTCGACCACATCAGCAACGGCCGCGCCGGCTGGAACATCGTCACCTCCGGCACCGTCGACGAGGCCCGCAACTTCGGCCAGGACGAGCACCTCGAACACAGCCTCCGCTACGACCGCGCCCGCGAGTTCCTCGACGTCGCCACCAAGCTGTGGGACAGCTGGGAGGACGACGCGATCGTCCTCGACAAGGAGCGCGGCATCTACGCCGACACCGACAAGCTCCACCCCGCCGCCCACCGCGGTGAGTACTTCGGCGTCGCCGGACCGCTCAACGTGCCCCGCTCCCCGCAGGGCCACCCGCTCCTCGTGCAGGCCGGGTCCTCCGAGGACGGCAAGGAGTTCGCCGCCCAGTACGCCGAGGCCGTCTTCACCGCCCAGCAGACCCTCGCCGACGGGCAGACCTTCTACAAGGACCTCAAGTCGCGCCTCGCCAAGTACGGCCGCACCGGGTCCGACCTGCTCGTCCTGCCCGGCATCGCGCCCGTCATCGGCTCCACGGAGGCCGAGGCGAAGGCCCTGGAGCAGGAGCTCACCGACCTCCAGGTGCCGGAGTACGGGCTCGCCCAGCTCTCCGGCATGCTCGGCACCGACCTCACCGGCCACCCCCTCGACGGCCCGCTGCCCGAGCTCCCGGAGGAGCGGGACATCAACGGCAACAAGAGCCGCTTCACCCTCGTCGCCGAACTGGCCCGCCGCGACGGCCTCACCCTGCGCGAGCTGATCGCCCGCCTCGGCGCCGGCCGCGGCCACCGCGTCTTCGCCGGCACGCCCGAGCAGATCGCCGACCAGCTGGAGGAGTGGTTCACGCAGGGCGCCGCCGACGGCTTCAACATCATGGCGCCCGTCCTGCCGACCGGGCTGACCGCCTTCGTCGACCACGTCGTGCCGATCCTGCAGGAGCGCGGCCTGTTCCGTACGGAGTACACCGGCACGACCCTGCGCGAGAACTACGGCCTCCCGCGCCCGGCGAACCGGTACGCGGAGGCCGCCTCGTGACGGACCTCGCCACCGACGTCCTCGTCGTCGGCGGCGGACCGGCCGCCGCCTGGGCCGCCCTCGGGGCGGCCCGGGCCGGGGCCCGTGTCGTCCTCGCCGACAAGGGCTACTGCGGTACGAGCGGTGCGACGGCCGCCGGCGGCACCGGCGTCTGGTACGTACCCCCCGAACCCGCCGCCCGCGAGGCCGCCATGGCGAGCCGCGAAGGCCTCGGCGGGTACCTCGCCGACCGGCGCTGGATGGCCCGCGTCCTCGACGAGACGTACGCGCGGATGAACGAGCTGGCCACCGACGGCCGGTACCCGTTCCCCACCGGCCCCGACGGACAGCCGCTCCGGGGTGGTCTCCAGGGCCCCGAGTACATGCGGCGGATGCGCATCCGGATCCGCCGCGCCGGAGTCCGCATCCTGGACCACAGCCCGGTCACCGAGCTCCTCACCGACGCGGACGGTGCGGTCGCAGGCGCTGCCGGCTACCGCCGCCAGGCCCGCGAGCACTACCGCGTCCGGGCCGGGGCGGTCGTGCTCGCCACCGGCGGCTGCGCCTTCCTCAGCGGGGCGCTCGGCACGAACACCAACACCGGCGACGGCGCCCTCTTCGCCGCCGAAGCGGGCGCGGAGCTCTCCGGCATGGAGTTCTCCAACGCCTACGGCATCGCCCCCGAGGGCACCTCGGTCACCAAGACCGCGTTCTACTCCTTCGCCACCTTCTACCAGGAGGACGGCAGCGTGCTGGAGGGCGCAGCCAGCCAGGGCGGCCGCTCGGTCATCGCCCGCACGCTCCTCGACGGCGCCAAGGTGTACGCGCGCCTCGACCGCGCCGACGACACGGCGCGGGCCGCGATGCGCCGCGCGCAGCCCAACTTCTTCCTCACCTTCGACCGGCTCGGCATCGACCCCTTCACCGACCGCTTCGCGGTGACGCTGCTGGCCGAGGGCACCGTGCGCGGCACCGGCGGCATCCGGATCACCGGCGACGACTGCGCCACCGGCGTGCCCGGCCTGTACGCGGCCGGGGACGCGGCCACCCGCGAGGAGATCTGCGGGGGCTTCACCGGAGGCGGCAGCCACAACGCCGCCTGGGCGATCTCCTCGGGCAGCTGGGCGGGAGCCGGCGCCGCCGCCCACGCCCGCTCCATCGGCTCGGGCCGGGCGGCCTGCCGGCCCGTCACCGGAGCGGGCGGAGCGGGCCTGCGCCCGACGGGGCGTCCGGCCGCGGCCGCCGGCCACCGGGCGGCCGTGGAACTCGTACAGCAGGAGGTCCTCCCGTACGACAAGAACTACCTGCGCCGCGGTGACCGGCTGGCCGCGTCGCTGCGGGCGCTCGACGCGGGCTGGGCCGACCTGCGCAGGGAGCTGCACGGAGAGGGCGCGGACCTGGTCAAGGCCCGGCAGGCGGCGGCGATGACGGCGCACGCGCGATGGATGTACACGGCCGCGCTGGCCCGGCCGGAGACCCGCGGAATGGCCAAGCGCCTCGACCATCCGGACCAGGACCCCCGGCTGCACCACCGGATCCTGGTGGGCGGACTGGACCGGGTGTGGACCAGGCCGGCCCCGAAGGCCGGGGTGAGGACGTGATCGAACTGGTCTCGGCGCAGCGCTGCATCGCCTGCGACAAATGCGTGGAGGTCTGTCCCACCGATGTGTTCGAACGGGGTCCCGAGGGGATTCCGCTGCTCGCGCGCCAGGAGGACTGCCAGACCTGCTTCCTGTGCGAGGCCAACTGCCCGGTGGACGCGCTGTTCGTGGCGCCGCTGACCCGGCCCGTGCCGCAGGATCCGGCCGTACGGGACGAGGCGGAGCTGGTGCGCAGGGGGCTGCTCGGCAGCTACCGGCGCGAGATCGGCTGGGGGGAGGGGCGCACGCCCGGGGCGCTGCGGGCGATCGGCCCGCCGCTGGGCCCGGCGGCGCCGCCGATCACCTCCTGAACGCGGGTGTGGTGTGCCCCCGGAGCCCGGTGCTCCGGGGGCACACCCGTGCGTCCCGCCGGGTGCAGGACGCCGGAGGCGGAGGTCAGACCGTCAGGACGATCTTGCCGCGCGTGCGGCCCGCCGCGCTGAGCTCCCAGGCCTTCGCGGCCTCGGCGAGCGGCAGTGCGTGTTCCACGTTGACCGTGAGCTTCCCCGCGTCGGCCAGTTCCCCGAGGAACGCCAGGTCGGCGCTGTCCGGGCGCACCCACAGCTGGTGCGCGCCCTTGGCCGCGGCCTCGTAGTCGGCGATGGAGACCACCCGGCTGCGCTCCCTGACGAGAGACTGGAGGATCTCGACGGCGCCGTCCCCGAAGAAGTCCAGCCCCGCGTCGATGCCTTCGGGGGCGAGCGCGTGGATCCGGTCCGCCATGCCCTCCCCGTACAGGACGGGCTCGGCGCCGAGCGAGCGCAGGTAGTCGTGGTTGTGCGCGCCGGCCGTGCCGATGACGCGCAGGCCGAGCGCGACGGCGATCTGCACGCCCAGGGAGCCGGTGCCGCCGGCCGCGGAGTGGATGACGACGGTCTCGCCGGCCTGGAGGCCCGCGCGGACGAGGGACTGGTACGCGGTGAGGCCGGCCAGCGGGATGCCCGCGGCCTGCTCGAAGGTCAGCTCGCGCGGCTTGCGGGCCAGCGTCCGGACGGGGGCCGAGACCAGTTCGGCGTAGGTGCCGAGCTCGACCCACTCCTTGCGGACGTACCCGTAGACCTCGTCGCCGACCGCGTGGTCGAAGGTGTCGGGGCCGACGGCCTCGACGGTTCCGGCGACGTCCCAGCCGGGTATGACCGGGTGGCGCACCTCGAGGACCGGGTCGAGGTATCCGGCGGCGAGCTTCCAGTCCACCGGGTTCACGCCGGCGGCCTTGACCCGGACCAGCACCTCGCCCGGGCCGACCTTGGGCTGCGGTACGTCAACGAGCGTGAGGTTCGCGGGAGTTCCGTATGCGCTGTACGTGATTGCCTTCATGATCGTCCCCAACGGAAACCCCGTACGGACGTATTCCTCACGCGGGCAGGCTGTTGCGGTGCGAGCTGCGCCGGGCCGCGCTGAACAGGGCCTGGATCTGCACCCCGGACTGCTCGACGTCGTCGAGCGGCGAGGGGAACGGCAGCCGTACGTCGCGGTGCCCGCGCCGCTGCTCCAGGCGCAGGGTGATCCCGTACCGGTCCATGGCGAGCGGCAGTACGCGCAGGATCGCCCCCGCGGGCAGCGGGCGGACCAGGCGCAGCAGGAGGGTGACGAGTTCGGCGTGGTCGTCGAGGAGGTGCGTGAGCATCCCGGCCTCGAACGGCGCGAGGGGGTCGGGGCAGGCCGCGTCGAGCTCCTCGATGCCGACGTACGAGCGGCCCTGCGCGGTCTCGAGGACGGCGCGGCCGAATTCCATGCAGGTGGAGCCGGCGCCTTCGTCCGTGTAGGGCGTCAGCAGCCGGCCCAGGATCGTGACGCGGGCGCGCACCCGGTCCCGTACGGGGGTGGGGGCGATGTCGGTGAACTCCAGGCGGATCGACGGCCGGTGCTCGCCGTCGCCGCCGGGCTCGGCGGGGTGCAGGTGCAGCCTGCCCATCGGGTCCGCCCCGTCGAGGTGGCGGACTTCGCTGCGCAGCCCGTCGGTGACCACGGTCATGGAGTGGGCGGCGACCAGGATCGACCGGACCCGTTCGGCGTCGGTGGGCCGGCCGGCGGCCGGGGTGGCAGGGGCGGCACCGGACATGCGCATGCGGATCTCTCCATCGTCCTGGGCGAATGACTTAGGTATGCCTAACCTAACCTATTCGCTTTCGCAGGAGTACCACGCGTCGTTCGTGTCGTTGTTGGGCTGAACGGGTGAAACGCGAGAGGATGGCGGGATGCACATGAAGCGCACGGCCGAGGCGGCCCGGTGAGCAGGTACGACGTCACGGACGAACAGTGGGAGGGGCTCGCGCAGGTGGTCCCCCTGCGCAGTCGCAACGAGTGGCCCTCCCGGGTGGACCACCGCACGATCCCCACGGCGCCGGGAGCCGTCGCGGCGGAACAGCGGCGCTTCGTCGTGATCCGGGTCCAGATCTTCGCCGATGCCAGAGAGGTGGCCGAGTACCTGATCGCGCAGATCCCGGTGCTGCTCGACCTCACCGGCGCGGACAGCGAAGTGGCCAAGCGGATCCTCGACTTCAGCAGCGGCGTGGTCTTCGGACTGGGCAGCGGGATGCACCGGGTCGACCGGAACGTCTTCCTGCTGGCGCCCGTCGGGACCGAGGTCGAGGGGATCGCGGCCGCCGCCGTCCCCCGATCGTAGGAAGGTCGCCGGGGCGGAACGGTTCGCCGGGCCCACCGGGGGTCCGGCGGCCCGTACCGTCCGGCGCATGGACGCCACCTTCGGCGCGGCGGAGGCCTCTGCCCCCGCCGCGTTATCCGATGACCCTGCCGCCGCGCCGGCGGACGATGCCGCACGCCCCGTCGTTCACCACCGGCCTGTCGTCACCGAGTTGCGGCTCTCCGCCTTCGGGGCGCACCGCGCGGCCGTCTTCCCGCTCGGGCCCGTGACCTTCCTGACCGGGCCCAGCGGCAGCGGCAAGTCCCAGGCCCTCGCGGCCTACGAGGCCCTGGCCGCGCTGGGATCCGGGGCCACCCTGGAGGAGGCGTTTCCCGACCCGCGGGCCAGGATCCCCGACCGGGCCGTGCCCGACGGCGAGCGGCGGCGCGGGTTCCGCATCGGCTGCACCGTCGACGGCCCGGCCGGACCCGTCCGCCTCGACCTCGCCGTCCAGGCCGAGCCCGCACTGCGGATCGCCGGCGAACGGCTCTCGGTGGACGGGCAGATCCTGCTCGCCACCGCCCTGCGCGACCCCGGCCGGCGCTCCGTGCAGGCCTCCTGGCTGACCGGCGGGGCCATCGGCGTCACCCGGGCCCCGCTGCCCGACGACCGGCTCGGCACCGCCCTGCTCCCGCTGCGCGTGGCCGGCGCCACGGCCGGACAGCGGCAGGTCCTGGCCGCCGCCGAGCAGGTGGTGGTGGCCCTGCGCTCGGTGTTCCCCTGCGACCCGCGCCCGGACCGGATGCGGGCCCCCGTCCCGCCGGGCGCGGGCCGGCTGCTCGGCGACTGCGCCAACCTGGCCGACGTCCTGCGCCGGACCCGCCACGAGTGCGGGACCCGCCACGCGCTGCTGGCCGCGGCGGCACGGGCCGGCTGTTCGGGCCCGGTGGAGGGTCTTGACGTACGGGCCCCCGCGCACGGCCCGGTCACGGCGCTGCTGGACCGCGGCTCCGCCGGGCCCGCCACGGAGCTGGGCCGGCTGGGCGCGGGCGAGCTCCGCTTCCTCGCGCTGGCGCTGGTCCTGCTGACCGGCCCGGGGGTGCTGGCCATGGACCCGGCCGCCGAACTGCTCTCCGCCCGGCAGGCGCTGACCGTCCTCGCCGACGGCTTCGACCGCGGCCTGGACCGGCGGCAGAACGCCGAGCTGCTGCGGCTGGCCCTGCTGAGCTGCGGCCGCGGCCACGTCCGGCTGGTCGCCGCGGTGGGGGAGGAGACGGCAGCGGCCGCCCGCCTCACTCCGGGGGTCGCGGTGGTAGACCTGACGTCATGAGTGATGAGCAGGACGTACAGCAGGACGTACAGCAGGGGGACGAGCCGCACGCGCACGAGCGGCTGCAGCAACTGCAGCGGCGGCTGGCCGAGTTCGCCGCCGCACGCGGCTGGGAGCCGTACCACACGCCCAAGAACCTGGCCGTGGCGCTGAGCGTGGAGGCTTCCGAACTGGTCGAAATCTTCCAGTGGCTGACCCCGGAACAGTCGGCGAAGGTCATGGAGAAGCCGGAAACCGCGCACCGCGTGGCCGATGAGGTGGCCGACGTGCTGGCGTATCTGCTGCAATTCTGTGAGGTTCTCGGGGTGGATGTGCTGGATGCGCTCGCCGCGAAGATCGAGAGGAACGAGCTCCGCTTCCCGGTGACGGGGCCTCCGACATCGAATTGTCACTCTTCGGAGTGATGGCGTCGTCCACAACCATGTTTGTGTCCATAGATTTCCGAATACCCCTGGCTTTACTGGCTCATTGCCCTCACTCTGGGTAGTGGTGAGAACGGTGGATGTCGTGCGGACGGGGGACGGCATATGGATGCGGTACGGCTCATCGCGGCCGGCCGGCACGCGCTGGCACAGAGCGGGGCGTCGATGGACATCGTGGGCGAGGCCTGGCAGGCGCAGGCGCTCGCGCAGGGGATAGGGAGCTGGCTGGCGGTCACCGGGCCGCCGGAGCTGAGATCGGAGGCACGGGGACTGGGTGAAGCAGGGGGCAGAGGCTGCGGGGTGTTCGACAGAGCCGCCCTGCGCGGCGAGGGCAGCGCGCCCGACTATCCGCCGAGAGCGGCGCAGCTGACCGAGGTGGCGGATGTCCGCCAGGCTCTGCTCGGACTGCAGGCGTTGCTCGGCGAAGTGGGGATAGCCCTGGTCGGGGTGGCCTGTGCGACGGACGACGAAGGCCTGTACTGGCAGTGCATAGAGTCCATCGACGCGGCCGACGAATCGAGCGACCGGGTCCGGGCCGTCCTGCGGCGCCTGGCGGTCCGCGAACGGGGGTCCGCCTCGGGCGTGGCCTGACGGGAGCGGGCGAACGACGGGAGGACGGGGTCGAGGGTCCCGCCGCGCGCGACGGGACCCGCACGGTCAGTACGGCCGGTAGGACGGGCGTCAGTACGACCGGTGGGACGGGCGCTCGCTCTCGGGGGTACGGCTGCCCGGGGCCGACGGCGCGCCGGGGGTGCGGTCCGTGGAGGACTGGAGGTCGGCGTCGAGCTGCGACAGGTCGGCGTTCAGCGCCGCCATCAGCTCTTCCATCTGCTGCAGCAGGCCCTTCGGTGCGCTGCCCCGGGCGGCCGTCGCGGGCTCCTGACGTGCGTGGTCGTGTGCTGCCTGTCCGGTCTGTCCGTCCTCTTGGCGGGTCTCCGGCACGGCCTCGTGGGACATGGCGGCCTCCTCGGCCCTGGCCCTTCCACGGCGGAAGGGGGCGGTGGACGCACCGGCGACGGGCCGCCGGCGCGCGGGCCGGGCGGTCCGGCTCCGTCCGAGCCAACGATCCCCGTCCGGGCTGGTCACTGGCCGGGCGCGGGGCGGCCCGCCGCGTTGACGCGGATTCACCCTGCCGGGGCGGGACGGGGGCGCCTGCCGGAGGCGGCAGGGGGAGGCAGGATGGGAGGTATGGATCTCCGTATTTTCACCGAACCCCAGCAGGGCGCCAGCTACGACACCCTCCTGACCGTCGCCAAGGCCACCGAGGACCTGGGCTTCGACGCGTTCTTCCGGTCCGACCACTATCTGCGGATGGGCTCGGCGGACGGCCTGCCCGGGCCCACCGACGCCTGGATCACCCTCGCGGGCCTGGCCCGGGAGACGCGGCGGATCCGGCTGGGCACGCTGATGACGGCCGGCACCTTCCGGCTGCCCGGCGTGCTCGCCATCCAGGTGGCCCAGGTCGACCAGATGTCCGGAGGCCGGGTCGAACTGGGTCTGGGCGCGGGCTGGTTCGAGGAGGAGCACAAGGCGTACGGCATCCCGTTCCCGGCGGAGCGGATGGCCCGGCTGGAGGAGCAGCTGGCCATCGTCACCGGCCTGTGGGCCACCGAGCCCGGCGCCACCTTCGACTACGCCGGCACCCACTACCAGGTGGAGAAGTCCCCGGCACTGCCCAAGCCGGCCCAGGCCAAGGTGCCCGTGCTCATCGGCGGCCACGGCGCGAAGCGCACCCCGCGCCTCGCCGCCCGCTACGCCGACGAGTTCAACATGCCGTTCGCGTCGATCGCGGACAGCGAGCGGCAGTTCGGCCGGGTACGCCGGGCCGCCGAGGAGGCCGGGCGGGGCGCCGACGGCCTCGTCTACTCCAACGCCCTCGTGGTGTGCGTCGGCAGGGACGACGCCGAGGTCGCCCGCCGCGCCGCCGCCATCGGCCGGGACGTGGACGAGCTCAAGGCCAACGGCCTGGCCGGATCCCCGGCCGAGGTCGTGGAGAAGATCGGCGCCTACGCGGCCGTCGGCAGCTCCCGCGTCTACCTCCAGCTGCTCGACCTCGACGACCTGGACCACCTGGAGCTGATCTCGGCCCAGGTGCTGTCCCAGCTCGGCTGAGGGAGGCGCACGACCGATGCCCCGCGCGTCCGGCCCGCTCGCCGAAGCCCTGGCCCGCAGGGTCGTGCTCCTG
This sequence comes from Streptomyces sp. NPDC002209, assembly GCF_042890265.1. NCBI lineage: Bacteria > Bacillati > Actinomycetota > Actinomycetes > Kitasatosporales > Streptomycetaceae > Streptomyces > Streptomyces sp. NPDC002209. The sequence goes on along the minus strand of NZ_JBIARX010000003.1, from coordinate 227,395 downwards.
GACGGCGGGCTGAGCAACCAGCTCACCGACCAGGGCTGCGACCTGTCCGGCGGCCTCTGGTCGGGCCGGGTGCTTGCCGAGCGGCCGGACCAGGTGGAGGCCGCCCACACGGCGTACGCGCGGGCCGGCGCCGAGGTGCTGATCACCGCCAGCTACCAGGTGGGGTACGAGGCCTTCGCCGCCCACGGCCACGACCGGGCCGCGACCACCGCCCTGCTGCACCGCAGCGTCGTACTCGCCGCCCGGGCGGCCGAGGCCGCGGACCACGAGGTCTGGGTCGCCGCCTCGGTCGGCCCGTACGGGGCGGTGCTCGCGGACGGCTCCGAGTACCGCGGGCGGTACGGGCTGAGCGTGCGCGAGCTGGCCGCCTTCCACCGCCCGCGCATCGACGCGCTGCTCGAGGCGGGCCCCGACGTCCTGGCCCTGGAGACCGTCCCGGACGCCGACGAGGCCGAAGCCCTCCTCACCGTCCTCGCCGGCACCGGCGCCCCCGCCTGGCTCGGCTACACCGTGGCCGACGCCCGCACCCGCGCCGGCCAGCCCCTCCCCGAGGCCTTCGCCCTCGCGGCCGGGACCCCCGAGATCATCGCCCTCGGCGTCAACTGCTGCGACCCGGCGGACGTGCTGCCCGCCCTCGAGGCAGCCGCCTCCGTCACCGCCAAGCCGCTCCTGGCCTACCCCAACGACGGCTCCGCCTGGGACCCGGCCACGGCCACCTGGCACGCCCCGCCCGACCCCGCCCCCTGGCCCGTCGAGTCCTGGCGCACGGCGGGCGCCCGCCTACTGGGCGGCTGCTGCCGCATCGGCCCGTCCCACATCACGGAACTGGCCGCCGGAATTCAGGGAGGCGAGAGCGCTCAGCGACGCCGGCGCTCCTGACCGGGACCCCTCCGCCGCCGCTGTCGGACCCACCGGATGAGTGACGGGCACTTGTCCGGATCGGGGGCCGTGGGGTGGGCGGGGGTGTGGGAGGGAGGGAAATCCGGTGGCCGCCGGTAGCGGGCCGCAGGCATGCTGAGCTGCATGTTCCTGACGATCTCCGCCACTGGCAGCGCCGAGCACCCGGCTACCGACCTGGGCTTTCTGCTGCACAAGCATCCTGGGAAGGTGCAGGCGTTCTCCACCTCCCACGGCACCGCCCACGTCTTCTACCCCGAGGCCACGGATGCGCGGTGCACGGCGGCTCTGCTGCTGGAGGTGGATCCCGTCGCGCTCGTGCGGCGCGGGCAGGGCAAGGGGCGGGGCGGGGCGCCCGACGCCGCGCTCGCGCAGTACGTCAACGACCGTCCGTACGCCGCCTCCTCGCTGCTCGCCGTCGCGCTCAGTTCCGTCTTCCGCAGCGCGCTCAAGGGGCAGTGCACCGCCCGGCCCGAGCTGCCGGAGCAGGCCCGTCCGCTGCGGATCGAGATCCCGGCGCTGCCCGCCCGGGGCGGAGCGGCCCTCGTGCACCGGCTGTTCGACCCGCTCGGCTGGGACCTCGTACAGGCCGAACCCGTACCGCTCGACGAGCAGTTCCCCGAGTGGGGGGACTCCCGGTACGTGCGGCTCGTCCTGGAGGGCGAGCTGCTGCTCGCCGACGCGCTGCGCCAGCTCTACGTCCTGCTGCCCGTGCTCGACGACGCCAAGCACTACTGGGTCGCCCCCGACGAGGTGGACAAGCTGCTGCGCGCCGGAGACGGCTGGCTGGCCGCGCACCCCGAGAACGGGCTGATCAGCGCCCGCTACCTGGCCCGCCACAAGCGGCTGACCCGCGACGCCCTGGAGCGGCTGGAGCTGGTCCGGCTGGCCGAGGCCGACGGCAGCGAGGTCGAGGAGCTCGACAACGCCGTGGGTGAGATCGAGGAGAAGCCCGTGCCGCTCGCCGTGCAGCGCCGCGAGGCGATCCTCGCCGCGCTGCGCGCCGCCGGCGCGGCCCGGGTCCTCGACCTCGGCTGCGGACAGGGCCAGCTGGTGCAGGCCCTCCTCAAGGACGTCGCCTTCACCGAGATCGTCGGTGTGGACGTGTCCATGCGGGCCCTCGGCATGGCCGCCAAGCGGCTGCGCCTCGAGCGGATGGGGGAGCGGCAGAGCAGCCGCGTGCAGCTGCTGCAGGGCTCGCTCGCCTACACCGACAAGCGGCTGACCGGGTACGACGCGGCCGTGCTCAGCGAGGTCATCGAGCACCTGGACCTGCCGCGGCTGCCCGCCCTGGAGTACGCGGTGTTCGGCTCGGCCCGCCCCCGCACCGTCCTCGTCACCACTCCCAACGTCGAGTACAACGTCCGCTGGGAGACCCTGCCCGCCGGGCACGTCCGGCACGGCGACCACCGCTTCGAGTGGACCCGCGCGGAGTTCCGCACCTGGGCCGGAGGGGTCGCCGAACGGTACGGGTACGCCGCCGAGTTCGCTCCCGTCGGCGACGACGACCCCGAGGTGGGGCCGCCGACCCAGATGGCCGTTTTCACTCGGATCAGCACCGACAGCAAGAAGGAGGACGAGGTCGCATGACCACGACCGGCACGCGCATACTTCCCGTCACCGACCTGTCCCTCGTCGTCCTGATCGGGGCCACCGGATCCGGCAAGTCCACTTTTGCCCGCAAGCACTTCAAGCCCACCGAGGTCATCTCCTCCGACTACTGCCGGGGCCTCGTCTCCGACGACGAGAACGACCAGAGTGCGAGCCGGGACGCCTTCGAGGTCCTCCACTACATCGCCGGCAAGCGGCTGGCAGCCGGGCGCCTCACCGTCGTCGACGCGACCAGCGTGCAGCCCGAGGCCCGCCGGCAGCTGGTCCAGCTCGCCCGCGCGCACGACGTGCTGCCCATCGCCATCGTCCTCGACATGCCCGAGGAGGTCTGCGCCGAACGCAACGCCGGCCGCCCGGACCGGGCCGGGCTGCCCCGCGCCGTCATCCAGCGGCACCGCCGCGACCTGCGCCGCTCGCTGCGCGGACTGGAGCGCGAGGGCTTCCGCAAGGTGCACGTGCTGCGCACGCCCGAGGAGGCCGCCAGCGCGGAAGTGGTGCTGGAGAAGCGCTTCAACGACCTCACCCACCTCACCGGCCCCTTCGACATCATCGGCGACATCCACGGCTGTTCCTCCGAGCTGGAGACCCTGCTCGGCAAGCTCGGGTACGAGGACGGCGTCCACCCCGAGGGCCGCACCGCGGTCTTCGTCGGCGACCTCGTCGACCGCGGCCCGGACAGCCCCGGCGTCCTGCGCCGCGTGATGGGCATGGTCGGGTCCGGCAACGCCCTGTGCGTGCCCGGGAACCACGAGAACAAGCTCGGCCGTTACCTCAAGGGCTCCAAGGTCCAGCAGACCCACGGGCTCGCCGAGACCATCGAGCAGCTGAGCCACGAGCCGGAGGAGTTCGTCGAGGAGGTGCGGGAGTTCATCCGCGGCCTCGTCAGCCACTACGTCCTCGACGGCGGCAAACTGGTGGTCTGCCACGCCGGCCTGCCCGAGAAGTACCACGGCCGCACCTCCGGCCGGGTCCGCTCGCACGCCCTGTACGGGGAGACCACCGGCGAGACCGACGAGTTCGGGCTGCCCGTGCGCTACCCGTGGGCCGAGGACTACCGCGGCAAGGCGGTCGTGGTCTACGGCCACACCCCGGTCCCCGACACCTCCTGGATCAACAACACCATCTGCCTGGACACCGGCGCCGTCTTCGGCGGGAAGATGACCGCCCTGCGCTGGCCCGAGCGCGAACTGGTCGACGTACCGGCCGAGAAGGTCTGGTACGAGCCGGTCAAGCCGCTCGCCACCGAGGCGCCGGGCGACTGGGGGTCCCCCCGGACGGACCCTGGCGGAGGGCGCCCGCTCGACCTGGGCGACGTCCACGGGCGCCGGATCGTAGAGACCCGGCACCTGGGCAACGTCACCGTGCGCGAGGAGAACGCGGCGGCGGCCCTGGAGGTCATGAGCCGCTTCGCGGTGGACCCGCGGCTGGTCCCGTACCTGCCGCCCACCATGGCGCCCACCGCCACCTCGAACGAAGCGGGCTACCTGGAGCACCCGGCCGAGGCCTTCGCCCAGTACCGCAAGGACGGCATCGCCCAGGTCGTCTGCGAGGAGAAGCACATGGGCTCCCGCGCCACCGTCCTCGTCTGCAAGGACGCCGAGGCGGCCCGTGCGCGCTTCGGTGTCGAGGGACCGAGCGGCTGCGTCTACACCCGCACCGGACGGCCCTTCTTCCAGGACCCCGAGGTCACCGAGGAGGTCCTGGCCCGGCTCCGCGGCGCCGTCACCGACGCGGGCCTGTGGGAGGAGCTGGCGACCGACTGGGTGCTGCTGGACGGGGAGCTGCTGCCCTGGTCGCTGAAGTCCACCGGGCTGCTGCGCAACCAGTACGCCGCCGTGGGCGCGGCCTCCCGCGCCGTCTTCCCGGACGCCCTCGCCGCCCTGGCCGCGGCCGCCGGGCGGGGCATCGACACCGGCGACCTGCTGGCCCGCCAGCAGGACCGGGCCGCCGACGCCGAGCGGTTCACCGACGCCTACCGGCGCTACTGCTGGACCACCGACGGGCTGGACGGCGTACGGTTCGCGCCCTTCCAGCTCCTGGCGGCGGCCGGGCGCTCGCTTGCCGCCGTACCGCACGACGAGCAGCTGTTCTGGCTGGACCGGCTCGTCGCCGCCGACGAGGCGGCCGGCACCGGGCTGCTGCGCCGCACCGGCCGGATCCTGGTCGACACCGCCGACGAGGACTCCGTACGGGCGGGCACCGACTGGTGGCTCGAGCTGACGGCCGCGGGCGGGGAGGGCATGGTCGTCAAGCCGCTCCAGGCATACGCCCGGGACGGCAAGGGCCGCCTGGTCCAGCCCGGTGTCAAGGTCCGCGGCCGCGAGTACCTGCGGATCATCTACGGGCCGGAGTACACACGTCCGGAGCAGCTGGAGAAGCTGCGCCAGCGGTTCCTGGGGCACAAGCGCTCGCTGGCCCTGCGCGAGTACGCGCTCGGGCTGGAGGCCCTGGACCGGCTGGCGGGCGGGGAGCCGCTGTGGCGGGTGCACGAGGCGGTCTTCGGCGTGCTCGCGCTCGAATCGGAGCCGGTCGACCCCCGGTTGTGAGGGGGGGACGGCAGGCGGAGCCGTAAAGGCGAGGCCCCCGTACGGCCCCGAATTAGGTCGTATGGGGGAACTTTCCCGAAGAACGCCGGGAAAACCGCCGGCGGGATCGTTCATCCAGGGCAGCGGAATGTCCGCGACCCTGGAAGGACGGAACGTCACTTATGAAGATGACCGCGCGCGGAAGCATTGCGGCACTCATGACCTGTATGGCTGCGGCCGGCGCGGCCACCCCGGCCGTGGCCGACTCGGTTCCGGTGGCTGTGCCCCTGGACGCCGTGAAGACCACGCTGGGCGTGGACACCCCGCGCGTGGCCACCGCGGTGCCGGTGCCGGTCGTCGGCGCCCCCGAGGCCCCCCGCTACCACACGGGGGATCTGCTCCCCAACCCGATCCTCCCGGTGCTGCCCGTCACCACCGAGCTCGGCAGCACCCTGGTCGGCACGCCGGTGCCGAACCTGCTCGGCGACCCGAAGACGGACGGCGAGGGCACGCTGGAGGCCCCGGCCACCGACCTGCTCGCCCGCACCCCCGGTGCGGTCGTCGGCGCCCCGCTGACGATGCCGAACGGCGACAACTTCGGGATCCCGGACCTGACCACGCCCAAGCTGGGCCTGACCACCCCGGAGCTGATCGGGACCCCGACGGCGCTCCTCGGTCTGCGCTGATCCCGCGGGGGCTGCCGGGCCTGCAGGGGCTGCCGGTTCCGCCCGGTCTCCTGAGCGAACGCCACGTCAAAAAGCCGTCCGGTCTGCGAACGTGTACGCCATGGGATTCCATGTCGACTCCGAGACCGGGCGGCTTCGCCGCGTCATCCTCCACCGGCCCGACCTGGAGCTGAAGCGGCTCACACCGAGCAACAAGGACGCACTGCTCTTCGACGACGTGCTGTGGGTGCGCCGGGCCCGCCAGGAGCACGACGGCTTCGCGGACGTCCTGCGCGACCGCGGTGTGGAGGTGCACCTCTTCGGCGACCTGCTGTGCGAGGCCCTGGACATCCCGGAGGCCAGACACCTCGTACTGGACCGGGTGTTCGACGAGAAGGAGTACGGGCCGCTCGCCACCGACCACCTGCGCGCGGTCTTCGACCAGCTGCCGGCGACCGGGCTGGCCGAGGCGCTGGTCGGCGGGATGACCAAGCGGGAGTACCTGGAGCGGCACGCCGAGCCGGTGTCGGTCCGCTTCCACGCCATGGAGCTGGACGACTTCCTGCTCGGGCCGCTGCCCAACCACCTGTTCACCCGGGACACCTCCGCCTGGATCTACGACGGGGTGTCCATCAACGCCATGCGCTGGCCTGCCCGGCAGCGCGAGACGGTGCACTTCGAGGCGATCTACAAGCACCACCCGCTCTTCACCTCCTCGGGGGCCTTCCACTACTGGTCGCAGGGGCAGGCGGACTACCCGTCGACCATCGAGGGCGGGGACGTGCTCGTCATCGGCAACGGCGCGGTGCTGATCGGGATGAGCGAGCGGACGACGCCGCAGGCGGTGGAGATGCTCGCGCGCGGCCTCTTCGCGGCCGGCTCGGCGAGCACCATCGTGGCGCTGGACATGCCGAAGCGGCGGGCCTTCATGCACCTGGACACGGTGATGACGATGGTGGACGGAGATACGTTCACCCAGTACGCGGGCCTCGGCATGCTGCGCTCCTACACGATCGAGCCGGGCGCCGGGCTGCAGGAGCTGAAGGTGACCGACCATCCGCCGGAGCACATGCACCGGGCGATCGCGGCCGCGCTCGGACTGGACTCGATCCGGGTGCTGACCGCGACGCAGGACGTGCACGCGGCGGAGCGCGAGCAGTGGGACGACGGCTGCAACGTGCTGGCCGTCGAGCCGGGGGTGGTGGTGGCGTACGAGCGGAACGTGACGACCAACACGCACCTGCGCAAGGAGGGCATCGAGGTCATCGAGATCCCCGGCAGCGAGCTGGGGCGGGGCCGGGGCGGGCCGCGGTGCATGAGCTGCCCGGTGGAGCGGGATCCGGCCTGACCCGGGCGGGCCGGTGGGATGGGGGCTGTATATCAATGCATGAGGGCGTATACACTTCCAGCATCCCCTGTCAGCGCGACCCTGGAGTACCCCGATGGCCACCGACCTCGTCGGCCGCAGTTTCCTCAAGGAGCTCGACTTTTCCGCCGCCGAGTTCCGCGGCCTGATCGAGCTCGCCGCCGACCTCAAGGCCGCCAAGAAGGCCGGGGCCGAGCAGCGCCGCCTCCAGGGCAGGAACATCGCGCTGATCTTCGAGAAGACCTCGACGCGCACCCGCTGCGCGTTCGAGGTCGCCGCCGCCGACCAGGGCGCCCACACCACCTACCTCGACCCGGCCAGCTCCCAGATCGGCCACAAGGAGTCGGTGAAGGACACGGCGCGGGTCCTCGGCCGGATGTTCGACGGCATCGAGTACCGGGGTGACAGCCAGGCGGCCGTCGAGGCGCTGGCCGCCCACTCCGGCGTGCCGGTGTTCAACGGGCTCACCGACGACTGGCACCCCACCCAGATGCTGGCCGACGTGCTCACCATGACCGAGCACTGCGCCAAGCCGCTGGACCGGATCACCTTCGCCTACCTCGGCGACGCCCGCTTCAACATGGGCAACTCCTACCTGGTGACCGGCGCGCTGCTCGGCATGGACGTGCGCATCGTCGCCCCGAAGGCCTACTGGCCCGCCGAGTCCGTGGTCTCGGAGGCGCGCCGCCTCGCGGCCGGCAGCGGCGCCCGGATCACACTGACGGAGAACGTCGCCGAGGGCGTGGCCCAGGCGGACTTCGTCGCCACCGACGTGTGGGTCTCCATGGGCGAGCCCAAGGAGGTCTGGGACGAGCGGATCGGCGCCCTCGCCCCGTACGCCGTCACGATGGACGTGCTGCGCGCGACCGGGAACCCCGACGTGAAGTTCCTGCACTGCCTGCCCGCCTTCCATGACCTGGGCACCAAGGTCGGGCGGGAGATCCACGAGCGGCACGGGCTGGAGTCGCTGGAGGTGACGGACGAGGTGTTCGAATCCGTGCACTCCCTCGTCTTCGACGAGGCCGAGAACCGGCTGCACACCATCAAGGCCGTGCTCGTCGCGACCCTCGCCCGCCCGGCCGGCGCCTAGGTCGTCTCTTTCGGATCTTGCCGGTCAAGCCCGCGTCGTCTGGCGCCGTGCATCGCAAGGCGGAGGGGCGCCCGAGTACTGGACGTACTCGGGCGCCCCGACAACGCGGCGAGGTGCGGCACCAGACGACGCGGGTCAGGCAAGATCCGGAAGAGACGGCCTAGTCGGGGCTGATGGTGCGTGGCACCGCATAGTCATGCGGGCCGGGGCGGCAGGGTGAACCGGACGGGTGAAGCGGACGGCCTTCCCGCCGGCGCACGTGCGAGGGACTCGCCCATGTGTCGCGTTTCTGTGACGGCAGTCACGATGCAGTGATACCGTCGATCGTGTGAGCCCCTTCATCGGTTCCACAGCAGCGACCGAACGGTGGCGCCACCTGCGGGTGACCCGGCAGGACGGCGTGGCCACCGTCACCCTCGACCGCCCCGGAAAACTCAACGCCCTCACCTTCGGCGCCTACGCCGACCTGCGCGACCTGCTCGCCGAGCTCTCCCGGGAGCGGTCCGTACGCGCCCTCGTGCTCGGCGGCGAGGGCCGCGGCTTCTGCTCCGGCGGGGACGTGGACGAGATCATCGGCGCCACCCTCGCCATGGACACCGCCCAGCTCCTCGACTTCAACCGGATGACCGGCCAGGTGGTGCGGGCCGTCCGCGAATGCCCCTTCCCGGTGATCGCCGCCGTGCACGGGGTCGCCGCCGGGGCCGGCGCCGTCCTCGCCCTCGCCGCCGACTTCCGGATCGCCGACCCCACCGCCCGCTTCGCCTTCCTCTTCACCCGCGTCGGCCTCTCCGGCGGCGACATGGGCGCCGCGTACCTGCTGCCCCGCGTCGTCGGCCTCGGCCACGCCACCCGGCTGCTGATGCTCGGCGAGCCCGTCCACGCGCCGGAGGCCGAGCGCATCGGCCTGCTCAGCGAGGTCACCGAGGAGGGCAAGGCCGGCGTACGGGCCGCCGAACTCGCCGCGCACCTCGCGGCCGGCCCGGCCCTCGCGTACGCGCAGACCAAGGCGCTGCTGACCGCCGAGCTCGACATGCCGCTGGCCGCGTCGGTCGAGCTCGACGCCAACACCCAGGCCCTGCTGATGAACGGCCGGGACTACGCCGAGTTCCACGCCGCCTTCACCACGAAGCGGCCCCCGGAGTGGAAGGGCAGGTAGCGCCATGGCTGCGGGCACCGCGCGGGTCGGCGGCGCATTGCGGGTCGCCGTCGTCGGCGGCGGGCCGGGGGGCCTGTACGCCGCCGCACTGCTGGCCCGCCAGGGCCACACCGTCGAGGTCTGGGAACGCGGCGCCCCCGAGGACACCTTCGGCTTCGGCGTGGTGCTCTCCGACGAGACCCTGGGCGGCATCGAAGCGGCCGACACGGTGGTCTACGCCGCCCTCGGTGCGGAGTTCGTGCGCTGGGACGACATCGACATCGTCCACCGCGGGCGGCTGCTGACCTCCGGCGGCCACGGCTTCGCCGCCATCGGCCGGCGCCGGCTGCTCGAGATCCTGCACGAGCGCTGCGCCGGCCTCGGGGTGAAGCTCCGCTTCCGCACCGCGGCGCCCGCCGCCGCGCTGCTGGCGGCCTCCTACGACCTGGTGGTCGCCGCCGACGGGGTGCACAGCGCGACCCGGCAGGGCGGGGCCGCGCACTTCCGGCCGACGCTCACGAGCGGGCACTGCCGCTACATCTGGCTCGCCGCCGACTTCGCCTTCGACGCGTTCCGCTTCGAGATCGCCGAGACCGAGCACGGCGTCATGCAGCTGCACGCCTACCCGTACTCCGCGGACGCCTCCACGGTGATCGTGGAGATGCACGAGAAGGTGTGGCGGGCCGCCGGCCTCGACCTGTGCGACGAGGACGAATCGGCCGCCCGCTGCGCCAAGACCTTCGGCGAGGCATTGCGCGGCCGGCCGCTGCACGGAAACCGCTCGGCGTGGACGCAGTTCCGTACGGTCGTCAACGAGCGGTGGTCCCACGGCAACGTGGTCCTGCTCGGCGACGCGGCACACACCGCGCACTTCTCCATCGGCTCCGGCACCAAGCTGGCGGTGGAGGACGCGCTCGCGCTCGCCGAAGCCGTGGCCGCGGAGCCGGACGTGCCCGCCGCGCTGGCCGCGTACGAAACCGCACGGCGGCCGGCGGTGGCCTCGACCCAGCGGGCCGCCGCCGCCAGCATGCGGTGGTTCGAGGAACTCGCCGGGTACGTGGACCAGCCCGCCCGGCAGTTCGCCTTCAACCTGCTCACCCGCAGCCGCCGGGTGACCCACGACAACCTGCGGCTGCGCGACGAGCGGTTCACCCGGGCCGTGGAACGGGACTTCGGCTGCCCGGACGAGGACACCCCGCCGATGTTCACGCCGCTGAAGCTGCGCGGGCTGACCCTGCGCAACCGGGTCGTGGTCTCCCCGATGGACATGTACTCCGCACAGGACGGCGACGGCACGCCCGGGGACTTCCACCTGGTGCACCTGGGCGCGCGGGCCCTCGGCGGGGCCGCCCTGGTGATGACCGAGATGGTCTGCGTGTCCGCCGAGGGACGCATCACCCCCGGCTGCACCGGCCTGTACACGGCGGAGCAGGCGGCGGCCTGGACCCGGATCGCCGACTTCGTGCACACCTGCGCACCCGGCACCGCGCTGGGCGTCCAGCTCGGCCACTCGGGTCCCAAGGGCTCGACGCGGCTGATGTGGGAGGGCATGGACGACCCCCTCCCGGAGGGCAACTGGCCGGTCGTGGCGGCCTCCGCACTGCCCTACCGGCCGGGCGTCTCCGCCGTCCCGCGCGCCCTGACGGCGGCGGACCTGGCCGCGATCCGCTCCGACTTCGCGGCCGCCGCCGTACGGGCCGCCGGCTGCGGGTTCGACCTGCTGGAACTGCACTGCGCCCACGGCTATCTGCTGTCCGGCTTCCTGTCCCCGCTCACCAACCACCGCACGGACGCCTACGGAGGCCCGCTGGAGAACCGGCTCCGGTTCCCGCTGGAGGTCTTCGACGCGGTCCGCGCGGTCTGGCCCGCCGACCGCCCGATGACCGTCCGCATCTCCGCCACCGACTGGGCCCCGGGCGGCACCTCCGCCCGGGACGCGGTGGACATCGCGGCCGCCTTCGCCGCCCACGGCGCCGACGCCATCGACGTGTCGACCGGCCAGGTGGTGGCGGACGAGAGCCCCGAGTACGGGCGCTCGTACCAGACCCCGTACGCGGACCGGATCCGCAACGCGCTCGGCGTCCCGGTCATCGCCGTCGGCGCGATCTCCTCCTGGGACGACGTGAACTCCCTGCTGCTGGCGGGCCGCGCCGACCTCTGCGCCGTCGGCCGCCCCCACCTGTACGACCCGCACTGGACCCTGCACGCGGCCGCCGACCAGTCCTACGCCGGCCCGGCGGCACCCTGGCCCGCCCCCTACCGCGCCGGCAGCCGCAAACCGCCGACCGGCCGCGGCTGAGCGGGCTCCTGCGGGAGGCTCACAGCGCGGCCACCTCGATGCGGTCCTCGACCGGGGTGTAGCCCAGCCGCTGGTAGACGCCGTTGCTGGTGGGGTTGGCCAGGTCCGTGAAGAGCAGCACCTCCGAGGCTCCGGCCGCGTACGCCGCTTCGCTCACCGCGTACGTGACCCCGGCGGCGTAGCCGCGGCCGCGCAGCTCCGGCGGGGTGTACACCGGGCCGACGCGGGCGGCCGAGCCGATCGGGCGGAAGAACCCGGCCATCGACACCGGCGTCCCGGCGTCTTCCCACAGCAGCATGCCCCCGTACGAGAGCCGGTCGCGCAGGAACGCCTCGGAGGGGCCGCCCGGCTCCCCGGTCTCCCGCTTGAAGGCACCGGCCCAGTCCGTCAGCAGCGGCAGATCGGCCTCGGTGGCGCTCCGGGCCCGCCCGGCCGGGACGGGATCCGGGGCGACGAGTCCGGCGAGCCGGTACAGGCGGTTCTCCTCGGTGACCTCGCTCGGCTTCCCCCAGGCCGCGGCCAGCGCCTCCGCGTCGCGGCGGCGGGCGATCAGCGCCTCGACCCCGGCGAGCAGCGGCTCGGCGACGAGCGCGGCCCCCAGGCCGCGGACGGCCTCGTCCGACAGCGCCCCGATCAGCAGCGGGCGCGGCGGGGTGCACAGCAGGGCGCCGGCGACCCTCCCGTCGACGCCGGTCCACCAGCCGAAGAACGGCTCGGCGGATCCGTAGGCGTCCAGACCGCGCCGCTCCAGCGCGTCGGCCACGGTCAGCAGGGAGGTGTTGGCGACGGGCTCGTCGGCCACGGCCGGGCCCGCCACGGCCAGATAGGCCGCCAGGTCATGGGTGAAGGTCCAGGTCATGGCTCATGATGGCGCCGGACCGTTTCCCCGCGCACATGGGTTTACGAGGGCAGCCAGGCCGGCCACCACGGCGGCACGTTGTCGGGCCCGCACAGCCCCGAATGCCCTGGGTAGCCGTCCAGCGTGCCAGTGACCGCGAAGTACCAGACCACCACCGCGGCCAGCGCGGCCAGGATCGGGACGGCCCGCACCGGCAGGGGCAGGCGACGGGTCAGCAGTGCGAGGACCAGCGCGAGGACCGCACAACCCGGCACCAGGAACAGCATCTCGAAGTTCAGCTCGAACTTCCCGCCCGCCTCCCAGCCCGCGTCGCAGTACGCGCGGGCGTTGGCGGCGAGCCGGGAGGCCGTGAACCCCGCCACGGCGCCGACCAGCGCCGCTCCGGCCAGTTGGAGGCGCGCGGCCCGCTGCCCGGGTGGTGTCACGGGCGCCTGGTACCAGGTCTGCGGCTGGGTCTGCGGCGGGTACGAGGGCCGTCGCGGGGTGGGCAGCGGCGGCGGGGGCGGAGGAAGATCACGATGTGTCACATCCCCTGCTGACGCCGCCCCCTCGGCTACGGTTCCAGGAATCCCGCCCCGATGTCCCGCAGCCGGGCGTGCAGTTCGGCGAAGACCGCCGCCGCCCGGTCGCCGGGCCAGTCCGCCGGCAGCAGCTCGCGCGGCAGGCCCGGATCGGCGTACGGGAGCCGGCGCCAGGTGTCCAGGGCCAGGAGGTAGCCGCGGTAGGCCTCCTCCGGGGTGGGGGCCGGGCCCGACTGGAGGGCGCGCAGCACCGGCTCGTGCAGGTCGAGGAACTCCTCGTGCTGCTTGGCCAGCGAGGTCAGGTCCCACCACCGGGCCACCGCCTCGGCGGTCGGGGCGAAGCCGAGGTGGCCGCCGCGGAACAGCTCCACGTACGCCGTCAGGTGCAGCCGGTCCAGGGTGTGGCCGGTCTCCTCGTACAGGTGGGCGGGGGCGATCCACACCCCCGGCGCCACCGCGCCGAAGCCGAGCCGGGCCAGCCGCGAGCGCAGCAGGTGCCGCTTGTGCCGCTCCTGCTCCGGTACGGAGAACACCGCCAGGAGCCATTCCCCCGGCGGGTGCGCGTCGCGGTCCCCGTAGATCCGCCGGTCGCCGTCGTCCAGCAGCTGCCGCGCCTCCGCGGAGAGCTCGTACCCCGCCGAGCCGTCCGCGGCGCGCGCGGGCAGCAGGAAGCCGCGGCGCTTGAGCCGGGACACCGACGAGCGGACCGACGGGGCGTCCACGCCGGCCGCGCCCAGCAGGCGGACCAGCGCCGACACCGGGACCGGGCCCTCGAAGGACCGCCCGTAGGCTCCGTAGAACGTGACGATCAGGGATCGCGGGGTGTGCTGCTCGACCACGGGTTCACTGTAGGGGGCGTCCTGCCGGTCAGCCCGGGCTCGCGGCGTCGCGCAGCCGGAACCGCTGCAGTTTTCCCGTCGCGGTCCGCGGGAGCGCGGGCAGGAAGACGAAGGCGCGCGGGCACTTGTGCGGGGCCAGCTCCGCCCGCATGAAGGTGCGCAGGGCCTCCTCCGTCAGCGCCGCGCCCGCCCGCAGGACGGTGTACGCCACCACGATCTGCCCGCGTCGCTCGTCCGGGCGGCCCACCACCGCCGCCTCCACCACGTCCGGGTGGCGCATCAGGGCTTCCTCCACCTCCGGACCGGCGATGTTGTAGCCCGCCGACACGATCATGTCGTCGGCACGGGCGACGTAGCGGAAGTATCCCTCCGGATCGCGGACGTAGGTGTCCCCGGTCAGGTTCCAGCCGTCCCGTACGTACTCCTCCTGCCGCGGGTCCGCCAGGTAGCGGCAGCCCACCGGGCCGCGTACGGCCAGCAGCCCCGGCTCGTTGTCCGCGACCGGCCGGCCGGAGGCGTCCACGACCCGCGCCTGCCAGCCCGGCACCACGCGGCCGGTCGTCCCCGGGCGGATGTCCTCGTCGGCCGCCGAGATGAAGATGTGCAGCAGCTCGGTGGCGCCGATGCCGTTGATGATCCGCAGTCCGGTGCGCTCGTACCAGGCCTGCCAGGTGGCCGCCGGGAGGTTCTCGCCCGCCGAGACGCAGCGGCGCAGCGCGGACAGGTCGTAGGCGCCCACGTCGTACGGGCCCAGGGCGTCCAGCATCGCCCGGTACGCGGTGGGCGCGGTGAACAGCACCGTGACCCGGTGCGCCGCGAGGGCGGGCAGCAGCCGGCGCGGGACCGCCTGGTCGAGCAGCAGCGCGGAGGCGCCGGCGCGCAGCGGGAAGACGACCAGGCCGCCGAGGCCGAAGGTGAAGCCGAGCGGCGGACTGCCGGCGAAGACGTCGTCGGGGCGGGGGCGCAGGACGCTGCGGGAGAAGGTGTCGGCGACGGAGAGCAGATCGCGGTGGAAGTGCATGCAGCCCTTGGGGCGGCCGGTGGTCCCCGAGGTGAAGGCGATCAGGGCCACGTCGTCGGCGGAGGTCTCGACGGCACGGAAGGGCTCCTCGTGCCGGTCGGCCAGCCGCAGCAGGTCGTCCGGGGCCTCGCCGCCGTACGGGGTGATCCGCAGGCCGGGCACCGCGGCCCTGGCCAGGTCGTCCAGCACGCCCACGTGGCACAGCGCGTGCTGCACCCGGGCCATCGCGCAGACCGTGGCCAGCTCCTGCGCCCGCTGCTGGGCGAGGACCGTCACCGCCACCGCGCCCGCCTTCATCACCGCCAGCCAGCAGGCGGCGAGCCACGGGCCGGTGGGGCCGCGCAGCAGCACCCGGTTGCCGGGGACCACGCCGAGGTCGGCCGTGAGCACGTGCGCGAGGCGGTCCACGCGCTCGCGCAGCTCCCCGTACGACCACACCTCGCCGGTGCCGCTGCGGAAGGCCGGGCGGTCGGGCCCGAACCGGGCGACGGTGGTGTCGAGCAGCTCGGCGCCGCAGTTGAGCCGGTCCGGGTAGGCCAGTTCGGGGAGTTCGAACAGCAGCCGCGGCCAGGCGTGGGGCGGTGGCAGGTGGTCGCGCGCGAAGGTGTCGGCGTGGGCGGAAGGCTTGAGCTCCAAGGCGGGTTCGCCCCCTTGCAACGGCAGCGGCCCCCGGGTGGGGGACCGAAGTGGCGGAGCAGGCCGTGCACGTGCGCTACGAGCGTATCGTGATGGTGACGGCAGTCAACAGGACGCGATAGAAGCGGGGATATTCGGATGACCGGATTCGCGCTCGGGGCGGAACAAGAGGAGTGGTGCGGGCACTTGCGCGCGCTGGCGGCGGACCGGCTGCGGCCGCTCGCCGACAAGGGGGAGCCGGGACGGGTCAACCGTCCGCTGCTCGCGGCACTCGGTGAGCTGGGCCTGCTGGAGCGGGTGTTCACCTCGGGGGCGCTGGAGCTGTGCCTGCTCCGCGAATCCCTTGCGTACGGGTGCACGGAGGCCGAGACGGCCCTCGCCCTCCAGGGGCTGGGGGCCCATCCGGTGCTCAGTGCGGGGACACCGGAGCAGCGGGCGCGCTGGCTGCCGCAGGTACGGGCCGGGCGCGCGGTGGCGGCCTTCGCGCTGAGCGAGCCGGGGGCGGGCTCGGACGCGGCGGCGCTGGCGCTGCAGGCCGTACGGGACACCGGGAGTGCGGCGAGCGGCGGCGGACGCGGTGGCGGCCGCAGCGGCGGCGGGGCCGGCGGCTGGCGGCTCAGCGGTGAGAAGTGCTGGATCTCCAACGCCCCCGAGGCGGACTTCTACACGGTGTTCGCCCGCACGGGCGAGGGTCCGGCCGCCAAGGGGGTCACCGCCTTCCTGGTCCCGGCCGACCGCCCCGGCCTGTCGGGGGAGCCCTTGGACATGCTCTCCCCGCATCCGATCGGGCGGCTGACCTTCGACGGGGTCCCGGTCGGCCCGCAGGACCTGCTGGGCGAGCCCGGCCGGGGCTTCCGGGTCGCGATGGACACGCTGAACCTGTTCCGGCCGAGCGTGGGCGCCTTCGCCGTCGGCATGGCCCGGGCCGCCCTGGACGCGACCCTGGCCTACACGGCGGCGCGGCCCGCGTTCGGCGGGGTGCTGGGAGACCTCCAGGCGGTGGGTCACCGGGTGGCCGAGATGGCCACCCGCACCGAGGCCGCCCGGCTCCTGGTCTACGCGGCGGCGGGCGCGTACGACGCCGGCTCGCCGGACGTCCCGCGCCGGTCGGCGATGGCGAAACTGCTCGCCACGGAAACGGCCCAGTACGTGGTGGACCACGCGGTCCAGCTGCACGGCGCCGTCGCCCTGCAGCGCGGCCACCTGCTCGAGCACCTGTACCGGGAGGTCCGGGCCCCGCGCATCTACGAGGGCGCGAGCGAGGTCCAGCGCACGATCATCGCGAAGGAGCTGTACCGGTGAGTCTCGAGCGGATCAACCCGGCGGAGCTCTCCCCGCCGGCGGGCTTCTCCCACGCCGTGGCCGCGAGCGGCTCCCGGCTGGTCTTCCTGGCGGGCCAGACCGCGCTCGACGCCTCGGGCAAGGTGGTCGGGGACACCCTGCCCGAGCAGTTCGAACGCGCTCTGGCCAACCTCCTGGCGGCCCTCGCGGCATCCGGCGGCACCCCGGCCGACCTGGCCCGGGTGACGGTCTACACGGTCGACGTGGAGGCGTACCGCACCCATGCGCCCGAACTCGGCCGCCTCTGGCGCCGGCTGGCCGGCCGCGACTACCCGGCCATGGCGGTCATCGGGGTCGTCCGCCTCTGGGACGAGCCCGCGCTGGTCGAACTGGACGGTATTGCCGTACTCGGCACATCCGTCTTCGAGTTGCCGGATCGCTGACCAGGTGGTTTTGACAGCGGGCCACGGAGGGGTGAGGGTGGAAATGACCTTTTTGTAACCAATGTCTCAATGCTCGGAGGTGCATGGTCATGCGCCGTGTGATCACCGCGACGGTCGTGGCAGGAGCCGCGGGCCTCGCGCTCGGCCTGATGCCTGTCGGCGGGGCGTTCGCCGCGGGTCTTCCTCAGACCCAGCAGAACAACACGGGATGGTGCTCCGACAACTGGCGCGGGGACAACTGGCGTGACTGCTGCGACTCCTCCCGCTGGCACAACTGGAACGACCGCCCCAGCTGGTGCTGGGACAACGACTCCTGGAACGACGGCCGGCACAGCAATGCCAACTGGAACGACAACTGGAACAACGACCACTGGAACGACGGCCGCTCCAACCACGACAACCGGAACAACGACAACTGGGGCGGCGGCCACGACAACGGCTGGTCCGGTGACCGCGGCCACGACGGCGGCGGATACGGCGGCGACGGCGGTGGCGGCGGCCACGACGGTGGCGGCGGTGGCGGCGACGGTGGCGGTGGCGGCGGCCACGACGGCGGCGGAGGCGGGGGCAACGGCGGCGGCGGTGGCGGCGACGGTGGCGGCCACGGCGGCGGAGGCGGGGGCGGCGGAGGCGGCGGTGGCGGTGGCGGCGGCCGCTGACCACTCGGCCGCCGGCCTTCCGGCATCACCCGCCACTGGCGGTCCGCCCTCAGCGGCTCTCCAGTAGGGTCCCCATCCATTCCTCGATCCCCGCGACCGTGCGGGGCAGGGCGCCTGACATCAGTCGGGCGCCCTTCGCCGTGATGACCAGGTCGTCCTCGATGCGCACCCCGATGCCGCGCAGCTCAGGGGGCAGTGTTTCGTCGTCCGGCTGCAGGTAGAGGCCCGGCTCGACCGTCAGGACCTGGCCCTCCTCCAGGACCCCGTCCAGGTAGGTCTCCGCGCGCGCCTTCGCGCAGTCGTGCACGTCCAGCCCCAGCATGTGACCGCTGCTGCACAGCGTGTACCGCCGGTGCAGGTCGCCCCGCGCGTCCTTCAGGACGCCCCACTCCGCCAGGCCCTCCGCGATCACGCGCATGCCCGCCCGGTGGAAGTCGCGGAAGCTCGCGCCCGGGCGCAGCGCCGCCATGCCCGCGTCCTGCGCCGCCAGCACCAGTTCGTACACCTGCCGCTGGACGGGGGAGAAGCGCCCCGACAGCGGCAGGGTGCGCGTGATGTCCGCCGTGTAGAGGCTGTCGGTCTCCACCCCTGCGTCCAGCAGCAGCAGCTCGTCCCGGTCGAGCCGGCCGTCGTTGCGGATCCAGTGCAGGACGCACGCGTGCGCGCCCGACGCCGCGATCGTGTCGTACCCGGTGCCGTTCCCCTCCGCCCGGGCGCGCAGGCCGAAGACCCCCTCGATCCACCGCTCGCCGCGCGGGTGCGCCAGGGCGCGGGGCAGCGCCCGTACGACGTCCTCGAAACCGGCCGCCGTGTGGTCGACGGCGAGCTGGAGCTGCCCGACCTCCCACGCGTCCTTGACCAGGCGCAACTCGCTGAGCGCGGCGGCGAGTTCCGGGTCCGCCGCGGCGTTGCGGCCCGCCGGGGAGCCGAGGTCGTCCAGGTGGGCGCAGCGCAGGCCGGTCAGGCGCTGCGCCTCCGCCAGGTCGGGGCGGCGGCCGACCCAGAACTCCCCGTACCGGCGGTCCCGGTAGAACTCCTCGTTGCCGTCGACGCGCGGGGAGCGGGGGCGCAGGTAGAGCACGGCCTCGTGGCCGTGCGGGCCCGAGGGCTCCAGCACCAGGACGTGGCCCACCTGGTCCTCGCCCGTCAGCCCGGTCAGCCAGGCGTACGCGCTGTGCGGGCGGAAGCGGTGGTCGCAGTCGTTGGAGCGGACCTTGAGCTCGCCGGCCGGGACGATCAGCCGCTCACCCGGGAAGCGCGCCGAGAGCCGGGCGCGCCGGGCCGGGGTGACCTCGTACGCGGAGACCCGCGCGGCATCGGGGAGGGGGGACGCCGCCCAGTCGGCGGCCATGAAGCGGGACAACTCCGGCGACACCGGCAGGTCGTGGCTGCCGATGTTGAGGCGGGAGGGGGTGTCGGTCACAGGGGCTCCCTCGAGAAGATGCGAACTGGTGGGCGCACAGGTCTTGTCAGTGCAATTTCACATTACTATGTTACAGCTCACACCGCGGCACGTTAATCCCCGTCAAACGCCGCGTGACGCAGGGCAGTTCACGCACCACTTCCCCCACCTCCCCTCCCAACCAGGAGTCTTTGGTGTCTCAGCACAGAGCTGTGCGTACGTCTCTCCTCTCCGCCGCCGTCGCGGTGACTCTGCTCGCCTCCGCGGGCCAGGCCGTGTCCCAGACCGCCGAGCGGCCCGCGCTCGCCGCCCCCGCCGCCGTGCCCGGCACCTTCACCTCGGGTGCGCCCGCCCCGAACCCCTTCGACGAGGTCGACCACCTCGCCTCGCCCAAGGAGGCCGCGCCCGCCACGGCCCAGGCTCCCGGCGGGCTGGCCGCGGACGGCCGCGTCCCCGGGGCCGCCCCGGCCGCCACCGCTCCCGCCGGGCGCACCGAGCGCGCCGAGAAGAGCCGCAAGCTCGCCGCCGCCCAGGCCGCGCCCACCGCGCAGAGCGTCGCCGCGGGCGTCCCCTGCACCCTCGACGGGATCACGGGCCTGACCCCCGAGCAGCTCGCCGACTTCCTGGCCGACCCGGCCGTCACCGCCGACGGCTGTCTGCGCGGGCTGATCTGGACCTGGGACGCCCGACTGGCTCCCGTCATGTCCGACGCGCACGTCCAGGCCGTCTCCCGCCGGATATCCGGCCTGGCCGCCGCCCACGACGGCCGGGGCTCCTCGCACCTGGAGGAGATGTTCACGTACCTGCACGCGGCCGTGTACCACGACTTCTCGCGCTCCGAGATCGACCTCACCGACGCCGCGACCGCCGGCGTCATGAGCAAGGCCGTCACCGACTTCGGCAATGCGGCCCGCTCCTTCGACGCCACCGCCTCCAACGCCCGCACCCTGCGCGAGGCCCTCTACGCGACCGGCCCCGGCATGCGCCAGACCCAGCTCGGGCTGATCAAGAAGGTCCTGGCCACCCTGGACGCGTCGCACGCCGCGACCAACACCGACGCGGCCTGGGGCGGCGCGGCCCTCGCCGCCCTCACCGTCAACTACCTCGGCGTGTACCCGGGCAACCAGGACAGCGCCTTCCAGGCCGCGGCCAAGGCCGACCCCTCCTACCGGGCCGCCTTCAAGGCCTTCGCCGGATACACCCACCTCAAGGGCACCGCCAACGACTGGACGGCCCGCGACGCGCTCGGCGAGTACGGGCGCTTCGGCCAGATCGACGGCCTCCAGGACCAGATCGCCGCCGACCTCGGAGCCCTCCTGGAGCCCGTCAAGGCCGGGTGGGGCAACGGCAGCGAGCAGTGGGCCAAGATCGTCTCCTGGCTGAACACCTACAACGCGTGCAAGCAGTACGGGGTGTGCAAGGAGGACATCGAGAAGATGCTCTTCCCGAACACCTACACCTACGACAGCGGCGCCATCAAGGTCCGCACGGCCCTCGACCGGGCCACCGTCGACCAGCTGTACTACGCGAGCAAGCAGGTCAAGACGCAGTTCCACCGGGTGCTCGGGACCGACCAGCCGCTGGCCGGCGACCCCAACACCACGCTGAACATCGTGCTGTACGCCTCCCGCGCCGACTACGTGACCTACCAGACGATGCTGTACGGCTACGGGACCAGCAACGGCGGCATGTACATCGAGAACGGCGCCACCTTCTACACGTACCAGCGGCGCGTCCCGCAGGACTCCTCCCTGACCCTCGAGGAGCTCTTCCGCCACGAGTACACGCACTACCTCAACGGCCGGTTCGCCGTCCCCGGGTTCTTCGGCGAGGGCCCCTGGTACGAGGGCGACCGCACCACCGCCATGGACGAGGGCACCGCCGAGTTCTTCGACGGCGCCACCCGCGACAACGGCATCGCCGTCCGCAAGTCCCTGGTCAAGGGCATCATCAACGACACCGCCGGCGGCGGCCCGCGGATGTCGGTCGAGCAGCTGCTGAACGCCACGTACGACGGCGACGGCTTCCGCTTCTACAACTACGCGGGCACGTTCTTCGAGTTCCTGTGGACCGAGAAGCCCTCGCTGCTGCGCGAGATGTACACCCACCTGCGGGCAAACGACGTCGCCGGCTACGACGCGTGGCGTCACCGGATGGGCGCCGACACCTACCTCCAGCGCGACTACGACCGCTTCCTGGACGCGCAGATCGCCAAGGTCGACCAGCTCTACGTGCCGAACACGGTCTTCACGCCCAACGACAAGCTGCGCGACTCCGCGCTGGCGAACGTGAAGTCGGCCTTCGCGACGGCCACGTACAACACCCCGGACTGCGTGGAGAACGGGGACCCGGGCAAGCGCCGGTTCACCTGTACCGGCCGGATCACCGCGAACCTGAAGAACTGGCGCAGCGACGACCAGAACTTCAAGGACATGTCGGAGACGGTGGACTACTTCATCCTCGACCGGGCGGGCGCGGCCTCCAACAACCTGGCCGACATGAACTGCTCCTTCGGCCCCGTGGAGATCTGGACCGACCACCGGGCGGGGACGTCGGGCTACACCTGTGAGGGCCCGCTGCGCAGCTGATCCGACGACCGGGCCGGTCCCTTCCGCAACGGGGGGAGGGACCGGCCCGCGGACCGGCCGGCCGACCTAGGCACCGACTAAAGAATGTGACATATTACTGCCGTGCCCAAGAGACATCCCCTGGACGTCGTGATCATCGGCGCCGGCGTCGTCGGAGCCGCGATCGCGTACTACGCGGCCCGCTCCGGACTCTCCGTGGCTGTCGTCGACCGCGGCCCCGTCGCGGGCGGCACGACGGGAGCCGGGGAAGGCAACCTGCTCGTCTCCGACAAGGAGGCGGGCCCGGAGCTCGACCTGGCCCTGCTGTCGGCCGGCCTGTGGCGCGAACTCGCCGCGGTCCTCCCGCAGGAGATCGAGTACGAGGCCAAGGGCGGGCTCGTCGTCGCCCCGGACGAGGCTTCGCTGAAGGCGCTGCGAGATTTCGCCGAGGGCCAGCGCGCCGCCGGGGTCGAAGCCCTCGAGGCGGGGGCCCGCGACCTCCGCGAGCTGGAGCCCCATCTGGCCCCGGGGCCGGCCGGGGGGTTCCTGTACCCGCAGGACGCCCAGGTCCAGCCGGCCCAGGCGGCGGCCAGGCTGCTCGCCGCCTCGGGGGCTTCGGTGCACCTGGGGGAGGAGGTGACCGGGATCCTGACGGGGCCCGGGGGCGTCCGCGGGGTGCGCACGCGCGGTGGTGAACTCCTCGCCCCGGCCGTGGTGAACGCGGCCGGGACCTGGGGCGGCCGCATCGCGGAGCTGGCCGGGGTGTCCCTGCCCGTGCTCCCGCGCCGCGGGTTCGTCCTGGTGACGGAGCCGCTGCCGAGGGTGGTCCGGCACAAGGTCTACGCCGCCGACTACATCGCGGACGTCGCGAGCGGCTCGGCGGCGCTCCAGTCCTCGGCGGTGGTGGAGGGCACCCCGTCGGGCCCGGTGCTGATCGGGGCCACCCGGGAGCGGGTCGGCTTCGACCGGTCCCTGTCGGTGGAGGCCCTGCGCCGCCTGGCGACACAGGCGGCGGCCCTGTTCCCCGTCCTGGCGGACGCCCGGATCCTGCGCACCTACCACGGCTTCCGCCCCTACCTTCCGGACCACCTCCCGGCGATCGGCCCGGACCCCCGGGTCCCGGGGCTGCTGCACGCCTGCGGCCACGAGGGCGCGGGCATCGGCCTGGCGCCGGCCACGGGCGTCCTGATCGCCGCCGCCCTGACGGGCACTGAACCCCCGCTCCCCTCGGCCCCGTTCCACCCGGCCCGCTTTGCCGGGGACGCAGCCCGATGACGGCCCCGGCGCCGGCCCGCCACCTGCAACACGCCCAAGGAGAACCGCCGATGAGCCAGACCCCGCGCACCCTCGTCGGAGGAGCCCCCGAAACCACGTACGTGCTCCGCTTCGACGGGCGCGAGCTCACCGCCCAGGCGGGCCAGAGCATCGCCGCCGTGCTGTGGGGCGCCGGGATCCTCGCCTGGCGGACCACCCGCGAAGGCGGCGCCCCCCGCGGGGCGTTCTGCGGGATCGGCAGCTGTTACGACTGCCTCGTCACCGTCAACGGCCGCCCGAACCAGCGCGCCTGCCTCGTCCCCGCCCGCCCCGGGGACACCGTCACCACCCAGGAGGGAACCGGTCATGCCGAGCTCGGCGTCTGACACCGCCCCGTCCGACCTGGCGATCGTCGGTGCGGGCCCCGCCGGGCTCGCCGCCGCCGTCACCGCCGCCGGGCTCGGGCTGCGGGTCACCCTCCTGGACGCGGGGGAGCGGCCCGGCGGGCAGTACTACCGCCACCCCGCGCCGGGGCTCGGGGCGGACCGTCCCGAAGCCCTGCACCACGGGTGGGCCGCCTTCGCCTCCCGCGAAGCCGCCCTGCGGGCCCACGAGGAGGCCGGCCGGATCACGTACCTCCCGGCCCACCACGTGTGGACCGTCGTGCCGGACGGCCCCGCCTGGACCCTGCACGCCGTCGCCGGCCCCGACGAGGCGGCCGCCACCCTGCACGCCCGGGCCGTCCTCCTCGCCACCGGGTCCTACGAGCGGCAACTGCCCTTCCCCGGCTGGACCCTGCCCGGGGTGGTAGGGGCCGGCGGGGCGCAGGCCATGCTCAAGAGCGGGCTCGTACTGCCGGGCAGGCGGGTCGTCGTCGCCGGGAGCGGGCCGCTGCTGCTGGCCGTCGCCGGGTCGCTCGCCGCCGCCGGGGCCCGGGTGCCGGCCGTCGTCGAAGCCGCCGCGTACGGCGGCTACGCCGGCCACGTCCCCGCCCTGCTGCGCAACCCCGGCAAGCTCGCCGAGGCCGCCACGTACGGCAGCGCCCTG
This sequence comes from Streptomyces sp. NPDC002209, assembly GCF_042890265.1. Lineage (NCBI taxonomy): Bacteria > Bacillati > Actinomycetota > Actinomycetes > Kitasatosporales > Streptomycetaceae > Streptomyces > Streptomyces sp. NPDC002209. The sequence continues at coordinate 203,278 of NZ_JBIARX010000003.1, read as the reverse complement.
CTCCGCCGCCACATCCGGCTGCTGACCCGGCACGCCGTGACCGCCGCCCACGGCACCGACCGCGTCGAGGCCGTCACCGTGGCCCGCCTGGACCGGGACTGGCGGCCCGTGCCCGGCACCGCCCGCCGGATCCCGTGCGACGCCCTCGCCGTCGGCCACGGGCTCGTCCCCCAACTGGAGCTGGCGACCGGCCTCGGCTGCGCCACCCGCCGCAGCGCCGACGCCACCGCCGCCCTGGCGCTGGACGCCGAGCAGCGGACCTCCGTCCCCGGCATCTGGTCCGCCGGTGAGACCGGCGGCATCGGTGGTGCCCAACTGGCCCTGATCGAAGGGGAGATCGCCGCCCACGCCATCGCCGGCCGGCCCGTCCCGGCCGCCCTGGGCCGCCGCCGCGCGCGCCTGCGCGCGTTCGCCGGGGCCATGGGCGCCGCCCACCGCCCGGGCGCCGGCTGGACCGACTGGCTGTGCGACGACACCGACGTGTGCCGCTGCGAGGAGGTCCCGGCCGGCCGGATCCGCGAGGCGGTCGCCGGCCTCGGCGCCCGGGACGCCCGTACGGTCAAACTCCTGACCCGGGCCGGAATGGGCTGGTGCCAGGGCCGGATGTGCGGTCCGGCCGTCGCCGCCCTGGCCGGGGTGGGGGTACCTCCCGGGCCGTCAGGCCCAGGGGGAGAGCCCGCCCCCGACCGGCGGCCGCTGTCCTGTCCGGTCCCGCTGCGCCTCCTGGCCGAACTGCCCCCGGCGGACGGCTGATCCACCCGGCCGGAGCCCTTGTGGCCACCTCGCACCCACTAGTAAAATGTCACACACCACTCTAGGGAGCTCTCACATGACCGACGCGCACACCCCCGCGCCCACCACCGGTACGGACACCCGCACCCGCCCCTGGCACGGCATCATGGTCGCCACCGCGCTGCCCCTGCGCGAGGACCTCGGCGTCGACTACGACGCCTACGCCGAGCACGTCGCCTGGCTCATCGCCAACGGCTGCGACGGCGTGGTGCCCAACGGCTCCCTCGGGGAGTACCAGACCCTCACCGACGAGGAGCGGGCCCGCGTCGTCCGCACCGCCGTCGAGGCGGCCGGCGGTGACGGCGGCCGCGTCATGCCCGGCGTCGCCGCCTACGGCAGCGCCGAGGCCCGCCGCTGGGCCGACCAGGCCGCCGAGGCCGGGGCGGGCTCCGTGCTCCTGCTGCCCCCCAACGCCTTCCGGGCCGACGAGCAGGCCGTACGCGCCCACTACGCCGAGGTCGCCCGCGCCGGGCTGCCCGTCGTCGCGTACAACAACCCCATCGACACCAAGGTGGACCTGACCCCCGCCCTCCTCGCCCGCCTGCACGGCGACGGCAGCATCGTCGCCGTCAAGGAGTTCAGCGGGGACGTCCGCCGCGCCTACGAGATCGCCGAACTCGCCCCCGGCCTCGACCTGCTCATCGGCGCCGACGACGTCCTCCTCGAACTCGCCCTCGCCGGCGCGGTCGGCTGGATCGCCGGCTACCCCAACGCGCTGCCGCGCTCCTGCGCCGAGCTCTACCGGGCCGCCGTCGCCGGCGACCTCGCCACCGCACTGCCGCTGTACAAGTCGCTGCACTCCCTGCTGCGCTGGGACTCCAAGACCGAGTTCGTCCAGGCCATCAAGCTCTCCATGGACCTCGCCGGACGCCCCGGCGGCGCCACCCGCCCGCCCCGCTTCCCCCTGACCGGGGAGACCGAGGCGGCCGTCCGCGCCGCCACCGAGAAGGCCCTCGCCGAGGGCCTCAACTAGTCACGGGGGGAACAGGAATGCGTACGCGCCACATCTACCACGCGGTGGACTCGCACACCGAGGGCATGCCGACCCGGGTGATCACCGGCGGCGTCGGGGTGATCCCCGGCGCCACCATGGCCGAGAAACGGCTCCACTTCATCGAGCACACGGACCACGTCCGGACCCTGCTCATGTACGAGCCGCGCGGCCACTCCGCGATGAGCGGCGCCATCCTCCAGCCCCCCACCCGGCCCGACGCCGACTTCGGCGTGCTCTACATCGAGGTGTCGGGCCTGCTCCCCATGTGCGGGCACGGGACCATCGGGGTCGCCACCGTCCTGGTGGAGACGGGCATGGTGGAGGTCGTCGAGCCGGTCACCACCGTCCGGCTCGACACCCCGGCCGGGCTGGTGAGCGTGGACGTCCGGGTCGAGGACGGGGCGGCCACCGCCGTCACCCTCACCAACGTCCCCTCCTTCTGCGTCGGACTGGACCTGAAGGCCGAAGTCCCCGGCCACGGCACGGTCACCTACGACCTCGCCTACGGCGGCAACTTCTACGCCTTCGTCGACCTCGACTCCCTCGGGCTCCCCTTCGACCGGGACCGCAAGGACGAACTGCTCGCCGCCGGACTCGCCGTCATGGACGCGATCAACGCCTCCGGCGACCGGCCCGTCCACCCCGAGAACCCCTCCATCGCCGGCGTCAAGCACGTCTACCTCGCCGCCCCCGGCTCCGACGCCCGCCGCTCCCGGCACGCCATGGCCATCCACCCCGGCTGGTTCGACCGCTCGCCCTGCGGTACGGGCACCAGCGCGCGCATGGCCCAGCTGCACGCCCGCGGCCTCCTCGAGCTCGGCGCGGACTTCGTCAACGAGTCCTTCATCGGCACCGAGTTCACCGGCCGGCTGATCGGGCGGACCACGGTGGGCGGGCTCCCCGCCGTCGTCCCCACCGTCACCGGGCGGGCATGGATCACCGGCACCGCCCAGTACTTCCTCGACCCGTCCGACCCGTTCCCCGCAGGGTTCCTGCTGTGAGCGGCGCGAGCGCCGTCGTACGCACGGTCGACTACCACACGGCCGGGGAGCCCTTCCGGATCGTCGACGTCGCCGCGGCCGGCCTGCCGCCCGTACCCGGGGACACCGTCGCCGAGCGCTGCGCCACCGCCATCGGTCCCGGCGGCTCCGGCACGGCCCCGCGCCGGAGCCCGCTGGACGACGTACGCAGGCTCCTCGTGCAGGAGCCGCGCGGACACGCCGGGATGTACGGCGGGTTCGTCGTGCCCCCGGACGACGACGGGGCCCACTTCGGCGTGCTGTTCTGGCACAAGGACGGCTACTCCACCGCCTGCGGCCACGGCACGATGGCCCTCGGCGCCTGGGCCGTGGCCACCGGGCGCGTCGCCGCCCCGGACGACGGGGACGCACAGGTGCGGATCGACGTGCCCTCGGGCCGGGTCGCCGCGACCGTGCACCGCAGCGGCGGCCGCACCACCGGGGTCACCTTCCGGGGCGTCCCCGCCCGGGTCGGCGCCCGCAAGGTGCCGGTGGCGACCACCCTGGGCATGGCGGAGGTGGACCTCGCGCACGCCGGCGCCTGCTACGCGTCCGTCGCCGCCCGGGACCTCGGCCTGGAGGTCTCCCGGGCCGCGCTGCCCGAACTCGTCCGGGCCGGGCAGGAGATCCGGGCCGCGCTGGCCACCCACCCGGGGACCTGGCACCCCGGCGGGCCCCTGCTCTCCGGGGTCTACGGGGTGATCCTCCACGAGGAACTGCCCGACACGCCCTTCGGGCCGCACCAGCGCAATGTCACCGTGTTCGCCGACGGGCAGATCGACCGCTCGCCGTGCGGCTCGGGAACCTCGGCGCGCCTCGTGCTGCTCGCGGAGGACGGGCGGCTCGGGGCGGGCGAGGACCTGCTCCACGAGTCGGTGGCCGGCACGGTGTTCACCGGCCGGGTGGCGGCGGGGGGCTCCCGCGACGGCCTCGTCACGGAGGTCACCGGCACGGCGTACCGCACCGGCGAGCACACCTTCCTGCTGGATCCGCAGGACGCCCTCGGCCCCGGATTCCTGCTGTGATCCCGCAGTTCGAGGCCGAGGAGACGGCGGCGCTGCTCACCCCGGCCGCAGCCGCCGACGCACTGGCCGGAGTACTGCGGGCCGGGCTGGACCCGGAGGCCTGTCCGCAGCGTTCGTCCGTCCCCGTGCCGGGCGGCGGCGAGCTGCTGCTGATGCCGGCCGCGGCGGGGGCGTACGCCGGGGTGAAGATCGCCGGTGTGGCGCCCGGCAATCCGGCTCTCGGCCTGCCCCGCATCACCGGCTCGTACCTGCTGCTGGACAGCCCTACCCTGCGCCCGCTGGCCCTGTTCGACGGCGCGGCGCTGACCGCCCTGCGCACCCCGGCGGTCTCGGCGCTCGCCCTGCGCCACCTCGCGCCGGCCGGGCGGGCCCTGCGGCTGGTGCTCTTCGGCGCCGGCCCGCAGGCGTACGGGCACCTCGAAGCCGTGCGGGCCGTACGGGAGTTGGCGCAGGCCGTGGTCGTCGCCCGCAATCCGGTCGCCGCGGAGAAACTGGCGGAGCACGCCCGCACCCTCGGGGTCGAGGCCCGGACGGGCAGCCCGGCGGACGTGGCCGGCGCGGACCTGGTGCTGTGCTGCACCACGGCCCGCGAACCCCTCTTCGACGGGCGCCTGGTGGCCCCGGGCGCGACGGTCGTGGCCGTCGGCTCCCACGAGCCGGACGCCCGGGAGACCGACACCGCGCTCGTGCGGCGGTCGGCGGTGTACGTGGAGTCGCGGGCGGCGGCGCTGCGCGAGGCGGGGGACCTGCTGGTGCCGGAGGCGGAGGGGGCCATCGGACCCGGTCACATCAGCGGAACCCTGGCCGACCTGGTGACGGGCCGGATGCCGGCGGCCGGACCTCCGAGTTGTCCACAGCTCTTCAAGAGCGTGGGCATGGCCTGGGAAGATCTCGCTGTGGCGGTGGCGATGTATCGCGCCGCCGGGGACACCGCCGCCCGGGGAATAAGCGCAACGTGACATTGTACGCTGTTCCTCTGCACTCGGTGGTGCACAGGGGTTCGGAGGAACAGCAATGGGTGACCTGAAGCAGCACAGTCTCATCAAGGCTCAGGAACGGCTCCGCGACCAGGTCGGCCACGCCCTTCGAGCAGCCCTGATAGCGGGCGAACTGCGCCCCGGCAGCGTCTACTCGGCGCCCGGCCTGGCCGCCGAACTCGGGGTCTCCGCAACGCCCGTCCGCGAGGCGATGCTCGACCTGGCCCGCGAGGGCCTGGTGGAACCCGTCCGCAACAAGGGCTTCCGGATCACCGAGGTCAGCGAGCGCGACCTGGACCAGTACACCGAACTGCGCACGATGATCGAGGTCCCGACCATCGGCCGGATCACGAAGATCGCCACGGCGGAGCAGCTCGAGGCGCTGCGCCCCATCGCGGAGGAGATCGTCACCAGCGCCCGCGAGCACAACCTCATCGGCTACCTGGAGGCGGACCGTCGCTTCCACCTCTCGCTGCTCGCCCTGGCGGGCAACGACCGGCTGGTGGAGACGGTCGGCGACCTGCGCAAGCGCTCGCGGCTGTACGGACTGACGGGCCTGGACGAGGCCGGGAAGCTGGTCTCCTCCGCCGAGGAGCACATCGAGCTGCTGGACCTGATGATCGCCGGGGACGCGGAGGCTGCGGAGGCCTGCATGGTCCGCCACCTCGGGCACGTCCGCTCCCTGTGGGCCCAGGGCCGCGACGAGCCGGTGGGCCGCACTCCGGGGGGCCTCGGCTCGGGCGTCTAGGTCGTCTCCGCATTGAGCTGATCCCCGGCGGGAGCGGGTGACGCTCAGCCGTTCGTCGTGATGCGCAGCGCCAGGTGGTGACGGGATGACGACCGTCGACCGCCTGGCGCTGCGCGTCGTCGGGTGGTCGCCGCACCCGGGCGGCTGTCCGACGGCCTCGACTCCCGTTCGAGGGGCCGGACTTGGACACGGCTGGGTAACGGCGGCACCAACCTCTTGTCAGTGCAATTTCACATTACTATGTTACCGGTCACATCATAGAGCGCGGCCCTTCACTGGAGTGACCCATGACCAAGCGCACCCAACTCGCCCTCGCCACCGCCCTGGTGGCCGCACTCGCACTGGGTGCCTCGGGCTGCTCCGACCCCAAGAAGGGCTCCACCGGCGCCGGAGCGGGCAACCCCGCCGCCGCCAACGACGGCAAGGTGCTCGGCGGCACCCCGGTCAAGGGCGGGACGCTGACCGTCCTGTCCAACCAGGACTTCGCCCACCTCGACCCCGCCCGCAACTGGGTCATGCCGACCATGGACTTCGGCACCCGCCTCCTCTACCGCACGCTCGTCACCTTCAAGGCCGAGCCCGGCAAGGCCGGCAGCGAACTCGTCCCCGACCTCGCCACCGACCTCGGAACCCCCTCCAACGGCGGCAAGACCTGGACCTTCACCCTCAAGGAGGGCGTGAAGTACGAGGACGGATCGCCGATCAAGGCGCAGGACGTCAAGTACAACGTCGAGCGCTCCTTCGCCCCCGACCTCACCGGCGGCCCCGACTACGCCGCCCAGTACCTGGCCGGCACCGAGGGCTACAAGGGGCCCCTCCAGGGGCAGCACCTCGACTCCGTCAGGACCCCCGACGACCGCACGATCGTCTTCGAACTCAAGCGTCCCGTGGCCGAGTTCTCCGCCACCGCCACCCTGCCCACCTTCGCGCCGGTCCCGCAGTCCCAGGAGAAGGGCACCCAGTACGACGCCCGCCCGTTCTCCTCCGGCCCGTACAAGATCGAGTCGTACGACCGCGACAAGAAGCTCGTCCTCGTCCGCAACGAGCACTGGGACCCGAAGACCGACACGGTCAGAAAGGCCTACCCCGACAAGTTCGTCGTGGTCATGGGCCTCAAGGGCGGCCAGATCGACGACCGCATCATCGCCGGCGAGGGCGCCGACGGCTCCGCCGTCCAGTACGCCGACATGCGTCCCGAGAGCGCCCCCAAGGTGCTCCCGAAGCCGGACGTCAAGGCGCGCCTGCTCGCCGAGTCCCAGGGCTGTACGGAGATGCTGCACCTCAACAACTCCCGCGCCCCCTTCAACGACCCGAAGGTCCGCGAGGCCCTCCAGTACGCCGTCGACAAGGAGGCCATCGTCACCGCGGGCGGCGGTCCGGCCCTCAACGAGGTCGCCACCGCCTACCTGCCCCCGGCGCTCTCCGGCGGCAAGCAGGCCGACACCCTGAAGATCGCCCCGGCGGGCGACCCGGCGAAGGCCAAGGAACTCCTCAAGGCCGCCGGCAAGGAGACCCTGAAGGTCTCCCTCGCCGTCTCCACCGGCGACAAGGGCAAGGCCGAGGCCGTTCAGCAGGGCCTGTCGCGCGTAGGCATCGAGGTCGTCATCGACACCGTCGACCCCGGCGCGTACTACGACGTCATCGGCGACCTCTCCACCACCCCCGACATGACCCTCACCGGCTGGTGCCCCGACTACCCGTCCGGCTCCACCTGGATCCCCTTCGTCTTCGACGGACGCACCATCAAGGACAAGGGCAACCAGGGCAACTACAGCCAGTTCCGCGACGAGGCCACCATGAAGCGGATCGACGAGATCAACGCCATGGCCGACGCCAAGCAGGCCAACCAGGCCTGGATCGACCTCGACGCCGAGATCATGAAGAAGTCGCCGTCCGTCCCGATCCTGCTCGAGCGCAAGCCGCTGCTCGTCGGCCCCAACATCGCGGGCGCCTACGGCCACCCCGTGTGGACCGGCACCATCGACTACGGCACGGTCGGCCTCAAGGACCCCTCGAAGAGCCAGGGCTGAGGAAGACGGGCCCCCACACCATGACCACCACCGCACCCGGTGCCGGCGGCCAGGCGGCCCCGGCACCGGCTCCGGGCGGGGCACCGGCCCCCGGCGCCGCCGAGGGCGCTCCCGCGGCGGCAGCCACCGGCAGCAGCCCCTGGCAGCTCGCCCGGCGCGAGCTCCGGCGCCGCCCCGCCGTCCGCGTCAGCCTCTGCGTCGTCCTCCTCTTCGTCCTGATGGCCGCCACCGCCCCCTGGCTGGGCGCGCTCGGCGGCTGGTCCCCCGAGGAGTTCGACAAGTCCGCCATCGACCCCTACCTCGGCGGCCAGCCCCTCGGCTCCCTCGGCGGGATCAGCCCCGAGCACTGGCTCGGCGTCGAACCCGTCACCGGCCGCGACCTGTTCGCCCGCGTCGTCCACGGCGCCCAGGTCTCCCTCCTCATCGCCTTCGCCGCCACCGCCATCGTCGTGGTCACCGGCACCGCCGCCGGGATCGCCGCCGGCTACTTCGGCGGCCGCACCGACGCGGCCCTGTCCCGGCTCATGGACCTGACCATGTCCTTCCCCTCCCTCATCTTCATGATCGCGATGCTGTCGGTGGCCAAGGACGTCAACCGGATCGTGCTCATGACCGCCGTCATCGGCCTGTTCGGCTGGCCCGGCGTCGCCCGCGTCGTCCGCGGCCAGACCCTCTCCCTCAAACACCGCGAGTACGTCGACGCCGCCCGCGTCGGCGGCTCGAGCTCCTGGCGGATCCTGACCCGCGACATCCTCCCGGGCGTCTCCGGCCCGGTCATCGCCTACACCACCCTGCTCATCCCCGGCATGATCAGCACCGAGGCCGCGCTCAGCTACCTCGGGGTGGGCGTGCGCCCGCCCACCCCGTCCTGGGGCCAGATGATCGCCGAGTCCGTCGCCTTCTACGAGACCGACCCCATGTACTTCGTCATCCCGAGCACCTTCCTCTTCCTCGCGGTCCTCGCCTTCACCCTGCTCGGCGACGCCCTGCGCGACATCCTCGACCCGAGGGGCGGCCGCACGTGATCCTCTACCTCGGGCGCCGGCTGCTCGCCCTCGCGGGCGTCCTGCTCGCCATCGCCGCCGTCACCTTCCTCATCTTCTACGTCCTGCCCTCCGACCCGGCCGCGGCCGCCTGCGGCAAGACCTGCAGCGCCGAACGGCTGGCCGACGTACGGGAGTACCTCGGCCTGGACCAGCCGGTGTGGCGGCAGTTCGCCGACTTCCTCACCGGCATCTTCACCGGCCGCACCCTCGGCACCGGCCAGTACGCCGTCCAGTGCGACTTCCCGTGCCTCGGCTACTCGTACGAGAACTCCCTGCCCGTGTGGGACCTGCTGATGGACCGCCTCCCGGTCTCCGCCTCCCTCGCCGTCGGCGCCGCCGCGCTGTGGCTCGTCCTCGGCCTCGGCGCCGGGGTCACCGCGGCCCTGCGCAAGGACACCGCCACCGACAAGGCCCTGATGGTCGGCGCGGTCGCCGCCGCCTCGCTGCCCGTCTACTTCACCTCCGTGATGCTCATCTACGGGGTCATCCGCGTCGCCGGGCTGCTGCCCTACCCCACCTACCAGGCCTTCACCGACAACCCGGGCGCCTGGGCGGCCAACCTGCTGCTGCCCTGGACCGCGCTCGCCCTGCTCTACGCGGCCATGTACGCCCGCCAGAGCCGGGGCTCGATGATCGAGGCCATGGCCGAGCCGTACATCCGTACCGCCCGCGCCAAGGGCATGCCCGAGCGCACGGTCGTCGTCAAGCACGGGCTGCGCTCCGGGATGACCCCGATCCTCACGATCTTCGGCATGGACCTCGGCGGGCTGCTCGCCGGAGCCGTCATCACCGAGTCCATCTTCGGGCTCCCGGGCATCGGTCGGCTGTTCTACGGAGCCCTCGTCAGCTCGGACCAGCCGGTGGTCCTCGGGGTCACGCTGCTCGCCGCCTTCTTCATCGTCGTCGCCAACCTCGTCGTCGACCTCCTGTACGCCGTCATCGACCCGAGGGTGAGGTACTGATGGCCGCACCAGCCGCCGCCCCCCTGCTGGAAGTGCGCGACCTGCACGTCACCTTCACCACCCCGCGCGGCTCCGTACGGGCCGTCGACGCGCTCGGCTTCACCGTGGAGGCCGGGCGGACCCTCGGCATCGTCGGTGAATCCGGGTCCGGCAAGTCGGTCACCTCGCTCGCCGTCATGGGCCTGCACCGGGGCGCCGAGGTCGGCGGCTCCATCGCACTGGCCGGGCAGGAACTCACCGGCATGTCCGAGAAGGAGCTGTCCCGGCTGCGCGGCCGGAAGATGGCCATGATCTTCCAGGACCCGCTGTCCAGCCTGCACCCCTACTACACCGTCGGCGAGCAGATAGCCGAGCACTTCCGGGTCCATTTCAAGTCCGGCCGGGCCGCCGCGCGCCGGCGCGCGGTCGACATGCTCGGCGAGGTCGGCATCCCGGAACCGGCCCGCCGGGCCGGGGAGTACCCGCACCAGTTCTCCGGCGGCATGCGCCAGCGCGCGATGATCGCCATGGCGCTGGCCTGCGAACCGGATCTGCTGATCGCCGACGAGCCCACCACCGCCCTCGACGTGACCGTGCAGGCGCAGATCCTGGAGCTCATCGCCCGGCTCCAGCAGGAGCGCGGCCTCGGCGTCGTGATGATCACCCACGACCTCGGGGTGGTCGCCCGCGTCGCGCACGAGGTGCTGGTCATGTACGGCGGCCGGGCCGCCGAACAGGCAGGCGTCGACGAACTGTTCGCCGACCCGGCGCACCCGTACACCCGGGGGCTGCTCGATTCGCTGCCCCGGCTGGACGACGCCGACGACGAGCCCCTGCGGGCCATCCCCGGCTCCCCGCCCTCCCTGCTCGCGCCCGCCCCGGGCTGTGCGTTCGCACCGCGCTGCCACCTCGCCGCGGCGGGCACCCCGCAGCAGCAGCGCCGCTGTGCCACCGAGCGGCCCGAGCCACGGCCCTACGGCGCCGCCGGGCGCACCGCCGCATGCCATTTCACGGGGGCGGACGCCGTGCCGGGCACTGCATCCGCCCCGACCGCCCCGACCGCCCTGACCGCGCCGACCGCCCCGGAGGCGTCCCGATGACCGTAGAGGCCCGTCCACCGGACACCACCGCACGGCCGGACCGGGCCGGGACGGATCCGGTGGCGCCCGATCCGCTGCTGTCCGTACGGGATCTCACCATGGCCTTCCCCGGCAGACGCTCCGGGGCCGGGCGCCGGGGAGCGCCCGTGCGCGCCGTCGACGGGATCTCCTTCGATCTCGCGGCGGGCGAAACCCTCGGCCTGGTGGGCGAGTCGGGCTGCGGGAAGTCCACCACCGGCCGGATGCTGGTGCGACTGCTGGAGCCCACCTCGGGCAGCATCGCGTTCGACGGACGGGACATCACCCGGCTTCCGCAGGGAAGACTCCGTCCGCTGCGCCGCCACCTCCAGATGGTCTTCCAGGACCCGCACTCCTCCCTCAACCCCCGCCAGACGGTGGCCCGGATCATCTCCGACCCGCTGCTCGTGCAGGGCTGGTCGGCGTCCGACGCGCGCCGCCGGGCGGCCGAGCTGATGGAGCTGGTCGGGCTGATCCCGGAGCACATCGACCGCTACCCGCACGAGTTCTCCGGCGGCCAGGCCCAGCGCATCGGGATCGCCCGCTCGCTGGCCACCAGCCCCCGGCTGATCGTCGCCGACGAGCCCGTCTCCGCACTCGACGTCTCCGTCCAGGCGCAGATCGTCAACCTGATGGAGCGCCTGCGCCGCGAACTCGGCCTGGCCTACGTGTTCATCGCGCACGACCTGTCCGTGGTGAAACGGGTCAGCGACCGGGTCGCCGTCATGTACCTCGGCCGGATCGTCGAGATCGGCGAGAAGCGCGCCCTGTACGAGAACCCCCAGCACCCTTACACCCGGGCCCTGCTGTCCGCCGTACCGCTGCCGGACCCGGCGGCCGAGCGGCGGCGGGAGCGGATCGTGCTGCTCGGCGACCCGCCGAGCCCGGCCGCACCGCCCCCGGGCTGCACCTTCCACCCGCGCTGCCCGAAGGCGCAGGAGATCTGCCGCACGGAGCGCCCGCTGCTGCGCATCGCCGCCTCGCGCGAGGTGGCCTGCCACTTCCCCGGTGACTGACGGGGATCCAGGGGAAGAAGGAGGGCCCCGGGCCGACACGATCGGCCCGGGGCCCTCCCGCCACCCGCGGTACGACGGGCCGATGACATGATCGCGGCGTGATCGACGAAAACAGTGGACCGCCCCGTCCCGCCCCGGTGCCGTACGTCCTCTTCGACGTCGACGGGACGCTGATCGACGCGGTCGCCAACCAGCGTCGCGTCTGGGAGGCGTGGGCGGCGCGCCACGGGCTCGACCCCGCCGCCGTCCACCGGGTGGCGCTGCGGACGCGTCCCCTGGAGACCTTCGCGGAGGTGGCCCCCGAGCAGGACCCGCAGGCCTGCCTCGCCGCGCTGCACGAGCTGGAGGACGAGGACGTCCGGTCCGGTGTCTACGCCGCGTTCGACGGCGCGGTGGAGATGCTGGCCGGCCTGCCCCAGGGCCGCTGGGCGCTGGTGACCTCGAACTACGGGCACCGGGTGCGCGGACGGTTCGCCCGGACCGGCCTGTCGGTGCCGGACGTCGTCGTGGACGCCGCCTGCGTCGCCGAGGGAAAGCCGTCGCCGGTGCCCTACCTGCTGGCCGCGGAGCGCCTCGGCGCCGCGCCGCAGGACTGCCTGGTCATCGAGGACGCGCCGTCCGGCGTCGAGTCGGGGCTGCGGGCCGGGATGACGGTCTGGGGGGTCAACACGCCGACGCCGGTGGACGGGGTGCACCGGCATTTCAGCAGCCTGCACGAGGCGGCGCCGGCGATCCTCGCCTTCGCGCGGGGGCGCACCGGGACGTCACCGGCTGAGCGACGTCACCGGCTGCGCCGTCGGTCAGGCCAGCTCGCGGCGGAAGAACTCCAGTTCCAGGGCCATGAGCTTCTCCTTGGTGCCGTTCGGGGTCATGTGGGTGACGCCGGGCAGGGCCAGGAGCTGGTGCGGGCGGCCCGCGTCCGTCAGGGCCTGGGAGAGGCGCAGGGTGTGCGAGGGGTGGACGTTGTCGTCGGCCAGGCCCGTGATCAGCAGCAGCGGCCGGACCAGGTTCGGGGCGTCCGGGATCAGCGAGTCCTGCTCGTACACCTCGGGGTTCTCCTGCGGGAGCCCGAGGTAGCGCTCGGTGTACGCCGTGTCGTAGTGCCGGAAGTCGGTCGGCGCGGCCCCGGCGGCCGCCGCGTGGAAGACGTCCGGGCGGCGCAGCACCGCCATCGCGGACAGGTAGCCGCCGTACGACCAGCCGCGTACCCCGACCCGGCCGAGGTCCAGGTCCGGGTGGCGTTCGCCGAGTGCGTGCAGGGCCGCGACCTGGTCGTCCAGGGTGACCTCGGAGAACCCGCGGTACACGGCGTGGGTGAAGGCGGGGGAGACGTACGGGGTTCCGCGGTTGTCGACGGTCACCACCGCGAAGCCCCGGTCGGCCCACCACTGGCGGTGCTGCCAGCGGCGCGGCTCGGCGCACACGTCCTGGAAACCGGGGCCGCCGTAGCTGTCCATGAGGACGGGCAGCCGCCGGCCGGGGACGTGGCCGCGGGGGAACACCACCGAGGTGGGGACGGCGTGTTCGGTGACCCGCTCCAGCAGCGGGACCACCCGGTAGGGCAGCGGCGCCGAGAGGTCGCCCGGCGCGAACTCGCGCCCGTCGGCGGTGCGTACGGTCCGCCGGATCCCGTCGGCGTCGGCGGAGGTCAGCAGCAGCGTTCCGGCGGAGGCCTGGACGCTGTGCACCCCCGGTCCGTCGGCCAGCGGGGTCAGCTCCCCGGTGGTGGGGTCGAGGAGCAGCACCTGCTGTTCGGCGGGATCGCGCAGCCCGGCCTCGATCACCAGCCGGTCGCGGTGGGTGCCGGCCACCCGGCGGACCTGGATCCCGTCCCCGGTCAGCGGTTTCCCGTCGACGGCGAGGCCGCGGGCGGCGCCGTCCGGGGTGTCGGCGGCGGTGAGCATCCGGCCGTCGGCGAGCCGGGCCGGGGTGCCGGGCAGCATCGGGTCGACCCAGTGGGGGTGGGTGGTGCGGGACAGCTCGCGGGTCCGGCCGGTGGCCGGGTCGGCGCAGAGCAGCAGGACGTTCTGCTGGAGCCGGTCCTGGACGGTCAGCAGGATCTCGGACGCCGATTCCCAGTCGGCGTCGGAGACGTACGGGTACGCCTCGGCGTCCCAGTCGAGCCGTACCCGGGCGCCGCCGGGGCCGAGCACCCACAGCTGGACCCCGGCGTTGGGGCCGCCCGCCTCGGGATACGCGAAGTCCTCGGGCGGGAGCTCGGGGTGCGCGGGGTCGGCGAAGTGGCGCCTCTGGAGGGCGGATTCGTCGACGCGGGCGGCCAGCAGGCTCTGCCCGTCGGGGGACCACCAGTGGCCGCGGCCCCGGTCCAGCTCCTCGGCGGCGGCGAACTCGGCCACGCCCCAGCGGGCTCCGTCGGCGGGGCTGACCCGGCCGCCCGGGTGGGTGTACAGGGCGTCGCCGGTGACGTACGCGGTGCGGGAGCCGTCGGCGTCGAGCCGCGGGTCGAGGGCGGGCCCGGCGGCCGGGATCTCCTCGGGCCGGCCGACCGGCTTCCCGACCGGCTGCCCGGCGGCGCCGGCCGCGCCCGCGGGGGTGTCCTCGTACCTCACCCGGTACAGCCGCCCGTACAGCGGGAACACCGCGCTGCGGCCGTCGCCGGAGAGCGCGTACGAGCCGATCCCGGCGGCGACCAGCCGGATCCGCTCCCGCAGCCGGCGCTCGCCGGCCGGCAGGGTGCCCGGCTCGGGGGACAGCTCGCGGGGGTCGGCGAGGCGGGTCTCGGTGCCGGTGGCGGTGTCCAGGACCCAGAGGCCGTCGAAGGCGTCGCCGGGGCCGGTGGAGCGGAGGAACCAGAGCAGCCGGCCGTCGTCCCCGAAGGAGAACGCGCGCGGGGCGCCGTACGTGAAGCGGCCGGTGCTCGCGGAGAGCCTGAGGAAGTCATCCATGATCGTAGTGTGTCATGTGAAATGGCACACTGTACATGTCATGCAGCCTAGGCCATTCGAGTGGTGTACCCCCGGTAGCAGGTTTAGCGTCGAAAAGGTGGACCGGAACACGACGCCGACCAGCAACGGGACCGACGGCAAGGTCCGGGGCAGCGGCAACGGGCTGGCGCTGTTCGTCATCGCCTCGTGCCAGCTCATGGTCGTTCTCGACATCACCATCGTGAACATCGCGCTGCCGCACATCCAGACCGCCCTCGGCTTCTCCACCGAGAGCCTGTCCTGGGTCGTCAACGCCTACACCCTCACCTTCGGCGGACTGCTCCTCCTCGGCGGACGCACCGGCGACATCCTCGGCCGCAAACGCGTGTTCATCTCCGGCGTGCTGCTCTTCGGCCTGGCCTCCCTGCTCGGCGGGCTCGCGCAGAACGAGGGCCAGCTGATGGCCGCCCGCGCCCTCCAAGGCGTCGGCGGCGCCATCGCCTCCCCGACCGCCCTGGCACTGATCACCACCACCTTCCACGAAGGCCCGGCGCGCAACCGGGCGTTCGGCGTGTTCGCCGCCGTCTCGGCGGGCGGCGGCGCGATCGGACTCCTGGCCGGCGGCATCCTCGTCGAATGGCTCAACTGGCGCTGGGTGTTCTTCGTCAACGTGCCGATCGCCCTGGCCATCGCCGTGATGGCCCGCCGGGTCATCCACGAATCCGAACGCCACCCCGGACATTTCGACCTCGCGGGCGCACTGCTGTCCACCCTCGGCATGGTCGCGCTGGTCTACGGCTTCATCCGCGCCTCGCAGGACGGCTGGACCGATCCGATCACCCTCGGCTCCTTCGGGGCGGCCGTGGTCCTGCTCCTGCTGTTCTTCCTCAACGAACGGCGCTCCCCGCAGCCGATCACCCCGCTGCACATGTTCGCCGACCGCAACCGGGCCGGGTCCTACGGCATCATGCTCTTCCTCGCCTGCGCGATGTTCGGCATGTTCTTCTTCCTGACCCTGTTCGTGCAGAACGTCCTGGGCTTCAGCCCGCTCCAGGCCGGCCTCGCGTTCCTGCCGGTGAGCGTCGTCATCGCCGTCGGCGCGGGCATCACCTCCCAGCTCCTGCCGAAGCTCGGACCCAAACCCTTCATGGTGACGGGCGCGCTGTGCTCGGCGGCCGGCCTGGCCTGGCTGACGCAGACCGACATCGACTCGACGTACCTCGGCAGCATCCTGGGCCCGATGCTCGTCTTCAGCCTCGGCATGGGCATGCAGTTCGTCTCGCTGACCCTCATGGCCCTGTCCAACGTCGCCGACCGGGAGTCCGGCGCGGCCTCCGGACTGCTCAACACGACGCAGCAGGTGGGCGGGTCGCTGGGGCTGTCCATCCTGGTCACGGTCTTCGGTACGGCCAGCCGCAACGAGGCCCACGATCAGGTGCCGGCCTTCCTGAGTCAGGCCGCCCCCGCCCAGAAGGCCCTCTTCCTGCGGACCGGCCGGCTTCCGGACCCGTGGGGCGACCAGGTGCTCACCTCGGGAGTGAGCGCCGCGTTCGTCGTCGCGGCCGCGTTCGCCCTGATCGCCGCGGTCATCGCGCTGCTCGCGATCCAGGTCCGCCCATCGGACCTCGAACGCCTCAAGGGCCACCACGCGCCGGCCGCAGCCTGAGACGCGCGGACGGCGGGAGCGGGCCGCCGACCGGCCGCCGGCCGGCCCCTGACCGGCGGCTAACCGGCCGCGCCCCGCAGCCGGCAGCGGATCGGGCCGTCCGCCTGCAGGGTGATCCCGGCGCTGACCGGGACGTCGGTGTCCACGGCCTCGAACTCGTACGCCCGCAGGACCATCGCCAGCGCGATCACCGACTCCAGCATCGAGAAGTGCTGCCCGATGCAGGCGCGCGGGCCGCCGCCGAACGGGAACCAGGCGTAGCGCGGGCGGCCGGCCTCCGCCTCCGGGGTGAAGCGGTCCGGGTCGAAGCGATCGGGGTCCGGCCAGTACCGGGGGTGCCGGTGCGTCACCCACGGAGCCAGGATCACGTCCGAGCCGGCCGGGATGGTCCGTCCGCCGACCTCGGTGGCCGCGACCGAACTGCGGCCGATGACCGGCGCGGCCGGATAGAGCCGCATCGCCTCCTTGAGGACCTGCGTGAGGTACGGGAGCCGGTCCAGGTCGGCGGCCTGCGGCGTACGGTCGCCCAGCACGCGGGAGATCTCCTCCCGGGCCCTCCCCTGCTGCTCGGGGTGGCGGGCCAGCAGGTGCAGGGAGAAGGCGAGCGAGGTGGCCGTCGTCTCGTGGCCGGCGAGCAGGAAGATCAGTACCTGGTCGCGGAGCTCGGCGGCGTCGAACTCCCCGTCGTCCGTGCTCGTCGCGGCGGCCAGCAGGCTCAGCAGGTCCTCGCCCTCGGCCCCGTCCCCGCTGCGCCGCTCGGCGATGATCTTGTCGCAGACCGCGTACAGCTCGTCCATCGCGGCGGCCGCCCGCTTGTTGCCCGGAGTGGGCCAGGTGCGCGGGAAGTTGGCGGGGGAGTAGCCGCGGCGCAGCACGTACTCCGTGATGACCGGAAAACACCGGTCGACGACGTCGACGGTGGCCTCCACGTCGGTGCCGAAGAGGATCCGGGCGACCGCGCGCAGGGCGAGCTGCATCATCTCCTCGCCGACGTCGACGACACCGCCGGGGGCCTGCTCCCAGCCCGCGACGACCGCCCGGGTCTCGGCCGCGACCGCGCCGGCGTAGCCGTCCACCCGGCGCTTGGTGAACAGCGGCTGCACCAGCCGGCGCTGGCGCAGGTAGTCCTCGTCCTGGCTGGTCAGCAGGCCGTTGCCGAAGGAGTCCCGGAGCTCCTGGTAGAAGGCGTTGTCCTTGCGGAAGTTGGCCGACTCCGAGGCCAGGACCTGCTGTGCGCCCTCTGCGGAGAAGACGCAGTACAGCTCGGCGCGCAGCCCCGGCGGGCCGGCGGTGATCCGCACGACGTCACCGTGCTGCTGCTGGGCGCGCAGGTAGGTCCCGAGCGAGTCCGATTTCAGGTCGAACAGGGAACCGAGCAGGGGGATCCCCCCGAGCGCGGGGACCTCCGTACCGGTTTCCGTCCGTGCATCCACTGCTGCCATGGCCGCCCCCTCGACACCGTACCGACGGGGCCGATTCTGCCCGGCCCGCGCCGCAGGCGGCGAGGATCGCTCCGCCATGCGGCTGAAACCCACCGTCCGGCTTGCCTTTTCGTCACGACTTGTCGCAGGGCGATCGGGCCTGACCTGCGGCCGACCTAGATGTCGCGGAACTTACACCGCAGCGCCGCGACCTGAGCGGATGAATCCTCAACCACGCCTGACCAGCCCGGGAGTGGTCGACGATGGTCGTCGCCGGCCACCCTGGGCCACCCTCTGACGGCCCAGCGGCGGCCCGACAGGCGCTGCCTTCGAGGGCGGCTCCCTGCGGGTGCATCGGTTACGGCCCGATGCCAGCGCCCCAGGGATGCTGGAAACTACCGCCCCTTGCGAAGTTTCCGTAGCTTCTCCTCGGCCTCCTTCTTCTGCCGCTGCGCTTTGGCTTGGGCCGTCCAAGCCCCCTGATGCTTGGCGCACTGGCCGCTACCCAACATTGCCTTGTTCTTGCACCGCCCTCCGCCCGCGTTGCGGGCTCCACATGTCGGCTGCGTCACTCGACCACCCGTCTTCCATATCTGCCGCACGGACTCGGGCATCGTGCCTCCGTTGACGTCACGGGGGGAGGCGCATTGCATGCGGACGGGTGCACGGCCATGCACAGTGCTCTGGAGGGTTTGGAATGCTCGAACATTTCACCAGGCCAGAGGCTCGAGGGGGTCAGAGATGGTCTCAGCAGTCACAAATAGGCCGCGGCTTCTGCTGGGGAAAGCTCTGCTTGAGCCACTGCTGTACAGCGTCCACTGTCGTTCGTCCCTGCTGACGAAGCGCGTCGACGATGTCCCGTCCGCATACCAGGGCGATCGGATGGCCGTCTTCGTGGACTTCGTCCTGCACCTGCTTGTTGAAGAACGAAGTGGTCACCAGCACGCCGAAGTTGCGGTGCCGGATCCTGGAGATCAGCCGGGAGACCTCCCGTACTCCCACCGAGTTGTCCGCGGCGTAGCACTTGGCCTCAAGGGCGAAGTCGATGGCGATCCGGTTTGCCACCGGCCCAAGGACGTAGGTACCGACTGCATCCCGCCCGCCGTCACGGCTCGGCCGGGTCACGTCAACGGCGCCCGTGCTCGGTGCGATGAGCCTCCAGACCGCCACCGCACACGCCTCGAAATCGTGCTCGTGACCGCGGAAGTACTCTCGGATCGCCTCCAGCATGGCCCGGCCAGCAGTGTCTTGCGGCAGCTGGTCCGCCTTGGACCGGATCGTGGTGGTGGAGGGTGCCAGCAGGGGGCGGTAGACCCGGCTCTCTACCCAGGTGCGCCACACCTCTGGGCACTCGCCGCCCAGCGGATTGCCGCCTGCCAGCAGGTGCTGAATCCAGCTGCGAGGGATCCTGTCCACGTCGAGCACGGTGAAGTGGGCGCGGTAGTTCTGGAAGCGCTTGCCCGCGGTAGCCCGCCAGATGGCGGCGAGCTCGTCGTCCGAGGTCATCGTCGGGCCCCCCGGTGCCAGAAGTCCGCGGAAGAGCACCGAACGGCCTGACTTCGCAGCCTTCTCGAACAGCAGGAACGGGGGCACTTTGGCCCTGATGGCTGGCGCCTCGTGGGAGGCTGCGAAGGCATCGCGCAGCAGGACGTTTCCCGAGCGCGGGGTCTCGTGAAGGCGCTGCCCCGGCTTCCGGTTGTCGCCGTAGTAGGTGAAGGTCCCGGTCTGCACGTCCAGGTAGTCGGGCCAGTCCACCTCGCCGCCGCTGGTGTAGAGGACGGCCAGCTTCACCGTGCCATTGGTCGGCGAGCCGGCGTACCGGAAGCCTCCTTGGTTGCCGATCCCCTTTATGAGCTTGGACATCGGATCGTCGCCGGAGTTGCCGTTCGTCCCGCCGGCATAGAGCGCATCGACTTGAAGGTCGGCGGTCTCCAAATCGGAGAACGCCACGTGCGGCACAGCAGCGACAGGAAGGGTCATGCTGCTAGATCTACCAGGCTCCACTGACACTCCGGTTGGCTGGCTGCCCCTCTCCGGTCTGGGCTGTCAGTGGCGGAACGTAGGATCCATGCCCACTGCTGGACGACCTTGGGGGATGGTTGATGGAGCCGGTGCGCGTGATGGACCTCTTCGCTGGATGCGGCGGATTCTCAGAGGGCTTTCGCTCCTACGCTGTGGGCAGCGAAAGGACCCGAGCGGTGTTCGAAACCATCGCAGCAGTGGACTTTGACCGCGCGGCGCTGGCGACGTTCCAGGCCAACCACCCTTCAGCCGACGTGATGGAGCTGAGCATCGAGCAGTTCGACCCCCGCCACTTCGCGGACCGCGTCGACGTCATCACCGGAGGACCCCCCTGCCAGGGCTTCTCAGGCCTGGGCAAAGGCTATTGGGACGATCCGCGCAACAGCCTCTGGCGGGAGTATGTCCGGGTCGTCACCACCCTTCAGCCGAAGGTCTTCGTCATGGAAAACGTAGACCGCTTCAAGACATCGCACGAGTACGCCGGGCTTCTGGACACGGTCAAGTCCGGCGGACCGCTCGGCGATTACACCCTCGTCTCGGGCCTGCTCAACTCGGCCGACTACGGGGTCCCGCAGGCGCGGAAGAGGATGATCGTCATCGGCACGCACCGGAATCTTGGTGCGCCTGTTCCCCTGCCCAGGCCGACCCACAGCCGGGATGCTCTCCATCCGGCTGCTGGCATGCTGCCGTTCGATGACGAGGCAGCGTTCCAGCCCTGGGAGCCTGTGGACGAGGTGTTCGACCGTTCCCGCCGTCTGGCGATCAAGGGGACAGCGCTTCCTGACCGTTCCGGTGCTCATGGTCTTCCTGGCCCGTTTCGGACGTCTGAGCTGCACATAGGGCGGACGCCTGAGGCTTTGTCGCTGGCGAGGTACATGGCGATCCCGCCTGGTGGCAACCGAATGGATCTGCGCGGAAAGCATGCGCTGATCGACGGTCGCGAGGCGTACCTCAGCACGGACAGCTGGGACCGGCACAACACCGGATCGGGCGACGTCATGGGGCGTCTGAGGCTGGGCCGGCCTTCGGTCACGATCCGGACTGAGTTCTTCAAGCCTGAGAAGGGCCGGTACCTCCACCCCGTGGAGCACCGCCCGATCACTCACTATGAGGCCGCCCTCATCCAGGGGTTCCCCGAGGACTACCTGTGGCACGGCACGAAGACCGACATTGCGAGGCAGATCGGCAACGCCGTCCCGGTCGGCCTCGCCCGAGCACTGGCCGGTGTCATCTATGAGCGGCTTGCACTCGGTACGGGCGACTGCGAACGGGCTAGGGTTTTCTAGCGGAGCTGCTCACGTGGAGCCTCCAGGGCCGTTGGTAGAAACCTACGACTTGCGATGAGCTACGACGGCTACCATCCGCGAAGCACTGCTTACGGAGTGCTCAAGCTTCGAAGTCAGCGCCCGCGAACCAGGTGACGACTGAGTACCGTCCATGAGGGCACGGAAGATCAATTAACCATCGCTCCGACTGCCACCTGAAACGCGGATCCTGCTGGTGGAGGCGACGGCCTTAGTGCTTTTTGAAGGCCTCTTGTAGGCCTTGCTGAGGAGTTCGATCCCGAACGCCCTGCCTTGATCACTCAGACCATCATCAGGCCAAGCCTGGCGTCCATCGAGGGTTTGCACCCACACGAACTCGCCTTCTCCTTGTCCCTTAATGCTGCGGGGCATAGCCGCACCTCCTCTCGTTTAAGCCACCACTGTCCCACGTTCACTCGTCCGACGAAAGCCCTGGACTGTACGTGGCCTCCCGCCGCGCATCCGTCACCCTGTGCCCTGGGTTCGTAATTCTGCGTATATATGACGGCAGTATCAAGAGCACAAAGATTGCGCATTGAATCAGGAGGAGCACCAGAAAGCCTAGTTTCATCCGCTCCGATGAATTTACGCAAAACAGGATGAGGACCGCAGAGAAGCAGACGATCGGAATGCACCACGAAACACCTCGAAGGGCCGCAAGAATTTTGTCTTCTAGGGCGTGGGTCTTTGAGGATGATCTCGCCAGCACTGTGATGGATGCAGCCCCAACTGCCAGAAAGATCGTCGTCAGTAGCACCGTTAGATTCAAAGGTGTTCCGGATAGTGCGTCGGTGGAATTCTTGGCATCCACTAGCTCTGGACTCTTCGCGCGGCCGACCCACAAGAGCGCGAGTACGACCAGGCAAGTCGCCAAGGTGGCGGACAGCCAGCCTGTGAGCTCAGACCTCAATTGCAACACCAAGGTGTACGCTTGACGGTTACTGAAATCGTGGGCTGCCAGGTGAAACCCATGTTTGCTCAGAAATCCGAAATGGGCTTTGGGGAGCGCTGGCGTCAATCCTGGTGAACGAGAATCAATTTCGACCCCTGAAGGGGTCCAAAACTCGCAATGATAACTTCTGGGGTCACCTACAGGAGGTTGTATCCGAAACTCCAATGGTACCCATCCGAGGCGTCGCGGAATTCCGCGCCACAGCTTCCCTCTATCTAGGAACCAGTCATGAGCGGTGTCTGAAGTTATTTTGACCATGCATTCACTGTCCGGCTCGCCTGGAACTAAGGCGCAGAGCATGTGGCATTCGGTCAGGACCTTTACGGAGAGCCTGAAGAATTCGGAGGCCGGATTGCTAGACTCTCCAAAGAGGAGATCATGTTGTTCGTCCCTCAAGCCCCAAGGCGTGGAGCGCATCAGGTTGTAAGTAGTCTCGCCGTCGCGGATTGTAGAGGTCGTTATGCGCCTGAAAGCCGATGTGAGGCCATCCGGGAGGCCTGGAAGCCAGGGTGTTTGAGGGATTGCCTCGCCAATGATAGCTTCAGTAATGGCATTTAGAAAATTAAACTCCAGGGCCGCGCACTCTTTGCTGCGTAGCCTTGGCAGCGTGTGACCCTCCGAATCCCGCATGCAGAATCGATACGAGAGTTTTGCCTTGTCTAGAAGCATCAAGGGAACGACGGACTGACGCTGGCCTGTTGAACCTTCGAGTATCACGCCATTCGATGGAATGGTGAAATGGAATCCAATCTTGCAGCGAACGATCTCTGCATCGATAAGCTCAAGCGTATCTACCCGTCGATGCATCCACTGTGATCGGGATAGCCAATTCAACCCCAGCCGCCTACCGGCATCTGGATCCTCAAATTGATTCCGATCGGCCAGTGTGAGCGTCTCTGTCCGTGTTCCTTCCGCCCTGGGTGAATCTTGGGAGATGTTAGCCATCGCTATTCGCCTTCCGCGCGCCGCCCCCGTTTCGCCAGATATGCGGTGCAGATACTGCGGGGGGGGGGCTCCTCAATCCTCACGTTAACTCGGCGCTCGAGTTCTACTGTTCTTCGTCCGAGCGCTCCTCAAGCCGAAGAGTATCCGCGGCTTTTCGTTGAGGCGCCTCAATGTCCCGGATCAGTTCCTGCATTCGGCAGGGCATGCGGCGGTCTTTGATGGCGATTCCCACCGCACCTTGCTGCAGTCGTCAATGGCGCCAGGAGCGGAATTGGCAGTCCAATAATTCCTTGCCCCGCCATACCGTTCACCCCGCCCGGCGTGATGCGACTCTGGCAGCTACCAAGACTCGGCATTGCCTACAATCAGGATCCACCTTCACCGCTGTCGGGGCACTCTGAGGGCGACGGGCCGAGCTCGCCGCGTGTGAGTGGGCCCCGTCACGGGAGGGGAAGGCTTCACCGCGCTCCAATTGTCCTGGAGGTTCGGGGTGTGCGCTGGTGCCAGTAGCTTGCAGACGACGATGACCCTCCATCCGTTCATGCGAGTCTTAAGGGCGACGTCGGGAGCGGACAGGGAGATCATGTGTCGGAGCAGGCCAGCCCTCGCGGGACCTTCTTGAGGGTCGCTGACGCGCTGAAGGTCCAGATCGCGTCTACCCCGGAGATGGCCGAGTTGCCGTCACTGGCGCAAGTGATGGACGCCTATGGCGTCTCACGGGGCGTGGCGCTCAGGGCGTTTCAGGTGCTCCAGAAGGAAGGGGTAGCCGAGCCGGTGCCCGGTGCTCGGTGGCGAGTGGTCCGCGAAGGTGAGAGCGCGGACCGGCGGCCGTTGGCTGAGCGCGTGGCGGCACTCATCGTGTCTGAACGGCTAGAAGTCGGGGCAGCGTTTCTGAGCGCAGGCGAGCTGTCTTCGCGACTCGGGGCGTCCCGCCCCACCATCGGCAAAGCGCTGACGCAGCTTGAGGCTGCAGGAGTGCTGAGCGAGGGTGGGCAGGGCAAGCGGCGAACGGTTCGGGCTCTTCCGAACCAGGAGGAGGACTCGAAGTCTTGAGCACCACAACGCTGACTGAGTGGGCATACCCGCTCGCGGAGTCGCTGCTGGCCGAAGAACTCCCGCGCCGGTGGCAGCACTCCCTCGGGGTCGCGGGGAGGGCTCGCAAGTTGGTGCCGATTCTGGGTGCGGACGCTGAGCTGCTGGAGGCCGCGGCGGTATTGCACGACATCGGTTACGCCTCCGCTCTCGCGAAGACGGGGTTCCATCCGCTCGACGGTGCGCGGTATCTCCGGGACACGGCCGGCGCGGACGAACGGGTGGTGCGACTGGTCGCTCACCACTCCTGTGCCTGGATGGAGGCGGAGGCCCGCGGGCTCCGCGAGGAGCTCGAGGACGAGTTCCCGCGCGAGGCCCCCGAACTGGCCGATGCGCTCTGCTTCTGCGACATGAACACCACCCCCGACGGCGTACCCACCAACCCCGTGGACCGGGTGGACGAGATCGCTGGTCGGTACGGCCCGGACAGCCTGATCGGAATGTTCATCCGCCGCGCGGAGCCCGAGATCCTGCTGAGCTGTGCGCGCGTGCACGAGCGGCTGGCCGCCGCCAAGCGTCAGCCGATGTAAGGCGCGCTCCGAGACGTGTCCATCGCGTGCTCGATGCGCATGCGCATGGTCGAGTGGATGTCCAACGCCGCGAGATCTGCCGGATCCACCCAACGCACCTGGGTCGTCTCGTTGCTCGTACGGATGTCTCCGCCGATCGGCCGGGCCCGGAAGCAGATACTGAACTGCTGCCGGGCCTCGCCATCGTCGTAGAGCATGACGTGCCCGGGGTCGGTGTAGATCCCCGACATGTCGACCACCTCGGCCTTGATCCCGGTCTCTTCCCAAACCTCGCGCACCACGGTGTCACTGATCGATTCACCGACGTCGTGGCCACCGCCCGGAAGGGCCCATCGCCCGTTGTCGGAGCGCTGGATCACGAGCACCTGACCCTCGTCGTTCTGCACGAAAGCCACGACGGAGGGCACGACGGAGTTGGCCGCCGGCGCCTGAGGATCGTGGAGATAGTCGATGCGTCCCATGCTCATGCTCCCGTGATGTCGTGGTCGGCTACCTGGCGCGCGCCTCCCCAGGTCTGCTCGATGCTATTCGCATACGTGTCGAAGAGGCCGCCGCCAGGAATCCGCCGCAGGTGGAGAACCGGCGCCATGTAGGCCCCGATGCCGTACACGTGGGTGTTCACGAGCATCTCGTCATCTGCTCGGAACAGGGAGTTGTACAGCGTCGCATCGTGCAGCCGGAACCCAATCTCGGGGTGGCTCGCGAACAGGGGGCGGTAGTTCATGAGGGCGTTGCGAATCTTGCCGTCCATGATTCCGTGGCCCTCGTCAATGCCCCGCTGCCGGACGGCTGCGCAGATGGGATCCCCGAGAAGAATGCGCACCTGAGCGTTCTTCTCCACCTTCTCCTTGAGGAGCCGGTGGAATTGAGGGTCTTCAGACAGCCATAGCCCGGCGTAGACGAGCACGTCCACGTGCTTGTCGGCGCGGCCGTATATCTCCCGCCAGAGCCCGGCAGGTACCAGGTGGCGATGGGGGTACACGGTTACGATCTCCGCCTTGCTCAGATCTGCCGAGCTCTCGACGGCTCGCGAGTCATCCCAGAGGGACGTCACGTTCATGCCCAGCTTGGCGGCAGCGGCGTACTGGTGGCGACGGTACGGCGGCTTGTCCTGCGTGATCCAGCGCTCCACGGTCTTCGGGTTGACCCCGATCGCATCCGCCAGGTCCTGGATCGTCATGCCTCGCGCCAAGAGGGCGGAGCGTAAGCGTTCGTTGGACATCTGCACCCCCGGGTGGGACGTCTTGGGAGCTCTTGACGGTAGCCAGAAGGCCCGGAGCTGTCTACGCGCGGGGTAACCAACGCCCCTGACCTGGAGGGATTCTGATGGAGCGCCAGGAAGTCCCGGCGCGAAAACGAGGTACTTCGCAGCCCTACTTGACGGAACCCTGATGCGGTACCTGTAATAGAGGTACCGCATCGGCGGAAGGGCTCGGTGCGAAGCCTTAGCCCTGCCTGCCCGTGACGGCCGGTGGAGCGAAGGTGCGTACGGACGAAAGGCCCGCGGCAGAGCGGGCTGCGCAAGGCGGAGGACGCTGCAAGTCCGCGCAAGGCCAGAGATCAGGGCTTCGGCCCGACTGGCGAGGTGGCCCGGTGACCGCGAGCAACGGCCGGAGAGTGGGGACGTGGTCCCCCTTGCAGTGCAGTACCCGTTCTCGTCTACCTGTGGAGGTTGTGGTGAGTCACTTAAGACCTTGGGCCCCGATCGTGCTGGACCGGCACGTTCGCGGTTGCCCCTCGCGTCATCCCCTGACGCTGCCGCTGAGCGCACCGGGCTAACCAGGTGATTCCAGCAGGTCAGGGTTCCGCAGCGTGGCTGCGGCCGGTTGCCTCCTCCGCCCGTCCGGCGCTCTTGCGCTGTACGGGCGGGGTGAGGGGAGCCGCGTTGGTTTCCGCTCCCGAATGAGTGCAGCCCCCGGCGTTGGAGCGCCGGGGGCTGCTGTTCGGTCCCGTTCCTGTGTGAGAGGAGCAAGACCCAATGTTGTTCATCGGTGCTGTTCAGGCGGTCGTTACCGCCGCCGAGTTCGACCGCGAGCCGACGCTGACGGAGCTGGATGCGATCGAGGCGGAGATGCCGGTTATCTCGGCCGAGGTCGAGTTGCTGGATGTTCAGATCAGCCTGCTGGATCGGCCCGTTTCGGAACTGGACGGGCGTCGGCTCCGGCGCGCGCGGCGCCGGGTGCTGGCGGCCCGGACGGAGCTGGCCAACCGCGTCGGCGCCGCGTTCACGGTCGGGGATGGTGTGGCATGAACCGTGTTCACATCGGTTCAGCGGAGCGCGCGCTGTCGGTGGGGACGTGGCTGATCGTCGGCGGCGCGATGCTCTATTCGATCCTGACAGTGACCCCGCTGATGGTCATCCACACCCCCGCCGAGTGGCGGTGGACGGCTCCGATCCTGCCGCTGGTCGTCGATGCGGCGGTGGTGATCGTGGTCCGCCTCGACTCGGTCTTGGCTCGCCTCGGTGGGCACGGTGGACGCTGGCCGGTCACGCTGCGCTGGATGACCGGCGCAATGACCCTGGCCCTGAACGTTGGCTCATCGGCCCTGGTCGGGGACCTGGTCGGGGTGGCCGTCCACTCGGTCGCGCCGCTTCTCCTGATCGTCACGGCTGAGGCCGGTCTCGCCTACCGGCGGGCCCTGACCGCCGCCGTGCTCGCGGTGGAAGCCAGGGAGAAGGCCGAGCGGCAGGATCGCGAGAAGGCCGCGGCGGACCGGGAGGAAGCCAGGCAGCGGGCCGCTCGTGAAAGCCGCGAGCATGACGCGCAGCTCGCCCGTGAACAGCGTGAGCACGAAGCCCGGCTGCTCCGTGAGGAGAACGAGCGGCAGGACCGCATCCGGCGTGAGGACCGGGAGCGGGCCGAGGCCGCCGCGTGCGCGGAGCGGGAGGAGCGTGAACGCCGTGAGCGTGCGCATGAACAGCAGCAGCGCGAGCGTGAACAGCGTGAGCACCAGGCCGCGCAGCAGCGCGAGCAGGAGGCTCGGCAGCGGCGCGAGAGTGAACACCGTGAACGCCAAGCCCGTGCCGAGCAGGCCGAGCGTGAACGCGCCGCCCTTCTGTCCGCCGGGCCCGCAGTAGAGAAGTTTCCCGAGGACCGGGCCCGCGCCACGGTCAAGGCCGCGTTCACGGCCGGCCTGCCTGTACGGGCTGCTGCAGAGCTGACCGGCTGGTCTGTCGGCTGGATCTCCACCCGCTACCAGGAACTGCGCGACGCCGGACACGCCACTGCCCCTGTGCTCGAAGGGGCCGCGTCGTGACGTCTCCGGCCGGCCTGCCTGTCTACCGGTGGCGCTTGGCTCCGGAAGGTCTGGCCACCCGGCGTCAGCTTCGCGCTGCCGGGCTTCGACCCGGTGGCCAGGAGGTGGCCGCACAGGTGGAGCGTCCCCGCCGCCGACGTGGCCCTCTGGTCGCCTACCTCTACCGGATCGACAGGGCTCGGCCGGTTCGGCCGATGACCCCCGCTCGCTGGGTGGCGCTGGAGCGGGCGAATGCGGCCCGCCGCCGCTGCCCGGCTTGCCGACGCGACGCCGGATACGTCATCCCGGTCTCGCTCGGCGTGTGCGTGCCCTGCCACGACCGAACTGATCAGTGTGCCGCCTGAATCTCCGCCCTGTCTTGAAGGAGTTCTGCTGTGCCTCGCCGTACTCGCTCGCAGGCCGCCCAGGCGGCTGCTCCCACCACTGTGCACATTCCCCGGCAGCGGGGCCGGCGCCGTCAGGCGCCGCCGGTCATCGTCGTCGTCTCCGAACAGCCCACCTGGACTGCCCGCGCCACCGTCGCGACTGGCCGGTTCATGTGGCGCCACCGCCGCGCCTGGGCCCCCACCGGCGTCGCCGTCGGGCTGCTCGTGGTGGCCGCGATCCTGCACCTGTTCGCCCCGTGGACGGGCCTGGTAGTTGCTGTGACCGGTCTCGCACCGCTGGGGTACCTGGCGTGGATGGCCAAGACCCGCCCGGCCAGCCAGACCGTGTGGGCCTGGCGAATCTCCCTCGCCGCCCTGGCCCTGGCCGGCCTCGGCTGGCTTGCGCTGGCCCTGTGGTTCGGCCCCCTCAGCGCTGCGCTGATGGGCCTGTGGTCGTTGACCGCCCTCACCGTTCAGATCCTGTGGCTGACCGTCGGCCGCTTCGCCGCTAAGGGGTCCAACTGATGGCCAACAACTCCTGGATGCCGACCAGCGGCAACGGCGCTCAGCGCCCCACCAATCCCCCGACCAGCGGGCAGCGCAGGACCACCCCGCCGGGCGGCGGACAGCAGAACGCTGGCGCTGCCCAGGGCGGTGCCAACCGGTCGCGGACGACGAACCGCAGCAAGTCGCGGGAGTACCACTTCCACATCAACGACAACGGCGGTGGCGCCCGTGGCGGGGGCCAGCAGGGCAGCCGCGCCGGTCAGGGGCGGGGCCAGGGCGGCGGCGGCCGGGTTCACAGCCCGCTCGGTGATCCGGAGTTCTTCTCCAACGTGGACATCCGCAACTACTGCGAGAGCGGCCGGGGTCTGTTCCTGCAGATGTCGTTCGAGCTGGCCAACGCCGCCGAGCTTCTCAACGCCGTACTGAAGGAGGTCCCGGACCCCGAGGGCCGTGCGTTCGGGTCGCGGATGCGGGCCCGCCGGGTGTCGAAGCGGCTCCAGAAGGCCGCCGAGGACGCCCGGGACACCGCGAAGAACCTGGCCGCGACGTATGCGGCGTTCCAGCGGGAGTTCGACCCCGAACTCGCCCCCTACCAGTCGAAGCGCCCCCGCCAGGGCGGCCGGCGCTTCGACTTCGGCTCCTAGCCCACCCCTGGACCGGTAAGGAGGTTAGGCCATGTCCAGCACGAAGACTGAGGATCAGCAGTACGACGAGAGGCTGCGCGCCGCCCATGGCGACGGGGCCGGGGTGGGCGAGTACCTGCTCCACCGCGCGAAGCCGCACCTTCCCCCGTGGCTGTCCGGCCTCGGCGTCGGCCTGGCCTCCCTGCCCGCCCACTACTTCTGGTCCGGTGAGGCTGGCGTCACTGCCGGCCTCACCCTAGCCTCGGTCGGCCTGACAGGGCTGACCTGGTGGGCCGGCCGCTCGACCACGCAGCAGCGGCGCCTGCACTCCGCGGTGACGGTCGCTGCAGCGTCCTCGTGGTTCACGGCGGCCGCGATCGCGGGACCGGCTGCCGGGCCGCTGGGGGAGCTGTACTTCATCGGCACCCCGGCGCTGGCCCTGTCGTGGAACATCCGTCAGATCCTGCGCCGCAACGTTGACGGCCCCAGCGCCGGGACGGACGGGGGGTTCCTGGAAAAGGTCGGGCTGGCCAAGACACAGGTGGTCCGCTCCGAGGTCGGTCCGAACAAGGCGACCTTCGACCTGCAGCTCCCGCGCGGGGAGCTGACTCCCGAGGACGTCTCGAAGAACATCACCCGCATCGCGGGCGCTCTGGACGTGCCCAGGAACGCGATCCGTGTCCAGGAGAACCCGGACTCGGCATCCCGGGTCACCCTCACGGTCGTGCCGCTGGACCTGCTCAAGAACACCGTGCCCTGCCCCGGACCGTCCAGCCCGGGCGGGTCGATCGCGGACGCGGTCATCGTGGGGATCTACGAGGACGGCACCCTCGTGCCGATGTGGTTCCCCGGCGATGCGAAGGCCGCCCGGAACGCCATGATGCTCCTGCTCATGGGCATGACCGGCTCCGGAAAGTCCGAGGGCGGCCTGACCGCCCTGGCGGAGATCCTCACCCGCCGCGACGTGATCGTGTGGGCATCCGACCCGGCCAAGGCAGACCAGACCCTGGGCCCGCTCCTTCCGGCGATCGACTGGGCCGCACTCGACATGCCGTCCACCGTGGCCATGGTCGAAGCCCTCAAAGCCGTCATCCCGGCCCGTACTGCGTGGCTGGCGAAGTACGGCTACAAGCAGTGGGAACCCGCCTGCGCCGAAGTGCAGGCTGACGGCACGCCCGGCATGCCCTACCTGGTGGCCTGGTTCGAGGAAGCCGCCAAGCTGCTACGCGAGATCGACGAGGACGCCCTGACCGGCATCGCACAGGAGGCTCGCTCCTCCGGCGTCTCCCTGGTGATCTCCATGCAGCGCGCATCCGGCAACCAGGTCTCCACCGACACCCGCGCCTCCCTTGGCTCCTCCTGGTGCCACGGCGTACGAACCGAGCGGGACGCACAGTTCGCTCTGGACGGCGAGGTGCTGGACGCCGGCGCCGCGCCGCACATCTGGAAGGACAAGAAGCCCGGCTACTCCTACCTGGTCGCCAACGGCATCCCCGAGGACGCCTGGGCCACGCCGCTGCGGGACTACCTGTGCAGCGTGGACTACCTCCGGTGGGTCGTGCTGACCTTCGCCGACGTACGGGCGGCGATCGACCCGGTCACCGCCGGGGCGGCCGCCCGCGCCGTGGACCGGGCGTTCACCGCCCGTACCCGATACCCCCTGCCCGGCACCGCCGAGTTGGAGCCCTACGTGGACGACACCTACGACGACGATCACAGCTACGACGGCGACCAGGACGACTACGACAGCCCGGAGGATGACCTGTACGACGCCGAGGACCACGAGGAGGAGTTCACCGACCCCGAGGAGGAGCTGCCCGCGGTCGAGAAAGTCGTCGAGTTCGCTCAGCCCGCCGAAGAGGCGCCACGGGTGAAGCTCACGCTGGCCGAGGCCCGGGCCGCGATGGAGGACCTCCTCGACGAGTTCGAGGAGGAGGGCCGCGAGATGGTCCGCCCCGCGGACTTCATGGAGCACTGCGACCGCCACGGCCGCTCCCGTTCCTGGGTCTCCGGACAGGTTGCCGCGTTCGTCATGGCCGGCCGCCTCGCCGAGACCAATGAGGTCGGCCGGTACCGGATCGTGCCGTACCGGATCGCGGCCTGACGCGTCAGACGCGTCTGACACCCCCGACAGCGAACAGCGCCAAAACACAGGTCATACGCGTGCGCGAGGGGTGTCAGACGGGCGTCTGACGCATCTGACACCCCCACCCGACACCCGGCCTGACACACCTGACACCCACACCCGAGCGGGGCCCGAGCTACCTGGCACGGGCCCCGCCCCCTTCCCCAGGGAGCCCTGACATGTCCCACGAGAGCCCGCCCGTGCCCCTCCGGTACGGGGAGGCCGTCCTCTACCCACCTGGCGTTCCCGAGCCGCAGATGCTGCCCGCCGAGATACCGCCCGGCGTCCAGTACGTCACCCTCCCCAGCGGCGCCCGCACCCTCGCCTACACCCACCCCACCCCCACCGAACCGGCCCCCGCCCCGACACCCGCGGGGTCCATCCCGGGGTGGGCGAAGACGACCGCGCTCCTCGCCCCGACCCTCGGCGGGGGCATCGGTGCGGCCGGAATCGGAATCTCCTACGCCGCCCCGGGACTGATCGCCATGACCGAAGCCCTCTGGGCCGCCGTCGCCCTCATCGCCGCCGGCGGCGCCGCCCTCCTCCTCGGCCGCACCCGCCGGGCGCCGGCTTCTACCTACATCACGCAGCACATCACCGCGACCGGCTTCTTCGGCCGGGCCACCGGCAGCATCGGCCACCGGTAGCCGGGCATGGCCGCGTACCAGTACCTGAACTGGGGCGAAGCCAGCCACTACGACCGAACCCGGGACCTGCCCTGCGTCCTGTGCGGCAGGCCCACCCCGCTCCGCTCCCACGCGAGCGAGCCCGTCCACAAGGTGTGCGCCGAGGACTGGAACGCCACCAGCCCTGACCAGCCGCGCCGCTACACCCTGCCCGTCAAGCGCAAGCCGCAGTACGACGTCGGGACCTGGCGCTTCCACAACGACGGCCCCAACACCCCGACGCTGCGCCGGACCACGGTCACCGAACTTCGCCCGCTCGGTCCGGATGACGGCCCCCTCGAACTCTTCGCCGCATGACACGACCTCACTGAGGAGTCTCCCGATGGACCGCACCACTCTGCCCCTGCGCGAGCGCATCACGGATGCCGCCGCCCTGCTCGCCGGCAAGCGCACCATCCGCTGCCCGCACCCCGAATGCCACGTGAGCATCCGCTACCGCGCCGTCACCCCCGACGAAGCCAAGCGCCTCACCGGCCTCGCCACCGACCACACCCGCCACTGAAACGCCGAAGGCGGCCCCCTCACGCCAATGAAGCGGGGCCGCCCTCGTCTCCCAGCACTCTCAAGAACTGGAGAGCACCAGCATGACCCAACCCACCGACACCCCGCGAGAGCACCAGCCGCGCTTACTCGATGCGTTCTGCTGCCAGGGCGGCGCCGGCATGGGCTACCACCGCGCCGGATTCGACGTGACCGGCGTCGACAAGGATGCCCAGACCCGCTACCCCCTCGGCTTCCACCAGGACGACGCCATCGCGTTCATCTTGAAGTTCGGTGCCGGCTTCGACTTCATCCACGCCTCCCCGCCCTGCCAGCACGACACCGACTGCCAGCGCATCCAGGGCCGCACCCACCCCGACCTGATTGGGCCCACCCGTGACGCCCTGAACGCGACCGGCCGCCCCTGGGTGATGGAGAACGTCCGCGGCGCCGCCCACAAGCTGAGGTCGCCGGTGATGCTCTGCGGCGCCATGTTCGGCCTGCGGACCTACCGGCACCGGTACTTCGAAACCGGCGGCGGCTTCACCCTCACCCCGCCCCCGCATCCCGCCCACACCGCCCCGCAGGCCAAGATGGGCCGCCCGGTCCCGGAAGGTTGGTTTGGGCAGTACGTCGGCAACTTCTCCGGCGTCGACCAGGCCCGCCACATCATGGGCGTGCCCTGGATGAACCGCGACGGCATCCGCGAATGCATCCCCCCGGCCTACGCCCAGTGGATCGGCCACCAGGCCCTCGCCCTGACCGGCACCGGGGCGGTGGCCGCATGAACGCCCTGCTTACTGCAGCCCTCACCGCCGCCGCGGCGGGCTGGCCCGTCTTCCCCCTCCGCCCCGGAGACAAGCGCCCCGCCCTGCACGGCGAAGACCAGTGCACCCTGACCGGCCCGTGCACGGGCGGGCACGTCAAGTGGGAGCAGCGCGCCACCACCGACCGCGCCGCGATCATCCGGTGCTGGACCCACAAGCCGTACAACGTCGGCATCGCCACCGGCCCCGCCGGGCTGCTCGTGGTGGACCTCGACAAGCCCAAGACGAACAGCAAGAGCGACGCGCCTGACGGCGCGGCGACCCTCAGGGCGCTCTGCGAGCGCGCCGGGCAGGCCATCCCCACCACCTACCGGGTGCGGACCCCCAGCGGCGGACAGCACCTGTACTTCACCGCCCCGGCCGGGCTACGGCTCGGGAACACGGCGGGCAGGCTCGGCCCGCTCATCGACACCCGCGCCCACGGCGGATACGCCGTCGCCCCCGGCAGCACCACCCGTGCCGGCATGTACGAGGTCATCGACCCCGCCCCCTTGGCGGAGCTGCCCGCCTGGATCCCCAGCCTGCTTGAACCGCCCAAGCCCACGATGGTCACCCCACTGAGGCTCCCGGCCGTCAGCGGCAGCCTGACTGCGAACGCCGCGCTGGAGCGGGAATGCGACGTCGTCCGCGCCGCGCCGCCGAAGCAGGCGAACAACACCCTCAACCGATGCGCCTTCAAGGTGGGTCGGTTCGTCGCGTGGGGCGACATCCCCCGCCATGAGGTTGAGCAGGCCTTCCAAGCGGCGGGGGAGGAGCGGGGACTCACCGCTGCCGAGTGCCGCGCCACCATCCGCAGCGCCCTCGACGGCTCGGTTCGTCAGGCCCGGCCCCGGGAGACGGCATGAGCACCCACCCCCATCCCCGCCTGGAAGGCACTGCCAGCACCCCGGACGGCATCAGCTCCGCCGGACCGGCCCCCGCTGCCGTCGGCAGTGGGGCGCCGAGGGTCGTCGCCCGCCAGGGCGTCCCTTCTGCTGTTTGCCTTGACCCGCGCGGTGTCGACGGGCGCCAGCCCGTGGCCTGGCTCCACATCGTTGCCCCGCCCTCGTTCGACGCCCGGGCCAAGGCCCGGGCCTGGTGCTCGTGCGGATACGAGCGGACCGCGATTGGCCGCCCCGGAGTGCTCCAGCTCGTCGAAGCCCACAACCAGCACCGCACCGTGTGCCCGCTGCTCAACCCCGTCCAGGAAGGGAGGAAGGTTGCATGACCACCGAGTCCGACCTGTGGGAAGGGTTCGAGGCCCTCGATCCGCAGGACATCACCGGGCCCGCCTGGGACGAGCCCATCCCCATCAAGGCCCGCCCGGCGCTGCCTGCCTTCCCCGTTCATACCCTGCCGTCGTGGTTGGGGGACATGGTGAGCGGGGTCGCCGAGGAGACACAGACCCCGGTCGACCTTGCCGGATGCCTGGCCCTGGCGGTCATCGCGACGGCCGCTGGCGGACGGGCCAAGGTCTGCGTACGCGGGCACTGGCGCGAGCCCGTGAACATTTACACCGCCGTCGCCCTGGACCCCGGCAACCGCAAGAGCGCGGTCTTCGACCTGATGGTCCGCCCGCTGCTCGCAGCGGAGAAGGCCCTTATCGAACTCTCCGGCCCCGTACGGGCGGAGGCGGAGACCACCAGGAACCTGGCCAAGTCCGCCGCCGACAAGGCCGCCCAGAAAGCCGCGGCCGCCGAACCCGGCCTGCGCGACGCACTCACTGCCGAGGCCGTCAGCCTGGCTCAGGCAGTGGACGAAATGACCGTCCCGGCCGTCCCTCAGCTCGTCGCGGACGATGTGACCCCGGAGAACGTGGGCACGCTCCTGGATCAGCAGGGCGGCCGTATCTCCTGCCTTTCCGCCGAGGGCGAGCTGTTCGACATCATCGCCGGCCGGTACACCGGCAAGCCCAACATGGGCATGTTCCTCAAGGGCCATGCCGGGGACATGATCCGCGTCAACCGGCAGGGCCGAGAGGCTCAGCACATCGACGCCCCCGCCGTCACCGTCGGCCTGGCCATCCAGCCCGAAGTCCTGGACTCCCTCGCGCGGATCGACGGGGCCGACGGGCGCGGCCTGCTCGCCCGGTTCCTGTACTCCAAGCCCGTGTCCCTGGTCGGCCGCCGGAACCTGTCACCCGCCCTGCTCGCCGAGGAGACAGCGGATACGTACACCCGCCAACTTGCAGGCCTCACGCTCGCGCTGGCCGGATGGACCGATCCCGCGGTCCTCACCCTGACACCCGAGGCGGACGCGGTGATCCTGGCCTACCAGAAGGTCACCGAATCCCGGCTCGGCAAGGACAAGTCGTACGCGTCCATCGTGAAGTGGGCCTCCAAGCGGGACGGGGCGGTCGCCCGGATTGCGGGTCTCCTTCACCTAGCCACCCACCCAGAGGACGGATGGCACCGGCCGATCGAGGCCGTGACCATGGTCGCTGCGACCTCGCTGGGCGACTACTTCACCGCCCATGCGCTGGACGTGTTCGACACCATGAGCGCGGATCCCGCCCACGATGCCGCCTACAGCGTCCTGGCCCACTTGCAGTCCGCTGCCGCCGGCGCGTTCTCTAAGCGGGACTTGTTCAGGGCTCTGCCCCGTGCCGACTTCCCTGCCATCGCGGACCTGGACCCCGCCCTCGCGCTGCTTGAGGAACACGGGTGGATCCGCCAGCAGCCCCCGCCCCCGCGCACGACGCGCGGCGGCCGCCCGCCCTCCCCGCGCTACGAGACCCACCCACGCATCGCCCGATGCGTCTGACGCAACCCCCAAACCGCTGACAGAACTGACAGAACTCCCCAACAAGCCGTCTGAACTGCGAAAACACCCGTGATTGTGGTCGTGACAGAACCTGGTTTTAACTCGACAGAACTCCCCCACCCGGCAAACGGGAGTCCGTGACAGAACCTCCGCGAGGAGGTTCTGTCGAGTTTTAATTCAGTTCTGTCAGAGATCACGAACAAGGTGAAGTCGCAGGTCAGGAGCTAGACGGCGCGGTTCTGTCAGTTCTGTCACGGGATCCGGGGCCTTCACCCCGCAGCCCAGCCGACAACGCCCCTCAGGCCGCCGGAGGCGCCATGCCTGCACAGCCCAAGCTCACGCCCCTGCCCCCGCTTCCCGACCGCTTCCTCAGGCCCTCGGAAGTCGCATACCTCCTCGACGTCCCGCTCGAGACCGTCTATCAGTGGCGCAAGAAGCGCACCGGGCCGGTCGGCTTTCGCGTCGGCAGGCACGTCCGCTACCACCCCCAGGCCGTACAGGACTGGTACGCCCAGCAGATCGCCGCCGAACACAGCCGAGCCGCCTGAATCACCACCGTCACCGCCGAGGGCGGGCCCATCCGGGCCCGCCCTCTCCCGTTCCCCGCGAAAGGCCCCTCACGTGGCAGGACACATCCAAGACCGCTGGTTCAAGAGCGAGACCAGCCCCGACGGCAAGAGCACACGAGTCAAGAGCGACCGGTACGGATCAGGGATGCGGTACCGGGCCCGCTACGTCAGCCCGAGCGGCGCCGAGAAGAGCAAGTCGTTCCCCGACAAGCAGAGGCGCCTCGCCGAGGCGTGGCTGACGCAGATCGCCGCCGACATGTCGCGCGGGCAGTACATCGATCCCGCCGCGGGCAAGGTGACGTTCCAGGACTACGCCACCACGTGGCTGGCCTCCCAGACGACCGACATGTCGACCATCGACGCGATCGATCAGCGCTTTCGGCTGCACATCTTCCCGCACATCGGCCACCGCCCCATGAGCGTCTTCCTGCCGGCACACATCCGGGCTTGGGGACGCGTCCTGCAAGACGCGGGACTTGCAACGTCGTACCAGCGGGTCATCTTCGCCAACGTGTCAGCGGTCTTCGGCGCCGCAGTCGACGACGGGATCATCCATCGGAATCCCTGCCGTGCGGGATCTGTGCGGCCGCCCCGCCGGGATGTGAGGAAGCTCAAGCCGTGGCCGCAGGAACGTGTCCTCGCCGTCCGCGAGGCCCTGCCCGTGCCGTACCGGAAGGTGGTGGACGTCGGCGCGGGATGCGGCTTGCGGCAAGGGGAGATCTTCGGCCTGGCCGTGGACGAAGTCGACTTCCCCGGGGGCGTAGTGCACGTCGTGCGTCAGGTGAAGATGGTCAGGGCGAAGCTGGTGTTCGCCCCGCCGAAGGGCGGGAAGATGCGGGACGTTCCCTTGCCCGACTCCGTGGCCTTCGCGCTCGCCGAGCACATTACTCAGCGGCCGCCGATCAGCGTCACGCTGCCGTGGAAGACGCCGGACGGGCCGCCGGTCACCGCTTCGCTGCTCTTCTACTCGCGGGAGCGGAAGACGGTGAACCGCAACTTCTTCAACATGCGGGTGTGGAAGCCCGCGCTGGTCACGGCCGGCGTCATCCCGCCCCGCGAGCCGGGGAAGCGGTTCCCTCCGTCGCGCGAGCATGGGATGCACGCCTTACGGCACTTCTACGCGTCCGTCCTGCTGGACGCGGGGGAGAACGTCAAGGCTCTGTCGGAGTACCTCGGCCACGGCGACCCGGGGTTCACCCTGCGGACCTATACGCACCTCATGCCCAACAGCCAGGCGCGAGCGCGAAGGGCCGTCGACGGGGTCTTCCGCGGGGGCGGAGACACCGGCGACGGCCCACAGACGGCCCAGGAGGACGGGGAGGTGTCCTGACCTGCGGCTTACTTAAATGTCGCGGAAGATTTCGATCTGGGCGCCCACCGAGTTGAGGCGTTCCGCCAGTTCCTCGTAGCCGCGGTTGATGACGTAGACGTTGCGCAGGACCGAGGTGCCCTCCGCCGCCATCATGGCCAGGAGGACGACCACCGCCGGGCGCAGGGCCGGCGGGCACATCATCTCCGCCGCGCGCCAGCGCGTCGGGCCCTCGACCAGGACGCGGTGGGGGTCCAGGAGCTGGAGGCGGCCGCCGAGGCGGTTCAGGTCCGTCAGGTAGATGGCCCGGTTGTCGTACACCCAGTCGTGGATCAGGGTCTGGCCCTGGGCGGCGGCGGCGATGGCCGCGAAGAACGGGACGTTGTCGATGTTCAGCCCGGGGAACGGCATCGGGTGGATCTTGTCGATCGGCGCCTCGAGCTTCGAGGGGCGGACCGTCAGGTCGACCAGGCGGGTGCGGTGGTTGTCCGCCGTGTACTCCGCCGAGCGGTCGTGGTCGAGGCCCATCTCCTCCAGCACCGCGAGCTCGATCTCCATGAACTCGATCGGGACCCGGCGGATCGTCAGCTCCGACTCCGTGACGACCGCGGCGGCGAGCAGGCTCATCGCCTCGACCGGGTCCTCGGAGGGGGAGTAGTCCACGTCCACGTCGATGTTCGGGACGCCGTGGACGGTCAGGGTCGTCGTCCCGATGCCCTCGACCTTGACGCCCAGCGCCTCCAGGAAGAAGCACAGGTCCTGGACCATGTAGTTGGAGGAGGCGTTGCGGATGACCGTGGCGCCGTCGTGCCGGGCGGCGGCCAGCAGCGCGTTCTCGGTGACCGTGTCCCCGCGCTCGGTCAGGACGATCGGGCGGCCCGGGGAGACCCCCGCCTCGACCTTCGCGTGGTAGATGCCCTCCGTCGCGGTGATGTCCAGGCCGAAGCGGCGCAGGGCGATCATGTGCGGCTCGATGGTGCGGGTGCCGAGGTCGCAGCCACCGGCGTAGGGCAGGCGGAACTGGTCCATCCGGTGCAGCAGCGGGCCCAGGAACATGATGATGCTCCGGGTGCGGCGGGCCGCGTCCGCGTCCATGGCGTCCATGTCGAGGCGGGCCGGCGGGACGATCTCCAGGTCCACGCCCTCGTTGATCCAGCGGGTGCGGACACCGATGGAGTTCAGGACCTCGAGGAGCCGGTAGACCTCCTCGATGCGGGCGACCCGCCGCAGGACCGTACGGCCCTTGTTGAGCAGCGAGGCGCACAGCAGCGCCACGCACGCGTTCTTGCTCGTCTTGACGTCGATGGCGCCGGACAGCCGGCGCCCGCCGACGACCCGCAGGTGCATCGGGCCGGCGTAGCCCAGAGAGACGATCTCGCTGTCGAGAGCTTCACCGATTCGGGCGATCATCTCAAGGCTGATGTTCTGGTTGCCGCGCTCGATCCGGTTCACGGCGCTCTGGCTGGTGCCGAGTGCATCCGCGAGCTGACTCTGCGTCCAGCCCCGGTGCTGCCGGGCGTCACGGATGAGCTTGCCGATGCGTACGAGGTAGTCGTCTGCCATGGGTGCACCGTATCTCAGATATGAGATGCCGCCTGCTTCGGGTGTGGCAGACGGGTGTTACGGACCGTCAGCTCCGTCCGGACCTTCCTATTCGTCCCACCGATTACGGACATCTACCCCTTTATCTGCATCGACAATCCGTCGTCACCCGTCAGTGCCCGCAGGCGTGGTGCCGGCCGCCGTGCACCGCCGCGTACGAGGCCGGGCGAGGACCGGATCCCGCCCGGGCCGCCCGGGCCGCCGCGGCCCGGCCGGCCGCCGAGTCCGCGTCGTGCACCACCCGGCCGCCGACCAGGGTCATCCGTACGCCGGTCCCGCTGATGTCGGCCACCGGACAGCGGGTCACATCCCGGTCCAGCACCACCAGGTCCGCAGCCTTGCCGGGCTCCACCGTCCCCGTCAGCCCCTCCTGACGCAGCTGCCACGCCGTCCCCGACGTGTGCATCCGCAGGACGGAGGTCCGGCCCAGCCCCTCCAACTCCCGGTGCAGTTCGCCCGTGCCGTGCGCACCCCGCCGGTCGATCGCGGTCCGCAC
Source organism: Streptomyces sp. NPDC002209 (assembly GCF_042890265.1). Taxonomy (NCBI): domain Bacteria; kingdom Bacillati; phylum Actinomycetota; class Actinomycetes; order Kitasatosporales; family Streptomycetaceae; genus Streptomyces; species Streptomyces sp. NPDC002209. The sequence goes on along the minus strand of NZ_JBIARX010000003.1, from coordinate 163,166 downwards.
CTGGTTCCACACCTGGAGCGCGTCCACCGGCCAGTCCGAGCCGCCGGCCAGCCGGGCCCCGGCCCGCTCCAGGCTGCGTGCCGGGTACATCCACCGGTGGCGCCGCGGACCGATGTGCGGAAGCAGCGCGTCCATCGTCCAGGTGTCCTCGGCCGCCCACTGGAGCTGCATGCACGCCGCGACGCCCAGCTGCGCGAAGCGCCGCAGGTCCGCGGGGTCCACCAGCTGCAGGTGGGCGATCGCATTGCGCGCGTCCCGCTGCCCGGTCACCCGGCGGGCGTACGCGTATCCGTCCAAAGCGGTACGTACCGCCCGGTCTCCGAGTGCGTGGGCGTGCAGCTGCCAGCCGGCCCTGTTGAACGCCGCCGTCAGCCGGCCGTAGTCGGCCGCCGAGGTGTACAGCTCGCCCCGGTTCGCCGTCGGCTTCCCGTTCCCGTCCAGGTACGGCTCCAGCAGCGCGGCCGTCTGCGCCGGGTACTCGATGACCCCGTCCAGGAACACCTTGACCGTCCCGAACCGCAGGCCCGGTACCCCCTCGAACTCCTTTCGCAGCCCGTGCGCGTACGCCAGCGCGCCCGCGGGGTCCTTCGTCTGCTCCGCGTCCAGCCGGATCGCCGGCACGATCCGCTGCGGCAGCCTCCCCGCCGCCGACAGGTCCCGGTAGAGCTCCAGCTCGTGCCGCCCCACCAGGGCGTCCATCATCGTGGTGACCCCGGACGCGGCCGCCAGCTCCAGCACCTCGGCGCAGGCCGCGACCAGTTCGGCCCGCGAGGGCTCCGGGACGTGCCGCTTCACCAGGTCCTGGGCGTCGTCCTTCAGGACGCCCGTGGGCTGCCCGTCCGCGCCCTTCACGATGCGGCCGCCGACCGGGTCGGGGGTGGCCGCCGTGATCCCGGCGATGTCCAGGGCCCGCCGGTTCACCCAGAGGTTGTGCCCGTCGCCGCCGACCAGTGCGACGGGTCTGCGGGTCGCCAGCGCGTCCAGCACCGAGTGGTGCGGCACGCTCCCGGTCGGCAGCAGCCCGACCGGGTTCCAGTCCTCCACCACCAGCCAGGCGTCCGGCTCCGCGCCCGCGCCCCCGGTGTCGGCGAGGAAGCCGGCCAGCAGCTCCCGGAGCTCGGGCGGGGTGGTCTCGGCCCCGTCCAGCGAGGGACGCAGCGAGCGGTCGCCGGCACCCAGCGGGTGCACGTGCCCGTCGTGGATCCCGCTCATGACCGTGTTGCCGCGGGCGTCGACGACCTCGGTGTCCCGCCCGACGTGCCGGCGCACCGCCGAACCGCTCCCGGTGGCCAGGACCTTCCCGTCCCGCCCGACGGCGAGGGCCTGCGCCGGCGCCCCGCCGCCGGCCGTCCCGGTGAACACCCGGGCGTTGTGGATCACCAGGGCGGCCGAGGCGCGCCCGCCGGAGGAGGCGGCCGCGGCGGCGGGGCCCGGGCCCAGCAGACCGGCCGCGCCCGCCGCGCCGACGGCCCCGAGGAGGCCCCGGCGGGAGAGGGCGGAAGGCCCGGCAGAAGTAGAGGTCATGGCCACTCCAAACGTCGGTGTGGCCAGGACACTGTTTGATTAATCCCTTAACCGGAACCCGCCGCCGCCGACGAAATCCGCACCGCCGTCCGTACGATGACCCCGTGCCCGGGCCCGGACCGACCATCGCCGACATCGCGCGCGCCGCGGAGGTCTCCACCGCGACCGTCTCGCACGCGCTGGGCGGCACCGGCCGCGTCGGCGAGTCCACCCGCCGCAGGGTCCGCGAGGTGGCGGCCGCCCTCGGCTACAGCGCCCGCCGCGGCCCCCGCACCCGTACGCTCGGCCTCGCCGTCACCACGTATGCGGGCTCCGCCTGGAACTACGTCGAGATCGCCTACTTCTCCCGGCTGCTGACCGCCGCCACCGCAGCCGCCCACGCCCGCGGCCACGCCCTGACGGTGCTGCCCGCCGACCGGGGCGCCGAGCCGCTCTGGCACACCCTCGCCGTCGACGGGATGCTGCTGCTCGACAGCCCGGCCGGCGACCCGGTGCTCCGCGCGCTGCGCGCACGCGGCCTGCCGGTGGTCTTCGACGGCCGTCCCCCCGACCCGCGGCCCGGGGACGTGTGGGTGGACAACGACCACGAGGCCACCACGCACGAGGTCCTCGACCACCTCGCCGCCTCCGGGGCCCGGCGGACAGCGCTGCACTCCGCGTACGGCCGGGAGTACTACACGCAGGCCGTCACCTCCGCCTACACCCGCTGGTGCGCCGCGCGCGGGGCGACCCCGCTGGTGGTCCCCTTCGATCCCGGGGACACCCAGGGGCACGCCTTCGACGCCGCGTTCGCCGCGCCCGGCGGCTCCCGCCCCGACGCCGTGTACTGCGTGTACGACCCCGGCGGCCGCCAGGTGCTGGCCGCCGCCGCCCGGCACGGGCTGCGGATACCGGGGGACCTGCTGCTCGTCTGCGCGAGCGAGGACCCCTCGTACGCGGCGGGCGACCCGCCCGTGAGCACCGTGACCCTGCGCCCGGAGGTGATCGGCGAGAGCGCCGTCGCCGCACTGGTCGCACTGCTGGAGTCCCCGCAGGGCCCGCCGCCCGGCCGGCTGACGGTCCCGGCCGCGCTGACCGTGCGTACGTCCTCCCGCACGGCTCCGGGCACGCCTTCGCTGTGATCTGGCCCATGCCGTGCATGACCAGGGCGCGGCAATGCACTAGAGTTATCTCGACATCGAGATATCTGCCGAAGGCGTACCGCAGCCGCCCCTGCTGGTAAGGATTGCCTAACTTAGCCTTACCTTAGCGGATTGGCCACAGGGCGTGGCGGCAGGATTGCGGTAAAACGCGCGAATTTCATGCATGAAGGAGACTGTCGTGTCGGCGAACAGCTTCGACGCCCGCAGCACGCTGCAGGTGGGCGACGAGTCGTACGAGATCTTCCGGCTGGACAAGGTTGAGGGCTCTGCCCGCCTTCCCTACAGCCTGAAGGTGCTGCTGGAGAACCTGCTCCGCACCGAGGACGGCGCGAACATCACCGCCGACCACATCCGGTCGCTCGGCAACTGGGACTCGCAGGCCCAGCCCAGCGAGGAGATCCAGTTCACGCCGGCCCGCGTGATCATGCAGGACTTCACCGGCGTCCCCTGCGTCGTGGACCTCGCCACCATGCGCGAGGCCGTGAAGGCCCTCGGCGGCGACCCGGCGAAGATCAACCCGCTCTCGCCCGCCGAGATGGTCATCGACCACTCGGTCATCGCCGACAAGTTCGGCACGAAGGACGCCTTCGCGCAGAACGTCGAGCTGGAGTACGGCCGCAACAAGGAGCGCTACCAGTTCCTGCGCTGGGGCCAGACCGCCTTCGACGACTTCAAGGTCGTCCCGCCGGGCACCGGCATCGTCCACCAGGTCAACATCGAGCACCTGGCCCGCACGGTCATGGTCCGTAACGGCCAGGCGTACCCCGACACCCTCGTCGGCACCGACTCGCACACCACCATGGTCAACGGCCTGGGCGTGCTGGGCTGGGGCGTCGGCGGCATCGAGGCCGAGGCCGCGATGCTCGGCCAGCCGGTCTCCATGCTGATCCCGCGCGTCGTGGGCTTCAAGCTGACCGGCGAGCTGCCGACCGGCACCACCGCCACCGACCTCGTGCTGACCATCACCGAGATGCTGCGCAAGCACGGTGTCGTCGGCAAGTTCGTCGAGTTCTACGGTGAGGGCGTCGCCGCCACCTCGCTGGCGAACCGCGCCACCATCGGCAACATGTCGCCGGAGTTCGGCTCCACCGCCGCGATCTTCCCGATCGACGACGAGACCCTGAAGTACCTGCGCCTGACCGGCCGCGACGCCCAGCAGGTCGCGCTCGTCGAGGCGTACGCCAAGGAGCAGGGCCTGTGGCTGGACCCGGCCGCCGAGCCGGACTTCTCCGAGAAGCTCGAGCTCGACCTCTCCACGGTCGTCCCCTCCATCGCCGGCCCGAAGCGCCCGCAGGACCGCATCGTCCTGGCCAACGCCGCCGAGCAGTTCGCGCAGGACGTGCGCAACTACGTCAGCGAGGACGAGGAGGCCGGCAAGGAGTCCTTCCCGGCGTCCGACGCCCCGGCCGAGCACAACGGCGTGCCGACCCGCCCGACGCTGGTCACCCTGGCCGACGGCACCTCCTTCGAGATCGACCACGGCGCCGTCACCGTCGCCGCGATCACCTCCTGCACCAACACCTCGAACCCCTACGTCATGGTCGCCGCGGCGCTCGTGGCCAAGAAGGCGGTCGAGAAGGGCCTGTCCCGCAAGCCGTGGGTCAAGACCACCCTGGCCCCGGGCTCGAAGGTCGTCACCGACTACTTCGACAAGGCCGGCCTGACCCCGTACCTGGACAAGATGGGCTTCAACCTCGTCGGGTACGGCTGCACCACCTGCATCGGCAACTCCGGTCCGCTGGACGAGGAGATCTCGAAGGCGATCAACGAGCACGACCTCGCGGTCACCTCGGTGCTCTCCGGCAACCGCAACTTCGAGGGCCGGATCAACCCCGACGTCAAGATGAACTACCTGGCCTCACCGCCGCTGGTCGTCGCGTACGCCATCGCGGGCTCCATGAAGGTGGACATCACCAAGGACGCCATCGGCATCGACACCGAGGGCAAGCCGGTCTTCCTCCAGGACATCTGGCCGTCCGAGGCCGAGGTCAACGACGTCGTGGCGAACGCCATCGGCGAGGACATGTTCAGCAAGTCCTACCAGGACGTCTTCGCGGGCGACGCCCAGTGGCAGGCGCTGTCGATCCCGACCGGCAACACCTTCGAGTGGGACCCGCAGTCCACCTACGTCCGCAAGCCCCCTTACTTCGAGGGCATGACGATGGAGACCACCCCGGTCTCCGACATCGCCGGCGCGCGCGTGCTGGCGAAGCTGGGCGACTCGGTCACCACCGACCACATCTCCCCGGCGGGTGCGATCAAGGCCGACACCCCGGCCGGCAAGTACCTCACCGAGCACGGCGTCGAGCGCCGCGACTTCAACTCGTACGGTTCCCGCCGCGGCAACCACGAGGTCATGATCCGCGGTACGTTCGCCAACATCCGCCTGCGCAACCAGATCGCGCCGGGCACCGAGGGCGGCTTCACCCGCGACTTCACGGTCGAGGGCGCGCCGGTCGCGTTCATCTACGACGCCTCGCAGAACTACCAGGCCGCCGGCATCCCGCTGGTCATCCTGGCGGGCAAGGAGTACGGCTCGGGCTCGTCCCGTGACTGGGCGGCCAAGGGCACCGCGCTGCTCGGCGTCAAGGCCGTCATCGCCGAGTCCTACGAGCGCATCCACCGCTCGAACCTGATCGGCATGGGCGTGCTGCCCCTGCAGTTCCCGGAGGGCGCCTCGGCGGCCGCGCTGGGCCTCACCGGCGAGGAGACCTTCTCCTTCACCGGTGTGGAGGAGCTGAACAACGGCACCACCCCGCGCACGGTCAAGGTCACCACCGACACCGGTGTGGAGTTCGACGCGGTCGTCCGCATCGACACCCCGGGCGAGGCGGACTACTACCGCAACGGCGGCATCATGCAGTACGTGCTCCGCAACCTCATCCGCGGCTGATCACCCCAGCGGCACCAAAGGGCCGTATCCCCGTTAAGGGGGTACGGCCCTTCCGCTTTTCCAGGCCCGGGCCAGGTTTCGGGGAGGTCTCAACTCGGAAAAGCTGACGGACAACCGTGTGCATGATCTTGCTCACACGAGCGGAAGTGGACTATACCTGTGCCCGTCCGGATCACCGCGTCACGAGCGGCGCCGGACCGGGGGATGGCGGGGACCTGCGGTGATGTCCGTATGCGCGGTGACCGTCGCGATTTCCGGCCTCCTTCACACTTCTGACGAAGGCGAGGACATGAGCATGGGATCCACTGGTGAGGGCATCGGCCGCCGTGACCTGATCAAGCGCTCCGTGGCACTGGGACTGATTTCGGTGCCCACGATGAGCTTCCTGTCCGCCTGCGCCTCCGGGGGTGAGGACACGTCCACGAAGGGGCCGGACAAGGGTGCGGTGACCAAGGAGAACCCCTTCGGTGTGGCCAAGGGGGGCAAGCTGGACGTCGTCGTCTTCAAGGGCGGGTTCGGCGACGACTACGCGAAGGCCTGGGAGGCCGCCTTCGACAAGAAGTGGGGCACCACCAGCTCCCACCTGGGCACCCAGGAGATCGCGGCCAAGCTCCAGCCCCGCTTCAACGGCGGCAACCCGCCGGACGTCATCGACGACTCCGGCGCGCAGCAGATCAAGATCGACGTCCTCGCCAAGGGCGGCCAGCTCGCCGAGCTCACCCCGGTGCTCGAGGCGCCCTCGCTCGACGACCCGAGCAAGAAGGTCCGGGACATGCTCATCCCCGGCACCGTCGAACAGGGCACCCAGGGCGGCAAGTTCGTCGCCCTCTACTACGTCTACACGGTGTTCGGCTTCTGGTACTCGGGCAAGCTCTTCAAGGAGAAGGGCTGGGCCGAGCCGAAGACCTGGGACGCGTTCCTCGACATCTGCACCAAGGCCAAGGCCGCCGGCATCGGCGGGCTCGCCCACCAGGGCAAGTACCCGTACTACATCAACGTCGTCATCATGGACCTGATCGCCAAGAAGGGCGGTCTGGAGGCCATGAAGGCGATCGACAACCTCGAGCCCAACGCCTTCGAGGGCAACCCCGCCGCCCTCGCCGCCGTCGAGGCGGTCTACGAGATCGTCGAGAAGGACCTGCTGATGGCCGGCACCAACGGCCTCACCCACACGGAGTCCCAGACCGCCTGGAACCAGTACAAGGCCGCCTTCATCCCCTCCGGCTCCTGGCTGGAGAACGAGCAGCTCAAGCAGACCCCGGAAGACTTCGACATGAAGTTCCTGCCGGTGCCGACGCTGGCCGACAGCAAGCTGCCCTTCGAGGCCATCCGGGCCGGCGCGGGCGAGCCGTTCGTCGTCCCGGAGAAGGCCGCCAACAAGGCCGGCGGCCTGGAGTTCCTCCGCTCGATGCTGTCCCGCGAATGGTCGACCCTCTTCGCCCAGCAGGCCAACTCCCTCACCGTCGTCAAGGACGGCGTCGACCCGAACGTCAAGCTGCGCCCCGGCACGGCATCGGCGGTCGCGGCCGTCAAGACGGCCGGGACGAACACCTTCAACTACCTGTACCCCGACTGGTACAGCGAAATGGACACCGAGATCCAGAACGCGTCCAATGAGCTGATGGCCAAGCGGATCCAGCCAAAGGAATGGATCAAGCGGGCCCAGGCTGCGGTAGACAAGGCTGCCAAGGACCCGAACGCCAAGAACAACCACCGCAGCTGACATCGTCCAAGGGACGGACACCATGAGCCAAGTAGCCCAGGGCAAGGGAAGGATCGGCTTCATCGCCGGCTTCCTCATCCTGCCGCTCGCGCTGTACCTGACTTTCGTCATCTGGCCGTACATTCAGACGTTCGGCTACTCCTTCACCAACTGGTCCGGACAGTCGCCCACGTTCGACTTCGTCGGCCTGGACAACTACGCCGCGCTGATGAAGGACGAGGTCTTCCGCGGCGCCCTGTGGCACAACCTGCTGCTCCTGGTGTTCGTCCCGACCGTCACCATCCTGCTGGCCCTCTTCTTCGCCTTCATGGTGAACGCGGGCGGGCGCAGCGGGGCGGGCGGGGTGCGGGGCGTCCGCGGCTCCTCCGTCTACAAGATCGTCTACTTCTTCCCGCAGGTCCTGTCGCTGGCCATCCTCGCCGTGCTGTTCGGCGCGGTGTACCGAAGCGACGAGGGCGGCCTGCTCAACGGATTCCTCACCAAGCTGGGCCTGGTCGACCCGGCCCACCCCGTCGAATGGCTCAACCAGCCGGACCTCGTCCTGTGGTGCCTGCTGCTGGTGGTGGTCTGGCACGGAGTCGGCTTCTACCTGGTCCTCTTCTCGGCCGCCATGCAGTCCGTACCCAAGGACATCTACGAGGCAGCCCTGCTCGACGGCGCGGGGCGCGCCCAGACCTTCCTCAAGGTCACCCTGCCCCTGCTGTGGGACTCCGTGCAGACCTCCGCGGTCTACCTGGGCATCGCCGCCATGGACATGTTCGTGCTGGTGTCGACCATGACTTCCGGCCAGTTCGGCGGCGGGCCCGACCACCACAGCGAGGTCATGGCCACGGTGCTGATGCGCAACTTCCTGTACTTCGGCAAGAGCGGCTACGCCTGCGCCATGGGCGTGGTCATGCTCGTCCTGACCATGATCCTCTCCGTCGTCACGCTGCGCGCCACCCGCCGCGAACGCATCGAGTTCTGAGAGGAGCTCCCCGATGACTGCACAGTCCACAGTGATCAAGGCGCCGGGCGAGGCCTCGGCCGAGCGGTCCGGCGGCAGCGGCCGCTCCAAGGGGGGCGGGAACACCGGCTCCGACGGCACGGTGCTGAACGTCTTCTCGCACGGGTTCCTCGCCGTCTGGGCGATACTGATCGTCCTGCCCCTGATCTGGCTGGCGCTCGGCTCGTTCAAGACCGACTCCCAGATCGGCGGATCGGCCCTCAGCTGGCCCTCCAACTGGCACTTCGACGCCTTCTCCAGGGCCTGGGACAAGGGCATCGGCGACTACTTCGCCCACACGCTGATCGTGATGGTGTTCTCGGTCCCGCTGACCATGCTGCTCGGCTCGATGGCGGCGTACGTCCTGGCCCGCTACCCCTTCCCGGGGAACCGGCTCTTCTACTACTTCTTCGTCAGCGGGGCGATGTTCCCCGTCTTCCTGGCGCTCGTCCCGCTGTTCTTCATGGTCAAGCGCCTGGACATGCTCAACACGTACCAGGGTCTGATCCTGGTGTACGTGGCCTACTCGATGCCCTTCACCGTCTTCTTCATGCACTCGTTCTTCCGCACGCTGCCGACGGCCGTGCACGAGGCGGCGGTGATCGACGGGGCCTCCGACACCCGGATCTTCTTCCAGGTGATGCTGCCGATGGCCAAGCCCGGCCTGATCAGCGTCGGGATATTCAATGTCCTGGGCCAGTGGAACCAGTACATCCTGCCCTCCGTGCTGATGCAGCCGCAGACCGGATCGGACCCCGAGCGCTACATGCTCACCCAGGGCCTGATCCAGCTGCAGTACCAGATGGGGTACGAGACGGACCTGCCGGTGCTGTTCGCCGGCGTGACCATCGCGATGATCCCGATGCTGGTGGTCTACCTGTCCTTCCAGCGCCAGATCCAGGCCGGCCTGACCTCCGCCACCCTCAAGTAGCGGGGCGGCGACGGCCGGGGGCGACGCCGATCGCCCCCGGCCGTCCGTTCGGCGCAATCGGCGCCGGCCGTCCGCCCGGGCTCGCGGTCCATGCGTCGGCCCAGCGGGCGCAGCAGGAGGTTGACCCCCACCACGCCCGCCGTGCCGCAGGCGGCCAGCACGAACATGCCGACTCCGGCCAGGCAGCCCACGGCCGCCGAACACCACAGGGTGGCGGCCGTGTTCAGGCCCCGAACGCTCAGCCCGTCGCGCATGATCACCCCGGCGCCGAGGAAGCCGATCCCCGAGACGATCTGGGCCGCGACCCGGGAGCCGTCGTACTGGACCTCCGAGACGGCGCCGATGAACCCGTACTGCGAGAGCAGCACGAAGAGCGCGGCACCGCCCGCCACCAGGGCGTTCGTCCGCAGTCCGGCCATCCGGGCCCGCCACTGGCGTTCCAGTCCGATCGCCGCCCCGAAGCCGAGGGCGGCGGCGAGGTGCCCGGCCATTTCCCATTCGGTGAGCAGCATGGCCTCTCCCCTCCTCTTCCCGTTACCGGGCTCCTACAGCCAGGTGCCGAACGTGCGGATGTACAGGGTCTTCAGGAGCTGGGTGAGCGTGCAGTACGCCAGCAGCACGCCGATCAGCCACGGGAAGTAGCCCGCCGGCAGGGGCACGAAGCCCAGCGAGCCGGCCAGCGGCGAGAAGGGCAGGTACAGCCCGGTCAGCACCGCGAGGACGGTCATCACCATCACCGGCCAGGAGGCCCGGGACTGGATGAACGGGATCTTCCGGGTACGGATCATGTGGACGATCAGGGTCTGTGAGAGCAGCCCCTCGATGAACCAGCCGGACTGGAACAGCGCCTGGTCGGCCTCACTGTCCGCCCCGAACACGTTCCACATGATCACGAACATCGCGATGTCGAAGATCGAGCTGATCGGGCCGATGCAGACCATGAACCGGCCGATGCCCTTGGCGTCCCAGTTGCGGGGCCTGCGCAGGTACTCCTCGTCCATCCGGTCCCACGGCGTCGCCAGCTGCGCGATGTCGTAGACCAGGTTCTGCACCAGCAGCATGATCGCGAGCATCGGCTGGAAGGGGATGAACGCGCTCGCCACCAGGACCGAGAAGACGTTCCCGAAGTTCGACGACGCCGTCATCTTGATGTACTTGATCGTGTTGCCGAAGGTGGTCCGGCCCTGGATCACGCCCTGCTCCAGGACCGTCAGGTCCTTCTCGAGCAGGATGACGTCCGCCGACTCCTTCGCGATGTCGACCGCGGTGTCGACGGAGATGCCGACATCCGCGTCGCGCAGCGCCGCGGCGTCGTTGATGCCGTCCCCGAGGAAGCCGACGGTGTGGCCGTCCGCCTGCAGGGCCCGTACGATCCGGGCCTTCTGAACCGGGTTGACCTTGGCGAAGACCGTCGTACGGGCGGCAAGCGCGCGCAGTGCCGCCTCGTCGAGGGCGTCGATCTCGGCGCCGAGCACCACGTGCCCGACGTCGATGCCGACGTCCGCGCAGACCCGGGCGGCGACGAGGTCGTTGTCGCCGGTGACGACCTTCACCGCGATGCCCTTGTCGGCGAGGCCCTGCAGGGCCCGGGCGGCGTCGGCCTTCGGCGGGTCGAGGAAGGCGAGGAAGCCGACCAGGGTCAGCCCGTCCTCGTCCGCGACGCCGTAGGAGTCGCGCGGGGTGCTCATCGTGCGGGTGGCGACGGCGAGGACGCGCAGGCCCTGGCGGTTGTTGCCCTCGGCGATGCGGGTGACGCGCCGGCGCAGCTCGTCGGTGAGCTCGACCCTCCGGCCGCGGTCCGTCATGTGGGTGCAGAGGTCCAGGACCTCCTCCACCGCACCCTTGGTGATCATGACGTGCTCGGAGCGGCCGAGGTCGCCCACGGTGCCGTTGCGGCCCAGTACCACGGACATCCGCCGGCGGGCGAAGTCGAAGGGGATCTCGTCGACCATCGAGAACCGTGCGTCGACGACAACCTCCTCGGCCTCGTCGACCCGGTCGATGACCGCCTGGTCCATCAGGTTCTTCAGGCCGGTCTGGAAGTGGGAGTTGAGGTAGCCGTACTCCAGGACCTCGTCGTCCTCGTTGCCGTGCACGTCCAGGTAGCGGTCCAGGACGATCCGGTCCTCGGTGAGGGTGCCGGTCTTGTCCGTGCAGAGCACGTCCATCGCGCCCAGGTTCTGGATCGCGTTGAGGCGCTTGACGACGACCTTGCGCCTGGACATGGCGACCGCGCCGCGCGCCAGGTTGGCGGAGACGACCATCGGCAGCATCTCGGGGGTCAGGCCGACCGCGACGGCGATGCCGAAGAGGAAGGCCTCGTCCCAGTCGCCCTTGGTGAGGCCGTTGATCGCGAACACGACCGGGACCATGACCAGCATGAAGCGGATCAGCAGGAAGCTGACCTTGCGCACGCCGTTGTCGAAGTTGGTCTGCGGCCGCTCGCCGACCAGCGAGCCGGCCATCGAGCCGAAGTAGGTGTCGGCGCCGGTGGCGACGACCACGCCGGTGGCGGTGCCGGAGGTGACCGAAGTCCCCATGAGGACCAGGTTGCCTGCCTCGACCGGGTCGGTGGTCTCGAACTGGCCGAGGTCCTCGGTGACGGGGTTGCCCGCGGCGGAGCGAGGGGGAGTGTCGGCCTTGGCCACCGGCAGGGACTCGCCGGACAGCGCGGCCTGGCCGACCATCAGGTCCTTGGAGGTGATCAGCCGCAGGTCGGCCGGGATCAGGTCACCCGCGGCCAGCTTCACCACATCGCCCGGGACCACCTGGTCCATGGGCACCTCGAGGGTGATCGGCCCCGCGCCGCCGCCGGCCCGGCGCTGCACGGCGCAGGTGGTGGTGACGAGCTTCTTCAGTGCGTCGGCGGCGCGGCCGGAGCGGAACTCCTGCCAGAAGCGCAGCAGCCCGCTGATCCCCACCATCACGGAGAGGATGACGACGCCGGGATCGGCCGGGTCCTGCCACCACATGACGGCGGCCAGGAAGACCAGGACGGCGATGAAGGGGTTCCGGAACGCCTTCGCCAGCTGGACCCACCAGCGCGGGGCGCGCTCGTGGGCGACGACGTTGGCGCCGTGCCGCTCCAGGCGCAGCGCCGCCTCGGCGTGCGTGAGGCCGCCCGGGGTGGTGGAGAGGTCCTGCAGGACCCGGGCGCCGGGCCGGGCGCTGAATCCGGCGAGCTGCTCGCCGGCGAGCCGGGTACGGGACTCCAGCTCGGCGGCCTTGCGCTCGCGGCGGCCCCTGCCCGGCGGTGCGAGCTTGGTCGGGGTACGGGGGGTGAGCATGGTCATGACGAATACCTCCCTCCACTGCGTCCGGGCAGCACGGAGCCGCACGGTCACGTGGAGTGATCACGGGTCGGCGCAGGGCGGCGCGAAGCGCCGGCGGGCACGCCGATGGGCATGGATGACGCACGCCCGGCACAAGGGCCGGGGCATGCGGAAGGAAGGGCGGGGGAAGGAAGAAATGCAGAAACGCACGGGGATCGCGGCGGTGTGCCGCACCGTGCGCACTCAGGGAAGGTTCAGCTGATCAAGGTCAGCCGACGAGAGCGCTGCAAGGACTTCGATCGGGACTCATCCCGAACACCTCCTTGCGCAGCGCCGTCATTTACAGGGCGCCCGATCCGGCCGGAAAGGCCGCAGAGGACCGGCGCCTCAGCGACCGTAACACGATCTAGAGGGATGTCTCTCATACTTATGACCGGTAGTGGCCGATTCGTTCTGTGTCAGCCTCTTGACGTCTGGAGGGCCAAAGGCTCGACTTAAGGTTCACAAGTTGGAGAGACGCCGGGGTCTCGGAGCACCAAGCCGCGATCGCCGGCTCGGGGGGCGACGGTCGGCCGTCGCTTATGGGCAGGAGTGGATGAGTCGTGCAGACTCCCGGATCGCAGTCTTCGCTGCACCGCGCGAATCTCGAACGGGTCGTGCGGGCCGTGCGGCTCGCGGGTTCGCTGACCCAGGCCGAGATCGCCCGGTCCACCGGACTGTCGGCGGCCACGGTCTCCAACATCGTCCGCGAGCTCAAGGACGGTGGGACCGTCGAGGTCACGGACACCTCGGCCGGCGGCCGGCGGGCGCGCAGCGTCTCGCTCAGCGGCGACGCCGGCATCGTGATCGGCGTGGACTTCGGCCACACCCACCTGCGGGTGGCGGTCGGCAACCTCGCCCACCAGGTCCTGGCCGAGGAGTCCGCGCCGCTGGACGTGGACGCCTCCTGGGCGGACGGCTTCGACCGGGCGGAAGCCCTGGTCGGAGAGCTGATCGCGGGCATCGGGGTAGGCCTGGACAAGGTCATCGGAGTGGGGCTCGGCGTGCCGGGCCCCATCGACGTGGAGTCCGGGACCCTCGGCTCCACCGCGATCCTGCCGGGCTGGGCCGGGATCAACCCGCGCCAGGAGCTCTCGCAGCGCCTCGGCGTGCCCGTGTACGTGGACAACGACGCCAACCTCGGGGCGCTCGGGGAGCTGGTGTGGGGCAGCGGCCGCGGGGTCAAGGACCTCGCGTACATCAAGGTCGCGAGCGGTGTCGGCGCCGGCCTGGTGATCAACGGGCAGATCTACCGGGGGCCCGGCGGCACCGCCGGCGAGATCGGGCACATCACCCTCGACGAGTCGGGCCCGGTCTGCCGCTGCGGCAACCGCGGCTGCCTGGAGACCTTCGCCGCGGCCCGCTACGTGCTGCCGCTGCTGCAGAGCACGCACGGGCCCGAGCTCACCATGGAGCGGGTGGTCGAACTGGCCCGGGAGGGCGATCCGGGCTGCCGCCGGGTCATCGCCGACGTGGGCCGCCATGTGGGTAGTGGTGTCGCGAACCTGTGCAACGTCCTGAACCCGAGCCGCGTGGTGCTCGGCGGCTCCCTGGCGGAGGCCGGTGAACTGATCCTGGCCCCCATACGTGAGTCGGTGGGGCGGTACGCGATCCCCAGCGCGGCACGGCAACTGTCCGTGCTCACCGGGTCGTTGGGCGGCCGCGCAGAAGTACTGGGCGCACTGGCCCTGGTGCTGAGCGAGATGGGCGATTCGACCCTTCTGGCCGATTCTCCGAGCCTCAAGCTCTTGCCTTCAGTTAGATAACGGATGGCACCGTTGTCATCTCGTTAAGGATTCACTCCTTGACGGCAAACTGCGGCCGAGGTTGACTCACGTCCACCTCGGCCGCAATGTTGCGGCCTCGTCAGGGAGGTTCAAGAAATGAACACGCGCATGCGTAGAGCCGCCGTAGCCGTCGCCGCCACCGCGATGGCCGCTTCCCTTGCCGCCTGTGGCAGCGCCAAGGAGGCCGGTGAGAAGCCGAAGGAGTCCGGCTCCGCCGCCGCGGGTGGCGCGATCAAGATCGGTCTGCTCCTGCCGGAGAACCAGACCGCGCGCTACGAGAAGTTCGACAAGCCGCTCTTCGAGAAGAAGGTCGCCGAACTCACCGGCGGCAAGGCCGAGGTGGTCTACGCCAACGCCAAGCAGGACGCGACCACGCAGAACTCGCAGGTCGACACGATGATCACCAACAAGGTGAACGTCCTGGTCATCGACGCCGTGGACTCCAAGGCCATCGCCGGCTCGGTGAAGAAGGCCAAGGAGAAGGGCATCCCGGTCGTGGCCTACGACCGCCTCGCCGAGGGCCCGATCGACGCCTACACCTCCTTCGACAACGAAGAGGTCGGCAAGGTCCAGGGCAAGGCCCTGCTCGAGGCCCTGGGCGACAAGGCCAAGAGCGGTGAGATCGTCATGATGAACGGGTCGGTCACCGACCCGAACGCCGCCCTCTTCAAGAAGGGTGCGCACTCCGTCCTCGATGGCAAGGTGACCATCGGCAAGGAGTACGACACCAAGGAGTGGAAGCCGGAGAACGCCAACACGAACATGGCGGGTGCGATCTCCGCGATCGGCAAGGACAAGATCGTCGGCGTCTACTCCGCCAACGACGGCATGGCAGGCGGCATCATCACCGCCCTCAAGGCGGCCGGCATGGACCCGCTGCCCCCGGTCACCGGCCAGGACGCGGAACTCGCCGGTGTGCAGCGGATCGTTGCGGGCGAGCAGTTCATGAGCGTCTACAAGCCGTACGCCCCCGAGGCCGAGGCCGCCGCGAAGATGGCCGTCGCGCTCGCCAAGGGCGAGAAGCTGGACGGTGTCACCACCTCCAAGGTCGACAGCCCGACCGACAAGGGCATCCCCTCGGTCCTGGTCCCCGTCGTCTCGCTGACCAAGAACAACATCAAGGACACTGTCATCAAGGACGGTGTCTACACGGCCGACGAGATCTGCACCGACAAGTACGCGGCCGCCTGCACCACCCTCGGCCTGAAGTAGGCCGACGGGGCCCGGCACGGGCCCCTGTAGGCCATCCCGGCCCCGGAACGGGCCGTCCCGGCCGCACGCAGGTCCCCCCGGGCCTGCCGAGGCCCCAGCGTCCTGCCGGCCGGAGGCCCGCCCCCGCGGCCTCCGGTCCACCAGGACCCCCGCGCCTGCCCGGCGCCCCGCCCTTCTTCCCCCGCCACGCGTGGGGCGCCGGGCAGAAACGATTCCTTATCCCACCCCGCTCCTGCACTTTCTGCACGACATCCCCGCCGGTCAGGCGGCGAAGGAGATGGTTCATGTGTCCGCTGCGCCCGTGCTGGCGTTGCGAGGGGTCTCGAAGCGATTCGGTGCCGTCCAGGCGCTCACCGACGTAGAACTCGAGATCCACTCCGGCGAGGTGGTCGCCCTGGTCGGCGACAACGGCGCCGGCAAGTCCACGCTCGTCAAGACGATCGCCGGCGTCCACCCCATCGATGACGGAGTCATCGAGTGGGAAGGCAAGCCGGTCTCGATCAGCAAGCCCCACGACGCCCAGAACCTGGGCATCGCGACGGTCTACCAGGACCTCGCGCTGTGCGACAACATCGACGTCGTCGGCAACCTCTTCCTGGGCCGCGAGCTCAAGCGCCGCGGAGTCCTGGACGAGGTGGAGATGGAGCGCCGCGCCCGCGAGCTCCTGACCACCCTGTCCATCCGGATCCCCAGTGTCCGCATCCCCATCGCCTCGCTCTCCGGCGGTCAGCGCCAGACCGTGGCGATCGCCCGTTCGATGCTCGGCGAGCCCCAGCTCGTCATCCTCGACGAGCCCACCGCCGCCCTCGGCGTCGAGCAGACCGCACAGGTCCTCGACCTGGTGGAGCGGCTGCGCGAGCGCGGCCACGCCGTCATCCTCATCAGCCACAACATGGCCGATGTGAAGGCCGTCGCCGACAAGGTGGCGGTCCTGCGGCTGGGCCGCAACAACGGCGTCTTCAACGTCAAGGACACGTCGCAGGAAGAGATCATCTCCGCCATCACCGGAGCCACGGACAACGCCGTGACCCGCCGGGCGGCCCGTACCGGGGAGGCCCGCAAGTGAGCACCGAACACCACACCCATGCGGAAGAGGTGGCCCAGCTCGCCAACCCCGCCGCCCCGGCGGACGCCATCCCCGCGGTGGACCCGCGCCTGCTCGTGCGCGAGCAGGGGCTGGCCGGCTACCTGAGCGAGTTCGGTCGCAAGATGAAGGCCGGCGACCTGGGCTCCCTCCCGGTCGTCATCGGCCTGATCATCATCTGCGGCATCTTCCAGGGGCTGAACGCGAACTTCCTGTCCCCGGAGAACCTCACCAACATCGCGATCACGATGGTCGCCACCGGCATGATGGCCGTCGGCATCATCTTCGTGCTGCTGCTCGGCGAGATCGACCTCTCCGTCGGCTCGGTGAGCGGTGTCGCGGGTGCCCTCTTCGCCGTCCTGGCCGTCACCCACGGGGTCAACGAGTGGGTGGCGATCCTGGCCGCCGTCGCCGGCGGTGCCCTGATCGGCGCAATCCACGGCTTCTTCTTCGCGAAGATCGGCGCGCCGGCCTTCGCGGTCACGCTGTCGGGCCTGCTCTTCTGGTCCGGCGCCATGCTGCAGATCCTCGGCAGCAACGGCACGATCAACATCGACTCCGACGGTGTCGTGGGCCAGCTCACCACGTACTTCTTCACGGACGTGGCGGCCGGCTACGGCCTCGCCGCGGTCGCGGTGATCGGGTACTTCCTGGCGAGCTTCTTCGACAACCGCCGCCGCGCGGCCGCGGGCGTCCCGTCCCGTCCGATGAGCGAGATCGCCCTGCGCACGGGCCTGCTGGCGGTCTTCACCTTCGGTCCCGCCGCGGTGTTCAACCAGTACAAGGGCCTGCCGCTGGCGGTCGTGCTCTTCGTGGTGGTGCTGGCCGGCACGGACTTCCTGCTGCGCCGCACCACGTTCGGCCGGAACGTCTTCGCCCTCGGCGGCAGCGTCGAGGCCTCCCGCCGTGCGGGCATCAGCGTCGTCGGGATCCGTATCGCGGTGTTCACGATCTCGGGCACCTTCGCGGCCATCGGCGGCCTCTTCTGGGCCTCCAAGATCGCGGCGGCCAACCAGAGCGCCGGCGGCGGCGACCTGCTGATGAACGTGATCGCGGCGGCCGTGATCGGCGGCACCAGCCTCTTCGGCGGCCGGGGCCGGACCTGGAACGCCCTCCTCGGCGTCATGGTCATCACCTCGATCCAGTACGGTCTGGCTCTCCAGGGCATCGCCACGCCGATCCAGTACATGATCACCGGTGCGGTGCTGCTGGCCACCGTGGTGATCGACTCGGTCACCCGCAAGACCCAGAAGACGGCCGGACGCGCCTGACACCGCGTCCGTTGCGGTAAGACCGGTCACAGTGCCCGGTGCCACCCCGTGTGGCACCGGGCATCCGTGCGTACGTCCGTACGTACATCTGTGCGTACGCCTGTGTGGGTATACGCCCGAATGTGAGGTGTGACATCGGGGTGATCTGCACAGGGATGTCTACAGCCATGACAAAGCTGTGACCCGTGTGCGGCAGCCCGATGACCGACGTCGCCGACGGAACATTAGACTCGACAGACCAGCAAGCAACTGCAAGGAGGCACGGGTGCTGCTGACCCGCATCAAGGGACCGCGCGATCTGGACCGGCTCAGCCAGGAGGAGCTCGACCAGCTCGCCGCCGAGATCAGGTCCTTCCTCGTCGACGCCGTCTCCAAGACCGGCGGGCACCTCGGCCCCAACCTCGGGGTGGTCGAACTGACGATCGCTCTGCACCGGGTCTTCGACTCGCCCAAGGACAAGGTCCTCTTCGACACCGGCCACCAGGCCTACGTCCACAAGCTGCTCACGGGCCGCCAGGACTTCGCCGGCCTGCGCACCAAGGGCGGCCTGTCCGGCTACCCCTCGCGCGCCGAGTCCGACCACGACGTGATCGAGAACTCCCACGCCTCCACCGTGCTGGGCTGGGCCGACGGCCTCGCCAAGGCCAACGAGGTGCTGGGCCGGGAGGACCACCACGTCGCCGCCGTCATCGGCGACGGCGCGCTGACCGGAGGCATGGCCTGGGAGGCGCTGAACAACATCGCCGCCGCCAAGGACCGCCCGCTGGTCATCGTCGTCAACGACAACGAGCGCTCGTACGGCCCCACCATCGGCGGCCTCGCCAACCACCTGGCCACCCTGCGCACCACGGACGGCTACGAGCGCTTCCTGGCCCGCGGCAAGGAACTCCTGGAGCGCACCCCGGTCGTCGGGAAGCCGCTCTTCGAGACCCTGCACGGCGCCAAGAAGGGCCTCAAGGACTTCATCGCCCCGCAGGGCATGTTCGAGGACCTCGGCCTGAAGTACATCGGGCCCATCGACGGCCACGACATCGAGGCCCTGGAGTCCGCCCTGCAGCGCGCCAAGCGCTTCAGCGGCCCGGTCATCGTGCACTGCCTCACCCAGAAGGGCCGCGGCTACACCCCGGCCCTCGAGCACGAGGCGGACCGCTTCCACGCGGTCGGCGTGATCCACCCGGACACCGGACTGCCGGTCAAGACCGCCGCCGCCAGCTGGACCTCCGTCTTCGCCGACGAGATGGTCAAGCTCGGCCACGAGCGCGCGGACATCGTCGGCATCACCGCCGCCATGCTCCACCCGGTCGGCCTCAACAAGTTCGCCGAGGCCTTCCCGGACCGCATCTACGACGTGGGCATCGCCGAGCAGCACGGCGCCACCTCGGCGGCCGGCCTCGCCACCGGCGGGGTCCACCCGGTCTTCGCGGTCTACGCGACCTTCCTCAACCGCGCCTTCGACCAGGTCCTGATGGACGTCGCCCTGCACAAGTGCGGGGTCACCTTCGTCCTGGACCGGGCCGGCGTCACCGGCGACGACGGCGCCTCCCACAACGGCATGTGGGACATGTCCATCCTCCAGGTCGTCCCCGGCCTGCGGCTGGCCGCCCCGCGCGACGCCGAGCAGCTGCGCGCCCAGCTGCGCGAGGCCGTCGAGGTCAAGGACGCCCCGACCGTCGTGCGCTACTCCAAGGGCGTCGTCGGCCCGGCCGTCCCGGCCGTCGGCCGGATCGGCGGCATGGACGTCCTGCGCGCCCCGGCCCCCGAAGTCACCCGGCCGGACGTACTGCTCGTCTCGGTCGGCGCGCTCGCCCCGATGTGCCTGGAGATCGCCGACCTGCTCGACAAGCAGGGCATCTCCACGACCGTCGTCGACCCCCGCTGGGTCAAGCCCGTGGACGAGGCCCTGGCCCCGCTCGCGGACCGCCACCGCGTGGTCGTCACCGTCGAGGACAACGGCCGCACCGGCGGTGTGGGCTCCGCCGTCGCGCAGGCGCTGCGCGACGCGGGTGTCGACGTGCCGCTGCGCGACTTCGGCATCCCGCAGCGCTTCCTCGACCACGCCCTGCGCAAGGAGATCATGGCCGAGATCGGGCTGACCGCGCCGGACATCGCCCGGCAGGTCACGGGCCTGGTGGCGAAGCTGGACGGGCGCTACGACAGCGAGCCGGCCGCCGCCGTCGACTAGGGCGGTACCGGCCACTAGATCGCCGCGCGGTTGCACGTCACGGGCCGGGAGATCACCCTTGAAGGGGTGGGCCTCCCGGCCCGTTCGCGTGCGTCGACACCTGTTTCGGAGGTGCGTCGGTGAGTAGGGATATGAACAGCCCCTTCCGCACCAAGACGGTGGAGCAGTCCATCCGTGACACGGAGGAGCCGGAACACGCGCTCCGGAAGTCGCTCTCCGCCTGGGACCTGACGGTTTTCGGTGTGGGTGTCATCATCGGCACCGGCATCTTCGTCCTCACGGGCATCGCTGCCCGGAACAACGCCGGACCCGCCACCTCCCTCGCCTTCGTGGCGGCGGGCATCGTCTGCGCCCTCGCGGCGCTGTGCTACGCAGAGTTCGCGTCCACCGTGCCGGTGGCCGGATCCGCGTACACCTTCTCGTACGCCTCGATCGGTGAGCTGCCCGCCTGGATCATCGGCTGGGACCTGGTGCTGGAGTTCGCGCTCGGCACCGCCGTCGTGGCGGTCGGCTGGTCCGGCTACGTGCGCCACCTCATGCACACCAACCTGGGCTGGGACCTGCCCACCGCGCTGTCCGGACCGGACGCGGGAGGCAGCTTCGACCTGCTGGCCTTCCTGCTGATCCTGGTGCTGACGGCGATCCTGGTCGTCGGGACGAAGCTCTCGGCGCGGATCACCGCGGTCGTCGTCGCCATCAAGGTCTTCGTGGTCCTGCTGGTCATCGTCGCGGGCCTGTTCTTCATCAAGGGCGACAACTACTCGCCGTTCATCCCGCCGGCCCAGCCGCAGGAGGCCGGCAGCGGCCTGCACGCGCCACTGGTCCAGTTGCTGTTCGGCTACGCGCCCACCAACTTCGGCGTCATGGGCATCTTCACCGCGGCCTCCCTCATCTTCTTCGCCTTCATCGGCTTCGACGTCGTGGCCACCGCCGCCGAGGAGACCAGGAACCCGCAGCGGGACATGCCGCGCGGCATCCTCGGCTCGCTGCTGATCTGCACCTTCCTCTACGTCGCCGTGACGCTGGTGGTCACCGGCATGCAGAAGTACTCGGAGATGTCACCGACCGCACCACTGGCCGAAGCCTTCAAATCGGTGAACCAGCCCTTCTTCTCCGGCGCGATCAGCCTCGGGGCGGCCGTCGGCCTGATCACCGTGAGCATGATCCTGCTGCTCGGCCAGACCCGCGTGTTCTTCGCGATGAGCCGCGACGGACTGCTGCCGCGCGTCTTCTCCGTCACCCACCCCAAGTACCGCACCCCCTACCGGGCGACCCTCCTGCTCGGCGGGATCATCGCCGTCGTCGCGGGGTTCACCAGCCTGGAGAAGCTCGCGGAACTGGTGAACATCGGCACCCTGTTCGCCTTCGTGCTCGTCGCCCTCGGCGTGATCATCCTGCGCCGGACCCGCCCCGACCTGCACCGGGCGTTCCGCTGCCCGTGGGTGCCGGTGATCCCGATCCTGTCGATCGCGGCCTCGTTCTGGCTGATGCTCAACCTGCCGGCCGAGACCTGGATCCGCTTCGGCGTCTGGATGGCGATCGGCATCGTCGTCTACTTCGCCTACGGACGCTCGCACAGCCGCCTCGGCAAGGTCGGCGCCGACGCGAAGTTCTAGCGCGGAGGAAAGACGGAAGCCGGCCGTACGGGTCACCCGTACGGCCGGCCTCCGTGTGCGCGGGCGCGTCAGCCCTTCGCGGGGGACTTCTTCGCCTCCGCCGGGATCTTCTGGTCGGTGCGCAGGGCCTCCCACAGCTGGGTCGCCTGCGGCTCGGCCACGACCACGCGGTTCGGGTCCACCTTGTCGTAGGCGACCGGAAGCATGATCGTCTCCATGGTGTCCGGGTCCACGCCCTTCATGCTCTGGGCGAAGTCGGCCAGGGAGGTGAGGGAGGCGAGGTCGGAGTCGGTGGTCAGCGACTTCGTGCCGGCGTCGGCGAGCTTGTAGAGCCGGGCCGGGTTGCCGAGCGCGTCCTGCTTCTTGATCTCCGAGAGCATCGCCATCATGAACTGCTGCTGGAGGCCTATGCGCCCGAGGTCGCTGCCGTCCCCGTAGCCGTAGCGGGTACGGACGAACTTCAGCGAGTCGGTGCCGTTCAGCCGGTGCGTGCCCGCGTCGAGCTTGAGCCCGCCCTTGGCCCCGCTCATCGGCTTGTCCAGGGTGACGGTGACCCCGCCGAGCGCGTCCACCAGGCCCTTGAACCCGGCGAAGTCGACCTCGACGAAGTGGTCCACGCGGACCCCGGACATCTGCTCCACGGTCTTGACCACACAGGCCGGTCCGGCCAGCGAGTAGACCGAGTTGAACAT
This sequence comes from Streptomyces sp. NPDC002209, assembly GCF_042890265.1. Lineage (NCBI taxonomy): Bacteria > Bacillati > Actinomycetota > Actinomycetes > Kitasatosporales > Streptomycetaceae > Streptomyces > Streptomyces sp. NPDC002209. Next base: position 140,813 of record NZ_JBIARX010000003.1, on the reverse strand, counting down.
GACCCGGTTCGCCGCCTTGACGGTCTTGCCGTCGGCGTCCTTGCATTCGGGCCGGCTGATCAGGGTGTCGCGCGGGATGCTCACCGCGGTGGCCTTGGACCGGCCCTCGGGTATGTGCACCAGCATGGCGGTGTCCGAGCGGGCGCCGCTCACATCGCCGTGGTCGAGGTCCGCGTTGGCCCCGGCGCGCGAGTCGGAGCCGAGTACGAGGACGTTCTGCGCGCCCGCGACGACCTTCTTCGGGCGGTTGTCGCCGATCGCCTGGTCCAGGTCGACGCTGTCGATGTTGCCGTTGAGATGGCTGTAGGCCCACCAGCCCGCGCCACCGGCCGCGAGGATGAGCACGGCCACCGTCAGCAGCACGATTCGCAGGGCACGTCGCCTGCCGCCGCGCCGCGGCCTGCGCCGGGACGGGGGAGTGGTGGCCGAGGGCCGGTCGGTCATGGAGGCAGAGCCCTTCTATTATCGATGGGGTGCATCATAAGACACACTTTCGAGTGGCTGGTTCTTTCCGGTGAAGAGCCCTGCCGCTTGAGCAGGACATACTCGGCAGAAGGGTGGACAGTGGCGTGATCCGAGGCAAAAGCGGTAGCCGGGGCGCCACTTCCGACCGCACGGCGCAGGATCCGGCCCCCGCCGGACCAGGTTCCCGTCGGTCGCCGTCGGTGGCCGGAAACTGGCTGTTCAAGGGCGGCGACGGACGCCTGACGGCCTACGCGTGCACCCCGGACGGCCTGCTGCGCTGGACCGAGGCCGCGGCACCCCGCGCCGGCTGGACCGGCCCCGACGCGTTCGGGGTCCCGGGCTGGCTGGGCACCGTCTCGATGGCGCAGAGCCGCGAGGGGTACGTGCACTTCGTCGCCCTTCGCACCGCCCAGGACGGCTCGGAGCGGCCCGAGGTCATCGTCTCCACCCAGTTCCAGCCGGGCCGCGCCATGACCGAGTGGCACAGCCTCGGCACCCCCGGCCTGCGCGGCGGACCCGCCGACGACCGGCTGGCCGGCCCGCCGCGCATCGCCGTCAACCAGCGCTCGGGCTCCACGCACGTCCTCGTCTCCCTGCGCCGCGGCGGCGTCCTGCGGCGCAGCCGCAACGCCGAGGGCGCCTGGGGCGGGTGGAAGCAGGTGGCACCGGAGCCGTACGCGGGCGACGTGCCCCCGCTCATGTCGGCCGGCGGGCCGCTCGAGCTGCTCGCCCTCGGCCGGGCCGGGGCCGACCGCTGGGTGGGTGTCGGCCAGGGCCGCTTCCAGCTCGCCGACCGCATCCCCACGCCGGTCGTCCCCGGCACCCCGGTCCTGTGCGAGACGGGCCCGCGCAGGGTGACGTACTTCTGGCGCTACCCGGGCGACGGATCGCTGGTCGCCTGGCGGGCCGGGCAGCAGGGCGCACAGGGCGGCGGCCTGATGGCCCTCGGCGGCGCAGGCGGCACGGGCGCGCCGGGCGTGGTCCGGGCCGTCATCGGCGGCTACGACTGCACGGTGCTCGCGCAGACCGGCGCCGAGGGCGACATCGAGCTCACCGCCTACGTCACCGAGAACGAGGGCTACGGCACCTGGTGGGCCTCCCTCGGCGGCCACGGCGCGCACGCGCCCCAGGTGGCGGTCGACGCGGCCGGCCGCATCGTGGTGGCCGCCCTCGACGCCGACGGCGCACTGATCTGCACCCGTCAGGACACCACCCAGCAGGGGCTGGTCTTCGGCCCCTGGGACGCCGCCTGAGGCGCACGCCGGCGCCGGGCGGGAAGACCGCCGCGCCGAACGGCCCGGCCGCCGCGCCGCCCGGCCGTCAGGCGTGCTGCGGCAGCGGCGTCCGCTGCGACACCTCGATGCTGAGACCGCCGGACTCCGTGTAGTACGGGGTGGCCGCCAGCTCCAGGCCCTGCGCACCGGGCGCGGCCGCGATCCGCACCGGCATCCGGGCCGTCGTGTCGAGCTCCGCGGCGCGCCGCGGGCCGAGCCGCACCTCCTGGGTCACGCCCTCGAAGCCGACCGCGAGGTGCAGGTCCCAGGTGCCCGGCGGGAGCGGCCAGCCGCTCGAGGTCTGCGCGAGGTTGACCCGGCAGGAGAAGCGGCCCATCGCCCGGGGCCTGCCCTTGGCGTTGGTCAGCGCATCGTCCCGGCGGGCCGTGACGGGGCAGCTCTCCGTCGCACCGCTCGTCCGCTCGCGCAGCACCACCCGGGTGGCGCGGTCCTTCGTCGACAGCTGCTCGAAGAACGCGAAGCCCTCCAGCAGCAGCATCGGCCCGTCCCAGCGGGCCTTCTCCAACTGGTGGGTGACCGTCATGTCACCGGTGATGTCGAACAGTTCGTCCGGCAGGGCGACCTGCGGGTCGCGGAAGAACGGCAGCGTCGTGTAGACCCGCCCGTTCTCCACCGTCTTGCGGACGGCCGGACGCTCCTTGTCCGCCTCGAAGGCGGCCATCCGCTGCGCCTCGGCGAAGCGGCCCTGCGCCAGCAGGGCGAACCGTACGGCCACCATGCGCGGCAGCAGCGCCAGTGCTCCCGGGGACGCCTGGGTGCGCAGCACCTCGGCGGCGGCCCACAGGGCCTGGTCCCGCTCCGCCGCGTCGGTGGCGGACAGCAGCGCGGCCGCGGTCGCCTTGCCGAGCTCCACCTCCAGGTGGCGGGACTGGAGCTTGTCCCGGCGCGGCCCCTCGGGCAGCTGCGAGCCGACCAGGGCCAGCATCCGGGAGACCAGGGCGACCCGGTCCGGCAGCGTCACCCGCTCCGCCGGCGCGGGGCCCTTGACCACGCAGGTCGCGTCGCCGACGACCGAGACGTTGTCCGCCCCGATGAAGGCGCCGGCCGTGAAGGCCTGGTCGTCGCCGATCACCATGTCGGTGGGGAAGGCCAGCCCGCGGCGCTGCAGCATGCTGGAGCGGAACAGCTTGTCCGGCGTCAGCGACCAGTAGACGCGCGAGGCGTACACATCGGTGTGGGCCTGGTTCCTGCGGAACATCGACGTCGCGACCGCATGCCGGCCCGAGCTCTCCAGCTTGCCCAGCACGACGTCGGCCTCGTTCGCGTCGGCCGCGGCGACCATCCGCTCCAGCGCGTCGGGCGTCAGCCGGTCCGTGGCCTCCAGGAAGATGACGTACCGTCCGCGCACCTGGCTCAGCGCCCAGTTGCGGGCGGCCGCCGGACTCAGCCCGTGCGACACCTGCCCCACGCGGACGAAGGCGGGGTACTGGTGCGCCGCGCGCGCGAGCACGGACCCGCTCTCGTCGGTCGAGCCGTCGTCGACGCCGATGATTTCCAGCCGCTCCGTTCCGATGGACTGCACGAAGACGGAAGCCAGGCAGGCGTCGAGCGCGGCGGCCTGATTGCAGACCCGGACGGCGACCGTCACGTCCTTGACGTCGGTGGGGCCGACGACGGCGGTGTTCATGATGGCGGGATCCTCGTCAGTTCTGCGGGGCGGCGGGGCGGGGCCACGGCATTTCCCCGGTGAGTTCGGGCCATTGCCAAGGCCGCGGGGCGCTGTCCGACGGATGCGGCGGGAAGGCGCCCGGGATGTGCTCCAGGGAGCCCACGAAGACGTTCACGTGCGAGGTCAGCTCGGCGGCCGCGGCCGTGCCCACCGTGTACTCGAACCGGTCGTAGCCGGTGAAGCCGGGGGCGGGCGCGTACGTGACCCAGCCGTCCTGCGACAGCTGCGCCCGGCCCTCCCGCGGCTGCGTCACGGAGATGGCCGTGCTTCCCGCCGGGGCCGCCGAGAGCACGTTGACGGTGCCCGGCCGGTCCGGTGCGGTCGCGATCCGCAGGCCGCGGGCGGTGGCCGGCCGCAGCGGCAGGGGCTCGGCGGCGAGCTTGCCCGTCCGTACGAGCTTGCGGCCCGAGGCGTCCGGGATGCCGACGAGGATCCGGGGCCGGATGCTGCGTGCCGTGGCCGAGGCGTCGACGCGCAGGTGCAGGACCCCCGTCGTCTGCTCCCCGGCGTCGGCGCGGGCCCGGAACCAGCGCTGGCGGGGGAAGTACTCCAGCCCCTGCACGCCGACGATCTCGCCGACGGCGGTCAGCGGCTCCTCCGCCAGGTACGCGCAGCCGCGCGAGGCGCCCTGATCGGGGGCGACGGAGAGGCCGAACTGGACGGTCTCGCCCGGGGAGACGCCGCGGCGCGGGTCGGCCGAGCTGTACAGGGCCGCGTACACGGCGCCCAGTGACGGGGTGTCGCCGACGGCCTGCCCGCGGCGGAGGAGGTTCACGCGGTGGACTCCTTGCGTGCCGCGGGCTCGGACACCCGGGACTTCGTACGGTGCGAGAACGTCTCCTCGTCCAGCCAGCCCATCTCCTCGTAGGAGAACCGGCGGCGGTCGAGGTCGCGGACCCAGGGGGAGGGGATGACGCCCTGCTCGGCGAGGCTGCGCGCGACGAACCGGGCGCACTCGATCGCGCCCTCGGCGCGCAGGTGCACGTTGTCCCCGTCCTGCACGTTCTCCAGCAGCGGCTCACCGGGCCGCAGATAGGTGAAGACGAGCTTGGACTGCTCCGGCCCGAGCTCCTCCCACCACTGCACGCTCTGGCCGTACAGGTCGACGACCGGAACGTGCTCGTCCTCGGCCAGCTGCCGGGCCGCGAGCGGGTAGTCGCCCAGGAAGCGGGCGACGTTGCCGTGCGCGTCCATGCGGCGCCGTTCGTACGGCAGCAGGATCACCGGGTGGGCCTGGCGCTCGCGCGCGCCGTGCACGAAGGCGGCCATGTTCTCCTGGAAGGTGGAGAACGGCTTGGTGTGCAGGCCGGGGTCGGTCTTCCAGTCGATCTGGCCGAAGCCGAACAGCAGGTAGTCGCCGGGCTCCAGGTTGTCGAGGATCCACTGGAGCCGGCCGCGCTCGCGGAAGCTCTTCGAGCTCGCGCGGGCGCGGGCGCAGTTGACGACCTCGACCGCATCGGTGAGGAAGAGGGGCAGTGCCTGGGCCCAGCCCACCATCGGCAGATAGCTGTACGGCCGGGCGACCGCCTCGGAGTCGCCGGCCACGAAGATCCTGCGCGGCGGCCGCTGCTGTCCGGGTGCGTACGTCACGCCTAGACCCCCTGGTCCTCCGTGGTCGCGATCAGTACGGACGCCAGCGCGGCCTCGAAGCCCGAGCGCTGCGCCGGCGTCGTGGTGGGGTCCTGCTTGCGCACGTCGATGACGTGGCCGGTCATCTCCGACAGCAGGACGTCCAGCGAGGTCAGGGCGACCGACTCGGAGGTGAGCAGCGATCCAGAGGGCTCCTGGCCGAACGCCTTGGTGCGCATCGGGGTGGCGGTGCGCTCCGGGTTCACGCAGTTGACGCGGATGCCGTCCTCGGCCCACTCGTCGGCGAGCGCCTGGGTCAGGTTGACCATGGCGGCCTTGGTCGAGGAGTACAGGCTGTACTCGGCGCGGCCGCGAGTGTAGCTGCTGGAGGTGAAGAGCAGCAGCTGGCCCTGGGTCTCGCTCAGGTACTTGTACGAGGTCCGGGCGATGTTGACGGGGGCGAGGTAGTTGACCTCGAGCGCTTCGCGGATCGTCTCGTTGTCGGTCGCGTCGAGGCGGCCGACGCGCAGCACGCCCGCGGTGTTGACGACGTAGTCGATGCGGCCGGTCTCGGCGTAGGCCTTGGCCAGGGCCTCCTCGACGTGCTCGGGGTTCTCGACGTGCGTGCCGGTGGTGGAGCGGCCCAGGGCGAAGACGCGGGCGCCGAAGCCCTCCGCGATGCGGGAGATGTCGGCACCGATGCCGTACGAGCCGCCGAAGACCACCATCGTCTTGCCGGCCAGCTGCTCGCGGTAGGCGGCCTCGCCGGCCTGGGCGGGCGCGGCGTGGGAGGCGAGCTGGAACAGCTTGTCGGCGATGAAGACGTCGACGGGCTGGGTGACCTTCATGTTGTAGTCGTCGCCGGTGACCACGTGGACCGGGACGTCGGGCAGGTACTTCACGACGACGGAGCAGTCGTCGGTGGCCTGGAAGAAGGGGTCCGCGGCCGCCCGCTCGTACGCGGCGCGGATCGTGGAGAGCCTGAAGCCCTGCGGGGTCTGGCCGCGGCGCAGCCGGGAGCGGTCGGGGACCTCGGTGATGAACTCGCCGTCGTCGCCGTGGGTGCGGGTCACGATGACGGTGTCGGAGGAGGGGATGGCGACGTCGACGGCCTGGTAGCGCTCGAGGGACTCGACGCATTCGCGCACCACTCGCTGCGAGAGCAGCGGGCGCACCGCGTCGTGGAAGAGGAGGTTGCAGTCCTCGCCCTCGCCGAGCCCGGCGGCCGCGGCCTCGATGGCGATCCGGGTGGTCTCGCTGCGGGTCGAGCCGCCGGCCAGTACCCGGGTGACCTTGCCCAGCCGGGCCCGCTCGACGATGCGGCGGGCGTCGTCCACGAACGCGGGCGTCATGAGGAGGATGACCTCGTCGACGTCCGGCGCGTTCTCGAAGACGTGGAGCGTGTGCTCCAGGATCGGCTTGCCGGCGATCTTGAGCAGCTGCTTCGGTATCTCGAGACCGATGCGCTGGCCGGTGCCCCCAGCGAGAACGACGGCGACGGTGCGGTGGGGGACGGGCCTGGAGGACAAGGCTCCTTCTTCCTGAGCTGAGGGGTGCGGCACGGCGGTCGGGCAGGGCGGTGGGTGGACGGGCGGTGCGACGCGAGGACCGGGGAGGTTCGCCTACACGGGGTAGGGGGCCTGCTCCGGGTACTCGATGGGGAAGTCGCGCAGCCCCCGCCGGTAGAGGTTGTTCGCGGCCGCGTTGAAGCGGACGATCGACGGCGGGTACTCCTCGCCGAGGAGGTACTCCTTGAGCTGCTCGCGGTACGGGGCCATGACGTCCTCGCGCGGGTTCAGCGTGGCCTCGATGGCCTCGGCGAGACCGTTGCAGTCCCCGTCCAGCAGGTACGAGGCGTACGCCGTCCGCTGCTCGTTGCGGAACTGGTCGTCCGGCAGGCCGTCGAGGTTGAAGATCGCGTACGGCTTCAGGGTCGCGACGAAGTCGGAGACGACGCTGGACATGTCGCCGATGAGCAGGTCGGACTGGTTGAAGCAGTCGTACAGGGCCGGGATCCGCTCGGTCACCACGTGGTGCGCGGCGTCGGGGACGGCGCTCCAGTACAGGGCCCCGGCCTGGTTGCGGCTGCGCCGGATCCGCGCGGTCCGCTCCTCCTCGGTGAGGTCCGGGTACTTGGAGCGGACGCCGCGCTCGGAGAGGTCGGCGATGCGCTGGTCGATCCGGGCGAGCTTCTTGGCGGCGGCCTTGGAGTCGGTGAGGTTGCGGCCGAAGCGCCGGGCGTTGTCCTCTTCGAGCAGGGCGATGACGCGGCGGTGCGCCGCACCGGCCTCGGCGGAGCGCGAACCGGTCAGCGGATGCGGCTTGTAGATGATGCGGATGTCGCGGTCGTAGTCGAGCAGTGCCTTGATCAGCTTCTCGCCGGCCGGGATGACCGAGGTGTAGCAGGCGTCGTCGGTCCAGCCCTCCCAGGTGGGGGCGTAGATGACGGTGGGGACGGCGTTCGCGACCCTGCCGGTCCAGCGGTGCAGGGGCATCAGCTGGGGGCGGCCGACCTCGACGATCTGGTTGTGCGACACGGCGTGCTTGATGCGCTCGTAGCGGTCGCGGCCGGCCCGGCCGGCCACCCAGATCTCGTCGAAGACCTTGCTGACCCGGTTGCTGCTCGCGAGCTTGTCGCTGTCGCCGTGGCCGATGAAGACGTGCTTGACCTCGGCGCGCTGCAGCATGTGCACGTTCTTGCCCGCATTGCCGGGGTAAAGGGCGACACGGAGTTCGTTCATCTCGATACGTGCGAGATTGTCCGCCTTCGGAATGCAGATGACGGGAACCGAGGTGGCGTCCAGGTAGCGCAGGGTCGCCCGCTCGCGCAGCACGATGATGGGCCGCAGCTCCAGCGACTCCAGCGACTCCAGCCACATGTTCACCTGGTACATGAAGTCTTTGGAGACGGCAGCGAAGGTGAAGTAGAGCGCGACCTGGGGGCGGTATTCGGCCAGCTGGTGGTTGAGCTCCTCGATGGCCTCGTCCGTGGTGGGCAGCTTGAGCGCGTTGCGCGCGTCGGGCACCAGCACCAGCAGCGAGAAGTAGGCGAGGAAGACGGTGGTGATCATGCCGTACGTGACGAAGCGCCAGTCGTCCGTCGCGATGGTGACGAGCGAGCCGGCCACCAGCGGGATGTCCAGGTGCAGCGTCTTGCGGACGTGCTTGTTCATCAGGAACGGGTGCGGCATGCGGCGGATGCCGAGCGCCTCCAGGTCCAGCCCGCGCGTGGTGAACGGGAGTTCGTTGCGCATCTTGCGGACGTGCTTGAGGAGCGCCCCGTACGCGAGCTGCAGGATGAACAGCAGGAGCAGGCCGATGGTCGTCATCTGCGCCACGAACGACTCGATGTCGGCGATGGCCCCGCACAGGCCGAGCAGCAGGAACTGCCGGATCAGGAAGCGCATGGTGAGGCCGAAGCGCGAGTCGCGCAGCTTCTCCAGCGTCGGCGACTCGGTGTTGTGGAGCATCAGGTCGGCGACGTAGCTGAGTGCGGCGCAGCCTGAGAAGAGGGGGAGCGAGACGAAGGCGACGGCGACCAGCATCCCGACGAAGCTGAGGATGAGCCCAGCCGTGATCAGAACGCCGAACACGGCTCGCAGCCGCTTGGAGCCCATGGTGCGGTGCCTCCCCCGTGGAGGTATAAGGATCCTGTGAAGTGTCGCAGTAGTATAAGCAGCCTCATGGACGGCTCTAGAACGCCTGGTGAACCACAGGCCAATGATTTAGGGCTTCTTCACAAAGGCATGTGACATCAGTCCCTCTCGAGTCCCTCTTGCGGGGGTCCTCAGAGGGTGTAGCGATACAGCGCCAGCTCGCGCCGGTCCTTCGCCTTCACGGAAAATCCGACGCACAATGCCGGCCGTCCGCCGGCCAGGCCGACCGCGATTCCCTCCGGCTCCCGGTAGGCCAGATCGGGTGCCACGGTCACGAGGTGACGCCCTTGCGCCTTGCCGGTGCGGACGTCAATTGCCGAGACATATGTATTTCCACCGGACTTCCGGGGATTGTTCCCGTTCTGCCCGGTATACGGGTTGCCGGTCAGTACGTAGACGAAGTCCCCGTACAGCGCGCAGCCCTGGAACCACTCCTCTTCCTGGACCTGCACCCCGGCCTTGATGACCTGTGCGGGGGTGAAACGCCCCGCCAGGAAATCCGCCATCCCGTACACCGAGAACCGGTGTACGCCCTCCTCCTCGTGGCTCACCAGGACCCGCTCGCCGGGCAGGTCAAGCGCGGGGGAGACCTCGGTGGATCCGGGAACCGGATCGAAATGGCGGACGGACTCGTCGGAACTGTCGAGGACCGAACCGTCCTTGAACGGCACCCGGACCACCGTGCGGCCGTAGCCGCTCCCGGCGTCGGCCCTGCCTTCCACCCATATGTACGTGCGCTGGCCCGTCGGCTCGACGCCACAGGAAATTCCGTGGCCGAAGCCGCGCAGATACATGTGCCCGAGCGTTTTCCCCGAACTGCTCAGCCGGGTCAGGCACATGTCGCCGGAAGTCTTGCGGTCACCCGCGTCGACCGCGTCCTCCTCGTCGTCGAGCCGGATACCGGCCTGGACGGTCTGCAGGGTGTAGACCTGGCCGTTCGTGTCGTCGAACGCGAACGACTGCGGCCCCGTCGTATTGAACAGCGGAGTCGAAGCGAGCAGCTGCGTACCGGTCCGCATGTCGAACTCACCGGCCACCGGCCGGGAATCGTCCTGCTCGCCGGCCCCGGTGCGCAGCGCCCAGGACAGACCGCTCGTGGTGAGGCCGGCGGCCACGGCGCCGCCCGCGAACAGCAGGGTCCGGCGGCTGAAAGGTGTCTTGCCATCCGCCATGGACCGTATTCTGCCAGCCCGGACGGGCGAGTTCCGCGCCGGGCCGGGCGCTGGGCCGTGCCCCGCCCCGCCCAGCCCCGCAGAACGGCGGACGCCCGCCCCCACGAGGGGGACGGGCGTCCGCGGTGCTCACGCACCGCCCGCGGTACGGGCGGACGTACGGGCGTGCAGGCCTCAGGCCGGGACGCTCGCCAGACCCGGGGCGAGGAACTTCTTGCCGTTCACGCGCTCCGAGACGCCCTCGCGGTCCAGGTACGGCGTGATGCCGCCCAGGTGGAAGGGCCAGCCGGCGCCCGTGATGAGGCAGAGGTCGATGTCCTGGGCCTCGGCCACGACACCCTCCTCCAGCATCAGGCCGATCTCCTGCGCCACCGCGTCCAGGACGCGGTCGCGGACCTGCTCCTCGGTCAGGACGACATCGCCCTGGACCAGGAGCGCGGCGACCTCGGGGTCCAGCTCCGGCTTGCCGGAATCGTAGACGTAGAAGCCGCGCTTGCCGGCCTTGACGACCGCAGCGAGGTTCGGGGACACGGTGAAGCGCTCCGGGAAGGCGCGGTTCAGGGTCTCCGAGACGTGCAGGCCGATCGCCGGGCCGACGAGCTCCAGCAGCACCAGCGGGGACATCGGCAGGCCGAGCGGCTCGATGGCCTTCTCCGCCGTGACGACCGGGGTGCCCTCGTCGATGACGTTCTGGATCTCGCCCATGAAGCGGGTCAGGATGCGGTTCACGACGAACGCCGGGGCGTCCTTGGTGAGGACCGCGGTCTTCTTCAGCTTCTTGGCGACGCCGAAGGCCGTGGCCAGCGAGGCGTCGTCGGTCTGCTCACCGCGGACGATCTCCAGCAGCGGGAGGATCGCGACCGGGTTGAAGAAGTGGAAGCCGACCACGCGCTCCGGGTGCCGGAGCTTGGAGGCCATCTCCGACACCGACAGCGAGGAGGTGTTGGTGGCGAGGATCGCGTGCGCCGGGGCGACCGCCTCGACCTCCGCGAACACCTTCTGCTTGACGGACATCTCCTCGAACACGGCCTCGATGATGAAGTCCGCGTCCGCGAAGCCCTCGGCCTTGTCCAGGACACCGGTCACCAGGGCGGTCAGGCGGTTGGCCTTGTCCTGGTTGATGCGGCCCTTGCCGAGCAGCTTCTGGATCTCGGCGTGGACGTAGCCCACACCCTTGTCCACGCGCTCCTGGTCGATGTCGGTGAGGACCACCGGCACCTCCAGGCGGCGCAGGAAGAGCAGCGCCAGCTGTGAGGCCATCAGGCCCGCGCCGACGACGCCGACCTTGGTGACCGGACGGGCCAGCGACTTGTCCGGGGCACCGGCCGGGCGCTTGGCGCGCTTCTGGACCAGGTTGAAGGCGTAGATGCCCGAGCGCAGCTCGCCGCCCATGATGAGGTCCGCGAGCGCGGTGTCCTCGGCGTCGAAGCCGGCCTGGAGGTCGCCCGACTTGGCCGCGGCGATGATGTCCAGCGCGCGGTAGGCGGCGGGAGCGGCGCCGTGCACCTTGGAGTCCGCGATGAAGCGGCCCTTGGCGACGGCCGCGTCCCAGGCCTCGCCGCGGTCGATCTCGGCGCGGACGACCTCGGTGGTGCCGTTCAGCACGTTCGCGGTCCACAGGAGCGACTGCTCCAGGAAGTCCGCGCCCTCGAACAGGGCGTCCGCGATGCCCAGGTCGAAGACCTGCTTGCCGCGCAGCTGCTTGTTCTGGTTGAGCGAGTTCTCGATGATCACCGAGACCGCGCGCTCGGCGCCGATCAGGTTCGGCAGGATGGCGCAGCCGCCCCAGCCGGGAACCAGGCCGAGGAAGACCTCGGGGAGCGAGAAGGCCGGGATGGCCTTCGAGACGGTGCGGTAGGTGCAGTGCAGACCGACCTCGACACCGCCGCCCATCGCCGCGCCGTTGTAGTACGCGAACGTGGGGACGGCCAGCGCGGACAGGCGCTTGAAGACGTCGTGGCCGCCCTTGCCGATGGCGAGCGCCTCGTCGTGCTGCTTCAGCAGCTCGACACCCTTGAGGTCGGCGCCGACCGCGAAGATGAACGGCTTGCCGGTGATGCCCGCGCCGACGATGGAGCCCGCGAGGGCCTCCTGCTCGACCTGGTCGATCGCCGCGTTCAGGTTGGCGAGGGACTGCGGGCCGAAGGTGGTCGGCTTGGTGTGGTCGAAGCCGTTGTCCAGCGTGATGAGCGCGAAGCGCCCGGCGCCGAACGGCAGGTCCAGGTGGCGGACGTGCGCGGACGTGACGACCTCGTCCGGGAACAGCTCGGCCGCGCCCTTCAGGAGCTCAGCGGTGGTGCTCACTTGGAGTCTCCCTCGGCGTTGAAGTTCGGGTTCTCCCAGATGACGGTCGCGCCCATGCCGAAGCCGACGCACATGGTGGTCAGGCCGTAGCGGACGTGCGGCTGCTCCTCGAACTGACGGGCCAGCTGCGTCATCAGGCGGACGCCCGAGGAGGCCAGCGGGTGGCCGAACGCGATCGCGCCGCCGTACTGGTTGACGCGGGCGTCGTCGTCGGCGATGCCGTAGTGCTCCAGGAACGCGAGGACCTGGACCGCGAACGCCTCGTTGATCTCGAACAGGCCTATGTCCTCGATGGACAGGCCGGCCTGGGCGAGGGCCTTCTCGGTGGCCGGGATCGGGCCGTAGCCCATGACCTCCGGCTCGACACCCGCGAAGGAGTACGAGACGAGGCGCATCTTGACCGGGAGGTTGTTCTCGCGGGCGAAGTCCTCGGACGCGATGATGGCGGCGGTGGCACCGTCGTTGAGACCGGCGGCGTTGCCCGCGGTGACCCGGCCGTGCGTACGGAACGGGGTCTTCAGGCCGGCCAGGTTCTCCAGCGTGGTGCCCGGGCGCATCGGCTCGTCGGTGGTGACCAGGCCCCAGCCCGTCTCACCGGCCGCCTCGTTGGTGTTGCGCACCGAGATCGGGACCAGGTCCTGCTGGATCTTGCCGTCGGCGTACGCCTTGGCGGCCTTCTCCTGCGAGCGCACGGCGTACTCGTCGGCGCGGAGCTTGGTGATCGTCGGGTACCGGTCGTGCAGGTTCTCGGCGGTCATGCCCATGAACAGGGCGGACTCGTCGACCAGCTTCTCGGAGACGAAGCGCGGGTTCGGGTCGACGCCCTCGCCCATGGGGTGGCGGCCCATGTGCTCGACACCGCCGGCGAGGGCGACGTCGTACGCACCGAAGGCCACGCCGCCCGCGACGGCGGTGACGGCGGTCAGCGCGCCGGCGCACATGCGGTCGATGGAGTAGCCCGGGACGGACTGCGGGAGGCCCGCGAGGATGCCGGCGGTACGGCCCAGCGTCAGGCCCTGGTCACCGATCTGCGTGGTCGCGGCGATGGCGACCTCGTCGATCTTCTTGGGGTCCAGGTCCGGGTTGCGGCGCAGCAGCTCCCGGATCGCCTTCACGACGAGGTCGTCGGCGCGGGTCTCGTGGTAGATGCCCTTCGGGCCCGCCTTGCCGAACGGGGTGCGGACGCCGTCGACGAAGACGACGTCCCTGACGGTACGAGGCACGTTGGCTCTCCTCCAGGTGCGGGTGTGCACTGCTGCGCGGGGGCGCGGTCGGCCGGTGGCTGAGCGCCCGCTCACCCGGCCATGCTACTTGCCGGTAACCGGCGTGCACACCCCCTCCCGGAGGAGCGGCGAAGGTCACACTCCCGCGCGGGCGCTCGACCCCGGGCCCCGCGCCTCAGACGCCGGCCGGGCTGGACCCGGCCGGGGCGGGAGCGGTGGACATCGCCCTGGCCAGGGGGCCGGAGGAGCGGATCACGTTCGCCACGAAGCGGCGGCGCCGGAGGCCGAGGTGGCGCAGCGCCGGGCCGTGGTCCACCGCCACGAACGCGCCCGCCCCCGCGAGCATGGCCTGCCAGGCCAGGGTGGCGGCCCGGCGGGCGGGAGCCGGGAGGGGCGCCAGTGCCTCGCGCAGCCGCCGGCAGTGGAAGGGGACGTGGCGCTCCTCGTCCGCGAGGATCCGCCCGGCCACCTCCGCGGCCAGCGGATCGGGGGCCCCGTCCCGCACCGCCCGGTAGTACCGCAGGGCCACGGCCTCCGCCACCATGAGCACCAGCAGCTCCACCCGCAGCCCCAGCAGCCGCCGCAGCCGTACGAACGCCGCGTCGCTCCAGTGCCCCGCCAGGGTCTCGGCCCCGCCGGCCGTCAGGAGCAGTGCCAGCATCCGCGCGTGGTTCTGCTCCTCCGCCACGAAGAGCCGCGCGGCCTGCGCGTAGACCGGGTCCCCGGCTCGGTCCGCCTTGCCGATCAGGGCCGAGCCGTCCCCGTCCTCACCGACCTGGAACCGCTGCAGGCTCCGGACGAGCGCCGGATCGAGGGCGGCCCCCCGGTCCCACTGCGGATCCCCGACCGCGGCGCGGCGCTCCCGCTCGGCCTCGAAGTCGCGTACCCATTCCCCGTACCCCCTATTGATCATGTTCAAAAAGCTAGCGAGGTTTGAGCATGTTCAAAAGTGGCTCGGCGTCCCTGTTGCGGAACCGGGACAGAGAGAGCCCCCGGCCGGTGGGCCGGGGGCTCTTTGGGGAACCGGGGCGTCAGGCGGTCGCGGCCAGGGCCGTGACCAGCGCCGGCGTCACCTGCTCGATCTGCCACGGACGGGCGCCGTGGACCGCGAGTGCCTGCGCCACCGTGTCCGCCTCGAGCCGCTGCGGCGGCTCCCAGCACAGCCGGCGGACCGTGTCCGGGGTGATCAGGTTCTCCTGGGGCAGGTTCAGCCCCTCCGCGAGCGCCGAGACGGCGGTGCGCGCCGCCGCCAGCCGCGCCGCGGCCGCCGGGTCCTTGTCCGCCCACGAACGCGGCGGCGGCGGGCCGGCCGGGGTCGCCCCCGGCTGCGGCAGCGAGCTCTCTGGCAGGGCCTTCGCCCGGTCCACGGCGGCCATCCACTGCTCCAGCTGGCGCCGGCCCATCCGCTGCCCGTACCCGGGCAGGGCCGACAGCGCGTGCACGTTCGCCGGCAGCGCGAGCGCGGCCTCGACGATCGCCGCATCCCCCAGCACCTTGCCGGGCGACACGTCACGCCGCTGCGCGATCCGGTCCCGGGACTCCCACAGCTCGCGTACGACGGCCATCTGCCGGCGCCGGCGCACCTTGTGCATGCCGGACGTACGGCGCCAGGGATCCTTGCGCGGCGGCGCGGGCGGGGCGGCGGCGATGGCGTCGAACTCCTGCCGGGCCCATTCCAGCTTGCCCTGCCGGTCCAGTTCCTTCTCCAGCGCGTCCCGCAGGTCCACCAGCAGCTCCACGTCGAGCGCGGCGTAGCGCAGCCACGGCTCGGGGAGCGGGCGGGTGGACCAGTCGACGGCGGAGTGGCCCTTCTCCAGCGCGTAGCCGAGCACGCTCTCGACCATCGCGCCCAGTCCGACCCGGGGGAAGCCGGCGAGGCGGCCGGCCAGCTCGGTGTCGAACAGGGAGGTGGGAACCATGCCTATTTCGCGCAGGCACGGCAGGTCCTGGGTGGCGGCGTGCAGGATCCACTCGGTACCGGACAGGGCCTCGCCCAGTGCGGACAGGTCGGGGCAGCCGACCGGGTCGATCAGCGCGGATCCTGCGCCCTCGCGGCGCAGCTGCACCAGATAGGCGCGCTGGCCGTAGCGGTATCCGGAGGCGCGCTCGGCGTCGACGGCAACGGGCCCGGTGCCCGCGGCGAAGGCCGCGACCACCCGGGCGAGTGCGTCCTCGTCGGCGACCACCGGAGGGATCCCCTCGCGGGGCTCGAGCAACGGAATCGGCGCCTTTTCGACGTCGTCCGGGGGGCCGCCCCCGGTGGTGGTGCGCAGGTCTGCTGCGGTCTCTTGGGCGTCGGTCACCGCTCAAGGGTATCCGCGGATACGGCGCGCCCGTCGCCGGAACGTTCCGTCGACGGGCGCGAGGTGGAGGTGGGGGCGAATCCCCGGCTTTCCCCAGGGTTTGCCGGGGGGTCGCCGGGAGGTGTCAGTGGATGATCCCGGTCCGCAGGGCGACGGCGACCATCCCGGCCCGGTCGCCGGTTCCCAGCTTGCGGGCGATCCGGGCGAGGTGGGACTTGACGGTCAGGGCGGACAGGCCCATCGAGACGCCGATGGCCTTGTTGGACTGGCCCTCCGCGACGAGGCGCAGGACCTCGACCTCGCGGCCGGAGAGCTCGCGGTAGCCGCCCGGGTGGCTCGGGGCACCCGGGGGGCGGCGGTGCATACGGGCGGCGGCAGCCCCGATGGGGGCGGCGCCGGGCCGGGTGGGGAGCCCGATGTTGGTCCGCGTGCCGGTGACGACGTAGCCCTTCACTCCGCCCGCGAGGGCGTTGCGTACGGCGCCGATGTCGTCGGCGGCGGACAGGGCCAGGCCGTTCGGCCAGCCGGCGGCCCGCGTCTCGGAGAGCAGGGTGAGACCGGAACCGTCGGGCAGGTGTACGTCGGCCACGCAGATGTCGCGCGGGCTGCCGACGCGGGGGCGGGCCTCCGCGATGGACGACGCCTCGATCACGTCACGGACTCCGAGGGCCCACAGATGGCGGGTCACGGTGGAACGCACGCGCGGGTCGGCCACGACGACCATGGCCGTCGGCTTGTTCGGGCGGTAGGCGACCAGGCTTGCGGGCTGCTCGAGAAGAACGGACACCTAGGCCTCCTGGGGGAGTGGCGGGACGGCCGGCTCGGGGAAGGAAGCCGGTGCGAACCGTGCGGATGGTCACTGACTCCTTCGGCACGTCACCCGCCCGGCTTTAGGGAATGATCACGATTTGGTGAGTAACAATTCGGGCAATTCGGACGCACGATCGATCATCGGGTGATCAGAAGCCCACAACGGCTGCCCGGTTCCGACATCCCGCCGCCGTCGCTCGATCGGCCGTTCTACGGGGCGCGGTGCATTCGGACGGTGCGCGGCCCCGGCGGCCGCCCGGGCGCCGCCGTACGGCGCCACGGCTACGGGTGGTGCGGACCGCGCCGCTGTGGCAGGGAGACCACGCCCGTCCCCGAGTCCGTCGGCCCGACCGGCGGGAGCCCCGCGATCTGGCACAGCAGCTCGCACCACGCCGACAGGTGCGCCGAGGTGTCCGGCACCCCGCCCACACCCTCGCGCGGCGTCCACGAGGCCCTGATCTCGATCTGCGTGGCCGGCCGCCGCTCCGCCAGTCCGCCGAAGTAGTGCGAGCCCGCCATGGTCACGGTCCCGCTCGCCTCCCCGTACGCCAGACCGCGCGCCTCCAGCGCTCCCGTCAGCCAGGACCAGCACACCTCGGGGAGGAGGGGGTCGGCGGCCATCTCGGGCTCGAGCTCGGCGCGTACGAGCGTCACCAGGCGGAACGTCCCGTGCCAGGCCTCGTGCCCGGACGGATCGTGGAGCAGGATGAGCCGGCCGTCGGCCAGGTCGTCCTCCCCGTCCACGACCGCGGCCTCCAGGGCATAGGCGTGCGGGGCCAGGCGCTGGGGCGGTCTGGTGGGGTCGATCTCGATCCCCGGACGCAGGCGCGCCTTCTTCAAGCCGTCGACCGCGCGTCGGAACGGGAGCGGAACGGAGCTCTCCTTCGCGCTGTCCACGCCGTCAGCGCCATCTGAAAATCGTCCCTGAGCCGCAGCCATGCGGGGAAGACTAGGCGGAACGAGCGTCCCCGCGGTGCAGGGACACCCGCGCCGGGCCGGGCACTTCTTCATACGTGCGAAGATTTGGCGCGTGAGCGCCAACCACCGCCCCCAGGGCCAGCCGAGTCAGACGTACGATTCCGCCTTCCTGAAGGCGTGCCGGCGGGAGCCGGTGCCGCACACCCCGGTGTGGTTCATGCGGCAGGCCGGGCGCTCGCTCCCCGAGTACCGCAAGGTGCGCGAGGGGACCCAGATGCTGGAGTCGTGCATGCGGCCCGACCTGGTCACGGAGATCACGCTCCAGCCGGTCCGCCGCCACAACGTGGACGCGGCGATCTTCTTCTCCGACATCGTGGTTCCGCTCAAGGCCATCGGCATCGACCTGGACATCAAGCCGGGCATCGGCCCGGTCGTCGCCCAGCCGATCCGCCGCCGCGAGGACCTCGCACAGCTGCGCGACCTCACACCGGAGGACGTCCCGTACGTCACCGAGGCGATCGGCATGCTCACGGGTGAACTGGGCGCCACGCCGTTGATCGGTTTCGCGGGTGCGCCTTTCACCCTCGCGAGCTACCTGGTCGAGGGCGGCCCGTCGAAGAACCACGAGCACACCAAGGCCCTCATGTACGGCGACCCGGAGCTCTGGGCCGACCTGCTGGACCGCCTCGCGGAGATCACCTCCGCCTTCCTGAAGGTCCAGATCGAGGCCGGCGCCTCCGCGGTGCAGCTCTTCGACTCCTGGGTCGGCGCGCTGGCCCCGGCGGACTACCGCCGCTCGGTGATGCCGGCGTCGGCGAAGGTCTTGCAGTCCGTCGCCTCGTACGGAGTCCCGCGCATCCACTTCGGCGTGGGCACGGGCGAGCTGCTCGGCCTGATGGGTGAGGCCGGCGCGGACGTCGTGGGCGTCGACTACCGCGTCGCGCTCGACGAGGCCGCCCGCCGGGTCGGCCCCGGCAAGGCGCTCCAGGGCAACCTGGACCCGGCGGTGCTGTTCTCCACCGAGGAGGCCGTGCGGTCGAAGACCGACGAGGTCCTCGCGGCGGCGTCGGGCCTGGAGGGCCACGTCTTCAACCTGGGCCACGGCGTCCTCCCGACGACCCCGCCGGACGCCCTGACCCGCCTGGTGGACTACGTCCACACCCGGACCCAGCGCTGAGCTCCGGGGATTCTCGTCCCCGCCCTTTGCCGGGGCGGGGCGGGGACGGGTCCGCAGGGCCCGCCTAGGCCGCCGCGCGGACGGCGCTCACCGCCTTGCGGGCCGCCACCAGGACCGGGTCCCACACGGGTGAGAACGGTGGGGCGTAGCCCAGGTCCAGGGATACGACCTGGTCCACCGTCATGCCGGCCGTGAGGGCGACCGCCGCGATGTCCACGCGCTTCGCCGAGCCCGCGCCGCCGACGATCTGGACGCCGAGCAGGCGCCCCGTGCGGTGTTCCGCCAGCATTTTGACCGTCATGTCCGCGGCGGTGGGGTAGTAGCCCGCCGTCGTCGTCGAGCTGATCGTCGCCGTGACGAACCGCAGGCCCGCCGCCAGGGCGTCCTTCTCGCGCAGGCCCGTACGGGCGATCTCCAGGTTGCAGACCTTGCTCACCGCCGTGCCCACCACTCCCGGGAAGGTGGCGTAGCCGCCGCCCACGCCCGAACCGATCACCTGGCCGTGCTTGTTGGCGTGCGTGCCCAGCGGGATGTGCCGCATCCGGCCCGCCACCAGGTCCAGGACCTCCACGCAGTCGCCGCCCGACCAGATGTTCTCGTGGCCCCGGACCCGCATCGAGAGGTCCGTGAGGAGCCCGCCGGACTCGCCGAGCGGCAGTCCCGCCGCGCGGGCCAGCGCCGTGCGGGGCTCCACGCCGATGCCGAGCACGACCACGTCCGCCGGGTACTCCTCGCCCGCCGCCGTGGCCACCGCGCGGACCGCGCCCCGATCGTCCGTGAGGATCTTCGTGACCTCCGCCCCGGACACCGTGCGGATCCCCATCCGGTTCATCGCGGCGTGCACCAGGGCGCCCATGTCCGGGTCCAGCGTCGCCATCGGCTGCCGACCGCGGTGCAGGACGGTGACCTCGTGCCCCCGCGCCACCAGCGCCTCCGCCATCTCCACGCCGATGTAGCCGGCACCGACGACCACCGCCCTGCGGCCCTCGCGGTGCTCCGGCCCCTCGGTGAGTTCCAGCGAAGCCATCAGGCGCTGGCCGTCGTCCAGGGTCTGGACGCCGTGCACCCCGTGCGCGCCGATCCCGGGCAGCCGGGGCCGGACCGGCCGGGCCCCCGTGGCCAGGACGAGCTTGTCGTAGCCCGTCCAGGATTCGGATCCGGATTCCAGATCGCGGGCACGGACCCGGCCCCCGGCCACGTCGAGCTCCACCACCTCCGTGCGCATGCGCAGGTCGATGTCCCGGGCGCGGTGCTCCTCGGGCGTACGGGCGATCAGCGCGTCCCGCCCGGGGACCTGGCCGCCGATCCAGTACGGGATCCCGCACGCCGAGTACGACGTGAAGTGCCCGCGCTCGAAGGCGACGATCTCCAGCTCCGCCGGGCCCTTCAGCCGCCGGGCCTGGGACGCGGCGGACATCCCCGCCGCGTCGCCGCCGACCACCACCAGTCGTTCCGTCGCCATCGTCCGCCCCGTCCTGCGCGCCGCCGTCTCGTACCCAACACGCTACGGCCGAATGCGTGTTCAGTCCGGGAGGTGGGTCTTTTCCGTCGGGTCCGCGGACCGAGCCCCCGGTACGGCCGGAACCTTCCCCGGCGTCAGCCCCGCCTTCGCCTTCGCCGGGCGCAGCCGCCGGTACGCGCGGAAGCACAGCAGCACCACCGCGGCCGTGACCGCGAACGGCAGCAGGACGGCGATCACCAGGGTCAGGTACCGCACGATCGTCGTGAAGACGTTCCAACCACCGCTCAGGGCGCCCAGGAAGGTCGGCTCCTCGTCCTTCGGCTTCTGCGCCGCCTCGGGCGCCGGCTCCGAGACCTCCATCGTGATCGTGCCCATCGAGGTCTGGTCCTTCAGCGCCGTCTGCTGTGCGAGCAGCGACTCCAGGTCCGACTGGCGCTTGCTCAGCTCGCTCTCCAGCATCACCACGTCACCGAGCGCCGAAGCCTTGTCCATCATCTCCCGCACCCGGGCCACGCTCGCCTGCTGCGACTTGACCCGGCTGTCGACGTCCGCCACCTTCTCGGTCACGTCCTGCGCCTCGACCTTGCGGTTCAGGAGCTTCCCGCTGCCCTCCATCGCGCCGAGCACCGCGTCGAAGCGGTCGCCCGGCACGCGCAGGGTCAGCGTGGACGTCATCCGGCCGTCCTCGCCGCGCCTGGTGGACTCGTTGCCGACGTACCCGCCCGCGCCCTCCGCCGCCGTACGGGCCGCGGCCAGCGCCTTCTGCGCGTCCGCCGTCTCGAGGGCCAGGGTCGCCGTACGGATGACGTGCGGGCGTACGGCGGCCGGCGGCTGGCCCTTCCCGGCCGCATCGGAGCCCGAGGTCCCGGCGGCGGCCGAGGGGGCCGCCGCGGCCGCCCCCGGCTTGCCCCGGGCCGCGCCCTGCGCAGCCCCGGCCGCGGCCTTGTCGGCCGAGGCCGGGCCGGCGGTGTCCTGGCCGGCGCCGCACCCGGTGAGCGCGAGCGCTCCGGCCAGGGACAGGGCGGCCAGGGTGGCCGCCGTGCGGTGTTTCACAGCGGTGCCTCTACTGCTGGTGCGCATCGGTGGTACCCCCCGAGGATCGGCTGATGTCGCCGTTGTGACGTACAGGGTCCCGTCGCGGGTTTCGCTCCGGCGGTCCCGAGCCGATCCCGATGCGGTCACGGTCCGGCCTCGGTGATCGGCCGGTGAACGGTCTGAGACGATGTGTCCATGCACGAAGCGGACATGCGTACGGACGCCGCAGCGGGCGCGGCGGCCCCGCCCCGCCACGCCGTCGTCATCGGCGGCGGCATCGCCGGCCTCGCCGCGGCCCACCGGCTGCTCGCCGACGGCCTGCGCGTCACGCTCCTCGAGGCCGGGCCGCGGCTCGGCGGCAAGCTGCTCGCCGGCGAGCTCGCGGGCGCCCCCGTCGACCTCGGCGCCGAGTCCGTGCTCGCCCGCCGCCCCGAAGCCCTGGAGCTGGCCCGCGCCGTGGGCCTCGGCGATGCCCTCCAGCCGCCCGCCACCGCCACCGCCCACCTGTGGACCCGCGGTGCGCTGCGGCCCATGCCGCGCGGCCATGTCATGGGCGTCCCCGGCGACCTGGCCCCGCTCGCCGCCTCCGGGGTGCTCTCCGCCGAGGGCCTGGCCCGGATCGAGGCCGAACGCGACCTGCCGCCCGCGGAGATCGGAGAGGACGTCGCCGTCGGCGAGTACGTCGCCGCCCGCCTCGGCCACGAGGTCGTCGACCGCTTGGTGGAGCCCCTCCTCGGCGGGGTCTACGCCGGCAACGCCTACCGCATCTCCATGCGCGCCGCCGTCCCGCAGCTCTTCGAGGCCGCCCGTGCGCACGCCTCGCTGGGCGACGGCGTACGCGAACTCCAGCACCGGGCGGCCGCGCAGCAGCCCCAGCAGGCCGGTCGTCCCGTCTTCTCCGGCATCGACGGCGGCATCGGACGGCTCCCGCAGGCCGTGGCCGGGGCATGCCGGGCGGCGGGGGCACGGATCAGCACCGGTACGGCCGTGCGCGAGGTCCGGCGCGGCGCCGGGGGCTGGACGGTCGTCACCGACGCGGAGGTGATCGACGCCGACGCCGTGGTCCTGGCCGTCCCGGCCGGGCCCGCCGCCCGGCTGCTGGACGGGCTCGCGCCGGCCGCGGCCGCCGAGCTGCGGTCCGTCGAGTACGCCTCGATGGCCCTGGTGACGATGGCCTTCCGGCGCTCCGAGCTGCCCGCCGCGATCACCGAGGGCGGCGCCAGCGGATTCCTCGTCCCGCCCGTCGACGGCCGGACGATCAAGGCCTCCACCTTCTCCAGCAACAAGTGGGCCTGGGCGGGAGCCGACCCCGACCTCTTCCTGCTGCGCACCTCCGTCGGCCGGTACGGCGACGAGGGCGACCTGGGGCGCGAGGACTCCGAGCTGGTCGAGGTCTCGCTGCGCGACCTCGGCGAGGCCGTGGGCCTCGCGGCCCGGCCGGTCGCCTCCACCGTCACCCGCTGGGACGGCGGCCTGCCCCAGTACCCGGTCGGCCACCTCGCCCGCGTGGCCCGGATCCGCGGCGCCGTCGCGGCCCTGCCGGGCCTCGCGGTGTGCGGGGCGCTGTACGACGGCGTGGGCATCCCGGCGTGCATCGCGAGCGCCGGCAAGGCCGCCGACGTGGTGATGGCCACGTTGGGCACCCCTGGCACCGACCACTGATCAGCACACGGGACAATGGACACATGACTGCACCAGAGAAGATTCCCAACGCGGGGAAGAAGGCGAAGGACCTCAACGAGGTCATCCGCTACACCCTGTGGTCCGTCTTCAAGCTGAAGGACGTCCTGCCCGAGGACCGCACCGGCTACGCCGACGAGGTCCAGGAGCTGTTCGACCAGCTGGCCGCCAAGGACATCACCGTCCGCGGCACCTATGACGTCTCCGGCCTGCGCGCCGACGCGGACATCATGATCTGGTGGCACGCCGAGACCTCGGACGAGCTGCAGGGCGCCTACAACCTGTTCCGCCGCACCAAGCTCGGCCGCGCGCTGGAGCCGGTGTGGTCGAACATGGCCCTGCACCGCCCGGCCGAGTTCAACAAGTCGCACATCCCGGCCTTCCTGGCCGACGAGGTCGCGCGCGACTACGTCAGCGTCTACCCGTTCGTGCGCTCGTACGACTGGTACCTGCTGCCCGACGAGGACCGCCGCCGCATGCTCGCCGACCACGGCAAGATGGCCCGCGGCTACCCCGACGTCCGCGCCAACACGGTCGCCTCCTTCTCGCTGGGCGACTACGAGTGGATGCTGGCCTTCGAGGCCGACGAGCTGTACCGCATCGTCGACCTCATGCGTCACCTGCGTGCCTCCGAGGCCCGTATGCACGTCCGTGAAGAAGTGCCCTTCTACACCGGACGCCGCAAGTCCGTCGCCGATCTGGTGGCCGGGCTCGCCTGATACCTCCCCTGGGGGGAAGGAACCGGAGTACCGCTCTCTTGACTGGGGAGCGGCCTCCGGTGGATCGGGAGGCTGGTCCGGATGACGGCCTGACCCCCGAAACGACGCAGCCGGAGATCCCGCCCGGAAGTTCAGACGACTGGCGGCAGCAGAGCCCTGGGTACCTTCCCGGGGGTTCGTGCTGCCCGGTCGTCCAGCGACACCGGTGCGGGCTCCGGATGCGGCGCACACGTGACACGCCACCCCGGGGTGTCACCCGTCAGCAAGTACCGCTCCACGTGACGGTCCACGCAGTCATTGCGTCCGCCGACCACTCCGTGGGTGCCGGCCCCCTCCTCCGTGACCAGCGCGGCCCCGCTGCCGAGCCGCCGTTGCAGCTCCAGCGCGCCCGGGTACGGGGTGGCCCCGTCCCGCTCCGCCGCGACGACCAGGGTGCGGGGGATCACCTCCGGCTGCGCGCCGACCGCCACCGGCTGCTGCCGCTCGCCGACCGGCCAGTACGCGCACGGCAGGTTCAGGAAGGCGTTGGCCCAGGTCTCGAAGGGCGCCCGGCGCGCCAGTTCGGTGTTGTCGCGGTCCCAGGTCTCCCATTGCGCGGGCCAGGCGGCGTCGTTGCACAGCACCGCCGTGTACACGGCCCGCGCGTTCTCGCGCGCGGCCGCCGACTCCGGGTCCGGGCGGGCCTGTTCGGCCAGCGGGCCGGGATCGCCGGCCAGGAAGGCGCTGAGCGCGGCCGCCCGCTCCGCCCAGACGTCGTCGTAGTACGCGGCCTGCAGGAACGCGGCTTGGAGCTCGCCGGTGCCGACCGTCCCGCCCGCCGGAGTGCGCGCCACCGCGTCCCGCACGCGCTCGTAGCTCGCCTGGACGGCCGCCGGGGTGGCGCCGAGCCGGTACGTGGCATGGTGCCGGGCGGCCCAGGCGCGGAAGTCGTACCAGCGGCGCTCGAACCCCGGTGCCTGGTCGAGGTTGTCGAGGTACCAGATGCGGCGCGGGTCGGGGTCGACCGCGGAGTCGAGGACCATCCGGCGGACGTGGCCGGGGTGGAGCGTGGCGTACACGGCGCCCAGGTAGGTGCCGTACGAGGCGCCCATGAAGGTCAGCTTCTCCTCGCCGAGGGCGGCGCGGAGCACGTGCAGGTCGCGGACGTTGTCGCGGGTCGAGTAGTACGGCAGGGCCGCGCCGGCCCGCTGCGCGCAGCCGCGGGCGTAGGCCCGGGCGGCGGCGATGCGCTGCTGCTTGTACGCGGCCGAGGGCTCCGCCGGGACCTGGGTGGGGCCCTTCGCGCGGACGGCGGGGTCCTCGCAGGACAGCGGGGCGGAACGGCCGACTCCGCGCGGGGCGTAGCCGACGAGGTCGTAGGCGGCGCCGATGCGCTCCCACTCGGGGAGGTCGCCGACGAGCGGGAAGAACATCCCGGAGGCGCCGGGGCCGCCGGGGTTGTAGACGAGCGCCCCCTGGCGCGCGGCGCCGCCGCGGCCGGTGGCGGCGACCCGGCTGACGGTGAGGGAGATCTGCTTCCCGTCGGGCCGGGCGTAGTCGAGCGGAACCCGCAGGCTCGCGCACTGCACGGTGGAGGGCAGCTCCTCGACGGAGGCACACCGCCGGAAGCGGAGACCAAAGGACCCGGAGGCCCCGGGGGCTTCGGCGGCGCGGCGGGCGACGAGCTCGGCGCCGGCGTCCGCGGCCGCCGCCCTCGCGGCGGAGCCGGCACTTCGGGCGGCGCCGCCCGCCGCCGGGCCGTTGGCGTCCGGCCGGGGGGCGGCCGCGCGGGCGGGTGGGGACGGGATGCACAGGGTGAGGGTGAGCACCGCCGCGGCGACTCCGCAGCGGGCGAGCGGAGTCTGCATCACGGGCCGCCTCCATCTCTTCGGATGACCTGATGAGATGCCCTGGGCGGGGCCCTGTACAGGACCACCGCCGGGTGTCGGCCGCAATCCCCCCGTTGCCCTGGCCCAAGCCGCCCGTAGGGCGGGGTGGGCCGGGTCAGGAACTGCTGCTGCCGCAGCTCGAACCGGACGAGCTGCTGCAACTCGAACTGCTGGAGCAACTGGAGCTGCTGCTCGCGCAGCTGCCGCCCGACGAGGACCCGCAGCCCGAGCCCGACCCGGAGGAGCAGCCCGATCCCGAGCCGGAGGAACAGCTCGACCCCGACCCCGAGGACCCGCAGCCGGATCCGGTGTATCCGCAGCCGGCCCCCGAGCCTCCCCCGCCGTCGCTGCTGCCCGCGCACCACACGACGGGCAGGACCGCGGCGGAAGACCCGCAGGAGTCCGACGAGGACGAGGAGGAGGACGACGAGGACGAGGACGAGCCGCGGGGCCCGGGGCGCGACTGCGCGGCCGCCAGCCCGGTGCTGCGCGCGGCCGGCACCAACTGCTCCCGCAGGTACGGGTCCCGCAGGCCGCGCAGCCCGTACAGGGCGGTCTGCACGTGCGGGGTCCGGTCGTTCCGGTACTGCGCGCGGATCTCGCGCAGCGCCGCACCCCCCGCCGGCGTGAGCCGCTGCCTGGCCCGGGCCGCGAGGGCGCAGCCCATGACGATCCCGCCCACCAGGGCGGGGAACACCTTGACGGCGAACGGCACCTGCGGGCCGGAATCGAGCGCCAGCGCCACGAACGTGAGGGGCAGCGAGAACACCAGCCACACCGCGCACACCACCACCTGGATCAGCGCCCGGCGCCGCACCTTCGCCCCCGAACCGGGCGCGGCGAGCAGCCCGCGGGCGGCCAGCGCGTCGCCGGTCTCCTGGACGGCGGGGTCGACCATGGCGGCGTACCGCACCTGGTAGAGCCAGCCGGACGGGGCCTGCCGAAGCACCTCGAGCACCGCCCGCTCGGCGGTGTCGCCGGCCCGCGCCCCGGGGCGCACCTGGACGATCCCGGGACCGCCGACCACCAGCCGGCCGTCGCCGAGCATCGAGACGAGTGCGCAGTCCACGACCGCGCCGGGGCCGCCGGCCATGAACGCGGCCTCGGACAGGTCGTGCAGGCGCGGCGCCGGACCGGCCGACGGTGGGCGCGAGCGCCGCAGACCGCGCAGCAGCAGGACGGTGGAGACGACGACGGCGATCCAGATCGCGACGGCGAGTACGTTCATGCCGCACGCCCCACGAGGGTCCGGGCCCAGCGCACGATCCGGCGCGGCGGCCGCGCCCCGACCCGGTCCCGCCACCAGGAGGTGAGCCGGCGCCGGGCCGCGGGGTCGGCGGGCAGGTCCTGGATGAGCAGGTGCTCGGCGAAGTCGAGGGCGTCCCGCCGGTATCCGGCGGTCATGGGCCGGTTGCGGGCGTACCCGAGGAAGGCCTCACGGTACGGGTCCTCGCCGCCCAGGATTCCGGGCAGCTCGGGCGCGACCTTCGCGACGACGTCGGCCCGCTTGGCGGCCAGTGCCCGCGCCTGCACCCGTACGCGCCGGCGGTCGAACCCCTCGGGCACGGGCGTCCCGCCCACCAGCGCCGACAACAGCGCCGCCTGCTCCAGCCCCACCCGCACCCGAGCCCGCTCCGGCCCTTCCGCGTCCGTCTGCGCCGCACCCTCCGGCCCCGCCGGCGTGTGCGGCGCGGGGTCCGGGGCGGAGTCCCGGGTGGGGGATCCTCCCGGACGCAGCCCGGGCGAGGACGAAGGGCGGGCCGGCCCCGCCGGGTCCGCCACCCGCCGGATCGCGGCCAGTTCCCGCGCCAGTTCGGCTTCGGCCGGAAAATCGTCGTCCCGCTCCAGCAGCACCCCCGCCGGCTCCACGCGCCTGCGCAGCTGCGCCAGGAGGTCCAGCACCACCGGCGGCACCGGATGCGCATGCGTGTCGTGCCATACCCCGCCCCGCTCCACGCCCCCGGCGACGTGCACGTACGCGAGCGCCTCCAGCGGGATGGAGTCCAGCACGGCGAACGGGTCCTCGCCCCGGTTCACCCGGTTCGTGTGCAGGTTGGCGACGTCGATCAGCAGCCGGACCCCCGTCCGCTCCACCAGCTCCGTCAGGAACTGCCCCTCCGTCAGCTCCTCCCCGGGCCACGAGATCAGCGCGGCGATGTTCTCCAGCGCCAGCGGCACCGGCAGCGCGTCCTGCGCGATCCGGACGTTCTCGCACAGCACGTCGAGCGCGTCCCGGGTCCGCTGCACGGGCAGCAGGTGCCCCGCTTCCAGCGCCGGCGAGGCCGTCCGTACGAATGCGATGTGCTCGGTGACGAGCGGCGCCCCCAGCGCCACCGCCCGCTCCCCGAGCGCGGCCAGCTTCCCCGGGTCGGGCCGCTCGGCTCCGCCGAGGCCCAGCGAGACCCCGTGCGGCACGACGCGCACGCCGCGCTCGCGCAGCCGCAGCAGTGATGCGGGCAGGTGGCCGGGGCAGATGTTCTCGGCCACCACCTCGACCCAGTCCAGGCCCGGCAGCCGCTCCACCGCATCCGCGATCTCCGGCCGCCATCCGATGCCCACCCCCAGGTGCGCCATGCTCTTCATGTCCCTTCGCCCCCCTTCATCGGTCGTGTGCCGATGTCATGGCCCCGACGGAGTCAGGCCAACCGCGCACAGGGACGTTCAGAGCAACATTTGAGGTTCCCGGGTCAGCGCGGAAATCCGCCGGCGAGCCGTGCCCGCAGGGCCGGGTGGTCCGCGACCACCGTCGCGGAACCGGGTGCGATCTCCGTGAAACCGGCGTCCCGGACCACCGGCAGCCCGCTCCCGCTCAGCTCCGCCCACCGCTCGCGCGCCGCCGTCCGTACGGCCAGCCGGAAACCGGAGTCCTGCCACGCGGTGCGCTCGGGGCCGGTCAGCTCCCACCAGGCCAGCTGCGCCGCGTGCCCGGCCTGGGCCATCGCCTTGCCGGCGGACATCTCCAGGTCCGGGTTGAGCCACAGCACCGGAATCCCCGCGGCGGCCGGAGCAACCGGCTCCGGGTCGTCCAGGTCGGTCCCCGAGACCTGGAGCTTCGCGAGCTCCTTGGGCCAGCCGTCCAACGGCACCGGCGGGAAGACCCGTACCTCCGACACGTCACCGTGCACCGTGATGCCGGGCAGGGTGCCGGCCTTGCGCCACTCGGCACCGCGCGCCCGCCGCACCACCTTCCGGATCCGCGCGTCCTGCCAGTCCCGGACCGCCTCGGCCCACTCGCCCCCGCCGTGCGCCCGCTCGTCCGTCAGCAGGACCAGTACCGCCCGGGCCGCCGTCTCCAGCGCGTCCGTGCGGGCCGGCGGCCCGGCCTTCTCGATCCGCACCACCAGGGGCAGGACGAACTGCGGTGCCTCGTCGCGGGCGACGTGCTCCTGGCGGAACGGGCTGTCCGCCCCGACCGCGGGTACCTGCGCGGGGCCCTGTTCCGGTACGTCTGAAGTGTGGTTCTGGTGCTGGCTGCTCATCCGGCCAAGGATGCCAGCCTCCAACTTGAGGATGATGCCGCGGGGTCCCGGGCCGGGCGAGGATCGGGGCCATGAAGAGCGATCTTTTTGCGTCCGAGAACCTGGCCCAGCCGTCGGCGGCTGTGGGCATGACCCTGCAGAACGCCAAGTCCGTGAAGTACACCGTCAACGGTGAAATGCTGGCCCGTCAGGGCTCGATGGTCGCCTTCCGGGGGAACCTCCAGTTCGAGCGCAAGGGCCAGGGCATAGGCGGCATGCTCAAGCGCGCCGTCACCGGCGAGGGCCTCGCGCTGATGTCGGTACGCGGGCAGGGCGAGGCCTGGTTCGCGCACCAGGGCGGCCAGTGCTTCATCATCGACTTCGAGCACGGCGACTCGCTGACCCTCAACGGCCGCAACGTGCTCTGCTTCGACCCCACGCTCTCGTACGAGATAAAGATGGTGAAGGGCGCCGGCATGACCGGCGGCGGCCTCTTCAACAGCCTCTTCACCGGCACCGGCAAGCTCGCCGTGGTCTGCGACGGCCACCCGATCATCATCCCGGTCACGGCGCAGAACCCCGTGTACGTGGACACCGACGCGGTGGTGGGCTGGAGCGCCCAGCTGGAGACCGGCCTGCACCGCTCCCAGTCGGTCGGCTCGATGATCCGAGGCGGCTCCGGCGAGGCCGTCCAGCTGATGCTGCGCGGCGAGGGCTTCGTCATCGTCCGCCCCAGCGAGGTGACCGAGACGGCGGCGGCCCACTGAAGCTGACCGGTGTGGGCCGCCGCTACGGACGGCGGCCCTGGGTGCTGCGCGGGGTCGCACTGGACCTGCCGCCCGGCGCCCTCGTCCGGATCGAGGGCCCCAACGGCGGCGGCAAGTCCACCCTGTTGCGGATCGTCGCCGGGATCGACACCCCGTCCGAGGGGCGGATCACCGGCCGGCCGCGCCGCAGGGCGTACGTCCCCGAGCGCTTCCCGGCGGCGCTGCCGCTCACCGCGACGGCCTACCTGACCCACATGGGCCGGGTGCACGGGCTGGCACGCGGCGAGGCGGCGGCCCGGGCGGCCGACTGGCTGGAGCGGTTCGGGGCGGCCGGGTACGCGCACACCCCGCTGGCCGACCTCTCCAAGGGCAGCAGCCAGAAGGTGGCCGTCGCGCAGGCGCTGCTCGCCGAGCCCGGGCTGCTCGTCCTCGACGAAGCCTGGACCGGGCTGGACGCGCCCGCCCGCGCCGAGCTGGACCGGGCCGTCGCCGAGCGGACCGCCGCCGGGGGCACGGTGGTCTTCGTCGACCACGACCCGGCGCGGCTCGCCGGCTCGGCCGATGCGCACCACCGGGTCGAGAACGGCGCGCTGGTTCCCGTGCGGGAGCCCGCCGACGCGGGGCCGTACGTCCGGATCGAGGCCGCCGGACCGCCCGGCGCCGAGCCGCCCGAGGGCCTGGCCGCCGCGCCCGCGCCCGGCGGGGGCCTGCTGCTGACGGTGCCCGCCGCCCGGTCCGACGCCGTGCTGCGCGCACTGCTCACCGCGCCCGGACCCTGGCACATCACAGCCGTGGAGGAACTGCCGTGACCGGCCTGCTGCGCTATCAGTGCGCGCTGCTGCTGCGCTCCCAGCGCTGGATCGCCCCGCTGCTCCTGTACGCGGCCTTCCTGGCCGCCGGGGTCCGGGCCGGCGATCCGCTGCTGGACTCGCTGGGCTTCACGGCCGCCGGACTGGTGCCGATCACGGCCTGGCTGGTCCGGGTCTGCGTGACCAACGAGCCCGGCGCCGCGCGCGACTGCGCGGCCGCCGCGGCCGGTCCCGTACGGGTGCACGCGGCGGCCCTGCTCGTCGCGCTGGGCGGGGCGCTGCTCGCCGCGGCCGTGGGCACGGCGGTGGTGCTGCTGATCGCCGACTCCGGCAGGTCGGAACACGTGGAGGCGCAGGACGCCGCCCTGGCCGGGGTGCTGGCGGTCCTCGCGTGCGCGCTGACCGGCGCGGCCGTGGGGGCGCTGTGCAGCCGGCCGCTGCTGCGGTCGACGGGGCTCGCGGTCCTGGCGGGCGGCCTCGGCTCGCTGCTGGCGTGGGGCGTCGCCGGCTCCCCGGCGCGCAGCGCGGTGACCGCGCTGGTGGAGGGTTCCCGGGCACACGTCGTGACGCTGCCGCTGGGGTCCTTCGCAGGCGCGCTGGTGCTGGCCTGCGGGGCGGGTGCGGTGGCCTGCCTCGTCAGCGCGCGTCGCGGCTGAGTACGCTCGTGGGCATGGAGGAAACGGACCGCGCACCCGAACGCGCACCCGAACACGCAGCCGATCGTGCGGCCGGGACCGGGTCGTACTGCGCCGCCCCGGCGGCCCCGGCCGCACGGGTGGCCGGGCCGCCGTACGCCGACTGCCTGGAGTGCGGCAAGCCCACCGAGTACGGGGTCGCGACCCCGGGCGTGGTGCTGTGCCCGGTGTGCGAGTGGCAGGACGCGCAGCGCACCGCCTGCTCGGGCTGAGGCCCGGGCCGCCTACTTGCCGATGAGCTCGGACACCTTCACGAAGCGGAAGCCGCGCTTGCGCAGCTCCGGGACGATCTTCCGGATGGCCTCCTCGGTGACGGGGGCGGCGCTGCGCGTGCAGTGCATGACCACCACCGAGCCGGGCTTCACCCCGGCGAGGACCTGCTCGGCCACCGCGTCGGGGTCCTTGGCGAAGGCGTCCCCGCTCACCACGTCCCACTGGACGGCCGTGACCTTGGCCGTGGACACGGCCCGCAGTGCCTGGTCGTCGTAGCAGCCGCCCGGGAAGCGGAAGTACGGGACGGTGTTGACCGCGCCGGCCGTGCGGAAGGCGGCGAAGGCCCGGTCCACGTCGGCCCGCGCGGCGGCGGCGTCGAGCGCGGGGAGCCCGTAGCAGGGCGACGTGAAGGCGTGGTGGCTGTACGAGTGGTTCGCGATCTCGAAGTTCGGATCGGTGCCGATCGACTTGGCCTGGTCGGGGTACTCCTCGGCCCAGCGGCCCGTCATGAAGATCGTCGAGGGCACCTGGAGCTTGCGGAGGGTCGCGATCAGCTGGGGGTTGTCGAAGTGCTCCCCGTCCGCGGCGCGCTGTCCCTGGTCGGAGGTCATGTCGGCGTCGAAGGTCAGCGCGACGGTCTTGTCGGTCTGCTGCTTCGCCCGCTCGAAGACCGGGGTCAGGCCGTTCGGGCCGGGCGCCAGGGTCGGGGCCTTGGCGGGCGGCGCGGCGGCGCCGGGGGAGGAGGCGGCAGGGGCGGAGCCGGCTGCCTGCGGCGAGGCGGGGGAGACCGGCGGCGCGGAGGCCCCCGGGGTGCCCATACGGGTCTGACCGCCGGGAGCGGAACCGGAGCCGGAGGTGCCGCTGCCGCCTCCGCAGCCGGTGAGGGCGGTGCAGAGAGCGGCACCGAGGGCGGCCGCGACCGCCACATTGCGCACAGAAAGGGTCACGCAGGCAAAATATATGACCATCTGCCAAGCAGATCGCAGCGGCGCGGGGGCGGGCCCGCGAATCCCCCGCCCGCCACGCCCGTCAGGTCTCGAGCAGCCGGGCGCGGCACGCCTCGACGTCGAAGCCGGCCTCGGGATGGCGCGGACCCATCTCCTCCAGGTGCTCCAGCAGCAGCTTGCTGACCGCCCAGTTGCGGTACCACTTGCGGTCCGCGGGGACGACGTACCAGGGTGCGGCGTCGCCGGAGCAGCGCTCCAGGGCCAGTTCGTACGCGTGCCGGTACTCGGGCCACAGGCCGCGCTCGTCGATGTCGGCCGGGCTGAACTTCCAGTGCTTGTCGGGGTTGTCGAGCCGCTCCAGCAGCCGCTTGCGCTGCTCCTCGTAGCTGATGTGGAGGAACACCTTCACCACGGTCACGCCGTCCGCCGCGAGCGACTCCTCGAACCGGTTGATCTGGGCGTAGCGGCGGTTCAGCTCGCTGCGCGAGACCAGCTCGCGGACGCGGGCGATGAGGACGTCCTCGTAGTGCGAGCGGTCGAAGATGCCGATCTCGCCCGGCTGGGGGAGGGCCTGCTCGATGCGCCAGAGGAAGGGGTGGCCCCGCTCCTCGGGGGTGGGCGCCTTGAAGGCCCTGATACGGCAGCCCGCGGGGTTGAACAGGCCGATCACGTGTTTGACCGTGCCGCCCTTGCCGCTGGTGTCCGTGCCCTGGAGGACGAGCAGGACGCGGCGGCGGTCGCCGGCGGTGCTGGCCGCGTACAGCCGTTCCTGGAGGGAGGCGAGCGGCCCGGCCAGCTGCGCGGTGGCGGCCAGGCCGGCGGCCTTGCCGGAGGGGCCGCCGGGGGTCGCGCCGGGATCGAAGGCGCCGAGGTCGATGCTCCCCCGGCTACCGCCGGGAGGTACCCCCACACCGGCGGGGACGCGGAGCAGCGGACGCAGCGGGACGTCCGGGGCGGGCGTCCTGTCCCGGACGTCCCGCTTCGGGGCCTTGCCGCCCTTCCCGTCCTTGCCGCCCTCGTCCTTCTTCTTGCTCTTCCTGGCCACCGTCACCTACCCCGGTCGGGTCGATTCCCTCTGATCCTCCACCACATCGGACGGGGTCGCGAGGGCACGGCCGCCTCAGCGCCAGGGGCCCGTCACGGCGAACGTGGTCCCCGGGGTGTAGGCGTTGACGTACATCGTGCGCCCGTCCGGGGAGAAGGTGACCCCGGCGAACTCCCCCCACTCCGGGGCCCCCGGCCGGCCGATGTCGTCGGCGTTGCGGGCCATCGGGTACACCTCGCCGCCCGGGGTGACGCCGAAGACGTACTGCGCCCCGCCGCCGTCCTCGCACACCATCAGGCCGCCGTCCGGGGCCAGGCAGATGTTGTCGGGGGAGTCCCCGGGCAGCTGGATGTCGGCGGCCGGGCCGAAGAGCACGTCCAGGCGGATCGTGGCGCGCCGAGGGTCGTGGAACCACACCTGGCCGTGGTGGTCGGCGGCCGCGCCCTCGAGGGTGCGGGCGTAGCTGGAGACGAAGTGGACGCCGCCGTCGCCCCAGTAGCAGCCCTCCAGCTTCTGCGCGTGGGTGATCCCGCCCGGCCCGAAGTCCTGGAGCCGGATCGGGGTGTCGGCCGCGGAGGGGTCCGGTACGGGGACCCACTCGACCGGGAACTCGGCGCCGGGCTCGTCCACGACGGAGAGGTCCGGGACGCCGGGGACCCGCAGGGCGTGGAGGGTGCCGCCGGCGCGGAGGGAGCCGGGTCCGCCGAGGGGCTGGGCGGGCAGGAAGCGGTAGAAGAGCCCGAAGGGCTCGATGAAGGCGTCCTCGGTCTCGTAGACGGTCCCGCGGCCCGGGTCCACGGCGACGGCCTCGTGCGCGAAGCGGCCCATCGCGGTGAGCGGGACGGCGCCGCTGCGGTGCGGGTCGGCGGGGTCGACCTCGAAGACGTAGCCGTGGTCCTTGGTGTAACCGGAGGTCCCGGCGCGGTCCTCGGTCTCCTCGCAGCTGAGCCAGGTGTTCCAGGGGGTGCGGCCGCCCGCGCAGTTGACGGCGGTGCCGGCGAGGGCGACGCGCTCGGCGGTGACGCCGCCGCTCGGGTCGAGGTCGAGGAGGGTGCAGCCGCCGAGGGCGTGGGGGTCGTACGTGAGGCCGTCGACGGCGGGGACGCGGAGGGCGGCGGTGGTGCGGTTCTCGTGGTTGCGGACGAGGCGGACGCGGCCGGAGCCCGCGTCGAAGGCGGCCATGCCGTCGCAGTTGGCCGGTACGGCGCCCTCGCCGGAGCGGAGGGGGTCGCCGGCGCGGGAGAGCACCCGGTAGCGGAACCCGGCGGGGAGGTCGAGCAGCTTGCGGGGGTCGGGGAGCAGCGGCCCGTACCCCTGCCGGGGCGGGGTGGCGTGGGAGCTGCCGGCGAAGAGGGCGCCGAGGGCTCCGGTGAAGGCGATCCCGGCGCCGGCGCCGGCGGTGAGCAGGGTGCGGCGGGTGACGGACATCGGCGGCTCCCGGGGCGAGGGGGTGACGGGGCCGTGTTACCACGCGGCCCCGAGCTCCGCTCCCGGACGCGCCGAGCCGCGGCCCCGCCGCCGGGGGACCGGACCCGGACGCCCGCGCCCCGGACGCCGGCCGGGCCGCAGCGGCCCCGCCGGCGCCTCCGCCGGTCCGGACCGTCAGATCAGCTCTGCGCTCAGGGTGATCGTCGTGCCCGTCAGGGCCTGGCTGACCGGGCAGTTCTTCTTCGCGTCCTCCGCGGCCGCGGCGAAGCCCTCGGCGTCCAGGCCCGGGACCTCGGCCCGCACCGTCAGGTGGATGCCCGTGATGCCCTCACCCGGCTGGAAGGTCACATCGGCCTTGGTCTCCACCCGGGTGGGCGGGGTGCCGGCACCGTCCAGGCCGTGCGAGAGCGCCATCGAGTAGCAGCTGGAGTGCGCGGCGGCGATCAGCTCTTCCGGGCTGGTCTTGCCGTTCGCGGCCTCGGCGCGCGAGGGCCAGGAGACGTCGAACGAGCCCTGACCCGAGGAGTCGAGGGTGACGACGCCGGCGCCCTTGAGCAGGTTGCCTTCCCAGTTGGTGTGCGCGGTACGCGTGGTGGCCATGGTGGATCCCTTCGGAGGAAGTGGGAACGGCCGGCCCGTCGCCCATGGGCAACGGCCGGCGCCTCCAAACCTACTGGGACACCAGGGGTTTCGCGTCGCGCGCCAGTGCGGTGAGCCTCGAGATGGCCCGGAAGTACTTCTTGCGGTAGCCGCCGTTCAGCATTTCTTCACTGAAGAGCTTGTCGAAGGGGACGCCCGATGCCAGGACCGGTATCTCGCGGTCGTACAGCCGGTCCGCCAGGACCACGAGGCGCAGCGCAGTCGACTGGTCCGGGACCGGTCCGACGTCGGTCAGGCAGACCGCCGCTATGCCGTCCGTGAGGGCGCCGTACCGGCTGGGGTGGACCCGGGCCAGGTGTTCGAGGAGGCCCGGGAAGTCGTCCAGGCTCGCGCCCTCGGTCGCGTACGCGGCCTTGGTGACCTGCTCGTCCGAGAACGGCGCCGGCGCCTCCGGCAGGCCGCGGTGGCGGTAGTCCTGGCCGTCGATGCGCAGGGGGCGGAAGTGAGCGGACAGCCCCTGGATCTCCCGCAGGAAGTCCGCGGCGGCGAACCGGCCCTCGCCGAGCTTGCCGGGCAGGGTGTTGGACGTGGCGGCGAGCGCCACGCCCTGCTCGACGAGGCGGCTGAGCAGCGAGGAGACGAGGACGGTGTCGCCCGGGTCGTCCAGTTCGAACTCGTCGATGCACAGGAGGCGGTGGCCGCCCAGGGTCTGGACAGTCTGCTGGAACCCGAGCGCGCCGACCAGGTTGGTCAGCTCCACGAAGGTGCCGAAGGCCTTCAGCGCGGGCTCGGCCGGGGTGGCGTGCCACAGGGAGGCCAGCAGGTGGGTCTTGCCGACGCCGTAGCCGCCGTCGAGGTAGACCCCGCGCGGGGCGGTGGCGGCCGGGGCCTTCTTCGCGAACCAGCGGCGCTTGCCGCCTCCGCTCGCGTGGGCTCCGCCCAGCCCGGCGGCGAAGCCGCTGAGCACGGTGACGGCCTCGGACTGGCTCGGCTGACCGGGGTCCGGGTTGTACGTGTCGAAGCGCACCGAGTCGAAGCGGGGCGGCGGCACCATCTCGGCCACCAGCCGTTCGGCGGGCACCCGCGGCTCGCGGGCGCACAGGGCCTGCGGGCCGACGTCGGCCGGGCCGGCTATCGGGGGTCGCCCGTAGGTGGATCCGGAGGTGGAGAGTGATGTTGACACAGCTCTTAACTCTACGGGGCGTGGCACACTGCACCGATGCGACGCCTGTTCCCTGTGACCGATCAGACACCAGCCGATCAGACGCCGGCCGCTCGGACACCGGCCCCCGCGGACCGCGGTGACCGGGAGTGGTCGCTGGACGAGCTGGCGGATGCGTACGCGTACCCGGAGCTCGGCCCGGACGGCCACTGGCTGCGGGCCAACATGGTCTCCACCCTGGACGGCGCGGCCCAGCACGACGGGCGCTCCCAGCCGATCTCCGGCGAGACCGACATGCGGATCTTCGGCACCCTGCGGGCACTGGCCGATGTGGTGGTCGTCGGCGCCGAAACGGTTCGCCAGGAGGGCTACCGCCCGGCCCGGGCCCGGGAGGCCTTCGCGGCCCGGCGCGCGGCCGCCGGGCAGGGTCCCGCGGCCGCCATCGCGGTGGTCACGGCCAGCCTCGACCTGGACTTCTCGCTCCCCCTCTTCACCTCCCCCCTGGTGCCCACCCTCGTGGTGACCGGGGCGACCGCGCCCGCCGACCGGGTGGCCGCGGCCGCCAAGGCCGGGGCCGAGGTCGTGGTGGCCGGCAGCGGGGCCGGTGCGGATCCGGCCCGGGTGGTGCAGGAGCTCGCGGACCGGGGGCTGCGCCGCCAGCTCACCGAGGGCGGGCCCCGGCTGCTGGGGCAGTTCGTGGCCGCCGACGCGCTGGACGAGCTGTGCCTGACGATCTCGCCGATGCTGGCGGCGGGCGCGGCCCAGAGGATCTCCGGAGGGCCCTCGGTGGCCGTGCCGCACCGGCTGGCGCCCGCCTCCGTACTGGAGGAGGCCGGGTTCCTCTTCACGAGCTACCGTCGGATCTGAACAAGGGGCGGAATTTGTTGTTCCGCTTTGCTTCCGCCGGGCACATACCTGGGCAGAGATATCCCCGCAAGGTCCCGTGTGAGAGCGGGGCAGGATGGTTTCCGCAGGGGCCGGCCGACCGGCCTCGGCCCATGAAGGAGAGGGCGTCCGTGTTCACGAGCGTTTTGATGATCGAGCAGCCGCTGACCGGCTTCGACGTGGACTTCGTCACCAGCCTGCACGGGGACGACCCGGTCTCCTTCCTCGTCCTCATGCAGCCCAGGGGAGACCAGGACCGGCTGCTGCGCGCCATCGACGACGTGGCGCTCGGCGAGCTCCCGGAGGCGCTGCGCGAAGCCGACGTACCCGAGGGCCACGCCGCCCGCGGCCCGGCCGAGCAGGCCCTCGTGATCTCCCTGGAGGCCTTGCGCAAGAAGGGGGCCAAGGCCACCGGGCAGATCATCGAGGACCATCCGCTCGACAAGCTGAAGGCCGTCGTGGAGGAGTCGAACGCCGACGAGGTGATCGTCCTGACCGCCCCGCACTTCGTCGAGGAGTTCTTCCACCGGGACTGGGCCTCCCGCGCGCGCCACAAGGTCGGGGTTCCGGTGCTCAAGCTCTTCGCCCACAACGAATAGGCTGGCGTCCGACACACGCGCCGGGACGGTCCGCACCGCCGAGACCCCCGACGTACCGACCCGCACCTTGGGGAGATCCCGTATGACGCCGCCCGGCCTGCCGAACGCCATGGAACGCCCGCACTTCATCGGCATCGGCGGCGCCGGGATGTCCGGCATCGCGAAGATCCTGGCCCAGCGCGGCGCGCAGGTCGCCGGCAGTGACGCCAAGGACTCCGACACGGCCCGGGCGCTGCGCGCCCACGGCGCCACGGTCCACATCGGGCACGCGGCCGGCCACCTCGCCGACGACGCCACCTGCGTCGTCGTCTCCAGCGCCATCCGCGCCGACAACCCGGAGCTGGCCCGCGCCGCCGAGCTCGGCGTCCCCGTCGTGCACCGCTCCGACGCCCTGGCGGGCCTGATGGACGGCCTGCGGCCGATCGCGGTCGCCGGTACGCACGGCAAGACCACCACCACCTCGATGCTGGCGGTGTCCCTGTCGGCCCTGGGCCTGGACCCCTCGTACGCCATCGGCGGGGACCTGGACGCCCCCGGCTCCAACGCCCACCACGGCGGGGGCGACATCTTCGTGGCGGAGGCGGACGAGAGCGACCGCAGCTTCCACAAGTACACCCCGCAGGTCGCGATCATCCTCAACGCGGAGCTCGACCACCACGCGAACTACGCCTCGATGGACGAGATCTACGAGTCCTTCGAGACCTTCGTCGGCAAGATCGTGCCCGGTGGCACCCTGGTCGTCGCCCACGGCCAGGCGGGCGCCGCCGAGATCGCCGGCCGGGTCCGCGCCACCGAGGGCCTCAACGTCGTCACCTACGGTGAGGAAGAGGGCGCCGACGTCCGGATCACGAAGATCACCCCGCGTGGTCTGACCAGCGAGGTCACCGTGGTCATCGACGGCCGGATGCTCACCTTCACCGTCTCCGTGCCCGGGCGCCACTACGCGCACAACGCCGTCGCGGCCCTCGCCGCCGGTGTCGCCCTCGGCATCCCGGCGCACAACCTGGCCTCCGCCCTCGGCAAGTACACCGGCGTCAAGCGCCGCCTCCAGCTCAAGGGCGAGGCCGCGGGCGTGCAGGTCATCGACTCCTACGCGCACCACCCGACCGAGATGACCGCCGACCTGGAGGCCATCCGGGGCGCCGCCGGGGACTCCCGGATCCTGGTCGTCTTCCAGCCCCACCTCTTCTCCCGCACCCAGGAGCTGGGCAAGGAGATGGGCCAGGCCCTCGCCCTCGCCGACTCCGCCGTGGTCCTGGACATCTACCCGGCCCGTGAGGACCCGATCCCCGGCATCACCAGCGAGATCATCATCGCGGCGGCCCGTACCGCGGGCGCCGACGTCACCGCCGAGCACGACAAGGCGGCCGTCGCCGACGTCATCGCGGGAATGGCCAAGCCCGGTGATCTCGTTCTCACCATGGGCGCGGGCGACGTCACGGACCTGGGTCCGGCGATCCTCGCCCGGCTGACGGACTGAGTGACGAGGGAGCGGGAGAGTCATGTCGTACGAGGTCGAGAAGACGGACGAGCAGTGGCAGGCGGAGCTGACGCCGTCCGAGTACCAGGTGCTGCGCCTGGCCGGCACGGAGCCGGCGTTCCGCGGTGAGTACACCGACACCAAGACGGCCGGCGTCTACTCGTGTCGCGGCTGCGGCGCCGAGCTCTTCCGCTCCACGGAGAAGTTCGAGTCGCACTGCGGCTGGCCGTCCTTCTTCGACCCGAAGGACACCGACGCCGTCGAGCTGAAGGCGGACGTCTCGCACGGGATGGTCCGCACCGAGGTGCTCTGCGCGAAGTGCGGCTCCCACCTGGGCCACGTCTTCGAGGGCGAGGGCTACCCCACGCCCACCGACCAGCGCTACTGCATCAACTCCATCTCGCTGCGGCTGACCCCCGACGAGAGCTGACGCACCGACGCTGATGCTTGATTCGGGGCTCGCGTGACGGTCACGGGATGCCCCGGCGCCGGCGGTCCGAGGGCGGCCGGCGCCGGGGTGTTCGTCATGCCGGTGTGCGGTTACCGGGGGCCGGGGTTGGGCCAGTAGTGGCCTGGCTTTCCGTGCCCCGGCCAGTAGTGGCCTGGGCGGTCGTGGTGCGGGGGCTTGGGCTGCTGCTTCCTGTCGACGGTGGTGGTTGCGGTGGCGATGCCGGTGCCGCTGGCGCCGCCGCCGGTGACGGTGGCGGTGTTGGTGACCTGCTTCGGCGCGTTGGCGGCGATCCGGACGGTGAGGGTGAGGGGCGGGTAGCCGGCGCCGGGGGCGAGGACGTCGCTGCGGGTGCAGGACAGCGGGGTGAGGGTGCAGGTCCATCCGGTGCCGGAGAAGCCGACCGGGGTCAGGCCGGTGGGGAGGGCGTCGGTGAGGGTGACGGTGCTGCCGTCGGTGGGCAGGTCGCCGGTGTTGGTGACGGTGAGGGTGTAGGTGCCCTGCCCGCCCCGGGTGAACGTCCCGCCGGCGGTGAGTTTGACCAGCGTCAACGCCGGCGCCGGCCGGGGCACGACCCCGATCGCCACCCCGAACGGGAGGTCGCCGACGGGGATGGTGGCGACGACCGTGTTGGTGACGGTCTCGATCACGGACACCGTGTCGGCGTTGGCGTTGGTGACGTAGGCGCGGGTGCCGTTCGGCGACACCGCCACCTCTCGAGGCGCATCGCCGACCGGGATGGTGGCGACGACCGTGTTGGTGACGGTCTCGATCACGGACACCGTGTCGGCGTTGGCGTTGATGACGTAGGCGCGGGTGCCGTCCCGCGACACCGCCACCCCCTGGGGCACATCGCCGACGGGGACGGTGGCCACGACGGTGTTGGTGGCGGTGTCGATCACGGACGCCGTGTCGTCGTCGGAATCGGTGACGTAGGCGCGGGTGCTGTCCGGCGACACCGCCACCCCGAACGGGAAGCCGCCGACGGGGATGGTGGCGACGACGGTGCTGGTGGCGGTGTCGATCACGGACACCGTGTCGGCGTTGGCGTTGGTGACGTAGGCACGGGTGCCGTTCGGCGACACCGCCACCCCGATGGGAGCAGCGCCGACGGGGATGGTGGTGACGACCGTGTTGGTGTTCGTGTTGATCACGGACACGGTGTTGGCGCCGAAGTTGGTGACGTAGGCGCGGGTGCCGTCCGGCGACACCGCCACCCCCAGGGGCTCAAGGCCGACGGGGACGGTGGCGACGACCGTGTCGGTCGCGGTGCCGATCACGGACACCGTGCCATCGGCGCGGTTGGTGACGTAGGCGCGGGTGCCGTTCGGCGACACCGCCACTTCCCACG
Organism: Streptomyces sp. NPDC002209; assembly: GCF_042890265.1. Taxonomy (NCBI): domain Bacteria; kingdom Bacillati; phylum Actinomycetota; class Actinomycetes; order Kitasatosporales; family Streptomycetaceae; genus Streptomyces; species Streptomyces sp. NPDC002209. The sequence goes on along the minus strand of NZ_JBIARX010000003.1, from coordinate 99,601 downwards.
GCGCATTGCCGACGTGAACCGTGACCGCCACCGTGTTCGTCGCCGTGTCGATCACCGACACCGTGTCATCGATGAAGTTGGCGACGTAGGCGTAGGTGCCGGGCGGCACGGCCTGGGCGGGCTGCGGGGCCACCATGGGCAGGGCCGGGCCGGCCGCGAGGACGAGACCTGCCACCAGCGCCCGCAGCAACCCACTCCACCACGAGCGACGCACTCGAAGACCGGGCGGCGCCGACGACAGGAGGGCCTCCTGCGCGCCCACCCCCCTCACGGTTTGACAGACGGTCACAGCAATCCTCCCGACGGGATGACAGAACGGGACGGATTATGACAGTTCATCATATTTGGCATGGAGGGGACACGCGCCCGCCCCGACCGCGGGTCGGGGCGGGCGGCGGCTTCCGGTGGTGGTGATCCGGTGGAAACCCTGCGCGGCACCGGGAGAGGCGGTACTTTCTGATCACCTGTCAGACGTGCACCTGTCAGATCCGGCGGGTGGGCGAAGGCGCGTGGCGGCGGGGCCGGGTGCCCCGGAGGGGGAGACATGGCGTACCTCGTGGAGTTGCCGGTGTCCGTCGTGGAGCCCGCGCCGTGAGCGACTCGGCCCCGTTAGCCGGGGCGAGGCCCGGGCCCAAGGCCCTCGATGCGGCCCTGCTGCGGATCCGCGACGCCCGGGGCGAGCCCGTCGGCCTGGGCTTCCTCGTCTCTCCCGGACTCGCCCTCACCTGCGCTCATGTGGTCTCGGCCGCGCTCAGCACTCCGCACGGCGCCGAGCCGCCCGCCTCGGCCCGCCTCCACGTCGACCTGCCGCTGCTCCCCGGCGGGCAGCGCGGCGTGACGGCGAGCGTCGCGAACTGGGTGCCGCCGCAGCAGTCCGGCGCCGGCGACCTGGCAGTGCTGAGGCTGAGCGCTCCGCTGCCCGGGGGCCGGCCCGTCAGGCTGGTCGAGACGCAGCACGAGGACCTGTGGGACGACCCGGTGCGGGCCTTCGGCTTCCCGGCGGGCCGCCCGGGCGGGGTCTGGCATTCCGCCGTCCTGCGGGAAGGACAGGCCACCGGATGGATCCAGGCCGATCCCGCGTCCAAGGAGGGGTATCGGGTCACCCGGGGATTCAGCGGCAGCCCGGTGTGGGACGACCGGCTCGGGGGCGTGATCGGCATGATGGTGCAGGCCGAGGCCGGAGAGCCCCGGGTGAGCTATCTGATCCCCACCACCGGTCTGCTGGCCGCCTGGCCCGGACTGAGCGAGCTGGCCCTGCCGCCCTCACCGTTCCGCAGCCTCGCCGCCTTCCAGGAGTCCGACGCCGCCGTCTTCCACGGCAGGGGGCCCGAGAGCCGGGACCTGGCCGCGGAACTCACCGTCCGGCGGTGGGTCACCGTCGTCGGGCCCTCCGGCTCGGGCAAGTCCTCACTGGCCCTGGCCGGGGTGGTGCCGCGCCGGCGGGCGGCCGGCGACGCGGTCGTCGTCCTGCGCCCCGGATCCGGCAGCACCCCGCTGACCGCCTTCGCCGCCGCGCTGCTGCCCCTGCTGGAGCCCGGCCTGTCCGAGACCGGGCGCCTCACCCGGCTGCCCGCCGTGGCCGGGGTGCTGGCCGACGGCGGCCTGGCGGACATCGCGGCCGGGCTGACGGCCGGGCGGCCCGGCCGACGGCTGCTCGTCGTGGTCGACCAGTTCGAGGAACTGCTCGCACGCGGCGCGGCGGCCGTGGACCAGCTGGCCGCCGTGCTCTACCACGACGCGCTGCCGTCGGACGTCCGCGTGCTGACCACCCTGCGCGCGGACTTCCTGGAGGCCGCACTCGACCACCCGAGCCTGGGGGAGGTGCTCCGCAACGGCATCCGCTACCTGGGCCCGCTCGGACCCCGGCAGCTCCACGAGGCCGTGACCGCTCCCGTCGCCGCCGTCCCCGGCGTCCGGTACGAGGCGGACCTCGCCGACCGCATCCTCGCCGACACCGGCACCGGGCACGGGGCCCTGCCCCTGCTCGGTTTCACCCTCGACCAGCTGTGGCAGCGCCAGAGCGGCGGACTGCTGACCCACGCGGCTTACGGGGCCCTCGGCGGTGTCACCGGCGCCCTGTCCGCCTACGCCGAGGAGATGTGGGCCGAGTACGTACCGGAGGCGGACACCGCGGCGGCCCGGACGCTGTTCACCCGGCTGATCCGGGTACCGATCGGCTCGGCGGCCGCGACCCGCCGCACCGCGGCACGCCGCGAGCTCGGCGACGACGAAGCGCGGATCGCCCAGGCCCTCGCGGCCACCCGGCTGCTGGTCGCCGGCACCGATGCCGAGGGCACCGAGACCGTCGAACTCGCCCACGAGGCACTGATCACCGGCTGGACGAGACTGGCGGGGTGGGCGGCGGCGGACCGGTCCTTCCTCGACTGGCGGGAGTCCCTGGGGCACGACATGGACCGCTGGGAGTCCGGCGGCCGTGCCCCCGAGCTCCTGCCGTCCGCCTCCGCGCTGGCCGGAGCCCGGCAATGGCTGGACGCACGCGGCGCCGAACTGACCGATACGGAGCGCGACTACCTGGAGCGGGGCCGCACCCACCACCGCTCCCGCTCCCGCATCCGCCGGACCCTCTTCTCCGGCGGCGTGATCGTCCTGGCGCTGGCCCTGGTCCTCGGGGGGATGTTCGCGTACGCCAGCGACCAGAGCCGCAAGCGCGAGGCGCTGGCCGGCTCCCGCGCCCTGGCGCAGGTCGCGCAGGACGAGGCGGTCAACGACCCGGTCCGGGGCGTCATGCTGGCGATCGCGGCGTACGACACCGCGCCGACGGAGGAGGCGCGCAACCAGCTGCTGCGCCAGTACCTGACGTACGCGGACGCGGACCGCGTGCTGTCCGGACCGTCAGGAGAGATCCGGCAGTTCGACACCAGCCGGGACGGCGAGGTGGTGTTCGCGCGGTCGGCCGTGGGCCGCGCCGTGGTCATCGTGCACGCCGTCTCGGGCACGGTGCGCAGCGAACTGCTCGACGCGAAGCAGGTGGTCACCGCGCTGGTCTCGCCGGACGGCAGCCGGGCCGCGTTCGTCGCCGACGACGGAAGCGGCGGCTGGTTCGAGGTGCACGCCGACGGGGACCGGGTCATCGGTCCGGTGCACCGGCTGCCCAAGGTGGCGGGGGCGCAGCAATTCGGAGACCCGGCGCGGGGGATGGCGATGTCGGCCGACGGCCGCCGGGTCGCCGTGACGACGGAAAACAGCCTGGTCTGGTGGGACCTGGACACGGGCGCGCAGGGCGGATCGGTGGCGCTGCCCGGCCGGCCGAACGGCAGCCTGTGGTTCGCGCCGGACAACCGGACCCTGCTGGCGGGACTCTGGCGTGGCGAGGACCTGGACCAGGGGCATCGCCTCGTCGCCCTCGACCCGGCCGGCGGCCCGCCCCGTGACGTGGTGGGCGAGGCCTACGAGTTCGCGCCCTCCGGCGACCGGACCAGGGTCATCATCTGCCGGAAGCAGGGTGACGGCTCCGTCTTCAGCCGGATCCGGCTCTCCGACGGCGGTCAGGAGGGCGGCCAGTACCCCTCGGAGAGCTTGTGCCCCGACGGGGTCGCCGACGGGACCGGGCGCAGGGTCGCCCTCAAGAACAGCGACGGCCTGGTCCTGGTCGACCTGGACGAGCACAAGGAGATCGCCCGCGCGACGGCCCGCGACGGGACCAGTTCCAACTCCCTGCACCTGGTGTCCCGGGAGGGAAAGCTGTACCTCGCGACGATGAGCACCGGCACCCCGTGGATCACCCACACCCGGATCTGGCCCGCTCCGCAAAGGCTCGAGGTGAGCGAGCAGCGGCTGACCCCCGACGGCAGCAGGACGATCACCCTGCTCAAGGGCGGCGCCTCTCTGCAGCTGAGGCCCGCGGCGGTGGACGACGACCGGCTGCTCGCCGAGGCGCCGCGGCCGCAGCCGTACTTCGAACCCAAGAACCCCAGAATTCCGCTGCGCCGGGACGGCAGGCTCTTCGCCGACCGGGACGGGAAGAACACGGTCTCCGTCCGCGAGGTGTCCACCCTGCGGCAGACGGTCCGGATATCCACCGCGATGCCACCGTCCGACGACGCGTTCGGATACTACTTCCACCGGGACGGGAAGCTGGTGACCTACGCGGGCACGAAGGTGCAGCAGTGGGACCCGGAGACGGGCAAGGAGCTCGCGCACTTCGATGCCAGGGACCTGCTCCCCGGGAGCGGCGCTGCGAACACGGCGCCTGCCGTGAGCGTCGTCCCCTACCCGGTCGCGAACCAGGTGTTCGTGCTCGTCCCCGGCGATCCGACCGTGCGCATCGTCGACGTCACCACGGGCCGCACGGTCGCGACGGTTCAGGTCGCCGAGGACGCGATCGGCGTCCAGTTCGAGCCCAGCGGACGCTACTTCGCAATGATGAGGAGCGGCGGGATCATCGAGCTGTGGCGAAGGGACCCGCTGCGCAGGGAGCTGGGACCGCTGCCCAGCGTCGGGAACTCCGCCGGCACGCAGTACGTCGCAGGGTTCGTCGACAGCGACGGCCGCTACGTGCTGGCCGCCAACAGCACCATTCGCACCTTCCGGATCGGGTCCCAGGCCTCTCTGGAATCCTACGACTTCGGCCAGACCAAAGACCGCTTCGGCGGCCGGGGCGGGTACGAGTTCATGGATCTCTCGGACGACGGCAAAACGGTGATCTACCTCGACCCCAAGGGCAACGGCGGCCCGCTGCGCCTCGACCCCGCCCTCTGGCAGCGCGAACTGTGCCGGGTCATCGGCCGCCGGGAGTTCAGCGCCGAGGAGCGACGGACCCTGCCCGTCCACGTGCCGACCCGGCCCGTCTGCGCGGGGCGGTAGCCGGGGCGGCCGCGCGGGGGTCCCCGGTCAGACGGCCACGCGGTCCACGGCGGGGAGGAACTGGTCGTAGAAGCGGGTCTTGAGGTCGAGGGCGCGCTCCTCCAGCTCCCTGAAGCAGTCGGTCGACTCCTCCTGGGCGAGGAGTTCGGTCACCCGCGCGGCCAGGCGGTCGGAATGGGAGCCCGACAGCAGGGAGACCGTCGCCAGGGAGTGCGTCTTCGCGTCGTGGACGTGGTGCGGGTGGTAGAAGCGGGAGCGGTTCCTGCCGTCGTCGGTCAGCAGGGGGGCCATCCGCTCCCACAGCCGGCCGTACTCGACGGAGACCAGCACCTCGCCCCAGAACCGCAGGACCGTCAGCAGCCGCAGGTCGGCGTTCGCGTGGCCGCCCGCGTCGGCGATCAGCTCCAGGGTGTCCTCGATGGCCCGCCGCGTCCCGGCCGTGGGCCGCGAGGCCACCAGGGCGGAGCGGGAGATCCCCAGCCGGCTCATGTCCTGCGTCATGTCCTCCCGGTGCGAGGGCGTCCGGCCGTCGCCGTCCGGATACTCCTCGCGCAGGATGACCCGGGCGATCCGCAGCCCCGCCTCGTCGCGCAGCAGGTCGATCGCGAGGTCGTAGGAGGGGGTGAAGGCGAGCGAGACGAAGCGCCGCTGGAGCAGGAGCTCGGCGAAGTCCTCGTCCGGGAGCCCGGCGACGTTCGCCAGGACCGGATGTTCCTTGAACCGCTCGATGAGAGCGTCCTCGAACCGGTCCAGATCGTGCAGATCGTGCATGGCCGTACCTTTCCGTGGATCACAGGCTGATGCTTGCCACCGACGCGCGCCAGTCGAGGAGGTCTACGTCCTTGCCGATGCTCCACAGCGTGCGCAGCTCCTGCTGGACCTCTTCGCCCATGACGGTGTCGCCGCCGTCGATCTCGATCTGAGTGGAATCGATGGCGAGCTGGCCGTGCAGGAACGAGCTGACCAGCAAGTGCTGGTCGACCTTGAACACGGCGATGGAGGGCAGGGAGTTGTAGAGCCGCACCTTCAGGCGCGCCCGGCTCTCGGCGGGGATGTCCCCGTTCAGCTCGGCGAGTCCCGCGAGGCAGGATTCGACGCTGGCCCTCACGTTGACCGCGAGCGCGGGGTCCCGCACGGCCCGCAGGGCCTCGTCGCGCAGTCCCGCCACCGGCGACGAGGGGTGCAGCAGCAGGATGCGCACGCTGACCTGCTGATCGACGAGCGCCTTGCGCAGGGCGGCCTTGAGGTGGTGCAGGTTGGGGATCCAGGTCTGCAGGATCACCAGCTCCTCCGCGGCGCGCTCGAGGAACCCGGTGAACACGTCTTCGGGGAAGCGGCTGTGCACCCCGACCACGCCGCCGTAGTGCTGCCGCTTGAGGCGCTGGGCGATGGCGTCGATGTCCAGTTTGGACAGGTGTGCCTCGACGTTCGCCGTCAGGGTCGTGATCTGCGTGCCGACGCTGGTCTCCAGGGCCGTGAACTTGGTCTCGACGCCGCTCTCCAGGGCGGTGAACTTCGCCCCGACGCCGCTCTCCAGGGCGGTGACCGTCCGCGTCACGTCGGGGCCCAGGTCGTCCACCTTCTGCTGAACGGTGTCGAGTTTCTTCAGGCGGTCGAGCTCCAGCAGGAGGAACACCGTGACCGTGCTCAGGATGAGCAGTGTCACCTTCGGGAGGGCGCCTCCCGGAGCCAGTGCGTCGAGCCAGCCGAAGAGATCCGCCAGCAGGACCACCACGCCCGACGTGGCCATCAACGCCAGCGCAGCCCGCTCCACCCAGTGGCGGAATTCGCCGCCGATACCAGCCAAAGTCCTCAACCCCCGTCGGCTGTCGCAGCGTTGACCGTACACCCGTGATACTCGGGCCAGGGCGGCTTCGCGGCCAACATGTCAGATGAGGCTGTGCCGGACCGCGCAGGCCACGGCGTGGGCGCGGTTGCGGGCCTGGAGGCGGGACATGAGTTCGTAGATCACGTTCTTGATCGTGTGCTCCGAGCAGGACAGGGTGCGGGCGATCACCGCGTTGCCGTGGCCCTCCGCCATCAGCGTGAGCACCGCGGTCTGGCGGGCCGTGAGCCGGGGGGCGTCCGGCGGGGCCGCGGACCGGGGCCCCGGTGCGGTCGCGACGGCGGCTCCGGCGGCGGCGGTGCCGGAGCCGGCGCCGATGGCCGTGCCGGCGGTCGTGGCCGCACCGAGCAGGCGCACCAGGGCCGGGTAGGGCATCCGGCCGTCCCCGGCCTGGCGCAGCAGGCTCAGCCGGTCCGGCGCCGCGGGGACCCGTGCGGGCGCGCTCTCGCGCGTGAGTTCGGCGACGGCGCTCACAGCAGGCCCACCCGGAGGGCGTAGGCGACCGCGTGCGCGCGGTTGCGCAGCCGGAACCGCTGGGTGATGTCGTGGACGACGCTCGTCACGGTGCGCGGCGAGTAGCACAGCTGCTTGGCTATCTCGTTCGTCTCGTGGCCGTCGGCGACCAGGCGGAGCACGCTGCGCTCCCGGTCGCTCAGGCCCGCCGCCGCCCACGGGTCCGTACCCCCGTCGGACCCGCTGCCCGGCCGCCCGCCGGCGCCGGAACGCTCCAGCAGCCGGTCCAGCAGATCCGGCGGCAGCGTGCAGTCGCCGCGGGAGGCGGCCAGTACGGCGCGCGAGAGCCGGCTGACGTCCGCCTCGCGGCGGCGCAGCAGCCCGCGGGCGCCGGCCGCTATGGCGTGCAGGGCGCCGTCGGGCGCCAACTCGCCCGCCACCAGCACCACATCGGGGCGGGCCGGGGCGTCGCGGACGGTGCGCAGGACGTCGAGCTCCGGCCGGCCGACCTGGTCCACGGTCATGACCACGACCCGCGGTGCGCCGCCCGGCGCCGTCAGGCACACCTCAGGGCAGGCGAACAGGGTGCTCTTGGTTCCGGCTTCCAGCACGGGGTCGAATGCGACGACGTCGACAGGGACGGGTACTCCCACCAGGTCCTCCGATGATCATCCGCCGGCCGGGGTAGCCGGACGGGCGGAAGGGGCACTGGACACAGGCTGCGGGGCACCGGCCGGTGGGGCATCGGGCCCCGGCCCCCACATTTCGTGAACGTGCCCCTCCGCAGGCACGGACCCCGTGCAGGCAGCCCCCGATGCGGCCCGCGACCTGCCGGAACCGGTACGCCGCAGCCCCGGCCGGCGGCCGCCGCACCACCCCGTACGCAGAGCCCGCGGGGGCCATGGGGGCGGTTCCGCGGAATATGGGGGATCGGCCCCCATGTGCGCGGCGCCGCGCTCTGCGAGTTTTCTCCTGTGACTGACACCGCCACCACCCCCGAAGAAACCCAGGTCGGCGGCCTGGCCCCCTCCTGGTGGGCCCGGGCCCTGAACCTGCGGGAGCGGCTCGCCGCCCCGGGTACCCCGGTACCCGCACCGGCCGACGCCCCCCGGAGCCGACCGGCTTCGTGGTCCCTGGGGGACACGGAGGGCTTCGCGGCCCGGCTGGCGAGCCTGGGAGCCGGCGAGGACGTGGCGTACGCCCTCGCGGCGGAGGCTCCCGGCCGGCTGGCCGCCCGTACGGCCAAGCCGCAGTGGGCGCGGTACATCGAGCAGACGGTGGCCGGGGCCCCCGCACAGGCGGGCCCGCCGGTCCCCGCGGCGGCGGACGCGGACGGCGCCGCGGTGTTCCTGCCCGCGCTGCGCCCCCTGGTCGCTGCCGCCTGGGCGCAGGCGGCAGCAGGCCTCGACCTCGCCGGGGGCGAACTCGAAGCCGTGCGGGCCGCGTTCGAGGAGCGCCTCGGCGACCGGCTGATCCGGCAGTCCGCCCGCACCCTGGTCCGGGAACTCCACCGGGCCCGTACGGAGGGCCTGCTGGCGGGGGAGACCCCGCGGGAGCGGTTCGCGGCCTTCCTGGCCCGGCTGGGCACCCGGCAGGGCCTCGCCGAACTGTTCACCCGCTACCCGGTGCTGGCCCGGATGCTGGGCCAGACCTGCAGCCTCGCGGCCGCGGCCACGGTGGAGTTGCTGGATCGTTTCACCGCAGACCGGGCGGCGATCGTCGAAGGGCTGCTGCACGGCCGCGACCCCGGCGCCCTCGTACGGGTGGACCTCGGCCGGGGCGACGTCCACCAGGGCAACCGGTCCGTGGCCCTGCTGGGCTTCGCCGACGGGGCGACCGTCGTGTACAAGCCCCGGCCGCTGGACCAGCACGCCCTGCTGGACCAGGCGGTGGGCTGGGCCAACGGCAAGGTGCCGGGCCTGGGCCTGCGGACCCCGCGCTCGGTGCGCGGCGACGGGTACGGCTGGCTGGAGTTCATCGAGCACGGCTGGTGCACCTCGCCCACCGAACTGGACCGGTTCTACCGGCGCCAGGGCGCGCTGCTCGCCCTCCTCTACGCGGTCGACGGCGTGGACATGCACTACGAGAACGTCATCGCCTGCGGTGACCAGCCGGTGCTGGTGGACGCCGAGACCCTGCTCCACTCCGGTCTGCCGGCGGCCGTGACCTGCGGGTCCGACCCGGCGGCGGACGCCCTGGCCTCCTCGGTGTACCGCACCTGCCTGCTGCCGAGCCTGCTGATCGGCGAGAACGGCGCCATGGACATCTCGGCGCTGGGCGGCGGGGACGGCGGCTCCTACCCCAGCGACGGGCTGCGCTGGGAGGCCGCCGGGACGGACACCATGCGGCTGCTGCGCGGCCCGGTGGCGAGCGCGGCCGGCCAGAACCGGCCGGCGCCGCAGGGCCGGGCGGCTGGCCACGCCGACCACCGGGCGGCGCTGCTGGAGGGGTTCCGGGCCGGGTACGACGCGATCGCCGAGCACCGGGCCGAACTCCTGGGCGGCGCCGAAGCCGAAGCCGACGCCGACGGCCGGCCGGGCCCGGCCGGTGACGGCGGTCTGCTGGCCCGCTGGGCCACCAGCCCCGGGCGCCTGATCGCCCGCTCGACCCGCCTCTACACGACCCTGCTGGACGAGTCCACGCACCCCGACGTGCTGCGCGACGCCCTGACCCGCGACGCGGTGCTCGCCGTGCTCTGGGCGGAGTCCGAGCACGACCCGGCCCGCCAGCGGCTGATCGAGGACGAGATCGCCGACCTGTGGTGCGGGGACGTGCCGCTCTTCTTCCACCACCCCGCCGGCACCGCGCTGCGCACCTCCCGGGGCACCCGCCTCGACGGGGTGCTGGCGGCCCCGAGCCTGCGCTCCGCCCGAGACAAGATCGCCGCGATGGGGGAGGTGGACCGCCACGACCAGGAGTGGATCATCTCGGCGACGCTCGCCGTCACCGGGGCCAACCTCAGCGTCGGCGGCCCCCGTTCGACCCTCGCCGGCCCAGCCGCGCCGGCCGTCGTACCCGAGCCGTCCCGGCTGCTGGCCGCGGCCTGCGGGATCGCGGACGAGATCGCGGCCCGGGCGGTGCACGGCGGCGGGCGGGTCAACTGGCTCGGCCTGGAGCAGGTGGCCGGCGAACACTGGGCCGTCCTGCCGATGGGCGGCGGGCTCGCCCAGGGCTACTGCGGGGTGGCGCTGTTCCTGGCCCAGCTCGGCTCCCTGACCGGCGCCGAACGGTACACCGCGCTGGCCCGGCAGGCCGTACGGCCGCTGCCCGCACTGCTCGCGACGCTGGCCGCGGACCCCGGGCTGGGCGCCGCGGTGGGACCCGGCGCGCTGCACGGACTCGGCGGCATCGTCTACACCGTGGCCCGGCTGGCCCCGCTGCTCGGCGAGGGCCCGGCCGACTGCCTGCCCGACGCCCTCGCCGCCCTGGAACGCGCCGCCGAGGCCGACGCCGAGGAGGGTGCCGAGGGGCCGGCCGATCTGGCCGACGGCCTCGCCGGAGCCCTGGCCGCCGCCGTCGCCGCGCAGCGCACGTACGGGGCCGAGGCGGGAGCGGTGGCCCGGCGGCTCGCCGGCCGGCTGCTGGTCCGGGCCGAGAAGCGGCTCGCCGAACAGCGCCCGGCGGCCCCCGGCTTCGCCCACGGCGACGCCGGAATCGGCTGGGCCCTGCTGCGCCACGCCGCCGCCTCGCAGGAGGCGGGGCAGCCGGATGCCGCGTGCGCCCGCACCGGTGCCGCGCTGCTGCGCCCGGCGCTGGACGAAGCCCTGCGCCGCCCCGCCGACCTCGGCTGGCACACGGGCCTCGCGGGCACCGCCCTGGCCGCCGCCGACGCACTCGCCGCCGACGTACCCGTGGCAGAACTCGACCGCTGCGCCGCCCTGCTGGGCGCGCCCTTCGAGTCCCCCGACCTCAGCCTGCACCGCGGGGCCCTCGGCTCCCTGGAGCTGCTCGGCGTCCTCGCCGGGCAGGGCCACGAGGGGGCCCGGGCCGCACTCGGCCACCGCGCCGCGGAGGTCCTCGGCCGGCTCGAGGACCACGGCCACCGCTGCGGCACCCCCGACCACGTACCCTCCCCCGGTTTCCTCACCGGGCTCTCCGGGATCGGATACGCCCTGCTCAGGCTGGGCTTCCCGGAGGCCGTCCCGTCCGTCCTGCTGCTCCAACCCGACCGGCACCTGCGCACCGCAGCACGTCAGCACTGAGCACCACTCCCAGTCAGGCCATGAGAAAGGTACTCACCACCATGCAGAAGCCCCAGGTCAACGCCCAGTCCGTCACCGCCGCCGACGAGGCCGCCGCCGACGCCGCGGCCGAGGCGCGGATCGAGGACCCGGCCGGCGGGATCACCCTGTCGGGTCGGAACAAGGCGTGCGCCCGGGCCCGTGCTCTGGCCGGTGTCGTGCTCACCAGCGGCATCGTGATCACCCTGAGCTCGATCGACACCAGCGTCTCGGCCCCGAACGTCACCTGGTAGCCCGTCTCCCGTCACCTGGCGGTCCGTGTCCGATCTTCTCCGGATCTCTCCCGGATCTCCACTCCGCCTTTGTTCGGAACGGCCAACTTTCGTCGCACAATCCGCCGTTCGCATGAACTAGATTGCGGACATGCGTTCCCGTTCGCGGTACATCGTCGGTCGTGACTCGCAACTGCGGGAGATCAAGCAGGCACTGACCGACGCGGGCGAAGGGCGCGGCGGGGTCGTCTTCCTCGTCGGCGAGGCCGGAATCGGAAAGTCCCGGCTCGCCGCCGAAGCCGTGGGCATGGCCTTCGGCGCGGGCATGCGGGCCCTGCGGGGCCGGAGCAGCACCACCGGCCCCACCGTCCCTTTCCGGCCACTCACCGAAGCGCTGATGTCGCTGTTCCGCAGCGGCGAGCCCTTGGACGACCTGCCGCTGGGCCCCTACCGGCCCGCGCTCGGCAGGATCATCCCGGACTGGAGCAGCGACGCCCAGAACAACAGCTCCATGGTCGTCCTCGGCGAGGCCGTACTGCGGCTGCTCATCGCCACCGGCAAGGAGCACGGCCAGCTCCTGCTGCTGGAGGACCTGCACGACGCCGACCCCGAGACGCTCGCGGTCGTCGAGTACCTGGTGGACAACCTGGAGTACACCAACGTGGTGCTCCTGGCCACGATCCGTACGGAGCCCTGCGACGCGCTCGACATGGCCGACTCGGCCCGCCGGCGCGGCGTGGGGACCGTACTGGAACTCGCCCCGCTCACCCGCCCCGAGGTCCGCGCGGTCATCGCCGCCCAGCTGGACACCGAACCCGGGCTGGTGCCGCAGGCGGCCCTGGACCGGCTCTGGGACGACAGCGCCGGCAGCCCCTTCCTCGTCGAGGAACTGCTCCAGGGCATGATCGGCAGCGGCGCCCTCGTCCGCTTCGAGGACGGCTGGCGGGTGGTCGGCGACCTGCGCAGCGACGTGTCCACCGCCCTCGCCCGCGGGATCCTGCGCCGCATCGACCGGCTCGGCCCGCAGGGGCTGACCCTGCTGTCCGCGGCCGCCGTGATCGGCCGCCGCTTCCCGCTGACCGTGCTCCAGCGGATGACCGGCATCGACGACCGCGGACTGCTCAGCCACCTGCACGCCGGCGTCGCGGCCCAGCTCGTCGTCCCCGACGAACCCGCCCCGGACTGGTACGCGTTCCGCCACTCGCTCACCGCCGAGGCCCTGCTCACCCAGCTCACACCGGGCAACCGGGCCACGATGTCCGGCCGCGCCGCGGACGCGGTGCAGGCGCTCTACCCGGACCTCGAGGGCGACTGGTGCCCCCTCGTCGCCGAGCTGCGCTCCCAGGCGGGCGACGAGGCCGAGGCCGGCCGCCTGTTCACCGACGCCGGCCTGCGCGCCCTCGCGGCCGGCGCGATCGGCTCCGCGATCACCCTGCTCAGCCGCGCCGAACGGCTGCTCGCCGCCAGCCAGGACCCCGCCGGGCGCACCGACGCCCTCGAGGCCCTGCTCCCCGCGCTCGCCGAAGCCGGCGACTTCGCCCGGGCCTTCGGCTTCGCGGAGAACCTGCACACCCTCGGCGGCAGCGGCCTGAGCACCTCCCGGCTCGCCGCACTGCACACCCGGCTCGCCAAGGTGGCCCACACCGCGGGCCGCTGGGAGGACGGCAACAGACAGATAGCCCAGGCCAGATCCCTCCTGGGCCCCCGGCCCGACGAGCGCTGCACCGCCTCGATCGATGTGACCGCCGCCTATCTCGCCCTCGACACCCCCGGCCCGGACCGCACCCAACTGGCCGAGAAACTCGCCCACTCCGCGCTCCAGGCGGCCCAGCGCCACGGTCTGGCGACCGTCGCCTGCCAGTCCCTGGAACTCCTCGCCACCCTGGCCCGCGAACGGGACTTCGACGAGGCCACCGCCCTGCTGGAATCGGCCCTGCAGACCGCCGAACAGCACCAGCTCCCGCTCCAGCGCATGTACGCGCTCACCCGGATCGGCGGGAACTACTGGCTCACCGAGGGCGCCACCGCCCCGCTGCTGGCGGCCCGCAGCGAGGCCCAGCGGCTCGGCTCGGCCACCATCGTCTACACCATCGACGGCATCATGATCCTCGACGCCGTCCTGCGGGCCGAGTTCACCACCGCGCAGCAGTCCGCCGAGGAGTGCCTCGTCGTCGTACAGCGCCTCCGGCTGGCCCCGGCCACCCGTTACGTCCTGATGGCCCGGGCGGCGATGGCGGCGCACCGGGGCGACCGGCCCGCGATGGAGAGCGCCCTCGCCGCGTTCGCCGACTGCGACGGGGCCGGCTCCCAGGAGGAGCCGCTGACCCGCGGCCTCGCCCGGGCCTTCTGCGCGCTGACGGAGGAGGACCGGCCCGGCGCCGTCCGCGAACTGCGCGCCGTCGCCGACCTCGAGGACACCAACCCCAGTACGTACTACCTCAGCGGGCGGTACGGCATCGGACTGCTCCTGGACGTGCTGTCGGGGGAGGCCGACCGCGCCGCGTACGAGGAGATCGCCGCCACCGCACCCGGGCGGATGCGCTGGAACCGGCAGTTCGTCCTGTTCGCCGGCGCCGTCCTGCTGGGCCGCGAACGCCGCCCCGAGGAGGCCGCGGCCGCCGCGGCCGAGGCCCTGCGCGCCGCAGCCCCGTACCCGACCGCGCTCCACCTGGGCCTGCGGCTGATCGCCGAAGCCGCGTACGAGGACGGCTGGGGCGAGCCGGTGGCCTGGCTGCGCCGCGTCGAGGAGCACTTCCACCAGGGCGAGGTGGCCGCGGTCGCGGGCGCCTGCCGCGCGGCCCTGCGCCGGATGGGCGCCCCGGTCCAGCAGCGCCGCACGGGGTCGAGCACGATCCCGGACGTCCTGCGCTCCCAGGGCGTCACGGTCCGCGAGTACGAGGTCTTCCGGCTCCTCGCGGAGCGCCTGGGCAACAAGGACATCGCCGACCGCCTCTACATCTCCCCGCGCACGGTCGAGAAGCACATCGCCGCCCTCGGCACCAAGACGGGCCGCACCAACCGCGCCGCCCTGTGCGAACTCTCGGCGTCCCTCGCCTCCTCGGCGCCCTGACGCACCGGCCTCCGCGCCGCCCCCGGGTCGGGACCGCGCGGCGGCCGGTGCCCGGTCAGCGCATCTCGCGGACGGTCCGCGAGCCGAGGATCCCGATCCCCGTCACCGCCAGGACCGCCGCGGAGAGGGCGAACATCGGGCCGGTGCCCGACTGGGCCATGGCTCCGCAGAGGATCAGGGAGAGCGGGGCCACCGCGTAGCCGATGACCATGTCCACCGAGATCACCCGGCTCAGCACCGAGCCGTCGATGGTGCGCTGGATCCAGCTGAGGCCGAAGACCCCCTGGAAGCCCATCCCGAAGCCCATCGCCAGGACCGTGGCGAGGGCACCCGCCGTACTGCCGATCAGGCCGAGCAGGCCCGTGCCGATCGCGAGCCATCCCGCGAGCGCGGCGATCAGCAGGCCGATCCGGGGGCGGCCGCTCACGGCGCCGCCGGCGAGGGTCCCCAGCATCGCCCCGCCGGCCAGCGCGCCGTTGAGCAGGCCGAGGGTGGCCGAGCCGCCGTGCAGGTCGACCTTGGCCAGGGTGGCGAAGCCGACGGTGAACGGGCCGGCCTGGCAGAAGGTCACCGCCGCGTCGACGGCCAGGATCGTACGGATCCGCGGATCGTCGAAGGCGTACCGCAGCCCGGCGCGGATCCGGGCGCCCAGCGAGAGCCCGGCCGCCGGCGCCGCCGCGTCCCCGGCCGGCGCGTCCTGCCCGGGGCGGGGCAGCGGGCGGATCCGCGCGACGCACAGGCCGCAGAGGGCGAAGCACACCCCGTCGACGAGGAAGGCGACCGGAGCATTGGAGAAGGCCACGACCATGCCGCCGACGGCCGGGCCCAGCACGGCCGACACCTTGGCGGCGACCGCGAGCAGGGCGTTGGCCGGGGCGAGCTGCTCCTTGTCCACCACCGACGGCAGGATCGACGCCCGGGCGGGCTGGAAGAACGCGTCGACCGCTCCGAAGGCCGCGGCGGCGCAGCACAGCATCCACACCGTCAGGGATCCGGCCAGGCCGGCCAGGCCCACGCCGGCCATCAGGCCGGCCCTGGCCCAGCTGGAGAGCGCCATCAGTGTCCGGGAGGACCACTTGTCGCTGAGGGAGCCGCCGACCAGCGTGAGCAGGGCCCGCGGCACCGCCTGGAAGGCGAGGACGTAGCCGAGGGCCAGGGTGGACTGCGTGAGCCCGAGCGTGCTCCAGGAGAAGGCGATGTAGCTGAACCCGTCGCCGAGCAGGGACAGGGACTGCCCCAGCCACAACAGGCGGAACGACGGCAGCCGGGCGGGGGCGCTCAGCCGGGACCGCGCGCCCACCAGGGTGGAAGCCATGAACAAGATCCCCTTCGTAGAGCCGTCGGGCCGCCCCGGCCGCCGAAGGCGGCCGGGGGCGGTGGCGGGCCGTGGTCAGTAGCGGACGGGCAGGGCCGTCAGCGCGCGGTTGAGGAGGGAGAGCTGCCAGGTGTGCTGACGCCGGTCGAGCAGCTCCAGACCGGGGTACTCGCGCACGAGTACGTCGACCACCGCACCGGCGACCAGCCGGGCGAACGCCGCGCCGATGCAGAAGTGCGCGCCGAAGCCGAACCCGAGGTGCGAGGCGCTGCCGCGCCGGACGCTGAACAGGTCCGGGTCGGCGAAGCGCGCCGGGTCCCGGTTGGCCGCCGCCGTGACCAGGAACAGCCGGTCCTCCGCGCGGACGGATCGCCCGTCGAGGTCGAAGTCCCGGGCGGCGGTGCGGATCGACATCTTCGACGGGCCGTCGAAGCGCATGGCCTCCTCCACCGCCATCGACACCAGCTGCGGGTCCTCCCGTACGGCCGCCAGCTGCTCGGGGTGCTCCAGCAGGGCGAGTACGGCGTTGACGATGAGGTTGCTGGTGGTCTCTCCGCCGGCGAACGCCATCTGCGTCAGCATCCCGACGAACTCCTCCTCGCTGACCGACTTCCCGATCTGGCCGCCCGCCAGCACGGCGCTGATCAGATCGTCCTTGGGCTCGGCGCGGCGCTGTTTCACCAGGTCGGCGAGGTAGTCGTCCAGGTTGACCAGGGACTGGAGCGAGGTGCGGTACTCGCGCTCCTCCTGGGCCGCACCCAGGACCAGGTCGCCCACCCGGGCGTTCCAGTACCAGAAGGACGGACCGTGCGCCTGGGGGACGCCCAGCCAGCGGGCGAAGACCAGTGCGGGCAGCGGCCGGGCGATGTCGGCGACCAGGTCCCCGATCCGGCCGGGGACGGCGCGGCGGGTGAGCATGGCGCGGGTGGCGCGCTCGACGAAGGCCCGGTAGCGGCCGATCGAGCGGGCCGCGAACTGCTCCTGGAACACCTGGCGCAGCCGCCGGTGCTGCGGGGCGTCGTTGAACACCATCCAGCGGGACAGGATCGCGAAGGCCCGCTCGGCGTCCTCGCGGGCGCCCTCCGGCACGGCGTCCATCAGCGGGCGCACCCGCTCGGCGGAGACGGCGGGGTCGCGCAGGCAGTGCATCAGCTGGGCGTGCCCGGTGACGAGCCAGGCCCGGTGCATGGCGGACCAGTACACGGGGTCGTGGTCGCGCAGGGAGCCCAGGTACCCGTACGGGTCCGCGTTGACGGCGGGGTCGAGGAGGTAGCGCTCGGTGAAGGCGGCCGGCGGGTTCGTACGGATCACCGGGGCCGGCGGTGCGGCCGGCGGCGCGGTCCTCCCGGTCATCGGGCACACCGGGGCGGACGGGCCCGCGCCCGTGGCCGGGTTCGAGGTCGTGTGCGTGGTCGTGTGCGTGGTCAGGACGGTCATCGGCGTGCCTCCGACTGGATCCGGCCGAGCACACCAGCGGTCTTGTGCATCAGCCGTTCGGACATCATGGACATGTGGTCGCCCTCGGTGACGTGGACGGTCAGCCCGCCGAGCGCGATCTCGCGCCAGCGCTCGACGTAGGTCCGGAAGTCCACGTCCAGACCGGGCATCGGTTCGCCGTCGGGCAGTCCGGCGGCCGCGCTGCCCACCACGAGGTGGACGTGGCCGGGGTAGGGGCGCAGCTCGTAGCCGGCCAGGGCCGTGAGCAGCGAGTGCCACACCTCGATGGGGGCGTGCTCCACCAGGGACGCCTCGCCGGGGCTCATGCCGGCGCCCAGCAGCAGGGCGGTGAGCTCGGCCACGGCCGCCTCCCGCTCCGCGGACGGCGCCAGCGTGCGGACGCGGTCGCGCATCCGCAGCCCCTGCTCCATGTCCCGGCCGACCGCGGCCAGGCGCTCGCGGGCCGCCGGGTGGGGCAGGTACGGCTCGATCAGCGTCAGCGGTGCGACGGTGTGACCGCTCTCGTGCAGCTGGGTGGCCATCTCGAGGGCGATGTTGGCGCCCATGGACCAGCCCAGCAGGTCGTGCGGGCCGTGCCCGCCGTGGGCGGTCATCTCGGCGGCGTAGTTGGCCGCGATCCCGGCGATCGTGGTCGGGTCCACGCCGCCGAGCAGGCCGCGGGCCTGGAAGGCCCGGACCGGCTGCCCGGGCGGGAGGGCCCGGGCGAGCGGTACGTACCAGGCGCCGCTGCCGCCGCTGGGGTGCACGCACCACAGCGGGGCGCCGTCGCCCTCGCGCAGCCGGACCTCCGAGGTCACGGCCCGGGCCTTCGCCCCGGCCGGCGTCTCCCCGGCGGCCTGCGCCGACGCCTGCGTGGCGCGGGCGGCGAGCCGGGCGATCGTCGGCAGTTCCAGCAGGTCCCGCACGGAGACGCTCAGGCCCCGGGCGGCGGCCTGCGCGGCGACCCGGACGGTGGAGAGCGAACTCCCGCCGAGGGCGAAGAAGTCGTCGTGGACACCGACCTGGGAGATGCCGAGCACCCTGCGCCACACCTCGGCGAGCACCACCTCGGCCGGCGTGCCGGGCGCGACGTAGTCGGCGGCGCTGCCCATCCGGTCGGCCGAGGGCAGCGGCAGGGCCTTCTTGTCCACCTTGCCGCTGCTGTTGACCGGCATCGCGTCGAGGAACACGAACCGGGCGGGGACCATGTACGCGGGCACCTTGGCCCGCAGCGCCTGGCGGAAGGGCTCGACGACGGGCTCCACGCCCGCCTTGGGGACCACGTACGCCACCAGGGCCGGCTCCGGCAGGTCGCGCCGCAGCAGGACCACCGCCTGCTGCACCTCGGGCAGTTCCCGCAGCCCGTGCTCGATCTCGCCCAGCTCGATGCGGAATCCGCGCAGCTTGACCTGGCTGTCGCGGCGGCCGAGGACCTCCACGGCGCCGTCGGGCAGCTGGACCCCGATGTCGCCGGTACGGCACAGCCGGCTGCCGGGGGCGCCGTACGGGTCGGGGACGAACGCGGCGGCGGTCAGGTCGGGGCGGTTCACATAGCCCCGGCCGATGGCGCGCCCGCCGAGGTAGACCTCGCCCTGCACCCCGACGGGGACCGGCTGGAGGTCCTCGTCGAGCACGTAGACCTGGGTGTTGCGCATCGGCCAGCCGATCGGCGGCCGCTTGCAGTCCGGCCTGAGGAGGGTGGAGACGGACCACACCGCCGTCTCGGTGAGCCCGTAGACGTTGTAGAACCGCCGTCCACGCGCCCACTTCTGGGGCAGTTCGGCCGGGCAGGCCTCGCCGCACACCTGGAGGATCCGCAGCGCCGGGAAGCGGTCCTCGCCCAGGGCCGCCAGGGCGCTCGGCGCGAGCATCGCGACGGTGATCCCGTACTCGAGCAGCGTGTTCGCCAGGTCGGCCCCCGCGCGCAGCGCCTCCCTGGGCGGGGTGCACAGCTGGGCGCCGTTCGCCAGCGCCCACGTCAGGTCCAGGATGGAGACGTCGAAGCTGAGCGAGGCGAACTGGAGCACCCGGTCCTCGGCGGTCACGGGGAACAGATCGCGCTGCCCCTCCAGCATGTTGGTCAGGCTGCGGTGCTGGATGGTGACGCCCTTGGGCGTGCCCGTGGAGCCGGAGGTGTAGAGGACGTACGCGGCGTTGTCCGCGGTGACGGGCAGCGCGGGCACCGGCGCCCCGGTGGGAGCGGCCCAGGTCTCCGGGTCGTCCACGACCAGGGTCGGGCCGTCGAAGGGCACGGTCCCCAGCAGCGAGGACTGGGTGATCAGCACCGGCATCCCGCTGTCCTCGACGATGAACTTCAGCCGGTCGGCCGGGTGCTGGGACTCCAGCGGCAGGAAGGCGCCGCCCGCCCGGAGCACACCGAGCACGGCCCGGACCATCTCCGGACCCCGGTCCAGGCAGATGCCGACCGGCACTTCCGGGCCGACCCCCAGTGCCAGCAGCCGGTCCGCCAACTGCCGTACGGAAAGGTCCAGTTCGGCGTAAGTGACCTCCCGCTCACCCTGCCGGACGGCCACCGCGCCGGGCGTGAGCACCGCGTGCTCGGCCACGCACTCGTGGAACATCAGGGTGGTGTTCGGCAGTGCGGGGCCCCGGCCCCACTCCTCCAGTGCCCGTATGCGCGCCTCACCGGCCAGCGCCGGCGCCGTGACGGGCGCCTCGGGCCGTGCGGTCATCGCCTTCAGCACCCCGCACATCAGGTCGGCGAGCTGCTCGGCGGTGGCGGGGGCCAGGTAGTCGGGGTCGACGTCGAGGATGAGGGACTCCACGCTCGCGTTGAGCATCAGCGGGAACGCGGTGCGGGCGATCTCCAGCGAGTCGTCCCAGCTGTCCCCGGACAGCCGGTGGAAGTTGACGTAGTTGAACAGGGTGTCCGCCACGCTCGGTGCACCGGGCCGCAGCTGCGCCATCCGGGCCAGCGGCACCCTGCGGTAGGGCAGCATCTCCTGTTCGGCGGCGAACGCCGCCTTCAGGTACTCCAGCCAGCTGCCCCGCGGCCGCCGGACCCCGAACGGCACGGTGTTGAGGAACAGCCCGCGCATCCGGTCGGCGCCGGGAACCTCGGGGCGGCCGTTGGTGACCAGGCCGACCGAATGCCCCTCGGCGGAGCCGTCGCGCTCGGCGAACAGGCTCATGGTGTGGTGGAACGCCGTCAGCAGGACGGTGCGGCGGGGCACCCCGGCCAGCCGGGCCAGCCGGCCGATCGGCTCGGCGAGGGCGGCGTACGAACGGCGCACCTCGTGGACGAACTGCCCGCCGTCGGAGGCCTCCGTACCGCGCCGGGTGAACCGGATCGGGCTCAGCTCGCTCAGCGCCGACCGCCAGTAGTCCAGGCCCTCCTCGTCCACCAGCGCGGCCCGCTCCAGCGCGACGTACTCGGCGTACGGGGGCGCCGCAGGCAGCTGCGGGGTCCGGCCCTGCGCCACGGCCTGCCGGTGCAGGTCCAACAAGTCCGCGATCAGCGAGGTCAGGCTCCAGCCGTCGAGCACCACGTGGCAGTCGGTGAGCGTGAGCCGCAGCTCCCGGTCGGTGAGCCGGTGCAGGTGGATGCGGACCAGGGGCGGGGCCGCCAGGTCGAAGCGCCGGGCGAACTCCGCGTCGACGTGGCGGCGGACGGAGGCCCACTGCTCCTCGTGCGGGAGAGCGCGCAGATCGCTGTAGCCGACCGGGAGTTCGGCGGCCGCGTGCACCAGCTGGAGCGGCTCGGAGAAGGAGGCCAGGTCGATGGAGGACCGCAGGATGCTGTGGCCGCGTACGACGGTGTCCACCGCGGTCTGGAAGGCGGCGAGGTCGAAGCCCTCCGGCACGGTGATCTTGAGGTCGGTGACGTTGTGGTAAGCGCCGCGGTCCGGGTCGGCCAGCATCTCGTGCAGCATCCCGGCCTGGAGCATGGTCAGCGGGTACGCGTCGTCGAGCCCCTCCGGCAGCCGGGCCGCGTCGGCCGGGTCGAGCTGGGAGAACGGCTCCACGGGCGCGGGGCCGGCGTCGTCGGCGGCCTCCGTCGCCAGCGCGGCGAGGTCGCCCAGGGTGCGGGCCCGGAACAGGTCCGGGACGCTCAGGCCCAGCCCGGCGTTGCGGGCCTGCCCGATCACCCGCAGGGCCAGCATCGAGTCGCCGCCCAGGTCGAAGAAGTTCGCCGTACGGCTGATCCGCTCGGCGCCCAGCACGTCCGACCAGATGCGGGCCAGCGCCTCCTCGGCCGCACCGGCCGGCGGGACGTGCCCGGCGGGGGCGGCCGTCCCCTCGGCGGCCACCGCCACCAGGGACCTGCGGTCCACCTTGCCGTTGGCGGTGATCGGCAGCTTCGGGTGCCGGACGAACAGTGCGGGCACCATGTACTCGGGCAGCGTCAGGCGCAGCCGGTCGCGCAGGTCCGGCGCGTCCAGCGGCCGGCCCTCGGTCAGCACCACGTGGGCGACCAGCCGGGCGCCGCCATGCGCGTCGGGCCGGGCCACCACCGCCGCGTCCCGTACGCCGGGCAGGGCGCGCAGCGCGGTCTCGATCTCGCCGGGCTCGATGCGGAATCCGCGGATCTTCACCTGGTGGTCGGCCCGGCCCGCGTACGCCAACTGCCCGTCGGGCAGCACCCGTACCAGGTCGCCGGTGCGGTACATACGGCTCCCGGCCGGACCGAACGGGTCGAGGGGGAAACGCTCGGCCGACAGCTCCGGCCGGTTGCGGTAGCCGCGCGCGACGCCCCCGCCGGCCACGTACAGCTCTCCGACCGTGCCGTGCGGCACCAGCCGGCCCGCCCGGTCCAGGACGTAGCCGTGCTGGCCGGCCACGGGGCGGCCGATCGGCGAGTACACGGGGGAGACCGTGTCCTCCTCGGTGATCGGCCGGTGGGTGACGTGCACCGTGGTCTCGGTGATCCCGTACATGTTCACCAGCGCGGGCCGCCCCTCCTCGGGCACGGCGAACCAGTCGCGGTAGTCGCGGGCGTCGAAGGCGTCGCCGCCGAAGACGACGGTGCGCAGTGCCAGCGCGGAGAACTCCTCGCCCTGCTGGGCCAGATGGGCCCGCAGCCCCTTGAACGCGGCCGGGGTCTGGTTGAGCACGGTGACGCGCTCGTCGCGCAGGACGGCGTGCACCGCGGCGGGGTCGCGGACCTCGTCCTCGGTCAGCACCACCACCCGTCCGCCGGAGGCGAGCGGGGCCCACAGCTCCCAGACGGAGAAGTCGAACGCGGGGGAGTGCAGGAGCGTCCACACGTCGTCGGCGCCGAAGTCGAAGTGGCGGTCGGCGGCGCCGAGCAGCCAGGCCAGGTTGCCGTGGGTGATCTCGACGCCCTTGGGCTGTCCGGTCGACCCCGAGGTGTAGATGACGTAGGCGAGAGTGTCCGGCCCGGGGAGCACGGCGCAGAGCGGGATCCCGGTGTCGCCGGCCGTGTCGCCGTCCGTGTCCTCGGCGGGGCCCTCGAGCGGGATCACGCCCACCGGCAGCCCCTCCACCGCGGCCCGGCCGACGGCATCGGCGACCACCCACTCCACCCCGGCGTCGCCGACCGTGAACTCCCGCCGGGCCCGCGGGTGGGCGGGGTCCAGCGGCAGGTACGCCGCACCGGCCCGCCATACGCCGAGCAGCGCGACGGCCAGGTCGACCGAGCGGCCCAGGCAGACGCCGACCAGGGACTCCGGGCCGATGCCCGCGGCCCGCAGCCGCCGGGCCAGGGCCAGCGAGGCCGCGTCGAGCTCGGCGTACGTCAGGCTGCGGCCGCCGCCGGAGACGGCCACGGCGGTGGGGGTCAGCCGGATCCGCCCGGCCAGGCGCTCCATCGCGAGCCGGGGAGCCGCCTCGGGTGCGGCGCCCGCCGGGAGGCGGTTCGCCGGGCCGTCGGGCCCCAGCAGCGCGGCCCGCTCGTCCGCGCTGAGCAGGTCGGCCATGCCGAGCGGCACGTCCGGAGCCTCCGCGAAGGCCCGCAGCACCGCGACGGTGTGCTCGGCCAGCCGGGCCACGGATGCCGCGTCGAACAGGTCGGGGCGGTACACGAATTGGAGCCGGATGCGGTCCACGTCCTCGCTGACGTCCAGCGTCAGGTCGAACTTCGCGGTGGTCAGGTCGATGGGGAACGCCGTGCCCGTCGCGTCGCCGAGGGCGTACGCACCCTGCCGCGCGGCGGCGGAGTGCGAGAACAGCACCTGGAACAGCGGGTTGCGCGAGAGGTCCCGCTCGGGGCTCAGCTCGTCGACGACCCGCTCGAAGGGCAGGCTCTGGTGGGAGAGGGCGCCCAGGACGCTCTCCCGGGTACGGGCGAGGAGCTGCGCCGAGGTCGGGTCGCCCGACAGGTCGGTGCGGATCACCAGGGTGTTCACGAAGAACCCGACGAGCTGCTCGATCTCCGGGCGCTCCCGGTTGGCGACGACGGTGCCGATCGCGATGTCGTCCTGGCCGCTGTGGAAGGCCAGCGCGGCCTGGAAGGCCGCCATCAGGGTCATGTACGAGGTGGTGTCGGCCCGGCGGCCGAGCTCCGCCAGAGCGGCCGTCAGCGGCGCGGGGAGTTCCACCGAGTGTACGGCGCCGACGCAGGTGCGCACGGCCGGCCGCGGGTGGTCGGTGGGCAGTTCGAGCGGGGTCAGGCCGGAGAGGGCCGTGCGCCAGTAGTCCAGATCGGTGCTCTCATCGGCTCCGCGCTGCCAGTGCGCGTAGTCGGTGTACTCGACCGGTGGTGCGGCGGGGTGCGGGGGCCGGCCCTGGGCTCTGGCGCGGTAGCAGGCGCTCAGGTCGCCGGTCAGGACGTCCAGCGACCAGCCGTCCGAGACGATGTGGTGCATGGCCAGGACGAGCACGTGGTCCTCGGCGGCGATCCGCAGCAGGGTGGCCCGGAACGGCGGCGCGGCGGCCAGGTCGAAGGGGCGCAGCGCCACTTCCCGTACGGCCTCGGCGAGCGCCCCGGGGCCGGCGCCCCGGACCGACGGGGGCAGGTCGACCACGTCGAGGCCGGGCGCCGCGGCGGCGGCGAGCACGTGCTGGGCCGGTACGCCGTCCTCGTGGGTGAACACCACCCGCAGCTGCTCGTGGCGGGCGACGAGGTCCCCGATCGCGGCGCTCAGCGCGGCCGCGTCCAGCGGCCCGGTGAACCGCCAGGCCGCGGGCATCAGGTACTCGACGCCGCCGGGGTCGATCTGGTCGAGGAAGTACAGGCGCTGCTGGGCGGCCGACAGGGGGGCCTGCGCGGGGCGCGGGTCGAGCCGCGGGATGCCCGCGGGGGCGGCGGAGGCCTTGCCGCGCAGGCGCATCTCGAGGAGCCGGCGGGCCGCGGGGGAGAGACCGCCCGGGGTGTTCGACGAGGTGGCGGTGGAGGGTTCGACCTGTGCAGTGGTCATCGCAAGTGCCGTCCAATCAAGGCTGGGATCGAGGCGGGGATCGCGTCGGGGATCGCGGCGGCGATCAGAAGTCGGAGGTCAGGGACAGGTCGATCTCGTCGTCGCTCATCGAGGAGATCTGGTCGATGAGCTGTCGTTCCACTTCCATGGCGAGCAGTTCGACCGTCGGGTGGTCGAACAGGTCGCGTACCTGGATCGGGCAGTCGAACGCGGTGCGCAGGCGGGAGGCGGCCGCCACCGCGCGCAGCGAGTGGCCGCCGAGGGCGAAGAAGTCCTCCCGGATCCCGACTTCGGGCAGGCCCAGGACCTCGGCCCAGATCTGGGCCGTCACGACCTCGGTGGGGGTGCGCGGCGCCACGGACGCGGCGGGCGCGGCCGGCACCGGGTCGGGCAGGGCGGCGGTGTCGGTCTTGCCCTGCACGGTCCGGGGCAGGGCGTCGAGCAGGACGAACGCGGCGGGCACCATGTAGCCGGGCAGCAGGGTCCGGCACCAGGCGGCCAGCACCTCGGCATCGAGCCCCTGGCCGGCCGCGTAGCCGACGAGGGCGCGCTCCCCGCGCAGTTCCCGGACCAGTACGGCCGCGCCGTGCACGCCCGGGTGCTGTTCCAGGACGGCCTCGATCTCGGCCGGTTCGATGCGGAAGCCGCGGATCTTGACCTGGTCGTCGGTGCGGCCGAGGAACTCCAGTTCCCCGGAGGCGAGCCGGCGCACCAGGTCGCCCGTGCGGTAGAGCCGTCCGCCGGCTGCGCCGTACGGGTCGGGTACGAACCTCTCGGCGGTGAGCGCGGGCTGCCCGAGGTAGCCGCGGGCCAGCTCCGGGCCGCCGATCAGCAGCTCGCCCGGCACCCCGACGGGTACGAGCTGCCCGAGGGCGTCCACGACGTACGCCCGGCGGGAGCCCAGCGGCCTGCCGATCGCGACCCGGCCCTCGACCGGCGCGGTGACCGTGTGCGCGGTGGCCGAGATGACCGACTCGGTCGGCCCGTACGTGTTGACCACCGGCACGTCGGGGAGGTGCGCGAACCAGCGGGCCAGCGGCGCCGAGGGCAGTGCCTCGCCGCCGGTGACCAGCAGGCGCAGGCTCTTGAGGTCCCCGGCGACCGTGTCGAGGCGGGCGACGATCTCCTCCCAGTAGGCGGGGGTGGCCTCCATGACCGTGACGCCCTGGGTGCGGACGGCCTCGGCGAGCTCCTCCACCGACCACACCTCGTCCGGGCGGACCACCACCGAGGCCCCGGCGCCCAGGGCGGGCAGCACCTGCTCCAGGGAGGCGTCGAAGGAGAAGGAGGCGAAGGCGAGGACGCGGTCCTCCGCGGTGATGCCGAAGAGCTCGCGGGCCGCGGCGGCGTGCGCGCCCAGCGCATGGTGTTCCACGCCGACGGCCTTGGGGCGGCCGGTGGAGCCCGAGGTGAAGATGACGTAGGCGAGGTCGTCGGGCGCGGGGGTGTGGTGCGGCGCGTCCGGATCGGGCACGACGGCGTCGACGGGGACGGTGCGCGGCCCGAGGGCGGCGGCCAGCGCACGGGTCGAGGTGTCGCTGAACACGCTGTGCACACCGGCCTCGGCGCACATGAACCGCAGCCGGTCCTCGGGCAGCCGGGGGTCGAGCGGTACGTAGACCCCGCCGGCCCGCCAGATCGCGGCCATGGCGGCGACGGAGGCGATGCCGCGTCGCAGGCACACGCCGACGGGCGTGCCCGGCCGTACGCCGGAGGCCGCCAGCGCCCGGGCCAGAGCGCCGGTCAGGCCGTCCAGTTCGCCGTACGTCAGGCTCTCGTCCCCGCACAGCAGCGCCACCGCGTCCGGCGCGCCCGAGACCGTGAACGCCGTCGCCGGTGCGGCCGCCGCGGAGCCCGCAGCCTCGGCCAGCTCCGCGTGCTCGGCGGCGGACAGCAGCTCCAGCCGCCCGACGGCCTGCTCCGGATCGGCGACCACCGACTCCAGCACCCGGCCCACGTGCCCGGCGAACCGGGTGACCGTGGCGGCGTCGAAGAGATCGCTCGCGTACTCCACGTTCAGCGCGAAGCGGTCCGGATAGAGCAGGAAGGTGGCGGTCAGGTCGAACTTCGCCGAACCCCACGGCAGGACGAAGTGCTCCACGTCGAGGCCCTCGACCCGCGGCCCGCCGGCGGCGCTCTCCTGTACGTCGAACATCACCTGGAACAAGGGGTTGCGGGACGGGTCCCGCTCCGGCCGCAGCTGCTCCACCAGCCGCTCGAACGGCACCTCCTGGTGGTCGAAGGCCCCGAGCACCGACTCCCGGACCCGGCCCAGGAACTCCGTGAACGAGGGCTCCCCGGACAGGTCTCCGCGCAGCACCACCGTGTTCACCAGCAGCCCCACCAGCCGCTCCAGCTCCACCTGGCCGCGGCCCGCGACCGGTGTGCCCACCGCCACGTCCTGCTGCCCGGACCAGCGGCCCAGCACGATCTGCACCACGGCCAGCAGCACCGTGAACCGGGTCACCCCGTGCCGCCGGGCCAGCTCGCCCAGCGCGCCCTCCAGTTCCTTCGGCAGGTCGATCTCGACCGCTCCGCCCCGGCCCGACCAGCCCGCCGGGCGTGGCCGGTCCGTCGGCAGCTCCAGTACGGGTACGCCGGCCAGGGCCCGCTCCCAGTACGCCAGCTGCCGCTCCAGCACCTCGCCGGCCATCCGGTCGCGCTGCCAGACCGCGAAGTCCCCGTACTGGATGGGGACGGGCGGCAGTGCGGCCGGGCGCCCGGCCACCCGGGCGGCGTACGACTGCGCCAGCTCGCCGATGATCACGTCCTTGGACCAGCCGTCGGTCGCCGCGTGGTGGAAGGCGATGACGGCGACGTGGTCCTCGGGGTCCAGCTCCCACACCCCGGCCCGCAGCAGCGGCGGCCCGGCCAGGTCGAAGCGGCGGGTGGCGTACGGGACGGCCACCTCCCGGAGCCGGGCCAGCCGTACGGCCTCGTCCTCACCGGGCGGGGCCGACTGCCACACCAGCGGTACGCGGACCCCGTCGACCACCCGCTGCGCCGGGCGGCCGTCCACCTCGACCAGGGCGGTCCGCAGCGCCTCGTGCCGCGCCACCACCTCGTCGAGGGCGCCCTGCCAGGCGTCCCGGTCGAGCCCGCCGCGCATCCGCCACGAGAACCAGAGCACGTACTCGTCCCCGACGTCGGACATCCGGTCCAGGAACCACATCCGCTCCTGCGCGAAGGACAGCGGCAGCGGCCCCGAGCGGTCCACGGGGACGACGGTCGCGGCGCCCGCCTGCCGGGCCGCGGCCACCAGAGGGCCGAACTCGCGGATGCGGGGGTTCTCGAACAGGATGCGCAGCTCCACCTCGCGGCCGAGCCGCTCCGCGATCCGCGACACGGCCATCGTGGCGAGGAGGGAGTGGCCGCCCAGGTCGAAGAACCCGTCGTCGATGCCGATCCGGTCGACGCCCAGCACCTCCGCCCAGATCTCGGCGACCGCCCGCTCGGTGGCGTCGCGCGGCGCGATGAACTCGGCGCCGCCCGCGGCCGCCCGGTCCCGTTCCGCGCGCTCCCCGTCCGGCCGGGCGGCGGGCAGGGCGGCCCGGTCGAGCTTGCCCGAGGCGTTGACGGGCAGCGCGTCGAGCGCCACGAAGTCCGCGGGCACGGCGTAGTGCGGCAGCCGGCCGGCGCAGAAGGACCGCAGCGCCGCCGGCTCCACCGGGCCGCCGGGACCGGCCACCACGTAGCCGGTCAGGCTCTTGCCGCCCTGGGCGTCCGCGCCGACGGCCACCGCGGCGGCCACCACGCCGGGGCACTGCGCCAAGGCCGCCTCCACCTCCCCGAGTTCGATGCGGAAGCCGCGGATCTTGACCTGGTCGTCGGTGCGGCCGAGGAACTCCAGCTCCCCGGAGGGCAGTCGGCGCACCAGGTCGCCGGTGCGGTAGAGCCGTCCGCCGTCGGCGCCGTACGGATCGGGGACGAACCTCTGCGCCGTGAGGGCGGGTCGGCCGAGGTAGCCGCGGGCCAGTTCCGGACCGCCGATCAGCAGCTCGCCGGGCTCGCCCACCGCCGCGAGCTCGTCGTGTGCGTCGACCACGTAGGTCCGCCGGGAGCCCAGCGGCCGCCCGATCGGCACCCGGCCGGTGTCCCCGGCCGGGCCGATCTCGTACGCGGTGGCGGTGACGGTGGTCTCGGTCGGGCCGTACGCGTTGAGGACCCGTACGTGCGGGGCCCGCGCCAGCCAGGCGTCGAGCGCGGCGGCCGGTACGGACTCCCCGCCGAGGACCAGCAGGCGCAGCGGCGCGAGGGAGGCGGCGGTGCGGTCGGTGAGCGAGAAGGCCAGCTCGGCCCAGTACGTGGGCGGGAGGTTCAGGACGGTGATCCCGTGCCGCTCGACCACCGAGGGGAGCTGCGCGGGCAGCCACTGCTCGTCCGGCCGGACCACCACGGTGGCCCCGCAGCCGAGGGAGGTCAGCAGCTGGTCCAGCGAGGCGTCGAACGAGAAGGACGAGAAGGCGAGCACCCGGTCCCGGGCGGTGATCCCGAACTCCTCGCGGACGGCGGCCACATGGGCGGCGATCGCCCCGTGCTCGATGCCGACGGCCTTCGGGCGGCCGGTGGAGCCCGAGGTGAAGATGACGTACGCGAGGTCCCGCGGGTCGGGGGTGTGGTGCGGGGCGCCCGCATCGGGCCCGGCGTCCTCCACCCGCAGCACCTGCGGGCCGAGCGCGCCGGCCAGCTCCGCGGTCGCGGCATCGGTGAGCACGCAGTGCAGCCCCGCCTCGGCGGCCATGAACCGCAGCCGCTCCTCGGGCAGCGCGGGATCCAGCGGAACGTAGACCCCGCCCGCCCGCCAGATCGCGGTCATCGCGGCCACGGACCGGATCCCGCGCCGCAGGCACACGCCCACCGGGGTCCCCGGGCCGGCGCCCGCCGCGCGCAGGGCCGTGGCCAGGCCGCCGCCGAGCGCGTCCAGTTCGCCGTAGCGCAGGGTCTCCTCCCCGCAGACCAGGGCCACCGCGTCGGGCGCGCCCGCGACGGTGAACGGCTGCGCGGCCGGCGCGCTGCGCCCCGAGCCCGCCATGGCGACCAGGCGGCGGCGCTCCTTGCCGGGCAGCGGCTCGAGCCGTCCGGCGAGTTCGGCCACCGGCGTCCCCGGCGAGGCCGTCACCGCGCGCAGCAGCCCGACGTAGCCCTCGGTGAAGCGGACCATCGTGCTCTCGTCGAACAGGGCCGTGGAGTACTGGAGCCGGGCCGCGATGTCGCCGTTGGCGCGCAGGCTCAGGTCGAGGAACACGTCCAGCGGCGTGCCCGTCAGCGGGGTCCGTACCAGCGCCACGTCCAGCTCGTCCAGACGGGCCGCCGAGGGAACGGTGTTGAGCAGCGTGAAGGAGGCCTGCGCGAGGGGGTGGCGGGACAGGTCGCGCTCGGTGACCACCTCGCCGACCACCCGGTCGAACGGGGCCTCGGCGTGCGAGAAGTCCCGCAGGGCCCCGGACCGGACCCGGCCCAGCAGGGCGGCGAAGGTCGGATCGCCGGACAGGTCGGTGCGCAGCACGATCGTGTTCACGAACGGGCCGATCAGACCGGCCACCTCGGCGCGCCCGCGGTCGGCCAGCGTGGTGCACACGGCGATGTCGGAGCGGCCGGAGTAGCGCCCCAGCAGGGCCTGGTACACGGCGAGCAGCAGCATGTAGCGGGTCGCGCGCTGCTCGCGGGCGACCCGGTCGACCTCGGCGACCAGCTCGGCCGGCAGCTCGAAGCGGACCACGTCCCCGGAGCCGTCCCAGAACGCCGGCCGCGGCCGGTCCGCGGGCAGCGCGAGCGGTGAGACCCCGGCCAGCCGCTCCCGCCAGTAGCCGAGCAGCCGCTCCATCCGCGGCCCGCCCAGCCGCTCGGCCTCCGTACGGGCCACGTCGGTGTACTGCAGGGCTGGCGCGTCCACCGCCTCGCCCCGGTACCCGGCGTCCAGTTCGCGCAGCAGCACGTCCCACGACCAGCCGTCCACGGCGATGTGGTGGACCACCAGCAGCAGTACGTGGTCCTCGGGCCCCAGGCGGGTGAGCGTGGCCCGCAGGGGGTGCTCCTTCGCCAGGTCGAGGGGGCGCGCCAGCTCCCGGTCGAACAGCTCGTCGGTGCTGCCCGCCTCCACCCGCGCCAGCCGGGTGCGGCCCGCCGGGTCCACCACGGGTACGGGCTCGCCGTCGACGGCGGTGAAGCGGGTGCGCAGCACCTCGTGCCGGTCCACGATGCCGGTCAGCGACCGCTCCAGGGCCGGGACGTCGAGGGCGCCGCGGATGCGCAGGGCCAACGGGAGCAGGGACTCGGCGGAGCCTCCGGTGAGCTGGTCGAGGAACCACAGCCTCCGCTGCGCGAACGACACTCCGTCACCGTCACGGACGACGTCGCCGGCTTCGCTGCCGTGCCTCGCCGCTCCGCCGTGCGCTGCGACAACCTTCACTGTGGGCCTCCAAGCGGTGTTTTCCTCAACACTGCTGGCTGCGCAGGTCCGTCAGTAGGGAAGAAGACGCAGCCGCGCACGCAGCCGCCGGGGGGTAGAACGCGCAACGGCGGCACCGCACGGCCTGCTGCTTCGCCGTGCGCGCCGCCGGTACGCGTCGCTCCCGTGGGTGTGGCCGTGCTGCTCCGTACGCCGCTTCGGCCGGCCCCGTCCAGCCCTGATCAGCCCTCGTCCACCGCCACGAAGCGCAGCTCGGAGGTGTACGCCCGGCCCTGGTCGTCGGTCAGCCAGGCCTGTTCGGGGCTCGGCAGCATCTCGGTGAACACGGCCCGGCCCTCCGGCTCCTTGCGGGCCATCCTGCGGACCGCCTTGGCGAGGATGTTGACGTACACCGGGCTGTCGAAGTCCAGGTAGAACGGGCGCGTCTCGGTCGGCAGCACCACGAACACGAACCGCGGCAGCTCGCGCCGCTCCCGCCACTGCCGGGCCCGTACGAACCGGCGGGCCTCGTCCTTCTCGTCCGCGAAGTCCATGTCCGACGGGGGCAGCCGCCAGGTCTCGCGGGCCACCACCAGCCGGTCCACCGTGACCCGGGGGGAGTGCTCGGCCGCGTCCGGCAGGATCTGGAACAGGTCCATCGCCAGGGTGGTCAGCACGTGCGAGAACACGTCCACCGCGGGGAACTCGGACCCGTCGGGCAGTACCACCGCCAGCTCGCCGTCCGTCCGTTCGGTCACCGCCACGTCGGCGCTGAGCACCGTATGGGGCCGGCCCGGATCGGCGGTGAAGTCGACGAGGGCGACGTAGTAGTCCTCGGGGCGGACCAGGGAGTGCCGGATCCGCGCCGACAGCCGCGAGCGGTGCTCCTTGGGCAGCAGCGGCAGCAGCCGGGGGCCGGGATGGTCCCGGTCGGTGAGCCGCAGCAGCTCCCCGGCATCCGGGTGCTGGTTGACGAACAGCGAGGCGCCCAACGTGTTGGCTGCGATGTGCAGTTCACCCAGGACAAGCTCGAAGTCGCCGCGGGCCACGGCCTGTTCCCCGGATGCGGCGATCATGATGTCGGGGCTGAGGTAGCGGGCGGCGGTCCAGCCGCCGCCCGGGCCGCCGAACTGCTCGGCGACGGGCCCCGCGACGGCCTCCAGCGGCAGTTCGACCCGGCGGGTGCCCGGCGGGGGCGCCAGGATCGCGTCCCAGCGGCGGCGGAACTCCTGCTGGAGTTCGGCGGACTCGGCACGGGCGGCGCCGTGCAGGATCGGCATGCAGGCGAACCAGAACGCGGCCAGGTCGACCGGCCCCTGTGCGGCCAGCCGGCGGTACACCTCCCGGGCCCGGGCCATCACCGCGTCCGCGAGGCGGGCGGTGAGCCAGCCGGCGCTGGTCAGCAGCGGGTCCAGCGGGGCGAGGGCCTCGTGCACGGTCCGCCCGAGGGTGGCGGTCGCCGCCCGCCGGCAGTCCGAGTACACCAGGGCCCGGCAGGGCGCCGTACCGGCCGCCTTCTCGCGCACGGCGGCGGTCTCGGTCAGTGCGACGAACTCGCCCTCCAGCTCCGTCAGCGCGGCGACCAGCGCCTCCGGCCCGTCCGCCTGCGCCACCCGGTCCCGGCCGCGCTCCAGGGCGTCCAGTGCGTCCAGGGCGGGCCGGCGCAGCTCCGCGTCCCCGACCCGGTCCAGCCAGGCCCGCAGCCGCAGCTCCGGGCGGGCGTCGGCGGGCACCTCCAGCTTCCACACCACCCACCGGCGGGCGACCAGGTCGGCCAGGACCGCGGACACGTCCACGTCCGGCAGCGCGGCGCGGATCTCCCGGGCGGGCCGTACGCCGTCGCACAGCGCGAGCACGGCACGCGCCTCCTCGGCGAGGGCCTGGCGCGGGCGGCCCGGCACCGTCACGTCCATCCCCGACTGGCGGACGAACGGCACGCGCCGGGGCGCCACCCACTCCCGCAGCTGCGGGTCGGTGTCGATCCGCGCGGCCAGGGCGTCGATCGCCCAGCTGGCGAAGTACACCTGCGATCCGGCGATCAGGCCGGTGCCGGGATCGACGCGGACGCCGTCCGCCGCGTCCGCGGAGAGGTCCCAGCGGCCCCAGCCGACGGGCCCGAAGAACCCGATGGTGTCGTTCTTGACGCAGAACCGCTGCCAGTAGTGGGCGACCAGCTCCTCGCGCTGGCGGGGCATGCTGGTCCGGCCCGCCGCGGTCGGCGCCCAGTTCAGGAAGGGCGTGATCCCGGAGCCGAGGACCGGGCGGTTCTGCCAGGCCACCGCCTCCCGGAAGGCGGGCATCCGGGCGATCTCCTGGAGCGTGTGCGCCACTTCCACCTGGGCGTCGGCGAACAGGGCGGTGAACTCCCCCCACTGCTCACCGGCCAGGGAGGCCGGGCCGTCGGCGGGCTCGAACTTGTCCGCGGCCGTGGCCAGCCCGTCCGGGGCCAGCCGCAGCACGCCCCCGGCCGGAAAACCCGCCCCGCGGAGGGCGAATTGGTCCCACAGCCGCCAGCGGCCGCCGGGCACGTAGGTATCGGTCATGGCCGGCCCCTCATGCCTGGACGAAGTCGGCGTGGACGACGTCGGCGAGGTCCGCGGGCGAGGGGTAGGCGAAGACCAGTGCCACGGGGACCTCTGCCCCGAGGGCCTCCTCGAGCCGTGCGGTGATCCGGAACGCGGTCAGCGAATCGCCGCCCCATTCGTAGAAGTCGCTCTGCTCGTCGAGGTCGGCCACCCCCAGCGTCTCGCGGTAGACGGAGACGACCAGCTCGGTCAGGGCGGCGCCGGTCAGCTGCGCGGTCAGGTTCTCGGTCTCGGTCACGGTCGTGGTCATGAGATCTCCTCCAGGAGCGAACGGGTGGTGTGGGTGATGGGGGTGGTGCCGGTGGTGCGGGTCGCGCGGGTCGTGTGGGTGGGGCGGCCGGTACGGGAAGCGGTGGCGGCCGCGGCGGCCGCCGTCAGGGCCGCCGTGGTGTTGCCGCCGGAGACGACGGCGACGGCGCGGCCGGCACCGGTGCCGGTGCCGCGGCCCGCCCGCATCGCTCCGGCCAGCGCGACCGCGCCGGACGGCTCGGCCTCGATCCCGCGCCGCCGCAGCAGCGCGGCGGCGGCGAGGATCTCCGCGTCCGACACGGCGACCAGGTCGTCGACCCGGTCCCGGACGACCGGATAGGGCACCGCCCCCGGCTGCTGGCCGCGCAGCCCGTCGGCGACGCTGACACCGGGCGCCAGCCGTACGGGGTGCCCCGCGGCCAGGGAACGCGCGTACCGGCGGCTGCCGGCGGGCTCGACGCCCACCACCCGCACCGGATGGCCGTACGCGGCGAGGCAGACCCCCGCCAGCAGCCCGCCCCCGCCGGTCGGCACGTACACGGTCTCGACGTCGGGCGCCTCGGCGAGGATCTCCAGGCCGACCGTGCCCTGCCCGGCGACCACCAGTTCGTGGTCGGAGGAGGGCACGAGCACCGCACCCGTCTCCTCGGCCAGCGCCTGCGCCCGGGCATCGCGCTCGGCGACGCCGCCCGGCACACCGACCGTCCGCCCGCCCAGCGCCCGGATCAGGGCGATCTTCGCGGGGTGCGCCCCGCCGGCCAGCACCACGGTCAGCTCGGCGCCGAGCGCGGCCGCCAGCCGCGCCAGCGCGATGCCGTGGTTGCCGGAGGAGCCGGTGACGATCCGCCGGGCCCCCAGCGCCAGGACCGCGTTGGCGGCCCCGCGCAGCTTGAACGACCCGCCGTACTGGAGGTGTTCGGCCTTCAGCAGCAGCAGCCGCCCGCCGGACCGGTGGCGGTCGGGCGCGGGCAGCCCCGGCAGCAGAGGGGTACGCCGGACGAGACCGGCGATCCGCACGGCTGCGGCCTCCACGTCGGCCCGGCCGAGCGGGACGCGCCCGGCTCCGGCCGGCCCGCCGGACGCGGCGGACGAGGAGGGAGCCGCGGGAGCCGCGGGTGCGGAGGTCACGGCCGGCCTCCCGTCTGCGAGAGGGCACGGCGGTCGGCCTTCCCGCCACGGGTGGTGGGCAGCTGCGCCAGCCGCACGAACCGCCGCGGCATCAGGTGCGGGGGCAGGCCGGCGGCCAGATGCGCACGGAGCGCGGCATCGGTGGTGCCCGCCAGGTCCCCCGTGACGTGGGCGACGAGGAACACCCGCCCCTGCGCGTCGGTCTCGCTGGTGACGACCGCCCCCGTGACCCCGGCGTGGGACAGCAGCGCCCCCTCGACCTCGGCCGGGTCCACCCGGTAGCCGCGGATCTTGACCTGCCGGTCGCCGCGCCCCAGGTACTCCAGCCCGTCGGGACCCGTCCGGGCCAGGTCGCCGGTTCGGTACAGCCGCGCACCCGGCGGACCGAACGGGTCCGGTACGAAGCACTCGGCCGTACGGGCGGGCCGCCCGCCGTAGCCGCGGGCCACGCCCGCCCCGCCGATGTAGACCTCCCCGGTGTCCCCGTCGGGCACCGGGGACATCCCGGCGTCCAGGAGGCGTACGACCACCCCGTCGATCGCAGTGCCGACGGTGTCGGTCAGGACGTCCGGCCGGGCCGGCACGGCGTACCGGGTCGAGGTCATCGTGCACTCGGTCGGGCCGTACTGGTTGACCAGGCTGCCCCGGACCAGCGGCCGCCCCCCTGCCGCCAGGAACGGCCGCAGCGACTCGCCGCTGGAGACCACCAGGCGGACCCCGGCGAGCAGCCGGGCCCCGTCCGGCTGCCCGGCCAGGAACGACAGGAACGACGGGGTCGTGCTCAGCAGCGCGCTCACCTGGTGCTCGCGGACCACGGCGCCGAACTCCTCGGGCCGCAGCAGCGCCGAGCGCGGCACCACCACCAGCCGCCCGCCCGCCAGCAGCGGGGCGAACGTGTCCCGCAGGGACGCGTCGTAGCCGAGCGGGGCGAGCTGGAGGGCCACCGTGTCGGGCCCCAGCCCGTAGTCGCGGGCGATGAAACGCAGGTACGAGTCCAGCCCGCGGTGCTCGACCAGGACGGCGCTGGGCTCCCCGGTGCTCCCGGAGGTGTGGCTGACGTAGGCGAGCGAGCGCTCGCCGAGCGGCCCGCCCCGCCCCCCGTCCGCACCGGCCGCGCTCCCGGGCCGGTCCAGCAGGACCGGCGGCCCCGGGACCGGCAGATCGAGCCCGCCCGCCAGGGCCGAGGTGGTCACCAGCAGCTCCGCACCGCCGCTGCGGGCCAGCGCCGCCAGCCGGGCCGGCGGCTGCTCCGGGTCCAGGCCCAGGAACGCCGCGCCGCAGCGCACCACGGCCGCCGGTGCCACCACGGCGTCCACACCGCGCTCCACGGCCACCGCGCACACCGTCTCCGGCCGGGCGCCGCGGGCCCGCAGCACCGCTGCCAGGGCGTCGATGCGGGCGGTGAGCTCCCCGTACGTCACCTCGCCGGCGGGGGTGGTGACGGCGACCCGGCCCGGGTCGAGGGCGGCGTGCCCGGCGATGTCGTCGACGAAGGTCCGCATCACGCGCTCCCGTCCACAGGCCGCGAGACGTCGGTGACGGTCTGGTCGACGGCGACGAAGCGCAGCTCCGAGGTGAACGTGTCACCCCGGTCGTCGGTCAGCCAGGCCTGCTCCGGGGTCGGCAGCATCTCGCTGATCTTCAGCTTGGCCCCGGGGTCCTTGCGGGCCAGCCGGCGCGCGGCCTTCGCGAGGATGGTCAGGTACACCGGGCTGTCGAAGTCCACGTAGAAGGGCCGCGGTTCGGTCGGCGAAACCACGAACACGAACCGGGGCAGGTCGTGTTCCTCACGCCAGTGCCTGGCCCGCACGTACCGCTTCGCCTCGGACTTCTCCTCGGCGAAGGCCAGTTCGGACGCCGGGAACGCCCAGGTCTCGCGCGCCACCACCATCTTGTCGATGCTGATCCGCGGCGTGTGGTCGCCCTCGGGACGCAGCGTGAACCGGTCCATGACGCGCTGCGTCAGGGTGTTCGCGTACACGTCGAGCAGGTCGAACGCGGCCCCGTCGGGCAGCACCGCCATCAGCCGGCCGTCCCGGTCCTCCACCGCGACGTCGGCGCACAGGACGGTGCGCGGGCGGTGCGGATCGCCGGTGTCGTCGACCAGCGAGACGTAGTAGTCCTGCGGCCGGTCCAGCGAAGGCCTGCTGCGCGTCGACCACTTCAGCGGCAGCTCCTTGGGCAGCATCGGCAGCAGCCGCGGCCCGGGGAAGTCGCGGGTGGTCTCCGCGATCAGCTCGTCGCGGTCGGGATGCTGGTGGACGAAGAGCGAGGCGCCCATCGTGTTGAGCGCACTGTGCATCTCGCCCAGCACCATCTCGAAGTCGCCGCGGGCCACGGCGTCCGCGTTCTCGGCGAGCAGCAGGACGTCCGGGCTGAAGTAGCGGGCCAGCGACCAGCCCGCGCCGGGCTCCTCGAACTCCGCCCGCACCTGCTCGGCGATGTCCGCCGAGGACACCCGCACCCGGCGCGCCCCCTCGGGCACGGCCAGGATCCGCGCCCATTTCGCGCGCAGTTCGGCCTGGACGGCGTCGAGGTCGCGGGCCGCCTCCGGGTACGGGGACGGCAGGCAGCCCAGCCACATCGCCCCCAGATCCACCGGGCCGGCCGCGCGCAGCCGCTCGTACACCTCGCGGAGCCGGGGCCGGACCCGCTCGGCGAACCGGTTCGTCATCCAGCGCGCCGCGGTCAGGCACTGCGCGAGCGGGGTCAGCTCGTCCAGCAGGGCGGTGCCCAGGGTGGCCGTCGCCGCGCGCCGGGCGTCGCAGTACACGAGCCCCCGGCAGGGCGCGGTGCGCTCTCCCTTGGAGCGCTGGGCGTCGGTGGCGGTCAGCGCCGCGAAGTCGGCCTCCAGGGCGGCGATCGCCGAGGTCAGCGCCTCGGCGTCCAGGCCGGCCGCCTGGACGGCGTCCCGCCCGCGCTCCAGGACGGCCAGCTTCTCCAGGGCCGGCTCCCGCAGGGCCGGATCGCCGATCCGCTCGAGGACGGCCCGCAGCTCCCGCTCCGGGTAGGTGCCCGTCGGCACGTCGAGGCGCCAGTGCACCCACCGCTTGGCCAGCAGCCACTGCACGGTCTCGGTCGCCTCCGCCACCGGGAGCCCCAGCGCCTCGGCGATCGCGGCCACCGGACGGGTCCCGTCGCACAGGTCCAGTACGGCGCGGGCGGTCTCGCCGACGGGCTGCGCAGGCCGGCCCGGCAGGTGCACGGTCAGGCCCTCGGCCCGTACGAAGGACACCCGGCGCGGGGGAATCCACGCCCGCAGCGCGGGGTCCGCGTTCAGCGACTTGGCCAGGGCGTCGATGGCCCAACTGGCGAAGTAGACCCGCGAATCGGCGAGGAACCCGCCGGTGCCGGGGTCGACCCGTACCCCGTCCGCGGAGAGGTCCCAGCGGCCCCAGCCGACGGGCCCGAAGAACCCGATGGTGTCGTTCTTGACGCAGAACCGCTGCCAGTAGTGGGCGACGAGTTCCTCGCGCTGGCGGGGCATGCTGGTCCGGCCCGCCGCGGTCGGCGTCCAGTTCAGGAACGGTGCGATGCCGGTGCGCAGCACGGCCGGGTTCTGCCAGGCCACGGCGGCCCGGAAGCGCGGCGAGGCCGCGATGTCCTGGAGCAGCTCGGCGGTGCGGACGGCGCCGGTGTCGAAGGCCCCGGTGAACGCCTCCCAGTCCGGGCCGGCGAGGGCGTCGCCCGGAGCGAACTTGTCGGCGGCCAGGGCGAGTCCGGGCGGAGCCATGCGCAGGACCCCCTCGGCCGGGAAACCCGGACCGCGGAGTGCGAAGTGCTCCCACAACCGCCACCCGCCGGTGGGCAGGTGCACGGTCTCTGGGGTGTCCGACATGGCGGAGCTCCTTCCAGCCTGATGGGGTGGCGTGGCCGGCGGCGCTGTACCTCTCGGACGCCACCCTGGCTGCCCCGAACACTGCCGCCGCGCACACCGGCGTCACCAGGGAAGGAGCGGCAGCACCGACCGCCGGTCCTTCTGCGCGTTTGTCCCTATGGCGGCCCGGGCCGGGACGGCACGCTGTGACCCACTGACCGAATGACGGAATGACCGAATGCCTGCGGGAGGACCGAAGCGATGACTGACACCGACGAGAACGGCTACCGGGTCGTGCGCAACGACGAGGAGCAGTACTCCATCTGGCGTGCGGACCGCGAGCTGCCGGCGGGCTGGCACGCCGAGGGCACGACGGGCACCCGGCAGGAATGCCTGGACCACATCGGCACGGTGTGGACGGACATGCGCCCGCTGAGCCTGCGCCGCAGGATGGCGACGGCCTGAGCCGGGCCCCGTACGCGGGCTTGAACGGGGGCCTGAACGCCGGTCGGCGAGGCTGAGGCGCGGGGGGACCGAGCCCCGCCGACCGGTTCCACACCGCACGCCCCGCACCGCGGCCGGGCCGCCCACCGGCGTCAGCACCCTCCCCGCCCCGTAAGGTCCGCGGTTGTGGCCCGTGCCGGGCTTCGGCCGCGCACGCGGCTCGGGTCTGGCGTCCATAGCCGGGCTGTGCCTGTGGCTGTCTCAGGCCTGCGGCTCACGCCCGGGCCGAGAGCGGTGCCGCACGGCGGGGAGTCTCCCGAGTCACCGTCTGCAGTGACGAAGCTCCCTACCCAACCTCACATGAATGGCTGTCGCAGACCCGATGGAGGCAGGGGGGAATAAGGCTTGCCTTCACGGGAGTGAGCGGGCTGAAGATGGAGCTCGTCTTCGAGCTGACGGCCTACAGTGAGAGGCTCCGGCAGCGCCGACTGTGTTTGTGGGATAGCTCTTGACCTCAACGCTGCCGTTCACGCCAGGTGCTCGATGGTGACGTCCTCCCACTGCTGTGCGAGATATTCCGCAACCAGTCGGCGATGGCAATGCCGCGCATTGTCCTCACTGCAGAGCAGGACTGCATTGTCAAGCGTTTCCTGCCGGACG
Source organism: Streptomyces sp. NPDC002209 (assembly GCF_042890265.1). Classification (NCBI taxonomy): domain Bacteria; kingdom Bacillati; phylum Actinomycetota; class Actinomycetes; order Kitasatosporales; family Streptomycetaceae; genus Streptomyces; species Streptomyces sp. NPDC002209. Next base: position 59,592 of record NZ_JBIARX010000003.1, on the reverse strand, counting down.
GCGTCCTCAATCTGACGAACCTTCATCAACTCGAGGAAGCCTTCTTCGTAGGCTGCCCACCCAATGCCCCGCTTCTTGTAGGCATCGAGCATGTCTTGAGTCGGGGCCAGCTCGGTGCGATGGCTGTACTGTGCACCAATGATCTCACCCAGAAAGTACCTCAGGTCGTCGCGCTTGGCGAAACCGGACAGTTGTGAGATGTTGTTGAGTCGAACATCAACCAGTGCTGTCACGCCAGCTTCGCGCAACAGTCCGAAAAATCTTTCTGCGGACTTTTTCGTGAACCCGATCGTGAAGAGTTTCATCTTCCTCATTTCCCGCCGGCGCGAAGCTCATCATTGACATACGCGATCCGCTGTTCCTGACGGTCGAGAGCTTCCTGGAGGCGCTCGTCCGAGGTCCGGAACAGATCTTCCTGATCCAGCCTGAAATTAGCCATTAGGCGTCGCATTGCCGAAGCGTGGTCCTCGACGTGCCCGTCGCCGTGAATGTGTTCGACGCGAATTCCGTACTCTTCGAGGACTCGCGCGACAAGCACGCAACGATGGCAGTCGAGTGGTTCCTGCTCGGTGCACATGACAGCGATTTGCTCGCTCTGTGAACCATTCCGCAGGCGTTTGATACCGCTGGCGAAATCAGAAGTCCGAGCTAGAAGGTCGTACCGCACCCTTCCGTCGACATAGCAGGTGAGGTCTTCGGTGCGCGCGCCCAGCTCCTTTCCCAGGAAGACGTACTTGATATCGATGTCGGACAAGATGCGCTCTAAGGCGTATCGGTTGAACTGAGGCGTGAATCGACTGACGGGCGTCGACCGCACATCGGCGACCGCCGTGATTCCATGCTTCTGTAGCAGGCTCAGGAATCCTGAGGCGCTGTGCGTGGAGTGGCCGACAGTGAATACTGTATGAGATGTCATCGTCTGCTGCCTGTTTAGATCTTCGCTCGTTCGATAATGGCCGCTACTAATTTGTAGACGTAGCCTTCGTATGGTTCGCCGAGGCTCACTGTGAGGAAGGATTCACCCAGTTCGTAGACCCCTTCTGGCTGGGCCAGATATTTCAGCTCGTATTCGGGATCGGTCACGCGCAGTGTATGCGAATTCCCCTTGTGGGAGAAGCGGGCGCGCAGGACCCGCTTCTGATCTCCGAACATCGCCCCAGGGGTGTGTACTTGTAACATCAGGTTAGTGATACGTATCAGTTTAAGCGAGTCCGGTAGAGTGACTGCTGCTTCAATCGGTATCCGATCATCTTCTCCGTGAAAGGTGCTGGATCCGTTAATCCACAGCGTGTTGGGGCGCTGTTCCAGGCTCAGTAATTTCCTCCACCCGACCCTGTCTACCTTCTTCCAGTAGCAATCTGGATCAAGGAGCCAATTCTCACTCTGGAAGTCATGCGACTGGGGCCGAAGAAGCGGCACCGAGACAACGTCAAGGACATTCGGGTCAGTTCCGTCTTGGTACTGCCTTTCGCGAGCGGAGACTTCGCGGTTCACGCGGGCGCTGACCGGTCGTACCCACTCTCCTGAGCCGTCGCCAACCATGCCTGCCACACACCGGCCCAAAAGCTTGCGGGAATTGGCCAGACACACGATCGTCTTTGTCGATGCCATGTGTACCCCCCAAAAAAACCTGATCCCCTTGACTCCCTGCGGGACGGAAGCGCAGCGCACCCACACGAAGCAACGACGAGCGCTATGGATTGACAGCTCCGCAGGTCGTCCAAAAGCCTACGACGGGGGTATGACGCTCGTCTGCCGTTCAGACAAGCGCGATGTTCAAACCATGTCGTGGTGCGCTTCTCCCACCAGGCCGGCTGGCGAGACGTGAGACAGCCAGCTGTGGGCGCCAGGTTCGGGGGTGAGGGTGCCGTCCGCGGTTCGTCCAGCGCACCTGCTCCGAGCCGGGCTCGGGTGCGGTATCCAACGCCACCACCGGGGCTTGGTTGCGGCACAGCTGGCCGGTGAGCTGGTTGTTCTCGACGGTGCGGACGGTCACCACCCGAGCGAACATCTCGATCTCGGCCTGCTGCCGCTTGTTCTCCTCGACCAGCTCGGCCAGCCGTTCCTTGGTTTCCTTCAATTCCTCCCGCAGCTTGGGTTCGCTATCGGGCACATGCCCCTGGGCCCGGACCTTCGCGTAGAACTCGTCCTTGAGGTCGGTGCGCCGGTGAGTGAGGACGTGCCGTTTCACGTCGGCCTCGGCGGCCAGCGCGAGGACGGTCGGGGCTCCGTTCGACCTCAGCGGGGTGCCGGCCAGCAGCCGGTCCATCGCGGCCCGAACAACGCAGTGATCTTCCTCGAGGAAGGGTCTCCGGGGCGGCTCGTAGCCGGCTCCGGCATCGACGCCCGGCGGCCCGGCTCACCGGCCCACCGCCAGCTGGTCACCCTGAACACGCCGGTCCCTGGCGAACACCGCCGACATCGGGTCCGGAATCGCCGCGACGTCCCCGTGCATCCGGAGCATCTAGACCTCCGGGAACGGGGTTGGAGTCACGGCACCCCCCGGCCAGCCAAGCGCACCGTGACGCGGCCGGGAGCTTGCCGTTGGTCGTTCACCGCCTTCCCCGGATTGCACGGATCACCTCGGCGAGGGCGACCAGAACCCGCGCCTTGTGCGCGGAGTCGGTGTCGGCGAGCGCGCAGCGGGCCAGCAGAACTGCGGCGACGGCGACGATCAGCGTCGCAGCCGTGACAGCGAGGGCCATCGCCAGCATCGGGTCCATGACTTCCTCCCATGGGTTTCTCCGCACCGCTCTGGTGCGATGGGTGAACTTCAGTGCACGGAGGGCAATGACAGCGATATGTTCCGGATGCGCCGGACATCGACTGCGTCCGGGCACGTCAAGGCGGGTGAACGGGCCATCGGCGACGGATGCTCCGGACACCCCGTACGCCGACTGGACGACGCGGGGAGGAGAGCATCGACGTGGCGCGGGTAGAGCGGGTGCATCCGGGGCGGCAGGCGCTGGCCGACGGTCTGGTCGAACTGGAACGGAAGGCTCTGCGGAGCAAGCCCGGATGGTCCCGCGCCAAGGCCTGCAGTGCTGCAGCCCTTTCCCCCACGACAGCGGGGGAGTGGTTCAAGGCCCGGAGTGCTCCGAAGGACTTCGATCCGCTGTGGAAGCTGGTCACCGTACTGCTGGACTGGAGGGACGGGTCACCGAAGGACCCGAAGAGCCGCGCGCAGCGTCAGGCCGAGGAACACTGGTGGCGGGCGGCCTGGAAGCTGGCGGCCACGTCAGCCGGCTCTCCCGGCCTGCCGAAGCAGTCGGCGGCCGGAGACCGGACGGGAGACGGGGTGGATCACGCCGACCGCTTTCCCCGCGACGCGGGCCCTCGACTTCCGGCTCCCAGGGACCAGGGTGGCGCTGCCGCTCGTACGGCTCCTCGGTTCTCGGTGTCGCCACGGGAAATGCTCCAGGTGCGGGCGTACGGCTGGACGCAGTGTCTGGTCTTCTTGATCCGTACCGGGGATCTCGAGACGGACCGGTTGGAGGAGCTGCTCAGCGGTGAACCGGGCTCGTCCGCGAAGGAGCAACGGGACTTCTGTGGCCAGCTACGGCGAGCGCTCCAGGACGTGATGGACGCGTTCCCGGCCCGCGCTGTCGCCTCCGACGCCACCTCCAGGGCGGCGGCCATGCACGCGATGTGTCACCTTGTACGGCTGGCGGCTTGTATCGACGTCTCACTCGAAGGGCGGCCCGTGCAGGACGGACAGCCCGGAGGCGGGATGTTCGCCGCCCTCTTCACGGAGTTCGGCCGGGTGCGCCCCTCCGCGTGGCTGCCGTGGGGCCCGGTGGGTTTCGGCGGTGCAGACTGGGTGAGGAAGCTGGACACCCTTGCCAATCCCGTACTGAGCAGGGCCGTCAGGCAGGATCTCACCGTGGCGGCGGCGCTCCGCTACGACGAGTGGAGGCGGAGTATCGGCGAGTATGCCCGGGAGCTGTTCTTCCGGGTGCCGCCCGCCCATCCGACGGCAGGCTCTACGGCCGATGAGCACGACGAGGGTGCCGAGAATGCCGGGGGGATCGCCCTGGCGGCGCTCGACCACATGCTCGGCGGGTTCCGGGAACCCGCCCCGTACCACAGCCCGCTGTCGGAGAGCCTGGCCTGGGCCCCCGCACGGACGCTCACCCAGCCCTTGGTGGCAGGTGTCGGGGACCTTGCCGGACCAGTCATCCCCGACCTGGCCGTCGGCTACGTCAATCCTGCCTTCCGAACCGCGGTGTACTCCTCCCGCTCCAGTCCGCACGTGGACCGATGGTGGGACCAGCAGCCGCTGCGGGACGACCTCGAGGCCTTCCTCACCGGGCACTTCACCAGCCTTGACGCCCTGACTCGTCCGCTACTGGTTCATGGCCACCCGGGCTCTGGAAAGTCGCTGCTCACCCGTCTGCTCGCCGCGCGGCTGCCCGGCGCCGACTATCTGCCGATCAGGGTGGAGCTGCGGTCGGTGTCGGCCGCTGCCTCCGTCCGGGCCCAGATCGAGGAAGCCATCGCCGCCCAGCTCGGGGAGAGCCCCCGTTGGGCGGAGGTCGTGCGCGGGGCCCCCGACCGGATGCCGGTCGTGCTGCTGGACGGACTGGACGAACTGCTCCAGGCGGGCGGTGATAACTGGCGCTATCTGGAGCAGGTCGTGGCGTTCCAGGAGCGTGAATTCCTGAACCGGCGCCCCGTTGCTGTCCTGGTGACCAGCCGGACGGTGGTCGCCGATCGCGTCGAGATCCCCCGTGGTTGTCACATGATCCGCCTGGAGCCCTTCGATGAGCGGCGGATTGCGCGTTGGCTGGAAATCTGGAACAACGCCAACCAGGAGTACTTCGCGGACGAGAGGCTTCGCCCACTCGAGACGGCGGCCGCGTTGCAGTACAGCGAACTGGCCTGCCAGCCACTCCTCCTCCTGTTGCTGGCACTCTACGACTCCACTGGCAACGGGCTCGCCCGCACGTGGGACCGTCAGGTCAGCGGAGTGGAGTTGTACGAGCGTCTCATCCGGGAGTTCCTGATTCGCCAGGTAAACAAGGGTCACCGGCGTGATCCGGGACCGGCCTCGACGATGGTGGACGCGGAGACGGAGATGCGGCGCCTGTCCGTCGTCGCGCTCGGCATGTTCAACCGCGGTACGCAGAGCGTGTACGCCGAGGCCGTGGAGGCGGACGGACAGGTGCTCCTCGACGAGTGGGAGGAGTGGTCGGACCGGGACTTCGGCCGTTTCTTCTTCATCCATGAGGCGCAGGCCATGGTTCGTGGCAGCGCGCGCAAGACGTTCGAGTTTCTGCACGCGACCCTCGGCGAGTACCTGGTGGCCCGCAGCATCTGGTTGGCGCTGAAGGAGACCGCCGAGCAGCGCGACTGCCGGAGACTGTACGCTCTGATGTCCTTCACTCTCCTCGTCGAACGGTCGCAGGTCGCCGAGAACCTGGCCGAGTTGCTCGGAGCGGTCGAACAGCCGCTGCGCGGCGAGCTTCCCGGACTGCTTGACCGGCTGCTGCGCGATGCGCTCGACGGGATCCCGCCGGGCGGCAAGCTGGGCTACGAACCAAGGAAGTTGAGCGGACTGACCCGGCTGGCCTGTTACACCGCGAATCTGGTGGTGATCAGGACGATGCTCGATACAGAGGTGAGGGTCTCCGCCTTGCTACGGACGCGCACGCCCAAAGAGGCTTGGCGCCGGCTCACCGGCCTGTGGGAGTCCCAACTCGACGCCATGTCGTGGGACGTGATGAGCCGGGCAATCTCCACCGAACGGATCCTGGCCGAAGACGCCTCTGCGAAAGGGGAGCCGGGCACGGAAGCCGACGTCGTTCTGCGCAGGTCGAGTCAGCTACCACATCAGCAGGCACGGAGGGATTCCGTTGTACGGCCGCTCAGTGTCGACAATGGGTTGGGCCTCGTCCGCCGGGCCGAGTTCGGTCGTGGCCTGGATGACGAACAGTTGCTCCTCGCGATGGGGATCGCGCTGGCCACGTTCCCGGAGGCGCTTGGGCCCGAGCAGGTATCGGGGTGCAGGGCGGCCGGGGTACGGGCCCTGATCGACATCCTGCTAGCTGGTGCCGCCCGGCCCGTGGAGCGGCTCGATGCGGCCGGGTGGCTCCAGCGCTTCCTGGACTGTGTCGGGCTCCTCGATGAGCTCCAGGAGGATCTCCTAGCTGTCTTCCTGCCCGCTGTGGTGCGCGGACTGGATCGCGAGTTTCGGCGCCTTCCCTTGGAGCATGTGCCGCACCTGCTCCTGAGCCTGGCCGCGCAAACCGCCCGCCTCAGCGACCGCTACGAGGAGCGGTACGTGCTCCGCAGGTGTCTCATCCATCTGCGCGAACATGCGAGCGAGGACGCCGAATGGCTCAGCAAGGTGAAACAGACCGGGGCGGAGCTGGACGAGATCTTCCTGGCTGGTGGGCCCAATTTGACGGGCTCACGCCGGTGACGTTGGTCGGTCCTCTCAGCTACCCATGTCAGCAGGACGGTCCTGTCGCCCGCCGCAAGGCTGCGGCGGGCGACAGGACCGTGTCGTGCGGGCGCGGACGATAACTTCCGCACGACCCCGTTGAGAACCGTCCGGTCGTCCAGCCGGGGCCGAGCCTGGGCAGGCAGGGCAGCAACGGGCCGATGAGTTCGCACTCGGCATCGGACAGTTCATGGCGATGTATCACCGCTCCGTGATCCAGAAGCCGAGATCGTTTTGACGACACGCTCTAGGAGACGCCCGGGGCGAGCGTGGCCAGGTAGTTGTCCAGGGTGCGGTGCGGGGTCCAGCCCTGGGACCGGGCCCGGGTCAGGTCCAGGACCACCGGGTGGGCCAGCTGGTCCACCGCGTAGCGGCTGAGGGCCGGTTCGCCGCCGCGCGCGAGCACCTCCGCCGCGCGGGCCGCCGCACGGGCCGCCCCGACCGGGAGGTGCCGGATGCGGGCGGCGATGCCGTGCGCGTGCAGGACCCGGCGTACGGCGGCGTCGCGCGCGTAGGGCGCCGCGTCGGCCACGTTGTACGCGCCCGGGGCCCAGCCGGCGGCCGCCGCGAGGGCGGCATCGGCCAGGTTCTCCACCGCCGTCAGGCTGAGCGGGACGTCCGGACCCGGCAGCAGCAGGGTCCCGGCCCGGACCCGGGAGAGCAGCCGTGGCAGCAGGGTGCCGTCGCCGGCCCCGTACACGGCCCGCGGCCGCAGCACCACCGCCCCCGCGGCCAGCGCGAGGGCCTCGCCCGCCGCCTTGGTGCGGCCGTACGCGTTCAACTGCCCGGCGCGCGGGTGGTCCTCGCGGACCAGGGCGCGGTCGCGGCGCGGATCGTAGACGCTGGCACTGCTCACCCAGACCACGGGCCGGTCGCCGGCGGCCTGCAGCAGCCGTTCGGTGCCGGTGACGTTGACCGCGTACATCTCCGCCTCGGCGGGGGAACCGGGGGCCGGGTCGCCGACCGCGGCCGCGCAGTGCACGACGACGTCGACCCCGGCCAGGTCCGGGAGTTCGCGGGCCGCATCCCAGAACCGGTGCTCCCCGACGGGCCCCGGCCGCCGCCCCAGACACACCACCTCGGCCCCGCACGCCACGGCGGCCCGCGCCACGTGCCCGCCGCAGAACCCGCTCGCCCCGGTGACGGCCACCCGCAGCCCCCGGCCCACGGCCGTCCGGGTGGCTGCGGCTGCGGCTGCGGCTGCGGCTGCGGTGCGGCCGGTCCGGTCGGCGTTCATGAGGTGGCCTTCACGGTCAGCAGGCGCCAGCCCGGCAGGGCGGCCCGGCGGTCGACCCGGGCGCGGGTCACCACCGGCCGGTACGGGGCCAGGGCCGCCAGGGTGTCGGCCAGCTGGATGCGGGCCAGGCGGGCACCGGGGCAGGCATGCGCGCCGGCGCCGAACACCAGGTGGGCCAGGGCCGGATCGGCCGGGGCGAGGGCGTCCGGGTCGCGGACGTGTGCCTGCGCGGCGTGCCGGGCGACCAGCAGCAGCCGGTCGCCGCTGCGGACCGGGCAGCCGCCGACCGTCCCGTCGGCCGCCGCCGCACGGGGCAGCAGCGGCGAGGCCGCGGTGACCCGCAGCAGCTCGTCGGCCAGCCGGAACCGCAGCGCAGGGTCCGCGGCCTGGTCCCACAGAGCGGCGTCGGCGCACCACGCCACCGCCCGCGGCAGCGCGGCCACGGTGGTGTTGACGGCGGCTACCGCCACCATCGCCCCCAGCGCATCGCCCCCACCCATCCCGCCGGCCAGAACCGGGGCATCGCCGGACGGCGGCAGGGACGGCGCGGTGAGGGGGCGGCTCAGGAGGGACTGCAGCATGCGGGCCGTTCGGGCGGCCGCCGCGCTCGCGCCCGGGCGGCGCGGGCCCGGCAGGTGGGTGCGCACCGACGCGGCCGCGGCGTCCGCGGCGGCCCGTGCCACCGCCACCGGGTCGGCGTCCGTGCCCAGCAGCCGGCAGACCACCGCCCCGGCCAGTTCCCGCGCGAGCGCGGCCATGTCGACCTCGCGGCCCTGCGCGAGCGGCGCCAGTCGGCGGGTGAGCAACGGCTGCCACTGCGCGCGCAGTTGCTCCACCCCGGCCGCACCGAGCGCCTCCGAGAGCCCCCGCCGGTCCGCGCGGTGCCCGCTGCCGTCCTGATCGAACAGCACGCCGCCGGTGCCGCCGGCCGCCGTGTGGTCGCGCCCTGCCGAGCCGACGAGCCCGACGCGCGCCGCACTGCCGCCGGTGTCGGCCGTCGTGCGGCCGAGGTGCGCCGACGGGGCGAGCGCCGCGCGTGCCGAGCCGCCGGTGTCGGCCGTCGTGCGGTCGGGCTTCGCCGAACCGGCGGGCGTCGGGCGGTCCGGGTTCGGTGGTGGGGCCAAGGCGGTGCGGGCCGCGGCGCCCGTGGTGCCGGGGGCCGTGCGGTTCAGGGGGAGGCGGGTCAGGGCCTCGCGGTAGGCCGGTGCGTCGTGGACCAGCAGCGTGCCCCCGAGCCGGCGTACGGGGCGCCCGCGCGTGGCGGCGAGCAGGGCGAACAGCAGCGGGTGGCTGCGCACGTACACCCGGCGGTCGCGCCGCCGGGCCCGGGCCTGGGTCATCGGGTCCCCCTCAGGCGGGCCGCCGCCAGCGCCGCGGCCGCCGCCCGGTCGGGTTTGCGGGAGCGTCCCGCCAGCGGGATCCGTGCGAACAGCACGGCGTCGGGGCGGGCGGAGCCCATCCGCCCCAGCGGCCCCGCCAACGCGGCGCGCAGCCCCGGTTCGGCGGCCCCGGGCTGCGGCTGTACGAGGGCCACGAGCCGCTCGTCGCCCGCGGACTCGGCGCCCCGGCCCGCCGGGATGCCGACGAGCACGGCCAGCTCCACCCCCGGCACGTGCAGCGCGGGCTCGTACAGGCCCGGGTAGATGTTCTCGGCCCTGCGCAGCACCATGTCCTTGCTCCTGCCCTCGAGGACGATCCGCCCCGCGCCGTCCAGCCGCGCCCGGTCTCCCGTACGCACCCACGGCTCGGGCTCCTCGCCCAGGTAGCGGTGCCGGGCCGCGGCCCCCGCCAGCAGCAGCTGGCCGTCCCCGTCCGGCTTCGCCGTGACACCGGGCAGCGGGGCCCCGACCAGGTCGCCCGGACCCTCGTACGCCGCCTTCTCCCGCGCCTCGACCGCGGCGGCCGGGAACAGTTCGGTGAGCGCGTACACGCCCCACGCCTCCTCGGCGCCCGCGCCGCGCACGCGGGACAGCAGCTCGGCGCTCGCCGGTGCCGAGCCCGTCCACACCCGGCCCCGGAAGCGCGCCCCCGCGCCCAGGGCGTCCCGCAGCTGCGGCGGGGTCAGATACGTGTCCCGCGGCCGCAGCCGGCGCAGCTGCCGGGCCAGGACCGCCGGGGACCGGGCCGGGAGCGCCACCGGGGCGCCGTGCGCAAGGGAGGGCACGAGCACGAAGAAGGTGCCGCCGAGCACCGGGTCGCCCGCCCCGGCCGGATCCGCGGCGCCGAACAGCGCGGAGACGGAGGCCATCCCGGCGGCCAGGCTCGCCCGGGTGTGCACCACGGCCCGGGGCCGCGAGGTGGTCCCGGAGGTGAAGACGATCACCGCATCGGCGTCGGAGTCCCCGTACGCCGGCCGGCGCCCCTGGCCGGGGACCCCGGAGCGCGCCGCGCCCAGGTCCAGCGCGGGCGCGCAGCCGGGCAGCCGCCGCCCGACGGTGGCCACGGGAGCGCCCAGCGAGGCCAGGTCCGGCAGGGCGAGCCTGGCCCGGCGGGCCAGCGGGCGCGCCCAGCCCGCGACGGCCTGCGCGGCCGCGTCGGCGAGGACGAGCGAGGGCTCGGCCAGCGCGAGGCGGGCGCGCAGCACGTCGGGCCCCGCGCCCGGATCGAGCACGGCCCCGCGCAGCCCGAGCCGCCACAGTGCGAGCATGACGGCCAGTGCCCGCGCCCCGGGCCGGACCGCGACCCCGACGGTGTCCCCGGCGCGCAGCCCGCGCGCGTGCAGCCCCGCGGCGAACGCGTCGGTCAGCTCGGCGAGTTCGCCGCGGGTGGCGCGGACCCGGGTGGCCCCGGTGCGGGTTGCGGTGAGTACGGCGGCCCGCTCGGGGCGGGCGCGCAGCGCATGGTCGAGTCGGTCGAGCATCAGCGGGGGTCCGTTCCGTGGGTGCCGCTGCCCTGGTCGAGGTACCAGCGGGCCGTGCCGGCGATCCCGTACGCCTTCAGCCGGCGCGTGGAGTTCTCCACGACCATCCGCCGGCAGTGCGTGATCCGGTCGGTGTGCCGGCGTACGGCGTTGAGGAAGAGCCGGTCGGTGGGCGAGGGGCGCCGCGGCATGCCACCGACGGCGAGGTACAGATCGGCGGTGATGGCCATGTTGTTCCCCGCGTGCATGCGGTACGGGGCCTTGAAGCCGCCCCGCCGGGCCGCGTGCTCCGGCCGCAGCCGCCCGAACAGCGCGGCCAGCCGGACCAGCCCCGCGAAACCGGCCCGGCCGAGCGGCCCGTGCTCGTCGCGCCGGGCGGTGATCCGCCCGCACACCAGGCCCGGGCGGGCCGTGAGCGCGGCCCGTGCCGCACCCGTCCACCCGGGCCGCGGCAGGCAGTCGGCGTCCGTCCGCGCGAGCAGGGTCGCACCCCGGCCGATCGCGTACCGGAATCCGGTGTCCACGGCCGAGCCGACCCCCTTCTCCGGCTCCTCGATCACCTCGACCGCGAACGGCGCCACCGCGGCGAACTCCCGTGCGATCGCAGCCGTGTTGTCCGCCGAGGCGTTGTCGACGACCAGCAGCGTGAAGTCCCGGTCGCGCTGGGCCGCGAGCGCCCGCAGGGTGTCGCCGAGGCGCGCCTCCTCCTGATGGGCGGGCACGACCACCCACAGCCGCCCGGTCACGACTTCTCCCAGACCATCGTCATGATGCTGATCCCGCCGCCCAGCCCCACACACAACACCCGTTCCCCCGGCTCCAGTTCCCCGAAGACCCGGTCCAGCTGCACACCGATGCTCGCGCTCGCGACGTTCCCGAGCTCGGGCACGGTGACCACCAGCTTCCCGGCCGGTACCCCGGTCAGCTCCGCGAACCGCTCCAGGTACGGCACCGTCACCTGGTGCACCAGCACCTTGGCGAAGCCGTCCCAGTCCATCCCCGTGCGGTGCAGGGTCCGGTCGATGACGGCCGTGCCCACCTTCTCGAAGACGCCGCGCAGTTCGTGCCCGTCACCGCGGAAGTACGTGTACGCGTCCCCGCGCGGGTACCGCGAACCGCCCCCCGGGATGCCCCCGACCTCCCAGTGCTCGGAATGCGTCTCGGTGTCCACGTCGAGGATCCCGCCGCGCTCCACCGCCTCCACGACGACGGCCGCCCCCGCGTCCCCGAACGTGTACCCGGCGAAGCCCTCGCGCAGCTCCGCCAGGTCGGCCGGCGCGTACTGCACCGCCCGGCTCGGGGTCTCCCCGGTCACGACCAGCGCCCGCCGGGCCCGCCCGGCCAGGATCATGGCCCTGGCCAGGTCGATGCCGTTCACGAAGCTGTTGCAGGCGTTGGTGACGTCCACGGCATGGGCCCGGGAGCCGAGTTCCGCCTGCACGATGTGCGCGGTCGCGGGCTCGACCATGTCGCGCGACGCCGACGCGAACACCAGCAGGTCGATGTCCATCGGGCCGAGCCCGCCGGCGGCCAGCGCCCGGCGCGCGGCGCCCACGGCGAGCGTCGAGGCGTACACACCCTCGCCCGCGACGCGGCGCGAGACGATCCCGGTGGCCTGCGTCAGCAGCCTCGGCGGCAGGGTGAGGCCGCTGCGGCGGGCCACCTCCCGCTGGAGGTCCTCCGAGGAGCGGACCTCCTCGGGCAACAGGCTGCCGACGGCGGTTATACCGGCGCGCGGCGACGGATCACACGACTGAATGAGCATGCCCCCACGATGCGACCCCGCGAGCGGCCGGACCTGAGTACGGATGCTCAGATCGGCTCCGCGCGCGGCACACCCGGCATGAGTACCTGCGCCTCCCGCCCGGCCCGACCCGTCGGTCACCCCCAACGGCGGGACAGCCAGGTCCCGTTTCCGTAGGGTGTCCCGAAGACCCGCGGGGGACACGGGGGACACGGGGGAGAGGCACATGGCAGCACGCCGGTTACCGGCGCTGGCGCAGTACCGCACCGATGCGGTGACCCGCCGACTGTGCGCAGGAGCGCACCTGGACGAGGACTTCGCCCGCGACGTGGAGGTGGAACTCACCGCGGACGGGCTGCGCGCCACCGGCCTCTCCCTCGGCATCGACCTGATGGCGCTGGCCCGCCACTCGCGCGCGGCGGTCCGGCGGATCGACGTACGGGACCGGCGCCTGGCCTGGATCTGCGCCGTCGGCGTATGGGCGGCGCTGCCGCTGCTGCTGTACGCGGTGGTCACCGCCCGGTGGGTGCTCGCGTACACGGCCGCCGCACTGGTCCTCCTCGCCTACGCGAGTGCCTGGTGGCTCGTCCACCAGGCCGAGAGCCGCTCCCGTACGGCGGCGCTCGCCGTGGAGCACGGCGCGGACCGCCCGGCGGACCTGGCCCCGGCCGTCGAACCGGAGGTGGAGCAGCGGCTGCTGGAGACGAAGCGGGCCAACGTGGTCCCGTACACGGCGAGCGCCGAGCGCACCAACCCCTTCGTCGGCAGCGGCTCCAAGCTCAAGGAGATGGTCTGGCAGCCCATCGACGTCAGCCGCCCCGCCGACGACCCGGCGGGCAACGGCGGCAAGCTGCCCATCAAGCCGTTCGACGCGGTCGACCTGCACACCTACGTGGCCCGCGAGATGGAGAAGATCGCCGGCCTCAAGGGCCTCCAGGTCCGCAACCGGCTCTACGTCATGGGGACCAACGTCCCGTACGTGGGCGCGGACCTGCTGCCGGACCGGCTGCGCCGGCCGCGCGCCCAGATCCCCAAGCAGCTGGTCCAGGCGGGCCTGATGCAGTCCGGCGCCGGCATGCGCACCTACCTCAGCCTGGTCCGGGCCGGCGAGGGCGGCCGGGCCATCGTCTCCATGCACCTGCGCGCCCGCCTCCACCACCCCAGCCTCACCTGGGAGGTGTCGGCGTACGGCATCCCCCCGCTCCAGGCGCGCTTCGGCCGGGTGAACCGGCTGCCGCTGGACGGGCTCGAGCGCTGGTGGAGCCTGGTCTCCTTCGCCACGTCCCGGACCGGGACCACCCTGCTCAAGGCCTCCTCGCGGCTCATGCAGCGGTCCGCCGAGCAGCGCAGGCGCGCCCGCGCCCTGGAGAAGGTACGGCGCGAGATCGACAAACGGCACGCACTGTACGACTACGGCGCCGAGGACAGCATCCGCGAACGCGTCGCGGACTGGAACCAGTTGGGATTCAGCGAACGCACGGACTCCCAGGACTTCCTGCAGCGCCTGCAGCAGGGCGTGCTGATAGCGACGGAGCGGTTCCTGAAGGACCACAACATCGACACCAGCTCCTACGACCAGGCGCAGCAGGTCATCAACACGCACACCTACACCTTCCAGGGCAGCGTGCAGGCGGGCGTCATCGGCGACAACGGCACGGTCAACCACCACAACGGGCCCGGTGCACAGGCCGGGCACGCCGGTCAGGGCCGAGGGACGCCCTGACCGCCACCACGATCGGGAGGGACGCATGGGCACCTTCAACTTCAACGAGAAGGTCACCGCCGGCATCATCGGCGACAACGGCACCATCAACATCGGCGGGCAGGACACCGCCGCCGAGACCCTGCGGCTGGCCGCGGAACTCGCGCAGTGGCTGCGCGACCAGGGCGCGGCCCAGGAGCGGATCGCCGCCGCCGAGACCCTGCGCGGCGAACTGGACCGGGCCGCGCAGGAGCGGCGCGCCGCCGAGCCGGGGGTGATCCGCCGCTCGCTGGAGACCATCACCCTCGGTCTCGGCGCCAGCAGCGGCGGACTCGCCCTCGCCCAGGAGATCAGCCGCCTCCTGGGCAACTGATCACGCCGGAGCGCTACTTCGACCGTACGACGGCCCGCGCGCCGCCGAAGTCCAGCTCCAGGCCCGAGCGCAGCGGCACCGTCTGTCCCGGGTCGATCCGCTGGGTGGAGCCGTCCGCGCGGGTCCCCGTCCATGCCGAGGCCGACCGGTTCGCCAGCCCGAACCGGCCCGGCTTCTGCGGGTGTTCGGTCAGCTGCGCCACCAGCGTCGCATCGCCGTAGTCGTGCCGGGCCGGCTCCGGGGCCAGATGGTGCGCCTGCACCCGCGAGGACCGGTGCAGCAGGATGTGGTGCTCGGTGCGCGGCGGCGGAGTGGTCAGCACCAGCCGCGGCGGCAGCACCAGCGTGCTCCCGCAGCTCCAGCACGTGCCCGGATCGGCGGCCCGCGGCTCGGTCATGTTCTGCTTCCCGCACTGCGCGCACTCCACCACCGCGTCGAGCACGGCCCGCAGGGTGTCCCGCCACTGCGACTCCCGGACCCGGGTCGTGGGATCGTGCAGGCCCGTCGTGAAGTTCTTGGTGAACAGGTCCCGCAGGGAGTCCGGCGCCGCCGCCCAGGTGGCCAGTACCGTCGCCTGCTCGGCCGGGTCGGGCGCGTTGGACCGGTCCTGCGGGTCGAAGACGAACAGCGGCTGCTTCCCGTACAGCTTGCGCTCCGCCGCCTCGTCGAGGCAGTGGATCGCCAGCTCACGCCTGCCCTTGAGCGGGTGGTGGTTCATCAGCAGCATGAACAGCAGGACCGACAGCGAGTGCAGATCGCTCTGGGTGCCGGGGGAGACCCCCGGGTCACCCCGCACCAGCTCGGGCGCCATGAACTCCATCGTCCCCGAGATGCCGGTGCTGTCCCCCTCCACCACCGCGTTGTCGTTGTCGCAGACCAGCACGTCGCCGGTGGCCGGGTCGAAGAAGATGTTGCCCCAGGAGATGTCCCGGTACGCGATCCCGCGCGAATGCAGGGCCTGGTACGCCTCGACCGTGTACAGGCAGGCCGTCAGCAGGGCCCGGGGCGTGGTGTGCAGCTGCCGCCGGAACAGCAGGGGCAGGCCCTTGAACCGGTCCGGGCGGATGTCCATCAGGTACCCGAACGCGCCGCGCCCGTCGGCCACGAAGTCCAGGGGCCACAGGAAGCGGTCGTCGTCGAAGCCGCGGCCCACCAGCTGTCGGACGATGTCCTCCTGGGCGGGGGTGGCGCAGGCCGGGTAGTACCACTTGAGCGCCTGGTACCCGGCGGGGGTCCGCACCCGGTAGACCTCCCCCTGGCCGCCGGCGCCGAGCAGGTCGAAGACCTCCACGCCCGTGCCGCCGTCGGTCGTCAGCAAGGTGCCGCTGTCGAGCATGCCGCTCATTCGTCTCTCCCGTACGGGTCGGTCGGTGGTGCCGCGTCAGTGGTCGTCTCCCCGGCCCCGTGGGTCCCGGCGGCCCCGTAGGTCCTGGTCGCCCCGTACGCCCCGCCGGCTGCCGCCGGTGCCGGGTGCCAGGCCGCCACCAGGGTCGTGTCGTCCCCCGAGTGCTGCGAGGCCTTGGCAAGCCATTGCGGCAGGACGGCCCGGACGGCGTCCGCGCCCTCCGCCGACAGCCGGTCGTCCAGCCCGGCCATGAACTGCAGGAAGCCCCGGTCCGAGGCGAAGCTCTTGGACAGCCCGTCGGTGGAGACCGCGACCAGCCGGGGCGCCCGCGAGGGCGCGGTCACCGGCGCCCAGTGCGTCCGTACGCGCAGCCACGCCGCCGGGCTGCACAGCGACTCCGTCTCGTCCCCCAGGTCGGCCTCGGCGGGCGCCAGCGGTACGGTCACCCGCCCGTCGTCGTCCACCACCGTCAGCTCGCCGTCGCCGAGCTGCCAGGCCGCGAACACCCGGGGCGTGAGCACCGCACCGACCAGCGTGCTCCCGTACAGCAGCAGCTTGTGCTCCTCGGACAGGCCGGGCTCCTCGTGGGAGCTGGTCCGCTCCCAGTTGCCGAGGACCTTCTCCCGCCATGCGCTGACCAGCTGGCGGGGGAAGGCGTGCTCGGCATAGTGCATCAGCCAGGCCAGGCTCGGCGGACGCTCCTCGCCGCGGGGCTGGGCGAGCGCCCCGAACCGCCGGGCCTCCTCCACGAACAGGTCCACCGCGAAACGGGAGCCCAGATGGCTGCGGGCGTGCACCGCGGAGCCGTGGCCGTCGGCCACCGCCATGATCAGCGGCTCCTCGGCGGTGCCGAGCCCCGCGACCTCGCAGTAGTCCTGGTTGCGGGTCTTGTTCACGCCCTGGACGCTCTCCCGGAGCGTGGCCCAGAGCGGAACGGGACCCGGCACGGGCCCTGGTACGGGTGGTGGTTCCGGTGACACGGGCCCGCTCACCACACGTCGTCATCGTCGTCGTCCAGCACCGGCGGAGCGTACGGCGGCTGCTTCGCCATCGCGTCCGCGGAGCCCGCCACCGGCTGCGAGGCCGCCTTGACCGCGGCCGTCGAGGCCCAGCGGATCGCCGCCGCCAGCTGCTTGGGGCTGTTCGCGTCCAGCGGCTGGAGCTCCGGATTGCCGAGGAACTCCTGCAGCACGGTGCGGTCGGCATCCGCGCCGATCGCGATGGCCACCCGTACGGCCTTGCGCCCCCACGGGGTCGCGTCGACCGCCCGCAGCCCCGCCTTCCAGTCGTCCGTCGGCACCCCGTCCGAGACCAGCGCCAGCACCGGCTTCAGCGCCCGCTGCGGCATCGGCGGGGTGTCCAGCTCCCGGGCCGCCAGCTGGAGCGCCTCGCCCAGATTGGTCATGCCGTCCACCTGGACGTCCTGCCAGGTGAAGTTCTCCACCGGAACCGGGTCCTGATGGTGCCAGCGGGCGGTGGTGGAGAACGTCATCGTGCGCAGCAGCAGTTGAGCCGCCGGATTGTCCTGCGCCACCTGGCGCATCTCCGGAACGGCCTCTCTGATCGCGTAGTTGAGCTGGCCGATCTTCTCGCCCTGCATCGAGTACGAGCAGTCGAGCAGCCAGATGAAGTGGACGGGCCGGTTCGCCATCGGCCCGCCGGGGATGTCACTCACCGCTAATCTCCTTCAACTCCCGAGCCATTGCGGTACGTACCGCACGAGCGCCGCCAGCCCGGCGGCCGCCGTCATCACGACCGCCACCACGAACAGGACCAGCATCAGCAGCCGCCCCCGCGCGATCTGCGGTGTCACCATGGGGTGTTGCCCCTCCTCATCTCCTGGACCCTAGCTCCCGGCCCCGCCCACGTCACAGGCTTGATCGATCTGCTGCCGGCCGGCCGGTGCGCCCCCGGGGCCGGGGCAGCCGGGGCAGGCGCGGATCCTGCGCCGCGGCCGCCGCCCCGCCGATGCGCAGCCCCGTACGGGACAGCAGCCACAGCACCGGCTCCGCCGCCCTGCGCTGCTCGGACCCGAGCGCGCCCGCTCCGGTGGCGGCACGGGCGCTGACCGCCCAGTAGCGGGCCGCCGCGAAGTCGTGGCCGAGGGCGCGGACCAGCTCGCCGAGCCCGATCTCGGCCAGCCAGGCGTCGACCGCACCCTCCGGCCGCGGCAGCGAGTCCAGCCGGTCCAGCACGTCCCGCTTGGTCACCACCGCCGCCACGCCGAGGCGCCGCCGCCGGCCGCCCAGCCCCTGGAGCTCTCCGGTGAAGCCCGCATACGTCTCCACCGGACCGAGGTCGGCGGGCCGGGCGGCCACCGCCAGCTGCCCGTCGCCCCCGCGCAGGGTGCGCCGTACGGCGGGCGAGGCCAGCACGTCCGCGACCAGCAGGACCCCGTCCGCATGCGCGAGGTACTCCTGGCGCCGGGTGGTGTCCGCATCGCGCAGCGACTCGCCCATCGGGTCGTACAGGTACAGCAGCCGCTGCCGCCGCAGCAGCCGGCCGCGGCCGCGCCCGACGAGCAGCATCAGCGCCCGGGGCTGCCCGCCCTGCGTCTTCAGCGCCCACCCCGTCGACTCCACCTGCCGGCCCAGCGTGTTGGCCTCGCGCCGGTCGGCGGGGGACGCGAACTCGACGGTCAGCGCCGACTCGTGCGACCACGCCCGCAGCCCGTCGAGCATCGCCGCCATCAGCATGGTCTTCCCCGCGGAGGTGCCCCCGATCAGCGGCACGTGCACCACCCGCGTGGTGCCCACGGCCGGCGGCAGCCCCTGGTCGCAGTGCGGGCAGCGGGCGGTGAGCCCGCGCCTCCCGGCGAGCGCGGTGGTGGGCAGCGCCCGCCCGCAGCGGCAGACGTGCCGCAGCGCCCCGTACCGGCCGGGCCTCAGCTCGCGGTGGGCGGCGCCGCAGCCCGGGCAGACGTGCACGGCCAGCGGGAACGGCCGGTAGCAGCCGGGGTACGGGCACTTCATGCGGATGCCGCGGGCCAGCTTCCACAGCCGATCCGCGGCCCGCCCGGCCAGTACCCCGGCCAGCGCCACGGCCGAGACCAGCAGCAGCTGGGCGGCGAACGCCAGCGCGACGCCGAGGAGCAGGGCGCAGGACAGCAGGGCGGACAGCAGCGCGGCCAGTGCCGTCGCCGGTGCGAGCAGCCGCAGCAGGAGCCGCCCGAGGACGTGCTCGGCGCGCTCCCCGGTCGATCCGTTGCGGCCGCTCAGCAGCCGGTGGCGGACGATCTCGTCGAGCCAGTGGTGGACCAGCAGGTACCGGACGGTGTGCCCCGCCGCCTGCGCCGCGGCACGGGCGTCGATCCACATCTGCCGTGCCCAGTAGGCCGGTTGTCCCGGCTCCGTGCCTCCGTACGGGCTGATCCGCGGGTCGGGGGTCCCGGGCGTGCGCGGCCCGAGGGCGGTCCAGGCGGCTCCCAGCGCCAGTGCCAGGAACCGCCACAGCCCGTACCCGAGACAGACGGCCGCCCCGATCACGCCGGTGGCCACCCCGAGGACCTGCAGGACGAGCCCCGCGTTCACGGTCACCGCCCCTCCGCGGCGGATTCACCGGGGGCGATGGGCCCGCCGGAGCCGCCCCGCAGCGGCGGGCTGCCGGGCGCGGGCTTCGCGGCGCGGCGCCCGGAGCCGCCGAAGCGGTCGCGCAGCCGTCCGAAGGCGCCGGGCCGCTGCCAGCTGCGGAAGTCCTCCGCCCAGCGGCCGCCGAGCCGGGCCAGGGCCTCCTCGAGCGCCCTTGCCTCCGTCGGCGCCAGGCCGCGTACGACCGGGCGCAGCACGCCGTCGAGCAGGTCGGTGCGGGCCTCCTGCCACACCGGGCCCGCCTGGGGCTGGGAGGACCAGGCGGCGAAGCACTCCGCCGCGTACCGGGGGTCGCGCCCCAGCCGGTCCGAGACCTGCGGCAGGCGGGCGGCCCGCCGGTACGCGGCCAGCAGCTCGGCGTCGTTGCTCTCGATCAGGGCCCGCAGCTCGCTTTCGGGCCGGTCCTCGGCGAGCAGCCGGCCGGCCACCGCCGCGTAGGCGTGCTCGCGCGCCGTCGGCGTGGGGTCCAGCGTCCGCAGGTCCAGGGCCTGGCGGACCCAGCCCGGCCCCGTCTGACCGGCCCGCAGGTTCCGGGCCAGCTCCAGCAGCAGCAGCGAGGACCGCAGCGGGGCGGGGAGTTCCGCGGAGAACCGCCGCAGCAGCTCCGGCGCCAGCTCCTCGGCGTACCGGTCGTCGGCCGGGGCGCAGACCGCCGCCTGCGCGAGCAGCTCCCAGGTGCCGGCCTCCCGGTGGGCCCGGTCGCCCAGTGCGGACAGGGCCAGCCAGGCCTCGCCCGCTCCCGGCGGCTCCGCGCCCCACACCAGCCGCATCGCCGTGCGCAGCACCAGCGGCTCCTCCTCCAGCGAGGCGCCGGAGTGCTCCACGAGCCCGGTCAGCGCCTGCACCCGGTCCCCGCCCGCCCCCGTCACCACGGGTGCCTGCGCGCACATCCGCAGATGCGGCAGCGCCTCGGCGCCGGTCAGCCGCAGTGGGGTGAGGGCGAACAGCCGGGCCCCCGCGGCCGGATCGCCCGCCGCGAGCGCGTCCAGCCGGTCGAGTACCAGGCCCCGCAGCCCGGCCCGTTCCCGCAGCCCGGCCTGCTCCGCCAGCGCGGCCCGTACCGACTCGCCGTACGCCCGCTCCGGATCGGCGATCAGGGCGCGCGCCAACTGCCCTGCCACGTCGGGCAGGAGATCCGCGGTGCCCACCCCGAGTTCGCCGGCGACCCGCAACAGCCCGACCCGGTCGTCCGGTTCGCGCTCCGGGTCGGTGAGTGCCGCCCGCAGCTCCGGCCCCAGTTCGGCCGCGAGCCGGGCCCGGGCCGCCTCGCCCAGCCCCCCGGCGGGCGGAACGGCGCCGCCCGAGCGGACCGCCCCGGCCAGGGCCAGCTCCAGCAGCGGCTCGCTCACCGCCGGGGGTGCCCAGCCGGCCAGGGCCGTCAGCAGCCGCCCGCTCGCGGCGGCCTCCTCGGGCTCCCGGTCCCCGGCCGGGCCGCCCAGCGCCCGGGCCAGCGCGTGCAGCCGTACGCCGTCCAGCGCCTCCCGGTGTCCGGCGGCCCAGTCGGCGGCCGCGGTCCGGCCCGCCGAGTCCAGCCCGATGCCCGCGGCGAGCGCGAGCGCGGCCAGCGGGCCCGCCTCGTACGGGCCGGACCGCTCGCCGGGCAGCTGCCGGACGTCCGCGAAGAGGTCCTGCCGCTGCGCCCGCCAGATCGACGCGGCGGTCTGCGCCCACGGGTCGGTGCCCGGTGCGGGGGCCGCCGCACGGGCGGCGTCGTACACCCGGTAGCGGTGCTCCTGCCCGGCGAGGCCCAGGCCGTCCTCCGGCACCACTCCGATGATCTGTTGCCGGGCGAGCTGCGGCCGCCGGGTGTAGGTGGTGAAGGTGAGCCACTGGCCCCGCCGGTGCGGCAGCACACTGCAGGCGAGCAGGATCCACCAGGCCACGGCCTCGCTGTCCTGCTCCACCAGGACGAGCTGCGGGGCGGCCGGCTCCTCGACGAGCCGGCGCACATCGGCGAAGAACCCGGCGAGCCAGGGCCCGCGGGCGCTCACGAAGGCCGCCAGCGCGCCGACGTCGAGCGGGCCCGGGACCGGCACCGACGCCAGCGGCGGTACGGGCGCCCCGGCCGGCGGGGAATCGGCCGCCCACTGCCGGGAGCCCCAGGACGTGATGGGCAGCGGCCATTCGGCTGGCCGGTCCGGGTCGGCGGGCTGCGGCAGGTGCACCGCGTGGGCGTGGAAGTTGCCCCAGCGCCCGCTGTAGTCGGCGCCCGTGTACACGGAGCGGGCCAGCAGCCGGCTGCCGTCGGCGAGCACGTTCAGGCTCAAGGCCTGCGGGAATGCGCCCAGTTGGTCCGCGCTCGGGCGCGGCGGCGCGTCCCGGGGCGGCTCGTACCCGATCAGCTGCTCGGCCTCGCGCAGCAGCGAGGCTGGCACCCCGGGGCTGACGGCGGTGAACCGGAAGCCCGAGCCGTCGGGCCCCGGCGGCGCCGAGGTGTAGTGCATCTGCGCGAGGTTCACGCCTCTCCTCCCGGTGCGTACGAGCGGTCCGCCGTCGCACCTGCGGAGGCGCCTGCGGCCGCTGCCGTACGCCGGCCCGCGCCGCCGGTCCCGGTGCGCGGCAGCAGCCCGCCCAGCCCCAGCAGCCACAGCAGCGGGTCCTCGACCCGCAGCGGCTGCGGTCCCGACTTCGGGGCGTCCGCCGGGGCGTGCGCGGGCGGCGGGGAGCCGAGCGCCGAGAGCCCGAACAGCGACAGCCGGGCGAAGTCCCGGTCCAGCTGGCGGTACAGCGCCCCCGAGTCCCAGCCGTCGAGGAGCCCCCGCATCTCCTCGTGCACGGCGAGCCGGTCCTCGTCGTCCACCGTGCCGCCCGCGTGCCCGGCATTGCGCCGCAGCGGGGAGTGCGGCCCCACCAGCGAGAACAGGGAGTCCGTCTTGGTCACCGCCACCGCTACGGGCGTGGTGACCCGGCCGCGCGAGGTGCCCCGCCCGTGGGCCCGCAGCTGTGCGGCCAGGTCCGCCGCGATCTGCTGCGGCGGGGTCTCCACGGTGGGCAGCGGCGGCCCCGCGTCCACCGGCAGCTGGTCCCGTACGGCCCGCATCTGCAGCGGGTCCACCAGCAGGATGATCCCGTCGGCGGCCGCCAGGTAGTGGGTGTACCGGTCCATGGCCTCCGCGCTGGCGAGGTCCTCGCCCGCCGCGTCGAAGAACACGAGCGCGGTGTGCCGGCTGCCGTCCCCGCGCAGCCGGCGGCGCAGCGGCAGGCTCAGCCGGTACAGCAGCGGGTCGTTGAAGCCGAGCGCCGCCGGTCTCGTCGCCTCCGGCAGCCGCAGCCGGTCGTACAGGTCCTCGGCCATCTCCCGGTCCCGGCGCTGGGTCTCGCCGCCCATCGCCGTGATGGAGGCGCCGTACGCCCGGCCCACCCGGTTGCGCAGCTCGTTGATCAGGACGGAGACGTACGTGCTCTTGCCCGAGGCCTTGGGGCCCAGCAGGGCGATGATCCGGGTGTCCTGGTCGGTGTAGTCGCTCGGGAAGTCGCTGTGGCAGCGCATGCAGACCCGGACGGGGGTGGACACCCCGCACTGCGGACAGTCCGCCCGCGTGGCGCCGCCGCTGCCGAGACGGCCGGCGAGACCGCGCGGGGCGGTGAAGACCGGCCCGCGCATCTTCAGCGCGGGCGGCACGCTCGGCCCCATGAACTCCGCCCATATGCCGTCGAGTTCCGCAGTGCACGGCTTGCCGCCGCGCACCCCGGTGGCGGACATCTGGCAGCGGAACGGCAGCCGGGCGGCGGCCGAACGGTCGAAGCAGTAGGGGCAGACGACGGAGGTCATGTCAGCGGACCACCAGGGAGGTGAGGGAGGGCTCGTCGAGCCGGACGGAGGCGGCACGGCCGCCGAGGAGGAAACCGCGCACGGCGTACGGGCCGCCGGGCGCGCGGGGGACGATCTCACGCTCGACGGTCCCCGAGGCCGCGAGCTCGGCGCCGGTCACCCGGCACAACTCGGAACCGTCGACCGGCCGGTGGGGCCGGGCCGCACCGCCGCCGGCTCCGGCTACGAGGACGAAGTCGGGCAGCCCGGAGCCGGGATCCCCGCCGGGCGCGAGGAGCGTCACCCGGAGCACGGCGGGACCGCGCCGCAGCATCCGCCGGGGCCCGGGCAGGAGCCGGTAGGCGATGGCCACGTCGGCCGGGAGGACGGCCTGCTCGGCGTCGCGCGGGGCGGCCGCGGTCGCCAGCGCGCTGCGCGGGGCGGCGTGGGCCGTGACGCGGACGGCGCCGGGGCCGACCGGCAGCTCCAGCCCCTCGCGCAGGAACACGGCCCGTACGACGGGGTGCTCGGTGCGATCGCCGCCGGGCCCGGGGGCGACCGCGACCGTGACCCGGCCGGCGCCGTCGGGCCAGTCGAAGCTGATCCGGGCCCGCCCGGGAGTGGTCCGCCGGACCGTGAGCCCGGTGACCGGCTCCGGGGCCTCGACCACCACGCCCGGCCCGGCCAGTGCCCGCCCGCCCAGGACGGCCACGGCGCTGACGGTGGCCAGCGTGCCGGGCGGCGGATCGGCGATGCCGTCCGCGTCCACCCAGGGCAGCGCCGCCGGAAGCGCGTCGGCCGCGAGCTCGGTCCCCTTCGCGGGAGCCGTCCCCGGCCACTGCACGAGCCGTACGTCGGCCCCCGCGCCCCCCGTCCAACAGAACTCCAGCCCGCCCGCGTCCCGGGCGGCCGCACCGAGGCCGACCACCGGCTCCGGCCAGGGATGCACGACGACGGCCGCCTCGACCCCGCCGGACAGCACCTCGTCCCCCACGCCCGCGTACCGGCACCGCACCCGCACCCCGTACGTCCCGGGCCCCAGCCCCCCGGCCCGCACACCCTCGCGGCCGGCCGACGAGGCGGCAGCCGCGGAGCCGCCCCCGGCCGCGCCGGGTCCGGCGGCGCCCGCGCCATCGCCCGCTCCGGCCGGACCTGTCGCCGCCGGAGGGCCGAGGTGCGTCGTGCGGCCATCGGGGCCGGTCAGGGTCACCCGTACCCCCGTTGCGCCGGGCGGGCGGAGCCAGGAGGCTTCGATGCGGGACCGGCCGTCGGTGAGGCGGAGCTCCGCCACCTCGGGGGCCACGAGCAGCGGGGCGCTGATCAAGGGGGCGCCGTCCCCGGCCGGGAGGGCCACGTACCGCACCTCGCGCCCGAGCGGGGCCCGGCGGTCCGTCAGCGGCCCCGCGCCGAGCGGGCCCGGTACCTCCGGCAGCGGTGTGGTGAGCGGCTCGCGCCGGGTCAGCCGGACCACGCGCCAGGTCCCGTCCGGGTCGGCGCCGGGCGGTCTGCGCAGGGCGACCCCGCCGGGCAGGGACCGGGCCTCCAGCGGCCCGGGGTCCCCTTCGGCCGCGCGGTGGGTGCGGACCAGGCCCCGCACCGCGCGCGGGCAGTCCCAGGCCAGCCGGGCCGCCTGTGCGTACGCCGCGGCGGCCTGCTCCGGATCCTCGTGGTCCTCGTACGCGCGGGCCTCGTCCAGCAGCGCGTCGGCGGCCCGTACCCGCGCGGCCAGCTCGGCCAGCCGTCCCGCCAGCAGCGGGTCCCCGCCGGCCACCGACGGCGGCAGCACGGCGGCGCTCCGGGCGGCGGCGCGCACCCGCCCGGCCAGCCGGGCGTCCTCCAGCCCCTCGGCGGCGGCCCGCTGCGCCGGATCCAGCCGGGGGCTCCCCGCGGCGGCGTGCACCAGGGCCGCCGCCTCGTCGGGGTCGACCCCGAACCCGGCGGCCGTGTCCGGCAGATCCCCCCGCGGGTGGTCGTGGAGCAGCTGCACCAGCTGGTACAGCAGGACGCGCCGCAGCGCGGTCGGATCCCGCTCCTGGATCCCGGCCAGCCGGTCCAGCAGCGCACCGGCGCCGGCGGCCCCCCGGGAGGCCCGGAGCGCCCGCAGGGCCTCGGCCCCCACATGGCGCCGCCGCCCCGGCCCTTCGACGGCGAAGATCCCGTCGAGTACCCGCAGCCGCCCGCCGGCCGGAACCAGTAACTCGCCCAAGTGGCTTAATCCCAAGCCCTGTTGCGCTGCCACGAGTTCCCCGTACCGTGCCACCAGCGGAGCAGCCGGCAGGCCGGAAAGCGCACGGGACCGCCCCAGGACATGCCCGAACTCGGTCCCCGCCATCTGCTCCGCACCCCCCGTGCAGTGTGTTTCGGAGGTCATTTCAGCAGATGCGCGGACCGTCCGTGAGGTCTTTCCGTTCTCCAGCTGTACCGCGCGGTGTCACGAACTGATCTCCGTCCGGTACCCCGGGACCGCTGTCCTTGGGTCGCCCCTCGACACCCCCCCTCACTCGCAGAGGTCGTCCCCCATGGCTGAGCTCAATCGCCGCAGGTTCCTGCAGATCGCGGGCGGAACCGCCGCAGCCGCGATGCTGAACGAGAGCATCGCGCGCGCGGCTGCCATCCCGGCGCAGGGCAGCACCGGCACCATCCAGGACATCGAGCACATCGTGGTCCTCATGCAGGAGAACCGGTCCTTCGACCAGTACTTCGGCTCGATGAAGGGCGTCCGGGGCTTCGGCGACCCGCGTCCGGTGCTCCAGGACAACGGGAAGTCCGTCTTCTACCAGTCCAACGGCACGAAGGACATCCTCCCCTTCAACCCGCAGGTCAACGACCTCGGCATGCAGTTCGTCGAGGGCCTGAACCACGACTGGGCCGGCGGTCACGCGGCGTACAACAACGGCAAGTACGACAAGTGGGTCCCGGCCAAGACGGCCACGACCATGGCGTACATGACGCGGAACGACATCCCGTTCCACTACGCGCTCGCCGACGCCTTCACGGTCTGCGACGCCTACCACTGCTCCTTCATCGGCGCGACCGACCCGAACCGCTACTACATGTGGACGGGCCACACGGGCAACGACGGCACCGGCGGCGGCCCGGTCCTCGGCAACCAGGAGGCCGGCTACGGCTGGAAGACGTACCCGGAGCGCCTGGAGGCGGCCGGGGTCTCCTGGAAGATCTACCAGGACGTCGGCGACGGCCTGAACGCGGCCGGCGGGTGGGGCTGGATCAGCGACGCCTTCCGCGGCAACTACGGTGACAACTCGCTGCTGTACTTCAACGCCTACCGCAACGCGGCGCCGGGCAGCGCCCTGTACGAGAAGGCCCGTACGGGCACCAACGCCAAGGCGGGCGAGGGCTACTTCGACAGGCTGCGCGCCGACGTGGTCAACGGCACACTGCCCCAGGTCTCCTGGATCGCCGCCCCCGAGGCCTTCAGCGAGCACCCGAACTGGCCGGTCAACTTCGGCGCCTGGTACATCTCGCAGGTCCTGGACGCGCTGACCGCGAACCCGGCGGTGTGGGCGAAGACGGCCTTCTTCATCACCTACGACGAGAACGACGGCTTCTTCGACCACGTCGTCCCGCCGTACCCGCCGGCGTCCTCGGCCTGGGGCCTGTCGACCGCCGACGTCACCCGGGACCTGTACGCCGGGGGCGGCGGCTACGCGGCCGGCCCGTACGGCCTCGGGCCGCGCGTCCCGATGATCGTGGTCTCCCCGTGGAGCAAGGGCGGCTACGTCTGCTCCGAGACCTTCGACCACACCTCGGTGATCCGCTTCATGGAGAAGCGCTTCGGTGTGCAGGAGCCCAACATCTCGCCGTGGCGCCGCGCCGTCTGCGGCGACCTGACCTCGGCGTTCGACTTCTCCAGGGCGGACGCCTCGCCCGCGGCCCTGCCCTCCACGGCGGGCTACGTCCCGCCGGACCACAATGCCCACCCGTCCTACCACCCGGTCCCGCCGGCGACGGGCACCCTGCCCAGGCAGGAGGCGGGCCAGAAGCCCACGCGCGCGCTCGGCTACGCCCCGTACGTGGACGGCAAGGCCACGGTCTCCACGGGCAAGTTCACCCTGACCTTCTCCTCCGGCCCCAGCCTCGGCGCCCACTTCCACAGCACCTCGGGCAACCGGACGGACGGCCCCTGGCCCTACACGGTCGAGGCGGGCAAGACCCTTGTCGACACCTGGAGCACCAGCAGTTCCACCGGCAACCAGATCAACCTGACGGTCTGGGGCCCGAACGGATTCCTGCGCACCTGGAAGGGCCCCGCGAAGAAGGCCGGCCCGGAGGTCACGGCCCGCCACGACGCGGCCACCGGCAACCTGAAGCTGACGCTGACCAACTCCGGCTCGACGGCGGTCAACCTCACGGTGACCAACGCCTACGACGGCGCGGCCCAGACCCTCCGCGTCGCGGCGGGCGGCACGGCCGCGTACACGGCGGACCTGGGCGCCACGGGCCGCTGGTACGACGTGAAGGTCGTCTCCGACGCGGACGGCACCTTCCTGCGCCGCTTCGCGGGCCACGTCGAAACGGGCACCCCGGGCCTCTCCGACCCGGCGATCAAAACCGTCTGACGCGGTCGTCAGGTGTGCGCAGCAGTCGCCGTTCCAGGACCGGGAGGTCGGTGGGGCGGTGGCTGCGGGCGTGCCGGAGCAGGAGGTCGCGGGCGGTGTCCGGGACGCGGCGGCGCTTGGGGTGGCGGGTGGTGAACTCCTCGCTCGCGAAGAACCGTACGGCGGCGTCCAGCCCGCCGCGGTCCGTCTCACGCACTGCCCAGGCCAGCTCCGCCGTGCCTGCTCCGGTCAGCAGGCGCAGCGGGGCCGCGTCCGCAAGGAGGGACGCCGCGTCCGCGGGGTTCTCCCGGGCGGCACCCTGCCAGGCGAAGGCGACCGACAGCGCGATGCCCGCCGGGGGCTCCGGCTCCTCGCCGCGGGCCATCGCCTCGGCGTAGCCGCGGAGCCCGCCGGGTGCGGCGGCCGCCCACCGGGCGCGGTGCCTGGCCGGGATGCCGTCCGCGGCCCTGCTGTCGAGCAGCCGGGCGAGCGGCTGCGGCCGCATGCCGTTCGGCAGGTCGCGGATCCGCGGGTCGTCGCTGCCGCCCGGCTCGTGTTCCCAGCACATGCAGGAGATGAACTCGATCCCCGGATCCGACGGTCCGTCCGTCCCGGCGGCTGCGGGCTCGTCGGGCCAGACGGCGAGTACCTCCGCGATCTCCTGCGGATCGACGATCTCGTAGTACGCGGGGTGGTGGGGGTGGCCGGTCCCGGTCCTCGCGTCGCGGATCCTGATGCACTCCACGGGCGCGGAAGGAGGTGTCGGTATCACGGTGTGATCGTAGGCCGGCTGGGCAGGAGGTACGGCGTCCGGCTCCGCCATCCCCGCCACCGAGGGAGAACGCATGGCCATCGCCCACCGCAGGATCGGCACCGGCCCCGTCCGCGTCATCGTGCTGCACGACTGGTTCGGCACCTCCGCCAACTGGGGCTCCGCACTGGACTACTTCGACCCGGAGGGGTTCTCGTACGCCTTCCTCGACTACCGCGGCTACGGCGACCGCCGCGACGTCGCCGGCCGCTACGGCCTCCCCGAGATCGCCGACGACGTGCTCGCGCTCGCCGACGAGATCGGCTGGGACACCTTCTCCCTCATGGGCCACTCCATGGGCGGCAAGGCGATGCAGCAGGTCCTGGTCCGGGCCCCCGAGCGGATCGAGAAGCTGATCGGGATCAACCCGGTCCCCGCCGGCCCGTACGAGATGGACGACGCGACGCACGCCCTCTTCCACGGAGCCGCCCACAGCGCCGAGAACCGGCGGACCATCCTCGACCTCGTCACGGGCCACCGCGCGAGCCGCCACTGGCTGGACCGGATGGTCGCGCACTCCCTCGCCGTCTCCCGCCCGGAGGCCTTCGCCGCGTACCTCGCGAGCTGGCAGCCGCTGGACCTGTCCGCCGCCGTGAAGGGCAGTACGGTCCCGGTGCTGGTCCTCGTCGGGGAGTACGACCTCGCCCTCACCCCCGAGGTGATGCGGGCCACCTGGCAGGTCTGGTACCCCGACTGCCGGGTCCACCCCGTCCCCGGCGCCGGCCATTACCCGCCGCACGAGACCCCGGTCGCCTTCGTCGCCGCGGTGGAGGCGTTCCTGCGGGGGTAGCGGGAGGACGCAAAAAAGCCCCTGGGGGTACGAGGAGACCTCGTACCCCCAGGGGATCAGGGTGAGTGACGGGACTTGAACCCGCGGCCACCTGGACCACAACCAGGTGCTCTACCAACTGAGCTACACCCACCACGAAGGGCGGCGGGCCGCCCGTTCGATGTGCATGCACAGCATAGCTGATCAGGAGGGTGGTCCCGCCACGCGTTATCCGGCCGCGGCGTGCGCGACGGCCGCCGCCGCGAGCGCCTTCACGACGGGGTGCGGGCGCCTTCCGTCCCCGGACAGCTCGGGCTGGAACAGCGTGGCCAGGAAGAAGGGGTGCCCCGGCAGCTCCGCGATGCGCGCCTGCCCGTCCTCGTCGTGCCCCGACAGCCGCAGCCCGTGGGCGGTGAGCACCGGCAGGTACCGCGGCTGCGGACCGTAGCTGCGGTGGTAGCGCTCCACGGACCGCTCCGCGCCGAGCACGGCCTCGGCGAGCGACCCGGGCTCGGCCCGTACGAGGCCCTCGTGGCCGACGAGCGAACAGGCGAGCGGGGCGATCAGCAGGTCCTGCGCCCCGGGGTCGTTCTCGGCGTGCGCGACGCCGGCCAGCCCGCAGACCGAGCGGGCGTACTCCAGCAGCGCGTGCTGGAAGCCGCCGCAGGTCCCGAGGAACGGGATCCCCTCCTCCCGCGCGACCCGGATCGCGGCGAGCGCCCCCGCCTCGCTGGCGTACGGGCTGCCGGGCAGCAGCCAGACCGCGTCGAACCGGGCCAGGGTCCCGGAGGCGGCCTCGGCCCCGGCGTCGCCGGTGGGGATCCAGTACGCGTCGAGGACGAGCCCGTCGCGCGAGGCGAGGGCGTCCAGGAGCCCGGGGATGCGGGTGTGGGACTTCACGTGCGGGGAGCGGTCGCCGACGAGGGCGACCCGTGCGGGCCGGGTGGTCCCCGCAGTGGTTCGTGCGGTGGTGCGCGCCGTGGTCATGCCGGTCATCCTGCGACCCGGCCCGGGTTCAGCGCCAACGATTGTTCCTGCATGCCCGATAAGCAGGGCTGATCACCGTGTCCGTGCTACTTCAGTGCGGCCTTGGTGGCCACCAGGGTCAGGCCGAGGACGAGGTTGACGACTCCCTCGGTGGCCAGCTGGCCGCGGGTGGCACCGGCGCGGGCGGCGCCGAGGCACGCCCAGACGACCTGCTGCGCCACCGCCACGCCCATGGCCAGCCACGCCGTCCCCACGTAGTCCAGTCCGAGGACACCGCTGAGGGCCACGGCGGCCGCGGGCAGGGCGGCGGCCTCGACGATGGGCCACTCGTGCAGGGCGACACGGCGGATCTCGTGCCGGCTCCAAGGCTGCCCGACCAGCCGTTCCCCCGCGAGCTCGGCGTACACGTGGGTGGCCCAGAACACCAGACCCGTGACGAGCAGGAGGAGAACCAGGTGAAGCCGCGGACGGTCGCCGACGGTACTCGCGGTGGCCACCACGGAGGTGGCGAGGAGGGAGCCGTACACGGCGCCGGCGGAGTCGGTCCGGGACGTGCCCTGTGGCCTGCTGCGGCCGGCGGGCGGGCCGCTGGGGATGCTCACCCCGTCCACGATACGGACGCCGCGTCCCACCACCGGTCGGGCGCGCCGGGCGGCGCGCTCCAGGGGCGCGGCGGCGGCGCCGGGCCGCTGGCACGCTGGCGCCATGGATCCGCACCTGCTCCGTACCTTCGTCGCCGTCGCCCGGCTGTCCTCCTTCTCCGCCGCCGCCCGCGAGCTCGGCTACACCCAGTCCGCCGTGTCCCAGCACATCGCCGCCCTCGAGGGCGACCTGCGCGCCGAGCTCCTCACCCGGCGGCCCGTGGAGCCGACCCCGGCCGGGGTGCGGCTGCTGGAACACGCCGGGCCGCTGCTGCTGCGGCTCGACGCGGCCCGGGCCGATGTGCTGCGGCTGGCCGCCGTGCCGCCCGGGCAGGTCACCCTCGCCGCCTCCCCGCTCGCCGTCGGGCCCCGGCTGCTCGCCGCGCTGCCCGCCACCGGGGTCTCGCTGCGGGTGCTGCCGCCCGCCGAGGTGCCGGCCGCCGTCGCCACCGGCGGCTGCGACCTCGGCCTGGTCGACGGCCTCGCCGCGCCCAGCGACCCGCTGAGGCTGCCCGACGTGGCCCCGCTGACCGTGACCGGCGTCGGCGAGGAGGAGCCGGCCGTACTGCTCCCGGCCGGGCACCCGTTCGCCGGCCGGGCCGCGCTCCGGCTGGACGACCTCGCCGACGCCCGCTGGATCGACGCCCCCGGCGCGGCGCCGCTGCCCGCCGCCGTCCGCACCGCCCCGGCCCTGCGCTACGACGGAACCGACCTGCACGCCCTGTGTGCGCTCGCCGCCGCCGGGCACGGCCTGGTCCTGCTGCCCCGCAGGGTGGCCGAGGCCGCCGCGGCCGGGGTCGCCGCAGCGCTGTGCGACCCGCGCCTGGTGCACCGTACGGAACTCCTCGCCCCCGGCACCCCGACCCCCGCGGCGGCCGCCCTCGCCGCCCGGCTCACCGCGGCGCGGTAGGAGGTGTCCGGCCGGCCGGGCCGGATCGGCGAACCCGGCCCGGCCGGCGAGACGCCCCCGACCACTCGCGCGCGGCCCGGCGCGGCGGCAGGATCGCAGCATGGACCTCGAACCCGATCCGTTCACGCACGCCGACTACGCCGCCCGGATGGCCGCCGCCGCGCAGAGCGCCGCCGATGCCGGGCTGGCCGGGCTGCTCATCGCCCCCGGGCCCGACCTCGCCCACCTCACCGGCTACCGGCCGGTCGACACCGAGCGGCTGACCCTGCTCGTGCTCGCCGCCGGGCAGGAGCCCGTCCTCGTCGTGCCGGCCCTGGAGGCCCCCGACGCGGCCGAGGCCCCCGGGGCTCCCGCGCTGACCCTGCGCGACTGGGCCGACGGGAAGGACCCGTACGGCGTCACCGCGCCGCTCCTCGACGTCGGCGGCCGCTTCGGGGTCAGCGACAACACCTGGGCGCTGCATCTGCTCGGCCTCCAGCGGGAGTTGCCGGCCACCTCGTACGCCCCGCTCACCGACGTCCTGCCGATGCTCCGCGCGGTCAAGGACCAGCGGGAGCTGGAGCGGCTCGCGGCGGCGGGAGCGGCCGCCGATGCGGCGTACGAGCAGATCCTCAAGGTCCCCTTCGCCGGGCGCCGGGAGGCCGACATCGCAGCCGACCTGGCCGCGCTGCTGCGCGAACACGGCCACTCCCAGGTGGACTTCACGGTCGTAGGCTCCGGCCCCAACGGCGCCAACCCCCACCACGAGGCCGGTGAACGCACCATCGGGCGGGGCGACATGGTGGTCCTCGACTTCGGCGGGCTCAAGCACGGCTACGGCTCCGACATCTCGCGCACCGTGCACGTCGGCGAGCCGAGCGCCGAGGAGCAGCGCGTCCACGACATCGTCCGCGAGGCCCAGCAGGCCGCCCGCGCGGCCGTCCGCCCGGGCATCGCCTGCCAGGACGTGGACCGGGCGGCCCGCGCGGTGATCACCGAGTTCGGCTACGGCGACCGGTTCATCCACCGCACGGGCCACGGCATCGGCGTGACCACCCACGAGCCCCCGTACATGGTCGAGGGCGAGGAGCAGCCCCTGGTCCCCGGGATGTGCTTCTCCGTGGAGCCGGGCATCTACCTGCCCGGCCGTTTCGGGGTGCGCATCGAGGACATCGTGACGGTCACCGAGGACGGCGGCCGCAGCTTCAACAACGCCCCGCGCGAACTGGCCGTCGTGGAGTAGGGGCAGGATCCGGCGGTCACTGCTCCCCGGCGACGACCAGGCGGTAGCCGTAGTCCACGCTCTCCCGCCCGAGCAGGTGGGCGTGGCGCCGCTCCCAGGCCCCGGAGGCCAGGTCCGCGCGCAGCCGTTCCATCGCCGGCTCCACAACGGAGGGCGGCAGCGTCGCGAAGGTCGAGCTGGCCGCCCGTACGGCCGGGTCGAGATAGGCCTCCGGCCGGCGCCAGTAGGCGGTCTGCAGCCCGTCCGTGAAGTCGTGCGGGATCGGGAACGGCAGCACGGTGTGCGCGTCCAGCGCCTCCACGACCTCCGCCACCGGCGTGAAGCGCGCGCGGTCCAGATCCCGGATCTCCGGCAGGTACGCGTCCACGAGCCACAGCTCGGGGCGGTGCTCGGGATCCCAGGTGAAGACGGCCTGCCGGCGCGAGACCCGGCGCAGCTCGCCGAGCCCGCGGTGCAGATCGGACCAGTGGTGCACGGTCAGGACCGCCATGGCGGCGTCGAAGGCCCCGTCGGCGAAGGGCAGTTCCTCCGCACTGGCCTTCACCTTCCGGGGGCCGGGATGCTGGTCGAGCATCACCTGCGACGGGTCGACGGCCGTGACCTCGGCGTCCTCCGGCTCGTACGACCCGGTCCCGGCACCGACGTTGACGACGGTGCGCGCGCCATCCAGCGCCTGCCGGATCAGCGCGCCCAGCCGGGGGTCGGGCCGCCGCACCTGCTTGTAGCCGATCCCCAGGCGGTCGTACGCGGCCGCCGGTGCGTTCTCCTCTTCCCGTGTCTCTTCCATGGGGCCGACTCCATCAGAACGGGCCCGTGATGATCAAGTAGGGCCGCAGTGACGTGGGTTACGGCCCCAGCAGGACCGCCGACTCCGCCGGGACGTGGACGCGGCCGTCGGGGCCCGGGTGCTCGACGGGCTCCCAGGAGGCCAGGACCCGGACCCCGTTGCGGCCGAGGGCGATGGTCACCGGCTCGGGCGAGAGGTTCACGGCCACCCGTACGTCGCCCCGCCGGAACGTCACCCAGCGGCGCTCCTCGTCGTACGCCACGCGGACCGCCGCCAGGTCCGGATCCCGCAGGTCGGGGTGGGTGCGCCGGAGGGTGATCAGGGTCCGGTACCAGGCCAGCAGCCGGTCGTGCGGGGCGCGCTCCGGCTCCGCCCAGTCCAGGCACGAGCGGTCCCGGGTGGCCGGGTCCTGCGGGTCCGGGACCTCTTCCGCCTTCCAGCCGTGCGCCGCGAACTCCCTGCGCCTGCCGGTCCGTACCGCCTCGGCGAGCTCCGGATCCGGGTGGTCGGTGAAGTACTGCCACGGCGTGCCCGCGGCCCACTCCTCGCCCATGAACAGCATCGGCACGAACGGCCCGGTCAGCGCCAGCGCCGCAGCGCAGGCCAGCAGACCGGGGGAGAGCGAGGCGGCGAGCCGGTCGCCCAGGGCCCGGTTGCCGATCTGGTCGTGGGTCTGCGTGTAGCCGAGGAAGCGGTGCGCGGGCGTGCGGCGCCGGTCCACCGGGCGGCCGTGGCTGCGGCCCCGGAACGAGGACCAGGTGCCGTCGTGGAAGAAGGCCCGGGTCATGGTCTTGGCCAGGGCGGCGAGCGGCGCCTCGGCGAAATCGGCGTAGTACGCCTGGGACTCGCCGGTCAGCGCACAGTGCAGGGCGTGGTGGAAGTCGTCGTTCCACTGGGCGTGCAGGCCCAGGCCCCCGGCGGCGCGCGGGGTCGTGGTGCGCGGATCGCACCGGTCGGACTCCGCGATCAGGAACAGCGGCCGGCCGCTCTCGGCGGCGAGCTCGTCCACGGCCGCGGACAGCTCCTCCAGGAAGGTCAGCGCCCGGCCGTCGGCGAGCGCGTGCACGGCGTCCAGCCGCAGCCCGTCGATGCGGTAGTCCCGCAGCCAGGCGAGGGCGCTGCCCAAGAGGTACGCGCGCACCTCGTCGGAGCCGGCGGCGTCCAGGTTGACCGCCGCGCCCCACGGGGTGTGGTGGGTGTCCGTGAAGTACGGGCCGAAGACCGGGAGGTGGTTGCCGGAGGGGCCCAGGTGGTTGTGGACCACGTCCAGCACCACCCCGAGCCCGGCCGCGTGCGCGGCGTCCACGAACCGGGCCAGCCCGGCCGGGCCGCCGTACGGCTCGTGCACCGCCCACGGCGCGACCCCGTCGTACCCCCACCCGTGCCGGCCGGGGAACGGGCAGACCGGCATCAGCTCCACGTGCGTGACCCCGAGCGCGGTGAGGTGCCCGAGGCGGGCGGCGGCCGCGTCGAAGGTGCCCTCGGGGGTGAACGTGCCGATGTGCAGCTCGTAGAGGACCGCGTCCTGGAGCCGTGTCCCGGGCGGCGGGGCCTGTGGGGTGAGTGGCTCGAAATCCACCACCGCCGAGAGGCCGTCGGGCCCGTCCGGCAGCCGCCGCCCGCGCGGGTCGGGCCGTACGACCTCCTCTCCCGAGGCCACGCCCAGCAGGAATCCGTACCGGTCCCCGTCGGCGGCCGGGGCCTCGGCGAGCCACCAGCCGGTCCGGTCCGGATCGCGTGCCATCTCGTACGTCGCGTCGCCGAGCCGCAGCGCGACCCGGTCTGTCAGCGGTGCCCACACCTCGAACTGCACGGACGGTTCCCCTCGTCTGCGGCGGTACCCGGAACGTGTGCCTGCCCCATCATCGCGGGACGGCC
This sequence comes from Streptomyces sp. NPDC002209, assembly GCF_042890265.1. NCBI lineage: Bacteria > Bacillati > Actinomycetota > Actinomycetes > Kitasatosporales > Streptomycetaceae > Streptomyces > Streptomyces sp. NPDC002209. The sequence goes on along the minus strand of NZ_JBIARX010000003.1, from coordinate 23,984 downwards.
GGAGGAGTTCTGGACACTCCGGCCCTGACGGGCCGACAATCACCCTGTGACGTCGAGTTTCGAGTTCCCCGCCTTCCCGGTACCGCGCCTGTCCGACGCGGAGCGCGACCGGGCGCTGGAGCAGCTCCGCGAGGGTGCCGCCCTCGGGAAGCTGTCCCACGACACGTTCCTGCGCCGTATGGAACTCGCCCTGGTCGCCCGCCGCTCCGAGGACCTCGTGGTCCTCACCGCCGACCTCGGGAGCCGCGGGAGCGGCGAAGGCCCCTGGACGCGTCGCGTCTTCGCCTGGGTGGGCCGTGCCTCGGCCGTGTCCCTCGGCGTCCGGCGGGCGTGGAACGCCGAGCGGCTGCCCAAACTGCTGCTGCCGCACCCGAGCGCGCGGGCCCTGCGGATCGGCCGCGACCCCGGCAACGGGCTGCGGCTCACCGACGAGACCGTGTCCCGCGTCCATGCCGAGCTCGGGCTGCGCGACGGGGTGTGGGTGCTCACCGACCTCGGCTCCTCCAACGGCACCACGGTCAACGGGCGCCGGGTGACCGGCTCGGTGGCGGTCCGGGCCGGGGACCAGATCGGCTTCGGCCGGATGAACTTCCGGCTGTCCTCGAGCTAGGGCCCGAGCAGGGCGCGAGCCCGGCCCGACGGGCAAGCCCCCACGGGGGTGTCCGGCTCCCGGATCCTGCCGGGGCCGATGATGGGGTCCATGGAACACGCAGACCCGAAGGACCCGAACGAACACCCGCCCGTCGTGCGCCCCGCGCGCCCCGAGGACCTGCCCCGCCTCGTCGAACTCGTCCACGAGCACGTCGCGTACGAGAAGTCCGCGCCCCGGCCCGCGGACCTGGCCGACCGGCTCGGGCCGCAGCTGTTCGCCGAGGGCGCCCGCCTGTGGGTGCTGCTGGCCGAGGCCCCGGACGGATCGGTCGCCGGATATGCCGCCTGCTCGGCCGAGTTCGCGTTCTGGGACGCCCGGCACCACCTCCACATGGACTGCCTCTACCTCGCCGAGGAAGCCCGCGGCCACGGCCTCGGCGCCGCCCTGATGGACGGCGTGGCGGGCCTCGCCCGCGAGCTCGGCCTCGACCAGGTCCAGTGGCAGACCCCGGACTGGAACGAGGGCGCGATCCGCTTCTACGACCGGCTCGGTGCCACGGGCGCGCCCAAGCGCCGCTACGCCCTGTCCGTACCCGACGGGACACCCCCTACGCAGTGACCGTCCCGGCCGCCACGAGCCGTTCGTACGCCGCCAGGACGGTACGGGTCTGGTGCTCGACCTGGGTGGCCACCGGGACCCGGCGCGCCTGGAACCGGGCGGCGAACTCCTCGCACCAGCCGGTGACGAGCCGGTCCAGCCCGGGTGCCGCCGGGTGGCCCTGCGCCCGGAGCACCCGCAGCAGCATCGCGGCGGCGCGCAGCGACAGGCGCCGCCCGAAGGCGTCGATGCTGCCGATGGCGGCCGCCGTGGCCTCGGCGGGGGCCCCGGGTCCGGTCCACTCCACGGTGATCCGGGGAATCAGGGAGAGCGTCCAGTCGACGGCGCGCAGCAGCGCGGCCGTACCGGGGTCCCCGCCGGAGCCCGAGCCGGGCTCCGCGGTCCCGGGTACCCGGTCCCGTACGCGGGCCACGAGCGCGGCGTCCGCGGTGAGCCGCCCCGCCAGGAGCCGCAGGGCGCCGCGCGGGTCCGGATGCGGGGCGGGGTCGTCCACCAGGTCCGAGGCCCACATGGGGACTTCGACGATGGCGGTGGTGCCCGCGTACCGGTGGGCGTGGTACCAGGTGCTGAGCCGGGTGTCCTCCGGGTGGAACGCCCCGGCGGGGTCGGCCCCGGGCTGCGGCATCACGAAGATCCCGGGCCCGGGGGAGGGCCAGCCGGCCGCGTCGGAGGCCCCGGTCTCCACCGGGATCCGCAGCTCGGCGGCCGATTTGGCGAACGGTTCCGCGAGGCCCGGTATGTCCCGGGTGAGCTGTACCCAGGATCCGCCGAGGTCGGTGCCGTGGAGCGAGACCTGGAGGACGGGCCGCAGCTCGTCGATGAGGGCCGTCAGGGCCAGGGTCTCGGGCGGCAGCCGGTCCGGAGGCAGTAAAGACGGCGCCCACTCGGGCTGTTCCGGACCGGGGGGCCGGAAGAAGTTCCGGTGGTAGTCGAGCAGGGAGTCCGGGCGGGGCGTGCGGTGCAGGGCCGCCCCGTCGGGATCGGCGCACAGCAGGAAGTGCCAGCCCCGCCCGGCGCGGATCGCCGGGTCGCGCAGGACGCGCCGGGCCAGCGCGAGCGCGGTGGCACCGCCGACGGGCTCGTTGGCGTGGGCCCCGGCGACGACCAGGACGCCCGCGCCCTGCGGGCGGCCGCTCGGCTCGACGGAGAGCAGCCACAGGGGCCGGCCGCCCCGGGAGGTGCCGATCTGGCGCAGCCTGGCCCGGCCGGGGTGCTCGTCCGCCAGCGCGCGTGCGGCCAGCGCGAGCTCGGACGGTGTGGGGTAGCACATGTCACGGAGGAGGGTCACGTCTGATGCAATGCCCGCCGTGCACGCCCCCTACTGCTCCGCACGCCCCACACTTCCCGGAAACCCCTGGCCAACGCCTTGTCGGGAGGGCCCGTCGGCTACTGCTGGTGGAGTCCGCGGCCGGCCAGGGACAGGAAGGCCTCGCCCACCGCCTCGGACAACGTCGGGTGGGCGTGGACGTGGCGGGCCACGTCCCCCGGCTCCGCGTCCCAGCCCACGATCAGCTGGCTCTCCGCGATCATCTCCGACACGTGCGGCCCGACCAGGTGTACGCCGAGCACCCGCCCGCCCCGCTCGGCGACCACCTTCACCGTCCCGCCCTGTCCGTGCACCATCCCCTTCGCCACCGCCGTCAGCGGCATCGTGTTCACGACGACGTCGTAGGACAGGTCCCGGGCCTGCGCCTCCGTCAGCCCGACGGCGGCGGTCTGCGGCGCCGAGTACGTCACCCGCGGCACCGCCGCGTAGTCCACCGGGGCACTCGCCACCCCCGCCAGGGTCTCCGCGACGAGCAGCCCCTCCGCGAACGAGGCGTGTGCCAGGCCGAGCGAGGGCGGCGGCAGCAGGTCGCCCACCACGTGGATTCCCGGGACCGCGGTCTCCAGCCGGGACCAGTCGGCCGGTGCCACGAACCCCCGCTCGTCCGTGGCCAGTCCGGCCGCCGCCAGGTCCAGCCCGTCGGTCACCGGGACGCGGCCGACCGCGACGAGCAGCCGCTGCGCCACCACGTCCCGGACGTCCCCGCGCGCCCCGCGTACGGTGGCCCGCACGCCCCCGCCGGGGAGCCGCTCGGCGCCCTCCACCCGGGCCGCGGTCCGCACGTCGATCCCGCGCTTCTTCAGCCCGCGCGCCAAGTGCCGTGACACATCGGCGTCCTCCGACGGAACCAGCCGCTCCGCAGCCTCGACCAAGGTCACTTCGGCGCCCATGGACCGGTGGAACGAGGCGTACTCCACGCCGATGGCCCCGCCGCCCAGCACCAGCACCGAGGCGGGCAACCCGGGCGCGAACAGAGCGTCGTCGCTGGTGACGACGGTGTGCCCGTCGGGCTCCAGCCCGGGCAGGACGCGCGGGCGGGAACCGGTGGCCAGCACGATGCCGCGCGCCGCGGTGAGCTCCCGCCCGTCCCCGGTCCGCACGGAGCGCGGTCCGGTCAGCCGGGCGCCGCTGCGCACGACCCGGACGCCGGCGCGGCGCAAATGGGCCTCCACGCCCTGGTGGTTGCGGGAGACGATGTCGTCGCGGCTGGCGGTCAGGGCCGCCCAGTCGACCGAGTCCACGGTGGCCCGGACCCCCCACCGCTCCCGCGCCTCGGCCACGCCGTCGACCAGTTCGGCCGCGTGCAGCATCGCCTTGCTGGGTATGCAGCCGCGGTGCAGACAGGTCCCGCCCACCTTGTCGCGCTCCACGAGGACGACGTCCAGCCCCAGGGCCGCGGCGCGCAGGGCGGTGCCGTACCCGCCCGTGCCGCCGCCGATCACGATGACGTCCGCTTCAGTGCCGTTGCTGTTCATGGGGACAAGCCTGCGGTCGGCCCCTGCCATGAGTCCAAGGCAATGATCTTCTCGGTTCCATGCACGGTCTTTATGCTCCCGGCCATGAGCCTGCGTCAGATGGAGTACTTCCTCACCATCGTGGAGGAGTCCTCCTTCACCCGCGCCGCCGAGGCGCTGCACGTCACCCAGCCCGCCCTCTCCCACCAGGTCAAGGCCCTGGAGCGATCCGTCGGCGGCGAGCTGCTGGAGCGCCTGCCGCGGGGGGTCCGGCTCACTTCCATGGGCCGCGCCTTCCTGCCGCACGCCCAGCTCGCCGTCCACAGCGCCCGGCAGGCCGAGCGCGCCGCCCGCGCCGCCGCCGGAGCCGTCGGCGGCGAACTGCACCTCGCCACCGTCCATGCCGTCGCCGTCGGACTGCTTCCGGGCATCGCCGCCCGCTGGCGGTCCCTGCACCCGGGCGTCCAGCTGGTCCTGCGCGAGTACGGGTCCACGGAGGCCCTGGAGGAACAGCTCGAACGGGGCGTCGCCGACCTCGCGGTGGGCCCCGAGCCCAAGGAGTGGACCGGCCCGGTCCTGCCGGTGGGCCGCGAGGAACTGGTGCTGGTGGTCCCCTTCGACGACCCGCTGGCCGGCCGTGGTTCCGTCCGGCTGGCCGAGCTCGCTGACCGCGACTGGATCCGCTGCGCCATGGAACCCTCCGTCCAGGGCCGGGCGTTCCTCGACTGGGCATGCGGCACCGTCGGCTTCACCCCGCGCACGGTGCTGCGTACGGAGCACACCTCGACGGCCGTGCGGATGGCGGCCGCCGGCGTCGGCATCGTCGTGGCCCCGGCCCACACGGTCCGGGGCGCCCTCGGTGAGGACTGCGCGCTGCTCTCCCTCGACCCGCCGTGGCACCGCCCCCTCTCCGTGTTCTCCCGGGTCCCGCTGACCGGCGCGGCCGAGGCCTTCGCCGGACTACTCGTCTCCCGGCCCGCCCTCGCGCAGTAGGACAGCCACCGGGCGGGCCGAGAGCAGGTCCGCCAGCCGCACCTCGCCCTCGTACGAGGCCCCCCGGTCCAGGAGCGCCGTCCACCGGCCCGGCGGGAGGGCCAGAGCCGTGTCCCGCCAGCCGCCGGCCGCGGCCAGCCGGTACGAGAGCCGGGTGACCGCCGCGACCAGCCCGGCCGGGCGGGCGAACGCCAGGCAGTGCTCCGCCGCCGGACCCCGGGCGGCGAGCGGGGCGTAGCCGGTGAACAGATCGGGCCGGTCCCGGCGCAGCCGCAGCAGGGCGGCCGTCAGCGCGAGCTTCTCCTGGGCCTGCCCCTGCGGCGCGGCCCCCGCGTCCAGCCGGGCCAGGGCCTCGCGGGGGAACCGGGCCGGGCGCCGGTTGTCCGGGTCCACCAGGGCCCGGTACTCCGTCTCGGCGCCCTGGTAGACCTCCGGGACCCCGGGCATCGCCAGGTGCAGCAACGCCATCCCGAGCAGGTTCGCCCGGGCCGCCCGGGCCAGCTCCGCCGGCTCCGCGGTCTCCTCCGGGGCCGGGACGTATCCCTCGACGGAGGCCTCGTACGCCGGGTCCTGGTCGGTCCAGCTGGTGTGCAGGGCAGCCTCGCGGACGGCCTTGAGGAGCGCCTGCAGGAGGCGCTCGGCGCGCTCCGGCACCTCCCCGAGGCCCAGCGCCGTCTGCCGGGACACCCAGGCGAGTTGGGGATCGGCCCCGGCGGGCCGGCCCATCAGCCCGGGAGCCTGGGAGAGCGCGCAGATGCGGGCCCGGACGTCCGCGCTGCGCTTCGTGTCGTGGGTGGACAGCACCGTCCCGGAGCCCGGCCAGTCCCGGTCGAGCTCCGCGCAGTACGCGTGGAACTCGGCCGGCGAGAGCGCCGGTTGCCCGGGGTCCCCGCCGACCTCGGTGGCCGACAGCAGCGGGGCGTGCCGGTAGAAGGCCCGGTCCTCCAGCGACTTGGCCCGCAGGGCCGCCGAGGTCTGGGCGAAGCGCGCCGCGAAGGCGGGATCGCGCAGCACGAGTTCGCGTACGCCGGCCACCGCGCCCGGACCGGCCGATGCGGCGGCCTCCGCCAGGGCCTGCGGGTCGAGGTCCGGCTCGCCGGGGTACGGCCGGTAGACCGGATAGGCGATCAGCAACTCCCGCACCCCGGCGGCAAGTTCCGGGCCGGCGGTCCGCTCCAGGGCTGCCAGCTCGGCGGCCAGATCGCCGGTCAGCACCTCCCGCGCGCACGCCCGGGCCGTCTGCTCCCATGCGGGCGCCCCGGTGAACTGCGCGTACTGCCGGGCCAGTTCCGGGGCGCCCGCCGGGTCGGTGAACACCCCGTCCACCCGGCTCAGCGCGTCGTACCCGGTGGTCCCCGCCACCGGCCAGCCGGGCGGCAGCCGCTCCTGGCGGGCCAGGATCTTCTCCACCACCACCCAGCAGTCCCCGCCCACGGCCGCCCGCAGCCGCCGCAGGTACCCCTCCGGATCCGCCAGCCCGTCGACGTGGTCGATCCGAAGTCCCCCGGCCACCCCGTCCCGCACCAGCTCCAGCACCTTCGCGTGCGTCGCCTCGAACACCTCCGGGTCCTCCACCCGGACCCCGATCAGCTCCGAGATCGTGAAGAACCGCCGGTAGTTGAGGCCCGTCCGGGCCTCCCGCCACCACGCCGGGCGGTACCACTGCGCGGCCAGCAGCTCGGCCGGCGCCAGCCCCGCCGTGCCCTCGCGCAGCGGGAACTCCAGCTCCCCGTGGCGCAGCACCCCGCCGTCCCGGTCGACCGTGAACGCGCCGGGTCCGGGCGGCCCCGGGAGCACCGGCAGCAGCACCTGGCCGCCGCCCGCCTCCCAGTCGATGTCGAACCAGCGCGCGTACGGGGACCGCGGCCCCTCCCGCAGCACCTCCCACAGGGGCCGGTTCAGCCGCAGCGGGGACGGCACCGCCATGTGGTTCGGCACGATGTCCAGCACCAGGCCGAGCCCGTGCCCCCGGGCGGCCGCGGCCAGCGCCCGCAGCCCCGCCTCGCCGCCGAGCTCGGCCCGCACCACGGAGTGGTCGGTGACGTCGTACCCGTGCGCCGAGCCGGGGACCGCCTCCAGCACCGGCGAGAGGTGCAGGTGCGACACGCCGAGCGAGGCGAGGTACGGCACGGCCGCCTCGGCCGCCGCGAAGGGGAACTCCGGCCGCAGCTGAAGGCGGTACGTCGACGAGGGGACCGCAGCCGGAGCGGCCGCAGGTGGCGCTGGAGTGACGGCTGTCAGAACATCGGATTCCGTTTGGCTGCGCGGGTAGGGCTGGCTCATGAGAACGTACGTACCCACCTTGCAGGATTCCGTGCCATGACCCAATGCATCCGGGTGACTGCACCGCGTTAAGGTCGATCAAGTGGCCGGAACCGTCAACACCTATCGAAGAGTCATCGCCCTGACCGGGCCCCTACTCCCGCTCCTCTCCTTCCTCGCGCGACTGCCCGTTGCGATGTCCCAGTTCGGGAGCGTGCTGCTGGTCGCCGAGACCAGCGGCTCCCTCGCCACCGCCGGCATCGTCGGCGGCACCCTCTCCGCCGGACAGGTGGTCTGCGGGCCCGTCCTGGGCCGGCTCGCCGACCGGTACGGGCAGCGGCCCGTGGTCCTGACCGCCGCCGCGGTCAACGCGGTCGCCACCGGCGCGCTGGTCGCCGGGGCCCTCGGGGGCCTGGCCACCGCCCCGCTCGCCGCGATCGGCGCCGTCACCGGGGCCTCCGTACCGCTGATCGGGCCGCTCGCCCGGACCCGCTCCGTGGCCCTCGCCCACCGCGCCGGGGCCGACGAGGGCGTGGTGGGCGCCGTCCACTCGCTCGAGGGCACCCTGGACGAGGTCTCCTTCGTCTTCGGGCCGGCCCTCGTCGGCCTCGCCGCGCTCGCCCTGCACCCCGCGGTCGCCCTCGGCGGGGCCGCCGCCCTCGTCGCCGTCTTCGGGACCGCCTTCGCCCTGCACCCGACCGCCGCCGTCACGGCCGGGGCGGGCCCGAAGGCCGACCACGAAGCCGGTGCCGGTGCCGGTGCCGGTGCCGATGCCGGTGCCGCCGCCCGCCGCCCCGCCCGCCACCCGCGCGTCGTGTACGCCGTACGGGGCTCCCTGCTGCTCCAGGGCGCCATGTTCGGCGCCTGCCAGGCCGGAATCGCCGCCCTCACCGCTCGTTTGGGCGTCCCCGGCCAGGCCGGCATCGTCTACGCCGCCATGGGCGTTGTCAGCGCCGCCGTGGGCCTCGCCCTCGGGGCGCTGCCCGCCCGCATCGGGCTGCGGCTGCGCTGGCGGACGGCGACCGCCGCCGCGCTGGTGCTCTCCGTACCGCTGCTCTTCACCGACACCCTGTGGCCGCTGTACGCGGTCGTCACCGTGCTCGGGGCCGCCTACGCCCCCCACCTGATCACCGCGTTCGCGCTGACCGAGCGGGTCGTTGAGCCGGCCCGGCTCGCCGAGGCCACGGCCTTCGCCGCGAGCTCGCTCGTGGCCGGGCAGGCCGCCGCGCTCGCCGCATCCGGACGGCTCGCCGAGTCGTACGGGCCCGCCGGGGCCTTCGCCGTGGCCGTCGGGGCGGCCGCACTGTCCCTGCTCCTCGCCCTGGTCACCCGGGTGCCGGCGGCCCGGACGCACCCCGCCGCGCCGAAGGTCTTCATCCCGGCGCAGCAGAGCGCCTCCCCGGACGTGGCCGGGAGCCCGTCGGGCCCGTCCGGTTCCTCCTACGCCGGGCGCTGAAGCACCACCAGACACCGTCCTGTCAGCGCCACCCGGTCCCCGGCTGCATACTGCGGCCCGGTGCCGGGTGGCAGTACGTCGGGCCGCGCCGTGTCCACGACCAGCCGCCACTGCGCCCCGTGCCCGGCCGGGACGGTGAACTCCTGTGGATCGGCTCCCGCGTTGAACATCAGCAGGAACGAGTCGTCCGTGATCCGCTCCCCGCGCGAGCCCGGCTCGGAGATCGCCTCCCCGTTGAGGAACACCGTCAGCGAGCGCGCGTGCTGCGCCTGCCAGTCGCGGGCCCGCATCGGCTCCCCGTGCGGGGTGAACCAGGCGATGTCCGACAGCTCGTCGTCGGTGCCCTCCACCGGCCGGCCGTGGAAGAACCGGCGCCGCCGGAACACCGGGTGGTCGCGCCGCAGCCACACCATCCGCCGGGTGAACTCCAGCAGGGAGGGCGCCGGTTTGCCCGGCTCGGGCCAGTTGACCCAGGACAGCTCGTTGTCCTGGCAGTACGCGTTGTTGTTGCCGCCCTGCGAGCGGGCGAACTCGTCGCCGTGGCTGAGCATCGGCACGCCCTGCGAGAGCATCAGGGTGGCCGTGAAGTTGCGCATCTGGCGCTCGCGCAGCTCCTGGATCTCCGGGTCCTCCGTCGGCCCCTCGACCCCGCAGTTCCAGGACCGGTTGTGGGTCTCCCCGTCCCGGTTGCCCTCCCGGTTCGCCTCGTTGTGCTTCTCGTCGTACGAGACGAGGTCGTTGAGGGTGAAACCGTCGTGGCAGGTGGTGAAGTTGATCGAGGCCAGCGGGCGGCGCCCGTCGTCCTGGTACAGGTCCGAGGAGCCGGTCAGCCGCCCCGCGAACTCCGCGAGCGTCCGCGGCTGGCCGCGCCACAGGTCCCGCACGGTGTCCCGGTACTTGCCGTTCCACTCGGTCCACAGCGGCGGGAAGTTCCCCACCTGGTAGCCGCCCTCGCCCAGGTCCCAGGGCTCCGCGATCAGCTTCACCTGGCTGACCACCGGATCCTGCTGGACCAGGTCGAAGAACGAGGACAGCCGGTCCACCTCGTGGAACTGCCGGGCGAGCGTGGCGGCGAGGTCGAAGCGGAACCCGTCCACATGCATCTCGGTGACCCAGTACCGCAGCGAGTCCATGATCAGCTGGAGCACGTGCGGGGAGCGCATGAGCAGCGAGTTCCCGGTCCCGGTCGTGTCCATGTAGTGCCGGGGATCGTCCGCGAGGCGGTAGTACGAGGCGTTGTCGAGCCCCCGGAAGGACAGCGTCGGGCCCAGGTGGTTGCCCTCGGCGGTGTGGTTGTAGACCACGTCGAGGATCACCTCGATCCCTGCCTCGTGCAGGGCCCGCACCGCCGACTTGAACTCCAGCACCTGCTGGCCCCGGTCACCGGAGGCGTAGCCGTTGTGCGGGGCGAAGAAGCCGATCGTGTTGTAGCCCCAGTAGTTGCTCAGCCCGTCGTCGACCAGCCGGTGGTCGTTCACGTACTGGTGCACCGGCATCAGCTCCAGCGCCGTCACCCCGAGCTTGCTGAGGTGCCCGATGACCGCCGGGTGCGCGAGGGCCCCGTACGTGCCGCGCAGCTCCTCGGGCAGATCGGGGTGACGCATGGTCAGACCCTTGACGTGCGCCTCGTACAGCACGGTGTGGTGGTACTCGTGGCGCGGCGGGCGGTCGTTCGCCCAGTCGAAGTACGGATTGACCACGACCGAACTCATCGTGTGCGGGGCCGAGTCGAGGTCGTTGCGCGAATCCGGCCGGCCGAAGTGGTAGCCGTACACCTCCTCGCCCCAGTCGACGCTGCCCGCCACGGCCCGCGCGTACGGGTCCAGCAGCAGCTTGGCCGCGTTGCAGCGCTGCCCGCGCTCGGGCTCGTACGGGCCGTGCACGCGGAAGCCGTAGCGCTGCCCCGGCATCACCCCGGGCAGGTAGGCGTGGCGTACGAAGGCATCGGTCTCGCGCAGCTCGACGGCGGTCTCCGAGCCGTCCTCGTGGAGCAGGCACAGTTCGATGCGTCGGGCGGCCTCGGAGTAGACCGCGAAATTGGTGCCGGCGCCGTCGTACGTGGCGCCGAGCGGATACGCCTGTCCCGGCCAGACCTGCATGGATACGACTCTTCCCCTCGTTCCCCCGGCTGTTCGGGCTGTTGGTTCGGCTGATCCGGCGTGGACCACGTCCCTGCAGATCTTCCCCGAAAGTGGGCCCGCACGCGGGGACTTGGGATGCTCCTCCCGGGTGACCCGGAGAGCTGATATGCGGGTCAGCGGACTATGCGGGCATCGGATAATGGGTCAACGGACCACCGGTGTAAGGGCCATCGGGCTGCATCGGGCGCCGCGCTCGGAGTACCCTTCCGTGATCACTGGAGACGGGCGTCCAGACGCAGAAGGCGGTGCACGGGTGAGCTCGGGAGGTCTGGAGCTGCCCCCTGGTGACAACGGTCACGAGGGCGGCCCGGCGGACGCCCCAGGAGGTGCACCGGGTGGTGCGCCCGGCGGGGTGTCGGGCGGCGTGTCGGGCGGGGTTCCCACGGGGGTGCCGGCCGGGGCGGTGTCGCTGGCTCCGGCGGCGGCCGGGAGCGCGCGGGCCGGGGCCGAGCTGGACTGGGGCGCGGACGCGTGGAGCGAGGTCCGGACCCGGGCGCAGCGCGCCGGGCGTGCGTACATCTGGCTGAACCTGATCGAGCAGAGGCTGCGCGCCGTCGTCGGCGCGGTGCTGCGGCCGATCTACGAGCCCGTGCACGGCGGGGACGACTGGGTGGTCGCCGCCGCCGGACCCGCCGGCCAGGAGTGGGTGCAGCGGGCCGTCGCGGTCCGCGAGGTCAGCCGGCGCAAGGGCTACCTGCTGGACCCGGCGGACGACAACGTACTGAGCTTCCTGACGCTCCCGCAGCTGCGGGAGCTCATGGTCCAGCACTGGCCGTGCTTCGAGCCGTACTTCGACGACCGGCGCGAGATCGAGCTCGCGCTCGACGAGCTGGAGGTCACCCGGAACGTGGTCTCCCGCAACCGGGCGCTGTCGCGGGCGGTGCTGGAGCAGGCGGAGCGGGCCTCGGCCCGGCTGCTGGAGGTGCTGGGCGGCGGTGCGGGCTCCCCGGCGGCGGACCGGCTGCCGATCGACGCCGTCGAGGACCTCGTGGGCGACCGGTACGCGGACGTGATCTCGGTCCACCCGGACCGGGTGCGGCTGCAGCGCCAGCTCCCGGCGGAGGACCTGTTCGGCGGCGCGCGGCGGCTCGACGCCATCGGCATAGGCCTCAACCTGCTGGTGCAGAACTTCTCGGGCCGAAGACTCGTGCGCCTCACGGAGGCCGGCTGCCGGGTCCGGCTGCTGTTCCTGAACCCCGCCAGCAGCGCCGTCAAGCGGCGGGAGCGGGAGCTCGGCCTGCGCAAGGGCGAGCTGAGCCGCTCGGTGGAGATGAACATCCTGCACGTGCGCCGGGTGCGGGCGGGGCTGCGGGATCCCTCGCGGTTCGAGATCCACGTCTTCGACGAGACGCCCCGCTTCACCGCCTACCTGGTGGAGGGGGAGTCCTCGGGCATCGCCGTCGTGCAGTCGTACCTGCGCCGGGCGCGCGGCATGGAGGCGCCGGTGCTGGTGCTGCGGGGCGGCGGGGCCCGCGGTTCCTCGCGGGACGCGGAGCACGGGCTGTTCCCGACGTACCGGGAGGAATTCGAGTCGATCTGGCAGGACTCCCGCCCGGTGTCGTGACTGTCAGTGCCCCGTGGCAGGCTGAAAGTCGTTGACCGAAGGTGTACGGGGTGCACGGGGAGTACGGGGGAGGGGCACGGGGTGGAGAACTGGCGCGGCACGGGGAACTGGCACGGCGGTGTGCTGATCGGATTCGACCTGGAGACGACCGGCACGGAGCCGGGGGAGTCGCGGATCGTGACGGCGGCGGTGGTCGAGGTGCGGGCGGGCGAGGTGCGCGAACGGCGCGGCTGGCTCGCGGACCCGGGGATACCGATCCCCGAGGGCGCCTCGGCGATCCACGGGATCAGCACGGAGCGCGCGGTGGCGGAGGGCCGCCCGGCGCGGGAGGTCGCGGACGAGGTCGCGCAGGCGCTGGTCGGGCACTGGCGGCGGGGCGCGGTGGTCGTCGCGTACAACGCGGCCTTCGACCTGACCCTGCTGACGGCCGAGTTGGCCCGGCACGGGCTGCCCTCGCTGGCCGACCGGCTGGGCGGGGCCCAGCAGACCGGGCCGGTGGTGGACCCGCTGACCATCGACCGGGCCGTGGACCGCTACCGGCGCGGCAAGCGGACCCTGGAGGCGGTGTGCGGGGTGTACGGGGTGACCCTGGACGCCGCGCACGACGCGGGCGCGGACGCGCTGGCCGCGGTGCAGGTGGCTCGCGCGATAGCCGCCCGCCACCCGGAGGTGGCGGCGCTCACCCCGGCCGACCTGCACACCCGGCAGGGCGGCTGGCACGAGCGCTGGGCCCGCGACTTCCAGTCCTACCTGCGCCGGCAGGGCACCCCGGACGCGGTGATCGACACGGCGTGGCCGCTGCGGAGCCTGCTGCCGGCCTCGGCCTGAGGGCTGCGCGGGCCACTGCGCGCGGCCCGCGCCCCGCTCCGGGCGGTGCTCGTCGACGGCCCCTGGTACCTGACCGGCCGGCTCGGCCGGGGTGCCGGGCGCAACCCGGTGGCGTTCGGAGGGGAAGTGAGGAAGGCTCGCGCGCATGGTTTCGGTATTGCAGAACGTGGCGATTGACTGTGCGGATGCCTACGGGCTGGCCCGGTTCTGGAGCGGGGTGACGGGCCGTCCACTGCATCCGGAGGACAAACCGGGCGACCGGGAGACTCAGGTGCTGCTGGCGGAGGGCCCGGTGCTGTACTTCAACCAGGTGCCCGAGCCCAAGGCGGTCAAGAACCGGATCCACCTGTGTTTGCGCCCCGAGACGTCGCGTGAGCAGGAGGTGGAACGGCTGCTCGGCCTCGGTGCCACCCTGGTCGCCGATCACCGCAATCCCGACGGCTCCGGCTGGGCAGTCCTTGCCGACCCCGAAGGCAACGAATTCTGCGTTCTTCGCAGCGAGTCCGACCGGGCCGCGACGGGTTCCTGACGCCCACGCGCCGTCCTGGCCGGTCTGGCATGACCGCCGGTCACAGCCACTCGTTGACGACACGACCTACCGGCGGCTCCCGCGGGGCGGTCGGGCCCTGGTCAGATCGTGACCGGACCGCGGGCGGTGGCGAACTCGACCGAGACCAGGCCCGGTTCCTCGTCCTCGACCCAGGTGACGTCGATCTGGTCGAGGGGGTGGTCGGCCGGTTCGCCGAGGAATTCGGCGATCGAGGCGCCGTCGCCGGCGATGGAGACCCCGTGGATGGTGGTGGAGGTGCGCGGGTCGGCGCTCGGGCGCTCCTCGACGGGGACCAGCCACTGGAGGAAGTAGGGCAGTTGGGGGTCCTCCATCAGTTCCAGCAGGCCGATCTGTTTCCACCTCAGGTCGAACCCGTCGGGGCGGACACGGTGGCCCTCGGCCGAGGTGCGCCCGAGGCGGGCCTCGACCGGGGAGATGTCGTCGACGGAGACCACCCAGCCGAGCCAGCCGCCGCCCTCGGCGGCGCGGCGCGCGACCGCCTGGCCGAAGGGTGCGCGGTCGGCGGCGGGGTGGTCGAGTGTGGTGACGACCTCGACGTAGGTGCCGCCGCTCAGCGGGAGAATGAAATTGCGGGTGCCGAATCGCGGGTGCACGCCCCCGTCGACGAACCCGCCGCCGAGGGCCGATCCGATCCACTGGACGGTCGAGACGAAGCTGTCGCGGGCCACCGCATAGGACACGTGATCAAGTCGCACCGCGCCATCATCACCCGACAACCCGCACAAACCCTGACGCCACGCCACGCCCGCCGCCCCGGCCGCGTCCGCCGCGGATTGGGCCGTGGAGCGGATCGGTCATCGTCATCCCGGCGGGGGAGGCCCGGTCGAAGCCGGGCAGCGGCGCTCTAGAAGGCGTGCCAGCGCATTTCCGGGTCGCCGTCGCGCAGGGAGGCCACCCGGCGGCGGAATTCGGCCAGCGCCTTCGGGTTCGTCGGGGCGTGCTGGGCGACCCAGGCGCAGCTGGCCGTCTCGCGGGCGCCCCGCAGCACCGCGCAGCCCGCCCAGTCGCGCACGTCCCATCCGTACGCCGCCGTGAAGGCCTCGTACGACTCCGGCGGCAGCCCGTACCGGTCGCGGGAGAGGGCCATCACCACCAGGTCGTGCTCGCGCAGATCGGCCGAGACGGTCTCCAGGTCCACCAGGACCGGCCCGTCCGGGCCCACGTGCACGTTGCGGGGGAGGGCGTCGCCGTGGATCGGGCCCGGCGGCAGGTGCGGGGTGAGCGCGGCCACCTCGCCGGCGTACGCATCGCGCCGGGCCCGCAGGTACGCCGCGTCGGCCGGGTCGACGGCCTCGCCGGCCAGCCGCAGCCAGCGCTCGACCCCGCCCAGCAGGTCCCGCGCGGGCAGCGCGAACGGCGCCGCCGGGAGGGCGTGGATCTGCCGCAGCAGCGCCGCCAGGTCCTCCGGAGCGGCCGGCCGGACCGCGTCCGCGAGGCGGTGCCACAGGGTCACCGGGTGCCCCGCCACCAGCCGCGGCTTCGGCTCGGCGGCACGCACCGCCGGGATCCCGGCCTCCTCGAGCCAGCCCGCCACGGCGAGCTCCCGCTCGGCCCGCTCCAGCAGCCCCGCCTCCCGGCCGACCTTCACCACCAGCTCGCCGGCCGCGAAGACCGCGTTCTCACCCAGCGCCAGCAGGACGGCCGGCCCCGTGAGCCCCGCCGCCACCAGCACACCTCTGGCCTGCGCTTCGTCCATGCCGCCTCTCCACATCCGGATCACCGCGAATCCGCCAAGTCTTGCATTTCACCCTCACCGGTTCCCCGCCCGGCGGCCGGATATCTCCGTTGCACGAGACGTATCGTCTCGTTAGGGTCGATGCATGACCTCAGCCAAGCCCGCACACATCGCCATGTTCTCCATCGCCGCCCACGGGCACGTGAACCCGAGCATCGAAGTGATCCGGGAACTCGTCGCCCGCGGCCACCGCGTCAGCTACGCCATCCCCGCCTCCTTCGCCGAGAAGATCGCGGAGACCGGCGCCACACCGGTGATCTGGCACTCCGTCCTCCCCACCGACGACGAACCCGAGGCCTGGGGCACGGAGCTCATCGACAGCATCGAGCCGTTCCTGGACGACGCCGTCCAGGCCCTGCCGCAGCTCGCCGCCGCCTTCGAGGGCGACGAGCCCGACCTGGTCCTCCACGACATCACCTCCTACCCGGCGCGGGTCCTCGCCCACCGCTGGGGCGTCCCCGCCGTCTCCCTCTCCCCGAACCTGGTCGCCTGGACCGGGTACGAGGAGGAGGTCGGCGAGCCGATGACGGCCGGACTGCGCGCCTCCGAGCGCGGGCAGGCGTACTACGCCCGCTTCCGCGCCTGGCTCGACGAGAACGGCATCGAAGAGGACAGCGACCCCTTCGTCGGCCGGCCGCGCCGCAGCATCGTCCTCATCCCCCGCGCCCTCCAGCCCCACGCCGACCGCGTCGACGAGTCCGTCCACACCTTCGTCGGCGCCTGTCAGGGCGACCGCAGCGCCGAGCAGGGCACCTGGGAGCGCCCGGCGGCAGCAGAGGGGAAGAAGGTGCTGCTGGTCTCCCTCGGCTCCACCTTCACCAAGCAGCCCGCCTTCTACCGCGCCTGCATCGAAGCCTTCGGGGACCTGCCCGACTGGCACGTCGTCCTCCAGATCGGCAAGTACACCGACGAGGCCGAACTGGGCACCGTCCCCGCCAACGTCGAGGTCCACCGCTGGGTTCCCCAGCTGGACATCCTGCACCGGGCCGACGCCTTCATCACCCACGCGGGCGCCGGCGGCAGCCAGGAGGGCCTCGCCACCGGCACCCCGATGGTCGCCGTCCCGCAGGCCGCCGACCAGTTCGGCAACGCCGACGTGCTCCAGGGACTCGGCGTCGCCCGACACGTCCCGATGGAGGAGGCCGACGCCGCGACCCTGCGGGCCGCCGTCCTCGCGCTCGTCGAGGATCCCGAGGTCGCCGCCCGGGCCGGGGCCGTCCGTGCGCAGATGGCCACCGAGGGCGGCACGCGACGGGCCGCCGACCTCGTCGAGGCCGAACTGGCCGCCCTGTCGGTGCGCAGTCCTATCGTTCGGTCATGACCACGAAGACCACGAAGACCACGAAGGCCCCGAAGAAGTACGCGGCCCTGCTGCGCGGAATCAACGTCGGCGGGGCCAAGAAGGTCCCGATGGCCGAGCTGCGCGAGATCCTGGCGGGCCTCGGCCACACCGACGTGCAGACGTACCTCCAGAGCGGAAACGCCGTCTTCGCCAGTACGGAGAACGACACGGCCGCCCTGGCCCGCGAGCTGGAGCGGGCCATCGAGGCGCACTTCGGCTTCACGGTGCGCTGCCTGGTGGTCGACGGCGGCTACCTGCGCGCCGTCGCCGAGGCCTGCCCCTTCCCTGCCGCCGAGCTGGAGGGCAGGCAGCTGCACGCGACCTTCCTCTCCGAACAGCCGGCCGAGGAGCGGTTCGCCCCGATCGACGGGCCCGCCTACCTCCCGGAGGAGTACCGGATCGGCGACCGGGTCGTCTACCTCTACGCCCCGAACGGGCTGGGCCGCTCCAAACTGGCCGAGGCCCTCGCCAAGCCCGCCGTGTTCAAGGGCATCGACGCGACGACCCGCAACTGGAACACCGTCGCCAAGCTCGTCGAGCTGACGGAGGACGCCCGCTGAGCGGCCTCGAAGCCGCTCAGCCCCAGTCGATGTCGGCCAGGCCCTCCAGCGGACTGCGGTCCTCCACGGCCTCCGGGACCACCAGCGTGTCCGCCTGGAGCAGCGCGGCGGGCAACTTCAGGCCCGTCCGCTTCTGGACCTCGGTCAGCTTGACCTGGAACACCCGGAACTCGTCCAGCTCCAGGACCTCCGCCAGGACCAGGTTCTGGGTCAGCAGGAACGCCTTGGCCTTGAGGGTGCCCTTCTCGCCGTACACGAGCAGCTTCCAGAACTCGCGCGGAAGCTGCACGCCCCTGAAGACGCGGTCGTCGTCCTGGAACACCGGCCCGCCGAACACGCTGACCCTCAGGCCCTCGACCTCGACCTCCTCGAACAGGGCGTTCTCCAGCTCACCCCAGATGCCGGCCTTCGCGCTCTGGTTGAAGTCGTCCATCTGCGGGGTGATGTTGGTGTAGAAGAACGAGTCGGTGTTGGCGCGGTCCGCCTCGGGCATCGGCCCCCAGATCAGGTCGGCGCGGCGCGCGATGTGGCCCCGGTCGAGCCGGTTGCCCTTGTAGATCTCGTTGCCGACCTGGACGTCGGCCGGCAGCCGCGGATCCTTCTTGAACTCGATCCCGGTGCGGTCGATCTTCTTGATGGCGCCGCCGTCGATGTTCCAGGCCACCCAGAACGCGAACCGCCGCTTCCCGTTCAGCGCCAGCGAGAAGTGGGTGTACGGGATGACCTCGGTCCCGGAGAGCTGCACGGCATCCGCCTTGACGGCCGCTCCCAGCTGCGGGGTGGGTATCGGCACCATGAGGAAGCCCGGGTCGTACCCGGTCACGGCCTCCAGCGAATCGCGGGCCGGCGCCTGGAGGGTGATCTTCAGTTCCTCGAAGACCGCGTGGGGGAAGCAGGCCAGCGCCCGGTCCTCGGGGTCCGCGTCGCTCTCGCCGCCGAAGTGCAGACCGGCCAGTACGTCGGTCGGCCTGCCGGTGCGCGCCTTGAACAGCCAGGCCGAACCGGAGTCGCCGGGCAGGCTGATCTCGTCGCCGTCCGCCGGGTGGCCGGGGTCGGGGCCTATCTCGAAGCACTCGATCTCGCGCACGCCGACCGGCGGCCCGTAGTTGATGCTCACCTTGGCGAACGGCCGCGTCACCACCCCGTGCGTGACACCGGTGGTCCGCCCGCTCTTGACGACCTTGTCGTCGATCTGCGGCTCGCCCAGCTTCGTCGGCGTGACCCCGAGGTCGAGGATGGCCGTGTCGAAGTCGCGTTCCGTGATGCCGGCGACGGCGCAGTCGCCGGCCTGGCCGAGGTGGGAGCGCTTGAGCGTGCCCAGCCGGTTCAGGGCGATGCGGCTGTCGTCGGCGGTCCCGGGCTGCACGACCTCGTCGCCCGGCACGCCCTTGCGGCCGTTCAGCACGTGCCAGTTGCTCAGGACACAGGTGGAGCCGTCGTTCTTGTCGAAGACGATGCAGCCGAGGGTGCCGGCGCTCACCTTGACGTTGCCGACGCTCACCCCGGGACGGACCGGGTCGACGCGCTTCTGCCGCTCGGGCGTCTGGGCCTCGGGCACCACGAGGAAGTGCGGTTTGTAGCTGCGCTGCACGACGTCCGTCGGCACCTTGACGCCGCCGCCTATGTCGATGACCGCGGGTATCTCGACGCTCCCCACGTCGCGTACGCCCTCCGGCCGGACCTTCTTGTCCACCGTGAACTGCAGTGCCAGTTCCTTGCTCCGCTTCCCGTTCTTCTCCTTGTAGCCGATGCCGATCGAGGACACGTTCGGGTCGCTGAGGTAGCTCGACCCGCGGGTACGGATGAATTGCTTGAGCGAGGTGATCAGTTCGTCCTGGCCGTTCGCGGGCCTGGCGGACGTGCGCTTCTTGACAGCCATCAGGGGCTCCCTTCAGGCAAGGAGTTCAGGCGAGAGAAGCCCCGCCGAGAAGATTCCGGCCCCCGAGATGGTTGAAATGGACGCAAACAGACCGGGGCTCCCCGCTCCGTGCGTGTACTTCCAGCCTACGGCCGGGCTACTGGCCGAGCGCGTCGAGGACGGCCAGCTCCTGGGGCGTCAGGTGGATGGTTGCCGCGTCAATGTTTTCGGCCAGGTGGGCGGGGGATCCGGTGCCCGGCATGGGACACAGCACCGGCGACCGGTGCAGCAGCCAGGCCAGCGCGATCTGCCCCGGGCCCGCGCGGTGCTCGGCGGCCACGGCGGTCACCGCGGCCGCGCTCTCGCGGGTCAGGGTGCCACTGCCCAGGGGGTAGTACGGGAGGAAGGCGATCCCCCGCGCCTCGCACAGCGCGAGCACCTCCGCCGAGGACCGGTCCAGCAGGTTGTACGGGTTCTGGACGGCGGCGACCGGGACGAGCTCCAGCGCCTCGCGCAGCTGTCCGGCGGTGACCGTGTCCAGCCCGATGTGCCGGATCTTGCCCTCTTCCCGCAACCCGGCGAGCGCTCCCAGCTGTTCGGCCATCGGGACCGAGGGATCGAAGCGGTGCAGCTGGTAGAGGTCGATGCACTCCACCCGCAGCCGCCGCATGCTCGCCTCGCACATCGCCCGCAGCTGCTCGGGACGCCCGGCGAGATGCCACCGGTCGGGGCCGGTGCGCACCACCCCGCCCTTCGTGGCGACGACGAGCTGCTCCCCGTACGGGTGGAGGGCCTCGGCGATCAGCTCCTCGGCCAGGTCGGGGCCGTAGTTGTCGGCGGTGTCGAGGAACCCGACCCCGCGGTCGACGGCGGTGTGCAGCAGGGCCCGGGCCTCGGCGCGGCTGCCTCGCGGGCCCCAGTAGCCCGGTCCGACCAGACCGCCCGTGCCGAGGCCGAGCCGTCGTACGGGGAGATCGCCGCCGAGAAGGAACATGTCGTCCACCATGCCCCGACGGTAACTCAGGACGCCGGATGTGCCAGGCTCCTGGCCATGCGTTACATCATCATCGGCGCCGGCGCGATCGGCGCGACCATCGGCGGACGGCTGGCGGAAACGGGCGCGCAGGTCGTGCTCGTCGCGCGCGGCGCCCACGCGCAGGCCCTCACGGCGGACGGGCTGCGGCTCACGACGGCGGACGGGGCCCGGGTCCACCGGATCCCCGTGGTCACGGGCCCGGCGGAACTGGGTGAACTGCAGCCGGACGACGTACTGCTGCTGACCGTGAAGACCCAGGACGCTATCGCCGCGCTCGACGCGTGGGGCGACGCGGAGGTGGCGGGCGGCGGCACGGCGGCCCAGCGGCTGCCGGTGCTGTGCGCGCAGAACGGGGTGGAGAGCGAGCGGCTGGCGCTGCGCCGTTTCGCGCGCGTGTACGGGGTCTGCGTATGGCTGCCCGCCACGTTCCTGGAACCGGGGGTGGTGTCCGCGCTGTGCACGCCGCTGACGGGCATCCTGCACATCGGACTGGCCGCCGGGGGCGCGGACGCGCGGGCCCGGCGGATCGCGGCCGACCTGGAGAAGGCCGGCTTCGAGGCGCCGGTCGTCGAGGACGTGATGCGGTGGAAGTACGCCAAGCTGCTGGGCAACCTGGGCAACGCGATCCAGGCGACGACCGGGCCGGAGCCCGGCCCGGCGAAGGCGGCGCTGCTGCAGCGGGCGCAGCGGGAGGCCAGGGCGGCGCTCGACGCGGCGGGGATCGCGTACGCCTCGGACGCGGAACAGTCGGCGGCCCGTGACGGCAAGGTCGACCAGCCGCCCGGCCTGCGGGGCGGCTCCTCCTGGCAGTCGCTGCGGCGCGGCACGGGCTCGATCGAGGCGGACTACCTGAACGGCGAGATCACCCTGCTGGGGCGCCTCCACGGGATCCCGACCCCGGTGAACGACACCCTGCGCCACGCGGCGAACATCTTCGCCCGCGAGGGCCTCCCGCCGGGCGCGATGTCCATCGAGGACCTGACCTCCCTGGCCGACGAGGCCACGGCCCGCGCGTAGCCGCCGCAAGGTCCGCTCCGCCGTCGACGGCCTTCAGGCCTTCAGGCCGTCAGGGCCGGGAGGCGGGACGGGACCGACGCGGCCGCGTCGTAGCGGTGCAGGAGGAGACGGGCCAGTTCCGGGGCCGCGCCGAGGACGGCGGAGACGACGTCCGCGCCGGAGTCGGCGGCGCCGGCCGCGATCCGGTCCGGGAGGCGCCCGGGGGCGATGACGTACGGGGCCACCGCCACCCGGCGCACGCCCTGCGCGCGCAGCGCCCGTACGGCGTCCTCCGTACGGGGCAGAGCAGCGGAGGCGAACGCAGGCCGCACGGCGCACCAACCGGTGTGCCGCCACTCCCGCGCGATTTCAGCGATCACTGCGATCGCCTCCGGGTCCGAGGAACCGGCGGACGCGAGCACCACACCGGTGGTGGCGCGGTCCGCCGGGTCGAGGCCGGCCTCGAACAGACGGCGTTCGAGGGCCGAGACGAGCAGCGGCGAGGGGCCGAGGACCTCGGCGAGCCGGACCGAGAGGCCCGGCTGCCGGGTGGCGGACTCCGACAGCACCGCCGGGATGTCCGCCTTGGCGTGGAAGGCCCGCGTCAGCAGCAGCGGCAGGGCCACCACGTCGCGGACGCCTTCGGCGTGGAGGGCGGACAGGACCTGGTCGACGCGCGGGGCGTTGAAGTCCAGGAACGCCGTCTCCACCCGCAGTCCGGGCCGCAGCGCCCGCACCCGCCGGGTGAGGGCGTGCACGGTCGCCGCGTGCCGCGGGTCGCGGCTGCCGTGGGCTATGACCAGCAGGACGGGGTACATGCCGGTCAGCCCTTGACCAGCAGGCCGCGGCTGCGCAGGACGTAGCGCTCGACGGGGCTGAAGATGAGCAGGTCGATGGCGATGCCGACGACGAGGATGAGGATGATCGCGAGGAACACGCCGGGCAGGTCGATGTTGTTGCGGCCGTTCTCGAGGAGCTGGCCGAGGCCGAGGCCGAGGTCGGGGGAGCTGGCGATGATCTCGGCGGCCATGAGGGAGCGCCAGGAGAAGGCCCAGCCCTGCTTGAGGCCGGCGAGGTAGCCGGGCAGGGCGGCGGGCATGACGACGTGGCGGGCGCCGCGCAGGCCGGTGGCGCCGAGGGTGCGGCCGGCGCGCAGGTGGAGCGGGGGGATCTGGTCGATGCCGGAGACGAGGCCGTTGGCGATCGAGGGGACCGCGCCGAGCAGGATCACCGTGTACATCATGGCGTCGTTGAGGCCGAACCAGAGGACGGCCGGGGGTACCCAGGCGACCGAGGGCAGGGACTGCAGGCCTTGGAGGATGGGGCCGATCGCGGCGCGGACGAACTTGACGCGGGCGACGAGGAGGCCGAGCGGGGTGCCGATGGCGAGGGCGAGGAGGAAGCCGAGCAGGCCGCGGGAGACGCTGGTCCAGACGACTTCCAGCAGGGTGCCCTTGAGCCACATGTCGGACAGGCTGTCCCAGACTGCGGACAGCGGGGGCAGCTTGGTCGGGTCGGTGACCTTCGCCGCGACGAGGACCTGCCACACCAGCAGGACCAGGCCCACGGCGATGAACGGCGGCAGGACCTTCTTGACGAGGACCTCGCGGGCGGGGGTGCGGTGGGTCTGGACGGCGTCGAGGGCGTCCAGGCCGGCTTCCAGACCGGCCAGGTCGTCCGTCTTCGCCTTCGTGTCAGTGCTGGCCATGGCGGCGGATCTCCCCACGCAGGTGTTCAGTGATCTCGACGGACAGTTCCGCGACGTCGGCGTCCTCGATGCGGCGGGGTTGCGGGATGTCCACGGTCCATTCCTTGGCGACCCGGCCGGGCCGTGAGGAGAGCAGGACCACGCGCTGGGCGAGACGGACGGCCTCACGCACGTTGTGGGTGACGAAGAGGACGGAGACGTCCGTCTCGGCCCAGATGCGGGTGAGTTCGCCGTGCAGGACGTCGCGGGTGATGGCGTCCAGGGCCGCGAACGGCTCGTCCATCAGCAGCAGTCGGCTGTCCTGGGCGAGCGCCCGGGCCAGGGCCACGCGCTGGCGCATGCCGCCGGACAGCTCGTGGACGCGCTTGCCGTGTGCGCCGCCGAGGCGGACCAGTTCCAGCAGGCGTTCGGCCTCCGGCTTGCGGTCGGCTTTGGCCACCCCGCGCAGGCGCAGGGCGAGTTCGATGTTCTTGCCCGCGGTGAGCCACGGGAAGAGGGCGTGCTCCTGGAACATCAGGGCGGGCCGGCCGGCGGTCTCGATGGTGCCCGCGCTGGGCTTGTCGAGTCCGGCGACCAGGTTGAGCAGGGTGGACTTCCCGCATCCCGAGGCCCCCAGGATGGTGACGAACTCGCCGGGCGCGACATCGAGGCTGATGTCGTCCAGGACGAGCTGCGATCCGGCCGGGCCGGAGAAGGACTTCGAGACGTGCGCGATGCGGGCGGCGTGCGTCTGCTCCGCAACCGCGCCCTCGGCAGCCTTGGCGAGTGTGGTGGCCATGGTCGTCACCTCCTGGGATAGCTGGACTACGGGGTTACTTGGCGCCGAGGCCGGCGTCGGAGACCTCGGACTTGCCGGCGGCCTTGAGGACCTTGTTCAGGAGCGTCAGGTCGTAGATGCCGGCGAGGTCGGGCTGCTCGATGAGCTTGGCCTTGACCGCCCAGT